>CALFVF010000012.1 GCA_937928735.1 uncultured Verrucomicrobiales bacterium | reverse complement strand
GACGGATAATGGCTTCGATTAAAAGACAGAGGGTCTTGAGTCGGGCAGCGTTTATGTTTAGAGTCGGAGCGAGGGCCTGGATGAGTTTGAATTTAAGCACTTAAATTTTGAAGGGCCCTCAACTCAGTCAAGCTTTTATTGCGCTATCTTGATATTTATTTCACTGATGATCAATAGGTTATGCTATCAATTTTTCTCGTGTAGTGTGGCAAAGAATGTAAAAGGGTTCTCGAGCATATTTGATCAAAAATGAGGATCTCTGCCCACACTACACGAGGAGAATTGAGCTGAATTTACTCGTGCCTATTATTCGTAAAACTCTCCTAGCGTAGGGCGCGAGTTTCGCTGGGAACACTACTTTTCTTCCCTTTCTCAAACTCGCTTTTCCAAGTCATGAGAGTGAAATCACCTAAAAACTCTCAAAGAAGGTGATTAAAGATGAAAATCATTCAAAAAAAACGTTAACCTTCTCTAATCGGCTCCCATTTATCTGTAGATTCATTTTCCACCTACTGTTCATTTAATCACTCATGAAAGTTTACCGCACCATTATATCGTTATCGGCAGCCGTTGCCCTCTCTGCAACAGCTCTTTACGCGGAATCCGAGCATTCTATCACGGATGCTCAGAGACACTTCACCCTCAAGGTGAAACCTGTCTTCCTCGAAAAATGTAACGGCTGCCACGGTGATGAGAAAAAGGTGCGTGGTGATTTTAACATGCTCACCCGAGAGTCTTTACTCGAAGGTGGTGAATTCTTCGGCAAGGAAGTACTCATTCCTGGCCACCCAGAGAAGAGCCCGATCATGGACACAGTGCGCTGGACTGATCCCGACTTCGAGATGCCTCCTAAAGAAAATGATCGACTCTCAGAGGCTCAGATCAAGGATCTCGAAGACTGGATCAGAGATGGTGCGGTGTGGCCGAGTGATGAAATCCAAGCTCTCATCCAAGAAGAAGAGAAACATAAGATCGTCACAGAAGATGGTATTCTCATAAAAACAAGTGGTGGTGAAAATGACTCTTGGACCTACCGCCGCTATCAGCCAGAAGACATCTGGGCCTTCCAGCCACTCAAGGAGACTGCTCCTGGAGCTGACGCAAGTCACCCCGTTGACTACTACATTGATAAGAAGCTCGCCGAGAAGAATATCCAGGCAGCACCTCAAGCTGACCCAAAAACTCTCTACAGACGACTTCACTACAGCCTACTTGGTCTCCCACCTGCTAAGGACAAGCTCGATGCCTTCCTCGCTGCTTGGGAGGTGAATAGCGAAGACGCATGGAATCAGAGCATTGATGAAATGCTAGCCTCTGACCAGTACGGTGAGCACTGGGGTCAGCACTGGCTTGATATCGTTCGCTATGGTGATTCTGCGGGCTTCTCCAATGACTGGGAAAACGGCAATGCGTGGCGTTACAGAGACTATGTGATTCGCTCCTTTAATCAGGATAAGCCATGGAACCGCTTCATCATGGAGCAGATCGCTGGTGATGAGATGGAGGACACAAGTCCTGAGCTCCAGATCGCTACTGGATTCCTGCGCATGGGGCCATGGGAGCTCACAGGGATGACTGTCCCTAAGGAGCAAAGACAAGCTTATTTAGATGACCTCACTAACATCACTGGCCAAGCATTCATGTCCACGACCATGCGCTGTGCGAAGTGCCATGATCACAAGTTTGACCCTATCCCTACTAAGGACTACTACCGCCTCTACGCGGCCTTTGCGACCACTCAGCCAGCAGAGATCGAGGTACCTTTCTTAAAAGAAGAGAACCTCAAGCTCCTAGCACATGATAAAGCGAAGATCCAGGCGCAGATTGACTTCAGTAAAGCCGAACTAGATCGCCTCTACGCGATTCGTGAAGAAGCGGCAAAGTCGTGGTACAAGCAGAAGGGACTTGAGTACAAGGACTACAAAACCAGAAAGCCACTCAAAGAAGACAAACCTCCTCGTAATGTCGGCCTCACGGACACAGAACATTCTCAAATCAAAACTCGTGAAAACGAAGGCCGTCTCTACACCAGAATGATGGAGCAGTTTGAGCCCCTTGCCCACTCCGTCTACAATGGTGGTAACACCCATCAAGCTTCTGGCAAGCTCCGCAAGCCCAAAGAAGGTGATAAGAACATGATGAAGAAGCATAAGGTTATGCCGAAGTCCTTCATCCTCGCAGGCGGCTCTGTGCATTCAGAGGGTCTTGAGGTGAAGCCAGGTGTGCTCAGTGCTCTTGGCGTTCCCACAGAAGTCGGTGACGAGGAGAATCCATACAAACTTAGCGAAGGCTTTGAGAATCGCCGCCTCACTCTAGCTCGCTGGATCAGTCATGAAGAGAACCATCTTGCGACACGTTCTATCGTGAACCGTATTTGGGGCTTCCACTTTGGCAAAGGCATTGCTGCGAATCCAAATAACTTCGGAGCCACAGGAGCGAAGCCCACTCACCCTGAGTTACTTGACCACCTAGCCAAGAGCTTTGTGGAAGAAGGCTGGTCCATCAAACAACTCCACAAGAAGATCCTCACCTCACAAGCTTGGATGAGATCCACTGAGCACCCTAATAGAGAAAAACTCGATAGTACTGACCCATCCAATGAACTTCTCTCCGTGTTCGAGCCTCGCCGCCTCACAGCGGAAGAACTTCGTGACACGATGCTTAGCCACACAGGAGAGCTTACACTCGATATGGGTGGACTTCCGACTCGCCCAGAGATTAACCGCGAAGTGGCCTTTGGCCCACGCATGGTACAGTTCGCACTAGCGCCAGTCTACCAAGCTTCTCCGACACCAGAGCAGCGTAACCGCCGCTCTATCTACTCGAAGCAGCTAAGAGGTCTCAGAGATCCCTTCATGGAGGTCTTTAATAAGCCTCTCGCAGACACGAGCTGTGAGCTGCGTGACTCACCAAGTGTCACACCTCAGGTATTCACTCTCATTAATAGTGATACCATGACAGCACGCTCTATTGGTCTGGCACTCAGAGTCCAGAAAGAAGCTTCTAGCCCTAAGGAGCAGATCGCAAAAGCATTTGAGATCACCTTCGCTAGAGAGCCAAAGAAAGAAGAACTCGATACACTCCAAAAGCACTACCAAGAGCTCGTAGAGTACCAGAAAACAGTCACACCAGAAAAAACGACCTACCCCACCAAGCTCACACGTTCACTCGTGGAGGAGTTCACGGGAGAGAGCTTCGAGTATGATGAGTACATGCCTTTCTTTGAGGACTTCATCTATGATCCACAACCCGCAGATGTCAGTGCAGAGACTCGTGCTCTAGCAGATATCTCCATGGTCTTATTTAACACAAACGAATACATCTTCGTCTACTAACACTGATTTATTTTAATATCCCATCATTATGAAAAAAGATATTTGCTCACGCCCTCTCTCCTCAGAACAAACACGTAGACAGTTTCTCTACGGACTTGGTGCCTCACTTGGCTCAGTCGCATTTTCTGATCTGACTGCCAGAGAAACTATGGCCAATGCCGGCCCACTCTCTGTCAAAGCTCCGATGCACCAGCCAAAAGCAAAAGCTTGCATCATGCTCTTCATGGAAGGCGGGCCCAGCCACATCGACACCTTTGATCCGAAGCCTAAGTTAGATGACCTTCACCTCAAGAAATTCCTTGGTGAGAATAAAGTTAATGGCTCAAAGCAGTCGAGCCGCTTCTATGTCAAAAGCCCCTTTAAGTTCAAAAAAGCAGGTGCTTCTGGCATCGAGATGAATGAGCTCTTTGAGAACTTATCTCAGTCTGAAGTCGCTGACGAGCTCTGCGTCTACCGTGGTTGCCAAGGTGAATCTGTCAACCACCCAGCAGCTCTCTACCACATGAATACCGGAAACCAATTTGGTGGTGATCCAGGCATCGGATCTTGGGTGGGCTACGGACTTGGATCTGTGAACCAGAATCTTCCCGGCTATGTAGTGATGACAGAACTCGCCCAGCCTCAGGGTGGTGCCGGTAACTGGACCAATGGCTACCTGCCTGCACACTACCAAGGCACGCCACTGAGAGCGGAAGGCTCTCCGATTCTCGACCTAGAAGGCCCTAAGTACCGCACCAGAGAGCAACAAAGAAAGAACCTCGATATTCTCAAAGAGCTCAACGGGGAGCACTTCAAAGACCATCCTCAGCACGAAGACCTCGCGGCAAGAATGGAAAACTATGAGCTCGCCTACCGTATGCAAATGACGGTTCCCGAGGTCATTGATATTGATAGTGAGCCAGAATACATCAAAGAAATGTACGGTCTCAATGACGCGGAAACTGAGCCCTTTGGACGCCGCTGCCTACTTGCAAGACGTCTGATTGAGCAAGGTGTTCGCTTTGTCCAGCTCTTCTCAGGTGGTTGGGACTCACACGATTACATCCTCAGCGCGCACGCTAAGCGTATTCGCTCCGTGGATAAGCCCATTGCCGCTCTTATCAAAGACCTTAAGCAGCGCGGAATGCTCGATGACACACTCGTCATGTGGACGGGTGAGTTTGGCCGGACTCCAGATAATAACGCTCGTGGTGGTGAAGACGCCATTGGACGTGACCATAATAAGGAAGCGATGAATATGTTCTTCGCAGGTGGTGGTGTGAAGAAAGGCACTGTGGTAGGATCCACAGATGAGATTGGTGCAGAAGCCGTAGACTGTGTGCACCCGATCCGTGATGTCCACTGCACTTTACTGCATCTGTTAGGACTCGATGATAATAAACTCACCTACTTCCATGGAGGTCGCTACAAGCAGCTCTCTCAGTTTGGTGGTGAGATTATCCCTGAACTAATCGCTTAAAGATATCTAATACCAATGAGGAAAACTAACTGGTAAAAAGCGCGAAGAGATTTTGCGGGAGATCAAGGCGGAACTCATCGGTGATGCGAGCATCTCTGATGAGTGACAACGATGGCATCTCGTCAAAGATCTAGCGTATTCTACCAGTTACTTTTTTGAGTTGGTATAACAAACCCCTTTTTCTCCCCTCCCATACTACCCTTCCACCATCTGAGATGGTAGGCAGCCGTTCAGAGAGATCACCATATCTCTTTAGCGACTGCCTATCTATCTCCCGGTAGTATACTTGCACCTAGGCTCTCGTTTAATTTGAGTTAGCTGTGTGCTGACCGATTGTCTTCAGCAGTGCTCTCGCAGAAGTATTGAGTGTCTTCTTCGATAGTCTCTCTAGAAGCTCTCTGGTTTGTTCATAACCTCCGGTATTTAGCCGCAGCTCATGCGCCCAAGTCGCACTACAGAGCGCTAGCTGTGTGTTCGTGCTCGACGTTTGCCAAGGAGTCCGAGCAAAGGAAGAAGTGATCGAGGTTTCCTCAAATTGCTCGTTGGCAGATTTTAAATGCAGAGAAACCACTTTCTCTCCACTAGTGAAGCGCTCTGATAGCTCTAACTCATAGAGCACCATATGACTGTAGCCCTCTGGCACATCAAGAGCCACTGGACTCACTAGAGCATTCTCACTCGGCTCACTATAGCCAATAAGGCGGTAGCGCTCGACAGAATCTCCCATACTCAGCCCAACCTCAAGCCCCTTAATTACCGACTTACTGTGAACTAACACACTCGCAATCACGTGGTCTGCATTCCATGGGCAATAGACAACTTCGAGACCTGCTTGGATATCGCTGAGAATGATATCACTCGGTGGCTGGTAGCTCACCGCATTCATGATTTCTTCACTACGGATATCAACTGGATGAATTTTCTCGCCCCTCTCTATGGCAGTAGAGAGTAGAGACCAATTCGCATTGCCACACACCAGAGGTACGCGAACCGGTGAAGGATCCTCGAGAGTCTTCCAGTTTGTTTGTTTAGTTTCTTCTGTATGGAGCCCTGTCTTCTCTTTCATCGCGACCTGTTCTGCTCGCCGCTCAGTGGCTTCACGAAACTCTCTTGGCTCATGTTTGAGAGCTTGCTTCACGCTTGGCTGCGCACTCGATGCAGATTCTTCTATGATCACATTTGAGTCCCCTATCTGCCACTCCGCATCATTCCTTGAGAATCGACTTAGTAGCTGAGTGTTCGAGTATCTCGCCCAGTCATGTACTGCAGGTTCAGTTGTAGGATTTGTCTCTCTGTAGTCTTTGAGGACCACTAGCATGAGCCCGAGTGCCGCAGCCGCCGAGCCAATCCCTATCGCATAGGATCGCCACTGCACTCTGCGTGCAGAGGCTAAGATGAGCGCTTCATTCGTCACTTCTGATGCGCGAAATATACCTTCACGCTGTTCTTGAGTCAGCCCTGCATTCTCAGGGGCTCCATAGCCTAGTGCTAATAAATCCACGAGTTCGCGCTGCTCTTGTGCTTCCTTCCTCAGCTCTGGGTCACGCTGGAGAACTTCACGAAATGCTTCTGCTTCCACCCAACTTAGCTCGCCCAGAGTGTAGTCTGTGAGTCTTGATTCTTTCTTCTTTTGATTCATTCCCTATTGGCCCTCCATAGTTCTTGGTATCATATCTCGCAGCTGCTTCATCGCGTGATGAAGAATAAACCCCACATTACTACTCGTTAAGCCTGTCTTCTCGCTGATCTGCTGATAACTCATTCCTTTTTGAAACTTCAGCTCAATCACTTCGCGCTGATTTGGCTTCAGCCGACTCACCAGTCCCATGAGCTGAGCTGCTTTTTCTTTCTTCTCAATCGACTCGGATGGATTCGCATCTTCACTGATTTGCTGGCTGAAGGCACTCTCCTCGAGAACAATCATGCGTTTTTCCTTTCTTAAAATATCGAGCGCTCGATTTCGGCACACCGTATAGAGCCAGTTCTTTAACCCGCCTTTGACCTTCTCGATATCTTGCTGGTACAAGCGAATAAAGGTGTCTTGCACGACATCTCTGGCACGATCAAAATCCCTGAGTATCCCACAGGCATAGCCGATGAGTGGGGACTCATACTCGCTGAGTGCATACTCGACTAGTTCCTTAGGTGTTTTGATCTTTTCTAGTTCAGCGGGCAACATCGATAGGCAGTGTCTCGTGGAGTGTTATCTTCTTGAACATTCCTCTCTGGGATCATCCTTAAGCTCTCTTTTTCTTTAGAACGCTACACTCTCAGATTCCTTAGAGAATAGTTTACGAAATAAATAGGGCATCTAGAGATCACCTCTCCCTTAGCCTATAAAAAAGCTCAAGTTCTCTAGCTCCATCGCCAGATCCACATTACTCACCACCACTTGTTCGGGGACTCTAAGAATCGCTGGTGAAAAGTTCAGCACACCTTGGATACCAGAGTCGACAAGTTCATTGGCGACTTGCTGTGCACTTTCTGCGGGTACGCAGAGAATCGCCATTTTCACCTCGTTTTTCCCGATGAATTCCACCATCTCTTCCTGTGGTAGAAGTGGGCATGGCAAGACCGGAACCTTCTTATCAGCAGCTAAGTCAAAGGCCGCTACGAGATTAAAGCCTTCCTTGCGAAAGCCATCATAGCGCAATAAGGCGCGGCCAAGGTTCCCCGCTCCCACAAGAATCACTGGCTGCAGTGTCTCCCGGCCAAGTACTCCCTTGATGGTCTCTAGCAAAGCTTCCACTGGATAGCCTAGCCCTCTTGTACCAAACTGGCCGAAATACGCTAAGTCCTTGCGCAGCTGGGAAGGCTTCACACCAGCCGCTGCTGCCAGAGCTGTCGAGCTCACTGTTTCTATTCCATTCTCTAATAGACGCCTTAGGCAGCGACTATACACGGAGAGTCGGTAGATGGTTTTTTTGGGGATTTCTTCTCTCTTATCCACGTTTCTAGTCTGCTAGGGTTTCACTCACTGTCAACTCTTAGACTACACCGACATCTCATGACTTATAGAATCACCCTAAATTTGATACAAAAATCGACTCACCAAATGACATAGCGACACTCTCTATCTCAGTCGGTTAAGCGTTTGCTTTCAAGCTAGGGTTCTTATTGGCTTCCGCGATCTGATTGGTGATTTCCAGAGCCACATCCAGTGCTGCTGCACCGTGCTGCCCGGTGACTTGTGGAGTGAGCCCCTTCGCCACACAGTCCACAAAAGAAGCTAATTCGAGGCGCAGTGGCTCTTCTTTCTCCACATCTACTTCGGCATTCTTAATGCCCATGCCTTCCTTCCAGTACATTTCACCAGTTTGTGCCTGATAGTCCAGAGAGAGATAGCAGTCCCCTTGGAACACCCGGATCTTTCTCATTCTCTCAGGAGAAATCCGACTTGCCGTGATATTGGCCACACAGCCATTCTGGAATCTGATTCTTGCATTGGCAATATCCTCTCTATGCGTCAGCACGGGCACTCCCACAGCATCAATCGCCTCAATGGGTGAATTCACCAGATGCATGATGATCTCTAGGTCGTGGATCATCACATCCAGTACCACACCAATATCCATGCTACGGTTTGGAAACGGGGAAAGGCGGTGCGCTTCGATAAACTTGGGCTGATTCAGGCGAGCTTCGAGCTCACGCATCACAGGATTAAAGCGCTCAATATGGCCGACTTGAAGAATCGTATTTGTTTTATGCGATGTCTCAATCAGTGCGCGAGCATCATCAAGGCTTTCTGCAATCGGTTTTTCCATGAGCACATGGACACCATTCTCCATGAGATAACTCCCCACTTCACGGTGAAAAATAGTCGGCACAGCCACTGTCGCTCCATCCACTAAGCTGGCGAATTCCTCGAGCGAATCCACGGCTTTCCCACCGAATTCCTCAGCGACTTGCTTCGCCTGCTCCGCATTTTGATCATAAATAGCGACGAGCTCCACCTGCTCTAGTAAAGAAAACACACGGGCATGATTTCTCCCCATCGACCCACTGCCCGCTACGCCTACTCGAATACTCATGCCAGATGCTTAAAGGAGCCCGTTCCTAAAGACAAGAGCGAAGCGAGATTAGAAACACTCGCTGAGAATCCACTTTCCCTCAAAAGCCAACTTGCCATTTTTCTGGCCTGCACCCACAGTCCCCTTATGCAACGGCAGAACCGACATGAATGGCGCGAGACAATCGAGGGTGAAATCCATCTCTTCCGTGGCATTTTCTATGGCTCAGACTGGGAAATCACCACTTGCATAAGAATCTCACGCCGCGAAACCACCGAGTGGGAAACTATTGAAAATCCCCCACTAACAATCTGGGAAACCCTTCGGGACATTGTCTGGAGAAAATACCAGCGCAAGCGCTTGCCATGGCGAATCGTTGAAGACCTCGATGGCATTATCGCAGATCTCGGTGGTTCAAAAAAACAAGACAGCACATCCTCTGGTGCCTAAATCTCTCTATTCGCTCTCTTAGTGAACTGCGATCAACTCCAACAATGTCGATACAGGAAAATCTCGATGAGTTAGAAGAATGGGGCGAAGATGTGATCTTTGGCAGAGCCAAGGGCTTTCGTGCATTTATGCTCTGTATAGTGCTGCGCTGTTTTTCCTGGCTCTACCGCTTCATTGTCGCCCAGCGACTGAGACTATTTCGTAAAGGCTGGAAGGAGCAGGCTCACCTCGGCTCCCTCGTGATTAGTATCGGTAACATCACCGTAGGAGGCACTGGCAAAACACCTGTGGTCGAACTATTCGCAAAGACACTGCGAGACCATGGCCGCAAGGTCGCCATTCTAAGCCGTGGCTATAAATCGAAGAAACTCGACACTCCACAAAAGTGGCGCTCGAAGCTCAATGACGCCGCAATCCCTGCGGAGTCTATGCCCAAGGTCGTGAGTGATGGTCAAACACTCCACCTAGAGGCGAACCACGCAGGGGATGAGCCCTACATGCTCGCAAAGAATCTCGATAACGTCTCCGTTGTTGTGGATAAAGACAGGGTCAAGGGTGGGCGCTTTGCGATACAGGAACTCGATTCCGATGTGCTTCTGCTAGATGATGGCCTTCAGTTTCTCAAATTAGCACACAGTATTGATGTGATACTCGTAGATTCTAACAGCCCTTTTGGCACTGGCTACATGCTCCCGCGTGGCACACTGAGAGAACCTGTCAAAAATCTCTGCCGCGCTGACTATATCTTCATCACTAAGTGTAAAAGTGCAGGAAATACCGAACTCATCAAAACCATTCGTAAGTACAATCCAGTCGCTGAAATCATCGAGTGCACCCACGGGCCCATTCAGCTAGAAAATGTCTTCACCGGTGAGATCAAGCCACTAGAATTCCTCGATGGAAAGTATATTGCAGCCATTAGTGGCATTGCCGTTCCAGAGAGCTTTGAGGAGAAACTCACCGCACTAGGAGCTGAGGTGCTCTTTCACCGCACCTTCGCGGATCACCACAGCTTTAATCAGCAAGAGATCGACCGCTTTATGGAGCGCTGTATTCGCCGAGATACAGAAATTGTCGTCACCACCGAGAAAGACGCCGTGCGCTTCCTCAAACCCACAGACCTACACGTGCCGATTTATTTCCTAAGAATCGAGGTGGATATTCTCAGTGGCCAAGACATCTGGGACACCCTCATTCGCCGCATCGTGGATCATCAGACGAACTCCGATGCTGTGACTCTGAGCCGCAGCCCCAGAGAAGTCTGATTGATTTTCATACAAACATCTACTTCGCGCGTGGCCTCCTCTGCGTGTGAAGAGCTCTATAGTGAGTCGGCGTCATAGAGCGCAGCCGCAGAAACATCCGATTAAAGTGAGACAGATTCGCGAAGCCTGCGCGAAATGCCACCTCGATCACAGCTAGCTCTGTCCCCATGAGTAACTCGCAAGATTTACCAATTCGTAAATTATTCACGTACTCGATCATCGTTTTACCACTATTGCGCTTGAAGAATCTCCGAAACGTCGAGGAAGTCATATGGTGTGCTGCTGCCACAGAGTCGATGCTCAGAGTTTCGGCCAGATTCGCCTGTAAGTACTTATGCACTTGGTCAAAGAGCTCCTGATCACTCGCCGCAAGCTCAGGGCGAAAGCCCTCAGAGGCTAACAGCCTCATCTCACCCTTCTCTACAATATGCTCCAGCAAGGTATAGAGTCCCACGAGGCGCTCCACTCCCTTCTTCTCTGGAAGCTTCTTCACAGCTCGCAGCAGATCTCTATCCGCACGGATGACAGCACCCCGTTTTGCTTTTTGTAGCAAGGCAGCTATATTTTGGAACTCGATGAGAGTCCCTTTTTGGGCATTCTGGAATAGATCTTCTGAGAACTGTAGAACTATCGCTTTTTGGTCTTTTTTCTGATCAATGTCCGACTGCCAAGTGTGGGGCACACCTCCTCCCAAGAGCACCAAATCACCCGCTTCATACTCCTCGATCGAGTCTCCAATGTAGCGCTTCCCCCTCCCCTCGGTAATCAGAGTAAGCTCACACTCAGGGTGAAAGTGCCACAGAAATTTGAACTCCGCGAGTTCGATGGAAAAACAGCGAAATGAGCTATTCTCTGAGGTTTGAATACGTTCATGTACCGCCTGCATAAAGCACTATATGACCAAATATTGGCTTCAATACCATATTTATTGATCAAATAGTATTAGAAACTGACTAAATTCTCGTAGAAAGAATAAGACTTCACGCGTATTCTATCTTATCCACTGAGATTATGTCGCCCATTCTCTTCAGGCGCACTCCACGTACTTCACATTCACACCTTACATTATGAAAGCTCCATCTATTGACTCCTACACTGGTTACAAAGGCCTCCCCCCACTCGTTGATCTCATGCCTGTACAGACAGCCCTCGACACTGGCCTCACCGTGGAAGAGGCAGTAGCGCGGATGAAGCACTTCCACTATGCGCTTAAGCGCCTGCACGAGATCTTCACCAGCCGTATCACTGCCGAGCCAATCTATGAGCTCAAGATGGCCTACTCGATGCACTCTTACCTCTGCATTGATCACCTCGGCGCCTTCGCCACGCGTGTTCGGGAAATGCGCCAGCCACCCTACGGACTCGATAAGGCGCCACACCCAGGACTCGAGTTTCTCTTTGATGAAATTCAAAATGCACCGACTTCTGAAGCCCTCGTCTACGGACTCTATCAAGTCGTCATCCCCGCCCTAACAGAATCAATCGCCAAGCAAATTGAGAACACTAATTTACTCTTCGAGCATCCCACCTACCGCGTGCTGCGCCACGCCCACCTGGAGTTCAAAGACATCCAAACCTACGGGCAAAAGGCTCTTAAAGCCCTGATTGCTGACGACACAGAGCTGAAAGCTTGGGCAGAGACTCTTTATTCAGCCCTCACAGCTGCTGGCGGTATGGATAGCACAGGCCTATGGGACGACACCCTTCCCACGGCCATGTACTCTGCCGAAGACTACACCTACGACCCTGTCCCTCAGCGTGATGAGCGCTTCCAGGATCTCTACAATATGGGAGTAAATGCCGAGGCCTTTCTCCATGATCCAGAGCAACCAGCTCTGCCCAAGACCCTGATGATGTACTACAAGCGTATGCGCGAGATCGATGTGCCCGAGATGATGGCCTCCATCATCACAGAAACTCCCGATAAGCCCCATGACTACTACAGAGACATGGGACGCCAGCTCTGGGATGAGGCGCGCCACGCAATGATGGGTGAGCTCGGCTTCCTCTACGCAGGAGTCGACTGGACTCAGATTTCACTCAACTTCACGTGGTCACGTAGTCTCAATACCATGCTAGACCCACTCCAGCGCCATGCTGTTCTCTTCTACATCGAACAAGGTCTGATGCCGAAGAAAACAGGGAAAGAAGCCGAGTGGGAGTACGCCGTAGCTGCGGAGACACCCATCGCCATGAAGATGCAAGACTATGACTGGGCGGATGAGATCCTCCATGCCCGCATCGGCAGAGACTGGCTAGTGAAAGAACTCGGTTCTCAAAAGGAAGCCATGGAATATGGTGACAAGTGCTGGGCCGTGACCTATCAGGACTTTAACACCTGGAAAGACCAAGGACTGACCGAGCACGCGAACTGGTGGCCAGCCGCCTACCGCCAAGCCTGCGCCACCTGGGGTTGTGAGGTTGACAGCCAAGTCGAGAGCTTCGATACTAGCTACCTAACATCGCGCGCTGACATGAAAGAAGTCAGTGCAGACGCGTAAGAGACCACTCAGATTATACACACCATTTCACCCTATTTAACTATGTCAGAAATCACCGTAACCTTCAGTAAGTCCAATGTCACCGCAGAATGGGATAATGACTACGACTCCATCGTCGAATTCGCCGAAGATCAAGGCGTCGATATCGAAACAGGCTGCCGCTATGGCGACTGTGGAACTTGTATGACAGCAATGAAATCAGGAAAAGTCGCCTACGAATATGATCCCATGGCCACACTGGACGAAGGCACCATTCTCCCATGCTGCTGCAAGCCCACAGAATCTATCACCATCGAGGCCTAGTCGCTTTCTTACACATCGCGTTTTACACATCGCATTTCACACCTATGCACAGTGCACAAGCGGCCATCACTGATGGTCAGGGCAATGTCAGTATCGAGAACATACTCGTCGATGATCCCGCAGGAGATGAGGTCTTAGTTGACATCAAAGCCTCAGGCATCTGCCACACTGACTATGACTCGATGAGCTGGGGCTCCCCACTCATCCTTGGGCACGAGGGTGCTGGCATCGTCAAAGCCATAGGCCCCGATGTCACCCAGTTCGCCATAGGTGATAAAGTCATACTCAACTGGGCGATACCATGCCACAGCTGCTACCAGTGCGAAGCCGGTAACCAGTCTATCTGTGAAAAAAACTCCCCGGTCACTGGCAAAAATCCTCTCCATGGTCACGCTCGTCTAGAGAGCTCGCGCTATCAGGATAGTGGTATTGCTAGGTCATTTAACCTAGGCACTATGGCAAATCTCTCTCTCGTGCGAGAACCCGCAGTCATCGCACTTAGTGAGGATATGCCATTCTCCTCCGCCTGCATACTCGGCTGTGGCGTGATGACAGGTGTTGGCTCTGTGACCAATGCCGCAAAACTCACCCCAGGCAGTAGTGCAGTCGTCATCGGAGCTGGTGGAGTCGGCCTCAATGTCATTCAGGGTGCACGTATTGCAGGAGCGAGTCAAATTATCGCCATTGATCTCAGTGAAAAACGGCTTGAAACGGCGAAACAATTCGGCGCCACACACACAGTCCTCGCTAGCCGAGAAGACAAAGGCCTGCTCAAAGCAGCAGAGCAAGTTAAAGCACTCACTAACCAACGAGGTGCAGACTACGCCTTTGAATGCACAGCTGTCCCACAGCTCGGAGCCGCCCCACTCGCCATGGTGCGCAATGCAGGCACAGCTGTACAAGTCAGCGGGATCGAGCAAGAAATCACCATGGATATGGAGCTCTTTGAATGGGACAAGCTCTACATCAACCCCCTCTATGGAAAGTGCTGTCCTGATAGAGATTTCCCGAAACTCCTAGATCACTACGCAGCGGGCGAGCTCCTACTCGAAGAACTCGTCACCCAAACCTATAAGCTAGAGGAACTCCCCACCGCCTTTGACGATCTACTCGCTGGTAAGAATGCCAAGGGCGTCATCCTTTTCTAACTTTTCTAAATATCCAGACCACCTAACCAATACAAAAACACCATCCATCCTAACATGCCTGATACAGAGCCTAGCAAAACCAAGAGTTCCAGCTTTCGCACCGTCGAGCTCTCTCCAGAAGGCTCACTCCCAGACGGTCTAAGAATGATCACAGTCAAGTCCTCTCACCTCAGAGGCCGTGGGGACATCACCATATGGATACCCCCTGGACATTCGCCGAAGAACCTGCCCTGCACCATCCTTCTACATGGAGTCTATGGCAGCCACTGGGCATGGGCGCTGCACGGAGAAGCCCACCACACGGCCGCAAGGCTGATAGAAGCAGGCACAATATCGCCAACTATTCTCGTCATGCCCTCAGACGGACTCTGGGGAGACGGCTCAGGCTATCTCGCTCACAATAGTGGCACTCACACTAGCAGTCCCACACAAGACTTCGAGCAGTGGATCACGAGTGACGTCATCACTGTCATCAAAGAAACCTTCGGTATCGAGCACACACGCCGCTGGGGCATCTGCGGCCTCTCTATGGGCGGCTATGGTGCACTACGTCTAGGGCTAAAATACCCAGAGATCTTTGGCGCCATCTCCGCCCACTCCTCCATCACCCACCCCCAGCAGTTAGAGCAGTTTGTTGAGGAAGACCTAGCCCGCTACCAAATCCACGCCCCAGAGCACACCCTCACCCATTGGTTAGATCATTACCAATCTAACAAAAATATCAACAATCTCCCAAATCTAAGATTTGACTGCGGCAAGCACGACCCACTCATCGAACCCAACAGAGAACTCCACCAAGAGCTCACCCAACGAAATATCCCCCACAGCTACGAAGAATTCGAAGGTGAACACAGCTGGGACTACTGGAAACTCCACATCGCGAAGTCTCTACGATTTATAGACTCCAGAGAATATTAGTTGAATTTTATACAGTATCATCATCCACACTACACGAGGAAAATTGAGCTGAATTGCCTCATACCTATCCAGTTTTGAAACTCTCGTAGTTCAGGTGAGATACCTCGTTTTCCCGGAGGTATTTGAAGTCGTCCTAAAATGTCTTCTAGTCCCAGTCTGAACAGGCTTTTGCGCTTCGATGCAGCATTGGTTTTGACTCCAGTCCTGCGCAAGTAGCTGCCCTAACCAAAGCATTTTTCTTAATCCGAACGACGTATCCAACTCCTTGGTCATCGAGCCATTTCAGCCACTGTTTGCTAATGAACTCGCGGTCCATTGTGAGTGCATGAATGTCTTTTGCGGGAAGCACTTTTAGGGTACTTTCATCAGCTTGATACGGTCTCTAGCGTTGGAATTTCCTTGTCTGATCTTCTTGGGTAATACTTTCCAAACAAGTAAAAATGGGTGCGTGGACATTGGAGTATTGAGAATCAATGCCACTGGGTGTTAGACACCTGCTTTAGAGAAAACCATAACCAGACAAAAGCAGGGAATTTAGCAAAAAACCTTGGATATATGAGGCGCGCTGCCCTGAACCTCTTAAAGATCGACACCACACAACAAGAATCCCTGAAGAAGAAAAGAACAAGGGCAATGGTGGATCATCAATATCGAGAACATCTACTCTCCCTAATTGAATCGCCGTGACCTGAACTCTCAAATTATTAAGTAGACAGAGCATTCTCGCTCACCTAGCTTCGCAGCTTGTTAAAAATAACATCAGATCACAATGAAGCATTTACTCTCAATTGAGGAACTCGATGGCGACACTCTCCACCACTTAGTCAACGACGCGGTCAAGCTCAAGGCTGAGAGAGGCCAGCACTCTAGCCAGCCACTCGCAGATCAAACTTGGGCCATGATGTTTAGCAAGTCTTCGACAAGAACTCGTGTTTCTTTCGAGGTGGGTGTCCGTGAATTGGGGGGATCTGTGATGTTCTTATCCGCTAATGATATTCAACTTGGCCGTGGGGAGCCCATTAAGGACACTGCAAGAGTTCTTGGACGAATGGTTCATGGTTGTATTATTCGGACTTTTGCCCAGCAAGATGTCGTGGACTTCGCTGAGCACAGCCACATCCCGACGATCAATGCTCTGACAGATGAAGAGCACCCCTGCCAGATTCTCGCCGATCTACTAACTATCCACGAGACCATTGGTGGCTGGGATGGGAAGAAAATTGTCTTCATTGGTGATGGTGACAATAATATGTCTCGTTCATGGATCTGGGCAGCTAAGTACCTCGGATTTGAACTTGTCGTCGCCGCTCCTGAGGCCTGTCTACCACCAGCTGAATTTATGGCTAAAGTCGATGCTTGTAATGTGACTCTCACCAGTGACCCTATCTCTGCGATCAAGGGCGCTGATGTCATCAATACAGATGTCTGGCTCTCTATGGGTCAAGAAGGCCAAGCTCAAAAGGAAGCTCTCTTCGCTGACTATCAGGTGAATGAGCAACTACTCTCACACGCTGCGAAAGACCATATCGTCCTCCATTGCCTACCAGCCTATCGCGAAAAAGAAATCTCAGAGGCCGTACTCGAGGCTCACTCTGCTGTGATCTTCCAGCAGGCTGAAAACCGTCTGCATGCTCAAAAGGCCGTCTTGGCGGCACTTGCTGAGTAGATCACCGCAGTGACTGCGCCAAAACCTTGATTTTGCCTAAGCGCTCCACTCTACGGCCTTCTTTTCGCTTTTAAGCAGATTCTGTTCATGGTTAGTACTATAGTGTTCTTACTATGAAACACTTTATCTTTGCGTCCATCCTCTTCTCTGGCCTCGTGCTACCCCCTGCTCTAGCTCAGCCTACCACGAAAGTCGCTGGCTTTTCCATCGTGCTTGATCCAGCTACAGAACGCTTTGGCGGCTTCTCAACACTAAATCAAATCAAGCCTATTAATCTTGTCCTAATTGCTGATTTAAATGGCCAATCTATTGTCAGTATGAATGACAATAAAAGTAAGATTGAGAGTTTCAGTGATGATACAGGCAAAGACCTAAAAGGTGACGTATGGGCTTTTTCGACGATTTCAGACGACCTTAAGCAACTTCGTTTTGAAGTTACTGGTGAAAATACTCCTGCTCCACATGCTCAAAGCCTAAAGGCCAAAGGCTCTCTGTATATCAACACCGCAGAAGTATCTCAGCTCATACGCTCTGAGCTCACCGAACTCACAAAAAATCAAACAGTCACAATAAGTGATTCCTTGAGCTTCAAAATCATAGAAGCTGGCAAGCCAAAATGGGGTGATGAGCCTTTCTCCATAGAGCTCCAAATCAAGCGAGATATCCCCGAGGTCGCAGAAATCCTCTTCTACGACAAAGATGGTAAACTCCTAGAAACAGTCGATGGCGGAAACAGCAGAAGTTCTTTTAATAAGTCTGTGACACTCACTAAGAGCTACCGTTTCCAATCCAAAGCAAAAGAAGCCTTCATCGAAGCCAGAGTCTGGAAAGATATGAAAGAAGTAGAAGTGCCATTTGATATCTCGGTCTCAATGGGTGATCAATAAGACTAAGCCTAGGATAGCAAATCCTCCCTATCTTTGCTATTTCGTCCTATAATCTTTCACAAATCAGTGAATTTTTATACATCTTGAAATAGAGTGGCTTTGAGTCAAGTATTCGTCTTGCTCGGCCTTTATTATGACTGACTCCATACATATATTCTATTTACCTTCGTTGCCTGACTCATCGCTCAGCCTTCTATGAACCGCTCACGTTTCCTACTCTTCATTCTCTGTGCCGCCACCCTTCTCGTCTCTGGCTGCTCGACGAGCTATCATAAGAATAAAGCGGATAAAGAAGTCTACGCCATTCTCCAACAAGCGGAAGAACATGTCTTTCAACGTAAAACACGCTTCAGCATTGATACAGCCACCAGCCGACTCCCTCTCAAGGAAATCACGAATTCAAAGATTCTCAAAAAGACCAATAAAAAGGGAAGTGTAAAACTCAATCTCACAGATTGCATAGAATACGCCACAGCGAATAGCCGGTCTTATCAAAACCAAAAAGAAGCCCTCTACCTTGTCGCTCTCAATATGAGTGACGCAAAGATTCCATTTCGGCTTAACCCCAGTAGCACTGCCGACGCGAGTTTCCAGAGAGCCGCGGATGGGACTAGGCTCTTTGAGGCAGATTCTAACAATACCCTATCTACCATTTTACGCAGTGGTGGCAGCTTGAGCCTCAGCCTTGCCAATGATCTCATTACTCACTTCATTGGTGGCTCCAATGAACCAGTGAGCTCGTTTCTCACCTTGAATCTAGCCCAGCCTCTGCTGCGTGGTCGTGGCTCAGAAATAGCCGCAGAGAACCTGACCCAGTCCTACAGAAATGTCATCTATCAGCTAAGAACCTACGCCTCATTTCAGCGTAACTTTTCCCGTGAGATCGTTATTGATTACCTACGAATCCTCCAGCTCGAAGAACAAGTTCAGAACGAATTAACCAACCTCAAATCTCGCCAAGAGAACTTCGAGTACCTACAGGCCCGCTCCATTGATCGAGCCAGCCCCGAGGAAGTCGCCGATGCCCAGCAGGAGGTGCTCGAGGCCGAAGTCCGCTACGTGAATGCTCAGTCAGACCTCTCCACTTCACTGGATGTTTTTAAAGTCAGCATCGGAATGCCCGCAGGTATCACACTCGAACTGGATT
This sequence comes from uncultured Verrucomicrobiales bacterium, assembly GCA_937928735.1. GTDB lineage: Bacteria > Verrucomicrobiota > Verrucomicrobiia > Verrucomicrobiales > Akkermansiaceae > Rubritalea. The sequence continues at coordinate 154,084 of CALFVF010000012.1, read as the reverse complement.
CTAGAGAACTAGATCGACTAGTCAAAGCCGGTCTTGTCCCACTCAAATTCACCGAGAAAGTAGCCTACCAGACTGCTCTCAAGCACCGCTCCGAATTACTCAATGATGTGGATGAATTCGAGGATGTTCGCCGCCAAGTCATTATCGCCGCCGATGAGCTCAAGACCCAGCTCGACTTCGTCTCCTCCACCTCCATTCAGAGCAGCGGTGAGCGCTGGGAGAGGTTAAACTTTAATGATATTTCCACCAATATCGGTCTAGAGCTCGATTTGCCAGTGAACCGTAGACGAGAGCGAAATGACTACCGACGAACTCTCATTCTCTTCGATTCAGAAGCTCGCGCACTCAGTCAGACACACGATCAACTGCGTAACCTCATCAAACTCCGCTACCGAGAAATCGAGCAATTCCGCCGAAACTATGAAATCCAGATTGGCGCTGTCAAACTCGCCCAGCGCCGAGTCGAGGGGAATCAACTCCGGCTCAAAGCTGGCACCCTGATCTTTCGGCGACTCAGTGAATCACAAGACGCCCTGATTAATGCCCAGAATGCTGTCACTTCTGCACTGGTGAATTATCAGGAAAGTAGACTGACACTCTACGAAGAACTTGGTATACTCGATTTTAAACAAGCTGATTTCTGGCTAAAACAATAATCTAAATTATAGTGACTTATGAAAAAACCAATTTCCATCATCGGCTCAGCGCTCGCTCTCGCACTAATTGTTTATTTCACGACCAGAGACAGCCCTGACACCTCCACAACAAAGCCTCAGTTTGCAAAAACAAAACGTGGCGATATGATCATTACGCTCAAGGAGAGTGGATTTCTCAATGCCGTTGATGAACTAACCATCAAGAATGAAATTTCATTTAATCAGCTCAACATCACAGAAGTCATCCCCAATGGCAGCTATGTCAAAGAAGGTGACTTCCTCATTTCTCTCGACCCCGAGCCCCTAGAGAAAGAAAAGAACCGTATCGAGACCACAATTGCTGAGCGTACCCTCGCTGTTTCTGAGGCAAGAAACACCCTCGAAATCACTCAGAGTGAGGTAGAGAGTGAAGTCACAGATGCAAAAAATGGCATCGAGTTTGCCAATCTTGATCTAAAGAAATTCAAAAGCCTCGATAAAACCCGCCAACTCAATGAAGCACTCACAGAAATCGACATCGCTTCTGACAATCTCAAATTTTCCGAACAGTCTTACCTCTCTAGTGTGGAACTCGCCGATAAAGGCTTCGAGACAAAGAGTAAGGTTGACCAAGATAAACTAGACCTAACAGCTAAAGAGAAAAAACTCAAATCAGTCCAGGCACACTACGAAATCCTCAAAGACTTCGACCTTCATAAAGAGCACCTGCAACTAACACGTGAGTTAGAAGAAGCTCAGAACAAGTATGACAGAATGAAGAAACAAGGCGAAAATAAGGTACAAAAGGCCTACGCCAAACTCGAAAACTCAGAGATTCTACTCAGCCGCGCAGAAGAAGAGTTAGGAAAAATCAATCAACAGCTCGCTCTCGCCGAGCTAAGAGCCCCTATAGAGGGCTACGCACTCTATCCTAAAAAACGCTACTACCAAGATGACAAGATAGAGAAAGGCAAGACAGTGAATCGTAACCAGACCTTACTACGGATCCCCGACATGAGTCACATGAAAGTCGATATCGATGTCCCAGAATATTACATCAGTGATCTATCTGTCGGCCAAAAGGCTACTATCACCATCGACTCACTCAAAGATCAAACATTCCCAGGAGTCGTGGGCAATGTCGCCCTTCTTCCTATACAAACAAACTCTTGGCAGAAATCCAATGTCCAGAAGTATAAGGTCGAAGTGAATATCGAAAACGGTATTCTTCCAAAAACAATCAAACCCCAAATCTCAGCGGCAGCTGAAATCACTCTCGATATCCTCGAAGACGTTCTCTCCATTCCGATCCAAGCTGTCCACACCGTACAAGGCGCTCAAGTCGTCTATGTGCGCAGTGGCATCAACGACGAATACAAAGAGCGCAAAGTAGAGATCGGAAAAATTGATACCAATTATATTCAAATCCTTAATGGCCTCAAAGAAGGCGAGGAAGTTCTCATCTCAGAGCCTGCCCTGTAGTCACATAAAACAACTTCCACTGTGATTCACCTCAAACAGATTAAGAAGAGCTTCCAGGTCGGTGACCAAACAGTACACGCCATACGCAATCTCAATATCGATATTAAGCAGGGAGAATACGTCGCAATTATGGGAGCCTCGGGATCTGGAAAATCCACACTTCTCAATATCCTAGGCTGCCTCGACACTCCTACAGAAGGAGAATATCACATCGCTGGTGATAGTGCCTTTGAGCTCAATGATGACCAACTCTCTGCCTTCCGTGGCAAGCAGATCGGTTTTGTGTTCCAATCTTATAATCTCCTCCCGCAGTTCACAGTACTCGAAAACATCAAACTCCCTCTGCTCTATCAGAAGGACATTGACCAAGAAGCCTCACACGCCCGAGCTCTCGATCTAGCGCGCTTAGTCGGCCTAGAAGATCGCCTAGATCACCGCCCCACAGAACTCTCCGGTGGTCAGCAGCAGCGTGTCGCCATAGCTCGCTCACTCATTAATGAGCCTCTCATTTTACTCGCTGATGAGCCAACAGGAAACCTGGATACAAAGACAGAACAAGAAATACTCGACCTCTTTGACACCCTCAATGCCCAAGGGAAAACCATTATTGTCGTCACCCACGAACAAGAAGTCGGTGAAAGAGCTGGACGAATGATCCTTATGAGAGACGGTCTCATTCTCTCTGACACAACTTCGGCTCATGGATAAAATTCTCGCCACCATAGTCCTCTCCTTCCGCAGTCTCAAGCTGCATAAGCTGCGCTCAAGCCTAACAGTACTTGGTATCATATTTGGTGTCGCCTCTGTCATCACCATGTTAGCTGTCGGTGAAGGTGCCTCAGCAGCAGCTCAGGAAAGCATTCGTAAACTAGGGAGTAATAATATCATTCTCGACAGTGTCAAAAAAGAAGACACCCAAGAAAACCAAGGTAACCTCCTCAGCTATGGCATCACCTATGAGGATATCGAGCGCATTCAGACCAATGTCGAATCCATAGAATCTGTGGCTCGTCTCAGACTCTACGAAGGAGAAGTCCGCTATCGTGAGAATAGTGCCACGGCAGAGGTCATAGCCTGTGATCCAAGTTATTTCCACATCCAACAAATCACCCTTCATAAAGGGCGCAGCCTCTGTCTGGTGGATTCCAGAAATCGAAATGACGTCTGTGTGCTTGATAGCTCTCTAGCAGAACTGCTCTTCCCCTACCAAGACCCCTTCGCTCACAAGGTGAATTTTGATGGCTCATACTACCAAGTAGTCGGTATCACTCAAACACCAGAAGAAGCCAAAAGTATTAAAGACTATAAAGTCTACATCCCCTTCTCATCTGCTGTGGCCAATTACGGAGAGGTCACCACCACCGTCTCGCAGGGATCCTTCCAGAGAGAACAAGTTGATGTTCACCAACTCATCATTAACCTCTCAAGTGCGGAGCACGTCTACGCGGCCTATGGTCGCCTGGAGAGAATTATGAATCATGGCCACAAGATTGACGACTACACGATTAAAGTTCCCATTCGACTACTCGAGGAAGCTGCTGAAACAGAGCGCTTATTTAGCATTCTGTTAGGATCTATCGCTGGTATTTCTCTCCTAGTTGGCGGCATTGGTATTATGAATATCATGCTCGCCACAGTCTCTGAGCGCACGAAAGAAATTGGCCTCAGGCGAGCTATAGGTGCTAAGAAAAAAGACATTGTTCTCCAGTTTATGACAGAAGCCATTGTCCTCTCTCTCATCGGTGGCTGCATCGGAGTTCTCCTAGGTATCACCATGCCCTATCTCGTCACCCAGTTATTTGAAATCGAAACCAAAATATCCACTCTTTCTGTAACCGTGGCCTTCTTAATCTCAGGTCTCACAGGGGTGATTTTTGGTAGCTACCCCGCGATTAAAAGTGCTAATCTAAAACCCATTGATGCGCTCAAAGATATCTAGAGACAACGTCCATTATAGATGAGTCAAGAAGCAGCGTTAGGATACCATATCAGCTCAGCATTACTGACTCATGCGTAAGCGGAAAAAGTGCTGACTCTCACCACTCATTCCCGGCATCGTGTAAATCACCTCTTCTGCACCATTACCTAAATCACGTCTATTCGCGTTACTTCCGGGAATATTTGCCCAGCCGCTTAGTATATCCGAAGAGCGCTGTAGTCGTAGCGACACTCCCCCTCGACTTCCTCTGCGGCGTTGGTAAGTCACTGTCACATCTCCATTTCTAGCCTTGCTCACTCTCAAAGGCTCATGCGCCCTTGAGTTAATATCATTGGCTAAGGCGAAATCTAATAGATTAGAAACTCCATTCCCATTCGCATCTTCTCTGTCAATGGTAGCTCCATCTCGATTAAGCTGAGCCTGTGAATAATTCTCTTCTAACCAATCTGCATAGTCTCCAGGAATCACAGAAAACTCCACACTCCTAGACACGATGTTTCCAGCACTATCTTGAGCTGTGATGACTGCTCTCTGTTCCCCTTCTGGGAGTCCACTAACCTGCCACTGGTAATCTGTACCTAATTGCACGCCCTGCGTTTGCCCATTAATCTCCAGAGACGCTTGATTCAGATCTGCAGAACCCGTCGCTGAGATGAGAATAATCTCATCAGAGCCAAATCGGCGATCCGCCAGCCCTCCATCAACTACTAGAGTCAAAGGACTTTGGTTCGGCACAGTCACTATCTCCAGCACTGGATCATCAGAGCCCTCACTTGAGCTGAAGCTCAAATCTCTTCGTCCATTGTCTGCAATAACAATAATAGTATAATTTCCCTCTCCATCAATAATTGCAGAAACATCAACCTCAACAGCCTCACCACGGTTCACACTCCCAGTGAAAGATGCCACCTCGGCACCACGAGCAGGCGCATTAGAGGCATTGAGATTATCCTCATCCCAGTTAGAAGAAAGCCCCTCAAAAAATCTTAGCGTGACTGGCCCACCACTTGAGTCAGCACCACCAGTGAGGCGTAGCGTTGCCCCTTGAGGCACTCCATTGAGATCTCGCACGTTAAAGCGCAAGTAACTCACACGCTGTCTATTCTGTGAAGACTCCAGTCTAAGCTGAGTCTCAGAGGTACCGAGTGTGCCATTTTGTAAATAGGCGTCCGCCACAGGCTCAAAACGACTCATACTACTGAGGGGAGGTGATGTGGGAGGTGTGACTGTAGGTGGTGTCACTGGTGGCGTAGGAGGATCCTGCGGAGCTACTGCAAGAACAATCGGGTAAAGTGTCCCTCCCAGTGGAGAACGAGACCGAGGCTCTGCTGGGAAGTTATTAATACGAGAATCAATCGAGCGTCCAACAACCAATGGCCCTTTATACACTCTGCCTGGCTCAGACCAGGGTCGGCGTGGCCCGTGATCATGATTGAGCTGCAAGCATTCATTATTTATAATGAAGTTAGGGTTATGTGAAGGCTCGTGGCGTGTCGACCATGGGCCCATAATGGCGAAGTAGACTGGAAGATTAGTCGCGATCTCTCTGGGGTCACCCGGTCTTAGCTCTGCGCGAGAGACTGGCGCCATGTCTGCTGGCAAAGTGATTCGATTATTTTCAATTAAATTATTGCCGTCATCCCCACTGTGAAAACTAATTTCTTGGTCAAAATCATTATCATAAATCACATTGTATTCCACTCCATCTCCTTGGAGAGAAATATGGCGAAGCCGTGTGATATAACAGTTAGTAATGAGATTATAGCCATCCTGTATAAAGAAATAACCCTGCGCTCCACCAGCTTTCTTATGGGCACCATCGACATGGAGATTACGCAGAGTCGTGTGTGTGGCATTGCAGCGAACGGGATCTTGGGCACTATTGAGAATCGTCACACTATCCAACCAGCAATCCTCTGATCTCACAAAGCGAATCGAGATATTGTCAATACCTGGTAATTCGTCATTCTCATCTAATCTATAATTCCAATTGTACCTCGGCACCCCCCAGCTACCTTGAACAGTCATACGGTATAAACCAGCATAGCTTGTATTATTACCAAAGAAAAACCCACTTCCCCCTCTCATGCGAATCGTGCAGACAACGCCACTTCTACTCTCACCAATCAGGCTCACATTGGAGCGCATTCTGACCTGCGAATTAATGTTGTAGTCTCCATTTCTTAAAAGAATGGCTCCCCCTCCAGCATTACTGACTCTCTGAATGGCGCGATTAATGGTATCACTATTACCTGCTGTGATCTCCTCGACAACCACTTGACTCGAGATGGGCGGCACGCCACCCCGAACTCCAGCAGTGGCCCAGCGGCGCATCTGTGGATAATTCGCATCATCAAAAAGTGATTCATCAAATGTCACGCCAGGATCACCAACTTGTAGCTGAGCATTCGCTCCTGAATAGAGTAAAACCATGCAGCAGCTGAGAAGAGTCAGCACATTATGCACAAATCGCGATTCTTTTATCTTTATCATTTTAATCTCAAACTACGTCTTCAGATCCAGTCGGCAGACTAAGTCACGTTCAACTCAACGGATCATCAATATTTCTATTAGCCACATCTATTTGCATACATGCGCACTCTATAAAGAGAATTAGAGAGGGATAAAGATATCTTAAATGGGGGAAAGCAGCTAAGAACTAGTGGCTTAATTATTCAACTCGTCACGCTTAGTCAAGAATCTATTTTTATCACAAAATAATAATGACTTATCTTGAACACCTCATCATATATACAGTGACTTCTCCCCAAAGAAATCATCAAAAAAAGCACCAAAACCACATAATGAAACACAAAAAAAATCCAGTGTCTTCAAGATCTACTGAATTCTACCAGATTTTTATAACAAGATAGGAGAACCTACAACTTACCGCAGTGCCACTCGATACAAGAGGCCGTAATCACTGAATCAAAAAATCCAATCGAAGGATAATACTTTACAGTTTGACACTCCGTTCTGTAATTGTTTGGTTAGTTCTTAATTATTCTTCCTAAAATTATCATGAAACCAGTCAACTTGCTTGCCATCACGTTATTGCCTTTCTTGTCTACCCTTCATGCAGATACCTTCCATCTCAAAGACGGTAGAGTTCTCGACGGCAGCGTTCTTGAGGACATGGGAGATAGTCTACGACTCAGAGTCAAAATCACTCGCAGTATCTTTGATGAAAAGGTCATCAAAAAATCCGAAATTACAAAGACATTCAAAGTCGACCCCTCCAAAGAGGTCTTCATGAAAATCAAAAGTAAGTTCCCCATGGCAGATCTACAGCCCGTAGAGGCCTACAGAGAACTTCTCGGCGAAACGGATAAATTCCTCACAGCACACGCTAGCTCTCCACACAGCGATGAGGTCAAAAAGATGCAAATAACCCTAGAGGAAGAACTCATGGTTCTAAAAACCGGCGGAACAAAGCTCAATGGTGAACTCATTTCTGAAGCTGATATCGTAAACAATCAGTACGAATACGACGCCTCTGTCATTGCCAAAGAATTTCACGATCTTGTTGAAACCAAGAATTACCGTGCAGCTCTCGATAAGTATATAACACTCAACCGCGAGTACTACCATACTATGCCTCACAAAAAGGCCAAAGAAGAGGCCATGCGGATTCTACCTGGTTATCTCAACACGATCGATCAGGCCATCACCACAAGTATGACTGAGCTCGAAAACCGTGAGATGAAGCTCTCCAACATGAATTCCTCCTTGAGAGCGAGAACAGAGAACTTCTTAAAACAAGAGTCCATGGCCTATGAGGCAAAACTCGAAGAAGCCATGGCTGCTGAAGTCACCCTACTACCTCTACATAAGTCACGCCCAGACGTGATGAAAAAAGTGAAGAGCTCACTCGCAAAACTCGACCAAAGACTCCTCGCTCAGCAAAACACTCCCATCATCGATGCTGGAGAAAGCTACCGAAATGCTCGCAAAGCCATTGTCAACAGAGATGTCTTAACAGCCATTGAACACTCATCCGAACTCCAGCGTGCGCGAGTTCCCCGCAAATACGCGCGAGCCGTGGCTAAAGATATTCAAGATCTCAAGGTCGAACTTGCACACAAAGAGAAAGAACTTCAGTTGAAAATCAAAAAAGCTCGGCTTGAAGCAAGAGCGGCGAATTCTGGTCAATAGCGTATTTGCAGAAACGGGACTCTCAGAACTGTCCAATCATCCCGTTTCATTCTACACTCTCTGACTAACGTTCTCTTAGTCGTCCACCGTGACAGAGAGCTCTAGATCTGGCTATTGATCACTCCCTAGGCTAATTTACCTCTTCTGGCTCAGGCAGCTATGGTTCTAAGAGGAAACATTCTCTCTTTTCCCAGCATTATGACTTGCTGCTTGCTACGAGAAGGAGTATCTAGCGCCATCTAGTTCATCCACGCATACACTTCATGAAGTCACGACACCTACTTACCGTCTTGTTCCTATTTTTCATTGGTTCAATGGCGTCCACGTTTGCAGCCTCAGGTCATGTAGACCCTGCCTTTCATGAGGGAGAATACGGCCTAGTTAAAGACCAGTATGCCGAATTCCCCTTACCTCTAGGCGCCTACGAAGACGAAGAGCTCTCGCTGGGAGAAAAACTCGCATCACGCGCCAAAGCCCTCGGAGGCTTCAACATTGTCGCCTCTATTATCTTCCTCTGTGCGATCTTGCACACATTTCTAGCAGGGTTCTTCCTAGAAATTGCCCACAAATTTGAGCATAAACACAGAGAACGGATTAAAAAAGAAGGCCGAACCGCCTGTGCTAAGCCTCAGGAAGACGCGAAAGACGACGTTTCATTCCGGGCTCACCTCTTCCACTTCCTTGGTGAGATTGAGGCCATTTTCGGCATCTGGGTGATTGCCCTCGCCTCCGCTATCTTCTGGTTCTTTGGTGTTAAGGATCACGGACTAGCCGGCTTTGGAGAAGGCTTTGAGCAGTTTAAGCTCTATTTGACGCGCGATGTGAATTTTGTCGAACCGATCTTTGTGGTGATTATCATGGCCATTGCCGCTACACGCCCTGTGGTGCGTTTTGCAGAAGGTTTAATCGGTAGTATCGCAAGGCTATTTGGTGGCTCCACCGCTGCATGGTGGGTCTCAGTACTCACCATTGCCCCTATTCTTGGTTCATTCATCACCGAACCAGCGGCTATGACCATCGCCGCTCTACTGCTCGCCAAGCGCTTCTTTAGTAAAGATCCTCCAGCGAGCTTCAAGTACGCGACCCTCGGTCTGCTCTTTGTGAATATTTCTGTGGGTGGTACGCTCACCCACTTCGCCGCTCCACCTGTCCTCATGGTACAGGGAGTATGGAACTGGGACATGAGCTTCATGTTTGTCAACTACGGCTGGAAGGCAGTGATTGGTATCATCATCGCCAATACTCTCTACTTCTTTATCTATCGTAAGCACTTCGCCAAGCTCACAGAGCACGCAGACTCAGCAGGTAACACACTGCGCTGGGCAGACAGGGAAGATCCTATTCCTGCTTGGGTGACAGCGGGTCACATGTTTTTCCTCGCCTTCACCGTACTCACAGCACACGACCCTGTGCTCTTCATCTTCGGCTTCATGTTCTTCCTAGGATTCACCCAATCCACTGGTCACCACCAGAATGATGTGGAAATGAAGACCCCTCTCCTCGTCGGATTCTTCCTCGCAGGTCTCGTCATCCACGGCAAATGCCAGAGCTGGTGGATCGCACCTCTGATTACCACTGTGGACAATGAGTACATCCTTATGCTCGGCTCCACACTACTGACAGCCTTCAATGATAATGCCGCTATCACCTACCTCGCCTCACAGGCTCCTGGCCTCGCTCCTAACATGAAGTACGCGATTGTTGCCGGTGCTGTTACGGGTGGTGGACTCACCGTGATTGCCAATGCTCCAAATCCAGCTGGACAGAGTATTCTTGGTAAGTTCTTTGATGGTGGTATCAAACCAGCCAAGCTCGCCCTCGGCGCTCTGATTCCCACTGTCATCATGGGTGCCTGCTTTATGCTGATTAAAACCGACGGCATCTACGAGGACACCACTCTCAAGAAAAAGGGTAAAATGGAAGAAGCGCATCATTCTGACAAAGATGCTTCCCATAAAGATACCTCTGACGCTGCGCCAGCCACTCACTAGACTCCACCAACTTCTCACTATGTTCACCGGTCTCGTCGAGTCTACAGGTCGTATCGTATCGATCCAAACCTTGGGAAACCAAGCTCGCTACGAGGTCGCTATTCCATTTACCAGTGAACTATCACTCGGAGACTCAGTCGCTCACAATGGCTGCTGTCTCACTGTTGCTGAGCTCACAGAACAGACCGCCTACTTCGATATTCTCTGCCAGACCCTTACAGTCACCTCCCTAGGAGATTTAGCTCTAGACTCAGTCGTGAACTTAGAGAGAGCACTAAAAGCCAGTGACCGACTAGGAGGGCACTTTGTCCAAGGGCACGTGGATGCCACTGGTGAGATCATTGAACTCTCAAAGCACGGCCAAGATCACAAACTCGTAGTGCAACTCCCTGATGACGTCGCCTCCTACTGTATTCAAAAAGGCTCTATCGCGATTGATGGCATCTCGCTCACCATTGCCGATCTTGCTAAAAACTGCGCTACTTTCTGGATCACACCCCACACCTTTCAGCACACTAACTTGCACAGCAAGAAGCTCCATGAGCGAGTGAATCTAGAGGTCGACTTACTTGCGAAGTACACTGAGCGATTGCTTCAAAAACAATCTTAGAAAACTCAAAGAGCTTATTAATATCGACCTAAGACAGCGCGAACTAAACAACGCCTCACTGTCTTTCTTGAGACTTTCACCCCATTTTGCCAGTCTTCTAAATCTGCTTGATCAAGTAGGTTTAGTGTTTCATCCGCTAGGAGTGCTGGCAATGCCACAGCGATTCTAGATCTCTTTTGGCGCAATGATTTACTGTAAACGTAGCCTTTTTGCACGAGTGTTCTCGCTCTCTTACGCCAGCGTTTTGCCTCTTTGAGAAGCTCAGTTTCGCGCGCTACATCAGCATTGGGTAAATAGATCCGCCCCTCATGCATGTCGGATGGAGCATCGCGTAGAATATTCACTAACTGCAGTCCTTGTCCAAAGGCGATTCCACAAGCTTCGAGTTTTTCCCTCTTCAGTGTCGAGAAACTCGAATCTGTACGGCACCCTACTTCTGTCCAGTATTCTCCAACAGAGCCCGCCACCATATAGCAGTACTCCATAAGTTCTTTATCATTCTGAATTCGCCCCTCTCCCTTTGTCGCAAATCGTTCTAAGTCAAAGGTTTGCCCCTTCACTATGGTATTCATGAGCTGCTGAAGTGCATTCCAGACCCACTCCCAAGAACTATCATACCGCGCAAAAATATCGTTGAGGCGCTGCAGTAGTAGCTTCTCTTTGGGATTACTCTGAACTGTTATAAACTTCTCTTCTAACAAGTTGATAAGTTCCTCCCGAGCATCCCCGCCCAACATCGCCGCCTCAAACATCGAGAGACACTGCACACGTACAGTAACGTCCACTTCCTCACTATCTGCTATCGTGTCACTGGCTCTCGCGAGCAAATACCCTAGGCTGAGTGGCCCCTGCATCAATCTGGGCAAAAGACGTAAACTTAGGTAAAAGGAGCGCGAAACTCCTTTTAAAATCTCTCTATCCAAGTCACCTTGCTGCTGCACACACTCTTTATGTACGCTCCATCACTCTAAGGTAAAGCAAATCCTTGCATCTTTATTTTCACATCCCATTCTGTCACAGAATCTGCCCATACTGTTCCTTCTATAAGCACACTCCTGGGGGCACAGATATGCAGGCATTTGTTCAGGCTCTTCTCAAAGAAGCGCGCTACTATGCCAAGCAATCACCCTCCAATATGGTAGAAACAGCCTACTTCGGAGGAGGCACGCCCTCTATGCTGAGCCCGAAGTACCTCCGAGAGCTCTTTGAGGGCTTGCACAGTATTTTTGATTTCTCCCAAGCACAGGAAGTGACCCTCGAAGCTAATCCAGCGACATTCCAACTCCCCAAGGCTCAACTCTTCCAAGCACTCGGGGTTTCTCGCGTCTCTCTAGGTATTCAGTCCTTTCATAATGAAGTACTAAGCACCCTGGGAAGAGAGCATAACAGAGAGCAAGCTATCGAGTCTGTAGAACTCCTCCGGCAGGCTCATCTCCCCGAAATCAATATTGATCTGATGTTCTCCATTCCTGGTCAATCTTCACAAACTTGGCTCGAGACTCTCCAGACTGCTCTCTCTCTCCAGCCCGATCACATTTCGGCCTACAATCTTACCTACGAAGAAGATACAGAGTTTATTGAGCGCCTCACCAAGGGAGAGTACAGCGAAAGTGATGACACGAATGCCCAGCACTTCACACTCGCCCATCAGACACTCACCAAAGCAGGCTACCAGCACTACGAAACCTCTAACTACGCGAAGCCAAAGAAAGAATCTCAGCATAACCTCAGCTACTGGTTAGGCAAAGACTACCTCGGTATAGGCCCTTCCGCTGTATCGACTATTCAGCAATCACGCTGGAAAAACACCCCAGACACAGCGGAATATATTCGCCAGATTTCCCATGTTGGTCACGCGAAAACAGAAGAAGAGCGCATCTCTCAGGAAGCCTACCGTTTAGAGAGAATCGCCTTACTTTTGAGAACAAAAAAAGGTCTCCCTCTAAAATGGCTCGATGATATTAAGCCTGAGAAAATTCAGCATATCTGCGAAGAAAACCTAGCAACGATCCAGCAGCAAAATCTAGTGCTCAAACAAGACGGCTGCTTACTTGTCGACTCTATTGTCGAACATCTATTGAGCTAATCTTTCTTTGCTGATTACTCCAGCTCTGCGCGTTTCTCTACTGCCACTAGATAACGCTCAAAACTCTCTGAGGCATACTCTTCTTTGACCTGGTTCAGATAGAGTAGAGACTTGGTGTACTGCTCCTTTTTGACATAAATCTGCCCCATCAAGAGTAGTGCCTGAGCATGCTCGCTCTCTACTCGAAGCGCGCGCTCTAGCTGGATCAGGGCCAGCTCTCTTTGATCTTGCTCGGCTAAGAATTTAGCAAAGCCTACAAGAAGCGCGGCATCTAGTGGCGATTCCTCCACGAGCTCTTGATAGAGTTCCTGCGCTCTTGCGGGTTCCTTTTGAGCGAGGTGCTGGGCGAGTACTTGTTTATACCCTTTGTCTTTGACGATCTCTTTATTTTGATCAGCGAGATGAGTGAGAATTTGATTCACACCCTCCCAGTCCACAATGCCGTGCGCGTTCGATAACCAGCGATAGAGCCCGGTTTTCTGATGCTCTAGAAACCCTTCCATCTCATTCTCTATCAGCTCTTTTGCTAAAGCAGCACGATCCACTCGCAAGTACAGATTCGCCAGAGTCAGCAGGCTTGAGCCTTCTAACTTTTCCTTTCTATAGAGCCACTCTAGAGTCGCCAATGCTTTCTGTTCATTGTCTAACTGAAGTAATACATCAACAAGCATCAAGCTATAGGAAACTTCTTGCGGATATCGCTCGACCACTTCTTCTAGCAGAGCCTGTGCCTCACGAATCTTCCCCAGTGACTGAAGACAAAATGCTTCTCCTGCGATCCAGTTTGCCGTGTCTGGCTCTCTCAATCGTGCCATACGATACGCCTGCAGTGCTGAACTTATCTTTTCACTTTGTGCATAACAGTGGCCGAGCCAGCCAAATGTTGCCCCATGGTTATCCCCTAGTTGTAGTGCTTCTCTGAGATGTCGCTGTGCCTCGGAGAGTTTTTCTAAGCGAGCATACACAAGCCCTAAGTTGCGATGAGCACGTAGAAAAGAGGGATAGAGCTCAATCGCTAGCTGGTAGCGTTTGAGAGCTTCCTCGTCCTCTCCAAGTTCAAAGTACAAGTTCCCACGGTTGAATTCCACCGCAGCTGTTTTCAGCTTAGACTGGGTGAGAACTTTCAGCGCTTCCTCTCGTTTACCTTCTGCCATAAGAGGCTGAATGGAGACAAATAGATCTCTCTCCGCAGTTTCCACATAGGGCTCCACCTGACTCTGGACTCGGTAGGTGCCATTAAATGACTTTAGGAATGCGGCATCCTTCCAGTAGCTAGCTTGGAGCTGAAGTGGCTCAGAAGTCTCCGTGACCTCTGCATAAGACAGCGTAGAATGTAAGCCACTCAGCAGGCCAAACATTCTAACATAGTTCCAATGGGATAGGAGTCGCATCATCTCGTTATTTCTATTCTATCTGTACTTTATCTGTACTCTATTTGAATCGGCCACGGAAAGCGAGCTTTCACGGGCACTCCATCTTGTCGAGGGACGGTGTAGCGGCAGCCACTGGCGAATTTCTTCGCAGCAGCACTGAGAGCGGGATGAGGAGAAGAGATGACATTGAGCACTCTCACACGGCCTTTTGTATCTAACTCCACGCGTAAAGTCACGACTCCTGAGCGTATGGAGCGCAGCGAGCGTGGCCAGACTAGACGGCCTCTTCTCACTAAGGTTGGTTTCCCATCAAGATCCCCTATGCCCACAGGACTCGCAGATTGGATCTCAGTTTCTACTCGGCGAGGAGGCGCTTTCGAGGGTGTCTGACTTGGCTTCTTCACACTCGTCAGAGATTTACTAATAGGTTTGGTAATCGATTTGGTAATTGGCCTTGAAACTGTTTTTTGAGGATTCGGGGCAGACAGCTCAGCTGGCGCTCTGGTAGGGCGAAACACTTCAATCTCCACATCTAGCGGCTGTGTCAAATCCACTTGAGGGAAGCTCAGCCCAAGATCCAGTGGATCAGACAGTACAAGAGCAGGTGCGGTGATCTCTGGCGGTAATTCCTCTAGTTCTGGCTCGCTCTCTGGTAGCTCCACAGCCTGAGGAAGAGAAATCTCTTCTGGAACCTCGACATACTTCTGCTCTACTCGGTCAGGTTCTGCCATAAAGAGGCGCGCCAGAATCACTGCCGCCAGCAGTAGCACCATCATGAATAGAGAAAATAATGCCGTGTAGATCCTCATGGCTTTGATGCGCTATAGACTTGTTTCGCTCCTGCGAGCCGAGCCTGATCCACCACTTCAAGCACTCTTCCATGGCGAGCATTCACATCACTCTGCACGATCACTGGTGCCGTCTTATCTTCTCTAACAAATGCGCGCACTACATCATACACACCACTGACCCCGATGCTCCGACCTCCATGATAGACTTCTCCATTCTCTGACACAGCGAGAATCACGCGCTCCCCTTCTACGGGAACTGCGGAATTCAGACTAGGAATATTCACCTCCACTCCAGGGTCGTGTTTAAACACAGTCGTCACAATAAAGAAGATGAGCAGAATAAAGATAATATCAATGAGTGGAGACATATTAATCTCCCCTTCTGAGCTCTTCCCGACTCGACTGTACCTTAGACGTCTCATAGCACCCTCTCCCTCATTCTAAGCGCTAGTCTTTGCTGTAGCTCAAATTTCACGTCCCTTAGCTTGCGATTCAACACAACGAGTAATAATGACCCAGGAATCGCAAATAGCAGGCCAATTTGCGTGGTCACGAGAGCCTCTGAGACACCAACGGCGATCGTATCCACACCCTGTGACCCCCCACTACCCAGTCCAGCAAAGGTCACTAACATTCCCGACACTGTCCCCAATAGTCCTGCTAACGGTAAGACTCCAATCATCACCTGAATCACAGGAATGCGCCGCTCAATAGGCTCAATATAATCAAGTCGAAAGAGGGCATAGTCATTCTCTAACTCAGCCCTCTGTTCACTCGTGCTAATACGACCCCTTAAGGCCACGCGAACGCGCGAAAGCCGAAGCCACGAGTTAGAAACAACCATGAACATCACAAAGCCCAAGAGAAAGAGTAGAATCAGAACAGTCCCTCCCTCAAGCAAGAGCTGTTTCAACTCCGCATAGATGAGTGACCACGACATTTATTTCCCTCCTCCTTTTTTACGCAGGCCATTGACGAGAGCTAGGCCAAATTTCTCAGACATCTGCACAATTCCCGTGGATCGTCTGGAGAGTAGGCTATGCAATAGGAGAGCGGGAATTGCCACCACCAGGCCAAATAGCGTAGTGACGAGTGCCTCAGAGATACCACCTGCGAGCGGCTTCGCATCCCCAGTTCCTGCGACTGTGATCACATTGAAGGTCCGAATCATTCCCGACACCGTCCCCAGCAGACCTAGCAAAGGCGCAATTGCGGCAGATATAGCAATGAAGGAGAGCCAGCTCTGCATCGTCTTCTCCACAGTAATTAACTCCTCATAGACCACTTCCTCCACTACATCAGCTCCAGACTCTAGATAACCCAGAGCGGAGTGGACAACAGCTGACGCTGGGTGACTCGGTACCCCAGCGAGCTCTCTGGCCTGCTCGATATCCCCTGCTCTGACTTTCTCCAAGATTTCGCTCATCCATGCACTCTTCGGCGTCTGGATCTTTAGTAGCTGCAATAACTTAATCAACGCGCAGACGCTCGACACGATAGCCACTGCTAGTATCACCCAGCCCCACAGCCCCCCGTGATTGAGTAAATCCTTGGGCCCTTGCTTTAGCTCCGCAAGGGCTCTTGCTTTTCCTTGGGTGACATCGAGTAGTACATTGGCTTCTTTCCCCTCAAAGAGTGCTTGATCGACTGCACTCTCGACAATCTGAGCACGACCCTCTCCTGGAGAAAATGTAATCGCTCCTTGGTGGATACTATCAGCAGACTTGAACCAAATGGCTGGCCCCATGACATAGAATACACCTGATCTTAACTCACCACCTTCCACCACGGCATTTCCTTCTAACACACCCCCACCCATGAGATTCTCCAATCTCGTGAGACCTTCTTCGATATGAGATACTGCTTCAGCCCCTTGCTGCTCGGACTGCCACTTACGAGCCGGCTCGCCTGGGAATAAAAATGCCGCTCTATTACCCGTGTAACTTTTCACATTTGAGGTGAGCTTCGCTGTGTAGCGCTCTGTTTGCTCCAGCTTCGCCTTAGAATCAGTCAAGCGGATACGCCGACTCTCCGAGTCCATTCTGGCTAGACGCGCGGACTCTCTGAGTTCTGCGAGTTCTAGTTCCATCTCAGCCATGGTCTGGGAGAGAGGTAAGCGCTCTTGCTGAATCTTCTCTCTCACCTCCGCGAGTTCTTGCCGAGCTGCTTCGTGATCTCGCTCGATATCGTCCTGACCAAAGGCTATGAATGTACTTAGTGTGAATAGCACGGTACTCACCAAGATAGCACGCAAAGGTAACATCCCCGCCCTTGCTGCTAGAATTTTCAATGGCTCGATCAATTTTGTTAGAATAGAAAACACGTTTAAATCTCTCAGCAGAGGCTTCATGGTTTAATCTGCACAGGTAGTGAGATGAGTTGGGGTTGTTCTGCTTTTTCTATCACCTCAATGAGTAGATTTACTTGCTCTTTGAGTTCGGTTCTCTCTGTCCACTCCCAGCCTTCCGCTGCTGGACTCCCTACACCAGCTCTTGTACTAGAGAGGAAATAGGCGCGCCCTAGTCCGAAGTAGACGACCTCAGCGTCATACGTCTTCTCTCCCAGTGAGATTGTATGCGTGGTTTGTGTGACATTGCGCTGGAATCTCTCGGCTTCACTGAGCACTCGAATCATCATACTTAGTGTCTCAGCGACATCATCGCTGCCTTCTGATGACTCTAAGAATTCTATCTCCTCTCTCAGCAGGTTTGTCAGTGGTGGGGGGAATTTCGCAATGAGGCTTCGCACCCTCGGCTTCAGAGCATTGAGCTTTTCTCGCCACTGCTCGATATGAGTCTTCGCGCGAGCGAGTGCCTCTTCATTTGATCTAAGCTCTTGCGCTTCTTTCTCCACTGAACTCGCCTCTATCTGCTGGAGAAGAAGCTCCCGCTCACTCCTATAGATCTCTAGAGTCTGGATGATGAATTCTTTCTGCCACTGCCACTCAGTAGCTTCGTCGGTGGCGGCTCTTTGCATTTGTAGCCAACTCTCAAGCATGGCCTTCTCCCGCACGGCTCTTTCGCGGGATTCTCTGCGCGATCGATCCTCTGCACTCTCTTGTGCATGCACTGCTGGGAAAGTACTAAGGATAAGAATACCATAAACTAACCAATGAAATTTTATTCTTATCATCAAATACTGCATTGCCGCGAACCATCGTGAATTACCGCGGAAGCTATAAGCCCAAACGAGCGAACAAGCAACCTCAATCCCATGACTTTAAGGAGTATGAGACGCTCCAAGTCACTGACTCTCTACGTTGAAGATCTTAGTCTAAAACTTAACCAAAGGCCTTCATAAACCCGACTTCCAGCGCGAGCTGTTCCTGAGCATTTGTCTCTAGAATGGAGCGCAGCTCTTCTATCGACTCCATCCGCGCTAGTAGAGACTCCATGGACTCGGCCTCTGCCAAGTGAGAGGTGAACTCCGCATACTCAGGATAATCGAGCCTCTCAGCCCCACATTTACTGCGTACAATATCACCCAGCCACGCGATAAGAACATCGATCAAAACTGTGCGATCCAGTAAGTATTCGCTCTCAGTGAGCGCCTTGTAGTACTCTTCTCGGCGCTTGAGCCAGTCCCCCTCTGTGGACTGCTTGTAGAGTGTCACTTCTTCCTTTAGACATGCATCATTTCCCTTGCTGATCTCTGTCTTGCGCTTAGTGAGCACCTGTGAGAAAGCGCCTTTCAGCGTGAGGGCATGTGCTAGCATGCCAAAGCCTTGTTTCGCATGGGCGACGAGGGCTTTCAGCAAGTGCTCCTCCGAGCTGGAGCGCTCACGTTTCTTCTCACCAGCAATGAGTGGTAGGCGCACACAGCGAGAGAGAATGGTAGGGAGAAGCCTCTGCGGACTATTTGTTAGAAGGAGCAGCAGACAAGAAGGAGGAGGTTCTTCGAGGGTTTTTAAAAACGCATTCTCCGCCTCCACACCCATTCTCTCCGCATCTCTGATAATGCCGATCTTCCACTTCCCTTCACTAGCCACTGTGTGCAGGGCTTTTTCGAGATCACGGATGTCTTCCTTACTAATGCGGCGTGACTTCGACTGTGGTCGTATCACCCGCACTAGATCACCCTGCAGCTCATCGAGCTCCTTGGGAGCTGGCTCAGGCGCTTCTCCAAAGAGGTCGAGCCCTGCGGCATCTGCAGCTGGTTCATTGAGCATCTGAGCGAGTCTCGCGGCGAGACGCTCCACGCCCGCGTGTGCATCTCCGATGAGAATGAAGGCGTGCCCGAGTCGTCCTCGCTCATGCGCCGCACTGATGAGCTCGTATGCTTTATTTTCTGTGTAAGCCACGCTCTATTGCTCACTGATATTTGAGAAATTGACAAACCTAAAATCCAGCTTCAAATCAGAGTTCAACCGTGCTACGTCCTTTTTATGCTCGAAAACAAAGTTTCTTTCGGATCTCGCGATTGTAAAAAAGACATCGAAGAGAATCCCGTATTTGCACCTAAGTTTGACCAAGACGGCCTAATCCCAGCTGTCGCCATGGACGCGACAACCAAAGAGCCCCTGATGCTGGCATACATGAATGACGAGTCTCTCAAAATGACTCTCAAGCTCGGTGAAGCCGTCTACTACTCACGCAGTCGTCAGGAAATCTGGCATAAAGGAGCCACTTCTGGACACATTCAGAAGGTGAAAGAAATCCGCACGGACTGCGACCAAGATGCGATCATTCTCTATGTCGAGCAGATCGGCTCTGGTGCCTGCCACACTGGCCGCCCATCCTGCTTCTACCGTAAAGTCGATCTAGAGAATGCCACTGAGCCCACAGCGCTCCAGTTTACAGAAGATCGCAGCTTTGACCCTGACGCTGTCTACTCTAGCTAACTCGCCATCAGCATGTCTCTCTATCGTCTCTGCTGCGCGAGTCTCCTCCTAGTCTCGGTACTTGCCTTTAGCTCCTGTGCTTCCTCAGGCAGCTATGATGGCTATATGACTCGCTCCTACACCATCCGCGGTCAGCACTACCAGCCGATGAGTGTGGAGCAGGCACTGCACTACGATGAGACAGCTACGGCCTCCTGGTATGATGAGAGTAAGTTCTTTGGCCTCAAGCGTGGCAATACCTCTCTGGGAGAAAAAGTCATGCCTTGGCACATCAGTGGTGCCCACAAGACCCTTCCCCTCCCCTGTGTGGTCAAGGTCACCAACTTAGAAAACGGCAAGTCGCTCAAGATGCGCCTCAATGACCGCGGCCCCTTCATTGCTGGGCGCCATATCGATGTGACTCCCAGAGCGGCCGCAAAGCTGGGCTTCAAACAACAAGGCCTGACCAGAGCGCGCGTGCAGGTCATCAGCGTGGGTGATGGCCGCTACAAACGCAAAGCCAAGCGCAAGAAGCGCTTCTTGTTTTTCTAGCATCGCCATTCTAACAAATTGATTACTAACATAATCTCTAATTGTGACATCTCTAATCACAGCATTTTTACACACATTTATCTACCGTGACTTATCTATTTGATATTGGCAAAGTTCTCCTCGATTTTGATTTCGCCCCCGCTTTAGGAGAACTCACAGGCCCTTCTTCTAACCAAGAAGACTTCCAGACTCTCATGGCGAAAAAAGACGGCTTTGAGAGTGGGCAAATTGCTAAGCAGGACTTCATCGCTGAAGCCTCGCAGTTGCTCGATTTCCACGGTTCTGCGGAAGCGTTCTGCGATGCATGGAATGCAATCTTCACACCGATTCCTGGTACCTGGGAACTGGTGAAAGAACTCAAAGCCCAAGGACACAGACTCATCCTCTACTCGAATACAAACTGCATTCATGCTCCCCACATCACGAGTCATTATCCTGTCTTCGAGCACTTTGATGGCGCGATTTTCTCCCACGAGGTGAAGGCGATCAAACCAGCTGAGCGCTTCTATCTGGCCTCGATCCAGCTCTATGACCTGATTCCTGAGGAGACGATCTACATTGACGATATGCCAGAGAATATCTCCGCTGGTAAGGCATTCGGCTTTCACTCCTTCCAGTACGATCTTCACAATCATGGCGATTTGTTAGAATGGCTAAAGACCATTCCTGCCTCCACTAGTCACTCGTAAACCGCCAGCCTTTTCCAACCACTCTCTTGACCCAATATCATGGATGACTTTTCTTACGAAGCGGCTAGCACCTCACCAGACACACCCCTTGATCTCTCTCTGCGCCCACCCGCATTTAGCGAGTTCCATGGTCAAGATAAGGTCAAGGAGCGCCTCATGCTGATGGTGGAGGCCGCTCAGATGCGTGACGATGTCCTCGAGCACGTCTTACTCTCTGGCCCTCCTGGTCTCGGGAAAACCACTCTCGCCAATATCATCGCCGCCGCTGCTGGTACCCAACTGCACACCACCTCTGGCCCACAGATCGAGAAGGCCGGAGACCTCGCTGGTGTTCTGACCAATGTCGCTCGTGGGGACATTCTCTTTATTGATGAGATTCATCGCCTACACCCAGCGATTGAGGAGTACCTCTATCCTGCGATGGAGGACTTTCGCCTAGATATCATCATCGACTCAGGCCCTTCTGCTCGCTCGATCCAGCTGAACTTACCGAAGTTCACTCTCGTCGGCGCTACCACACGCTCAGGTATGCTCACTAGTCCCCTGCGCTCACGCTTCGGCCTCATTAATCGCCTGGATTACTACAATCGAGAAGAGCTCGCCTTCATCCTTGAGCGCTCTGCTGGCCTGCTGGATCTCGAAATCACAGCGGAGGGAGCTCTAGAAATCGCCTCGCGCTCGCGCGGCACTCCCCGTATTGCCAATAACCTGCTGCGCTGGGTGCGCGACTACGCCCAAGTCCGCGCAGATGGCAAGATCACTGAGGAAACCGCGAAGGCCGCACTAGCGATGATCGAGATCGATGAAGACGGTCTGGATGAAATGGATCTACGTGTGCTGGAAGCCGCGATTTATAAGTTTAATGGCGGCCCTGTCGGCCTCTCTTCTCTCGCCGTTGCAGTCGGGGAAGATGCCTCTACCCTTGAGGAGGTGCATGAGCCATTCCTTATCATGCAGGGCTTCATGAAGCGCACACCTCGAGGTCGAGTCGCCATGCCCGCGGCCTATGAGAAAATCGGCGCGCCCACTCCACCACCTTCCAGCCAAGAATCCGCCCAAGGGGAGCTTCTCTAGAGCTCATTGATCCCTAGTCATCATGTCTATCATTGCCAAGCTCATCACCAAGTTCGTAGGAGAATCTCCTCAGTCTCTGGTGGAGCCAGAGAAGGAACTGCGATTCACTCGTAGTCGCCAAGGTGTCATTTTCTTTCTAACAAGCACCTTCATCTACGCGCTATCGGGCACGATCTTCTACCTCTCACTGGATCAGTGGGGTATTGAAAAACCCATTTTAGAAGGCTATGGCTGGGTGGCACTCTTCCCCTTCTGCATCGCCAGCTTTCTGCTACGATTTTCTCTACGCTGTATCCGCCACGCCTACATCATACTCACTCCCATGGGGGTGGAGATCTTCCCCTTCTGGAAACCTGAGAAGAATTTACAGCTCGTCTACTGGCATGAGATTTCTGAGGCAGAATGTGACGAGCGCACTCTCACCTTACATTTTAATGAAGAGCGCTCACAGGGCGTCATCCTCTCCCTCGCCCCCATTGCCCGCCACACTCGGCCTATGCTACAAAAAGCGATTCAGGGGCGCGTGAAGTCCCAGAAAGACGCTTAAAGTATTAGAAAATCGCCTAAAGTCTCAGCCCTTTCTCAACGAAGCTCTAAATGGCCTGACTTGGCACTTGAACATTAGAAGCTTCCAAACAAGACTAACGCCATGCGACCGCCATCCCGCCAGATTGAATCCGTTTATAATGCCTTCAATGAGCAAGGCTGGCACTCCGAGTTTATTGAGGGGCGAGATGTTCTACGCACGGCCTTTGAGGCGCATCACACGCGTATCGATCTCATCGCACAGGCCTTTGTCCCACTGAATGCCTTAGCGATTATGGCGGAAACAAAGATGCCTGTTTCCGATGAGCACATGCCCTATGTTCTCGAGCTACTTCAGCGTGGGAATAAGCAGCTTAATCTCGGAGGGTTCGAGTATGATTTTGATCGCCAGATTCTTGTCTTTCGCATCACAAATCTCTTTGAGAAAGAACTCTATGATAAAGATATTATATCTAGCATGGTGCATTGTGCCATTGCAGAGATCGATCGTATCGTCCCTTTCATCTCCATTGTTCTCCAGACAGAACAAGACCTTCTCGATGATCTAAGTATCGAGCGCTTACTACTGCGCGAAGACCTTCTCCCTCCCGTTCCCGAACAGGAAGAAGACACCAATTACATTTAATCCTCTTCCACTCTAAGCTCTCACACCTTTAGCCTCATGTCTTTTGACACTATCATAACACGCCGTGGTACTGGATCTATCAAATGGGATAGACGCCCTGATCTTGATCCCTACTGGGTGGCAGACATGGACTTCACCTCCCCGCCTGCTGTGATCGAGGCTCTTAAACAGCGCTGTGATCACGGCGTCTTTGGCTACGCTCACCCTCACGAGAGCCTAGAGGACACCGTTCTCACCTACCTCCGCGAGCAACACGGTGCCGAACTCACAGCAGAGAGTCTTGAGCACCTAGGGGGGCTAGTCCCTGCTCTCTCACTGATCGCACGCGCCGTCGGTGAACCCGGAGACTCATTACTCACCTGCACACCAGTCTACTACCCATTCCTCCATGTCGCGAAAGACGCTGGCATGGACACACTCACTGTCGACCACATCTACAAGGATGGTCAATGGCGCTTCGACTGGGAGGCTCTTGAGCAAACCGTGCGCCCTGACACTAAGCTCTTTATCCTCTGCAATCCACAAAACCCCCTTGGCCGAGTCTTTGAGGAAGCGGAGATTCTCCAATTAGCGGAATTCTGCCAGCGCCATCACCTCCTGCTGGTCTCCGATGAGATCCACTGTGATCTCATACTCGATGCTAAGCAAACACCCCACTTCAGTGCTCTGCGTCTCCCAGAGAACTACCGAGAGAATCTGATCACGCTCATGGCGCCCTCCAAGACCTACAATATCGCAGGACTCGGCTACGCCTACGCGGTGATTGAAAATGAGAGCTTACGCCGCAGGTTCGCAGTCGCCAAAGGCTGCACCCTGCCTGAGATTAACCTTCTCGCCATGGTAGGTGCCGAAGCTGCCTACAAGCACGGGGAATCCTGGCGACAAGAACTCCTCCTCTACTTACGCAAAAATAGAGACACCGTGAGCGAATTTGTCCGTACTGAGTTACCAGGTGTCAGCACGCCATGGAATCAGGCCACCTACCTCTCTCTGCTCGACTGCCGAGAGCTCGACATCAAGCAACCCGCCCTCCATCTTGAGAAGGAAGCTGGCCTCTGGCTCAATGACGGTGCTGCCTTTGGCGCGCCTCGCCAAGTCCGCTTTAATTACGGCTGCCCTCACGCGCGAGTTCTTGAGGGACTCGAAAAAATAAAAACAGCCTTTAGCTCCTATCTGCAATAACTCACACACCGCGGCACTCGCACTCTTACTTTACTATGATTTCTCCTAAAGCACTCATCACCTCACTCATACTTCTTCCTCTACACCATACATTCGCCGTAGATGAAGAAGGCGAACTCGCCTTAGGAGTCGAGGTGGCGACTGGCTACCGCAGTGAATACATCTTCCGTGGCTTTGAGCTCTCAGAGGACTGGTTAGATGTGCAACTCCAGGGTGAATACGCATTCAATAACACAAATTCACTGCAATTTGGTGTCTGGTATGGCAGCGAAACTGGTGATGGTGATTTCACAGAAACTGGTGTATTCACAGACTTCACAGTTCAAAAAGACGATTACCAATATGGTCTCTCACTCACCTATCGCTCCTTTGATAGTTCAGAAATCTTTGATAGTGGCCTCGATATCGGACTCTTTACCACCTATCACCTCAGCGACAATCTCGATTTAGGAGCCAGTGTCCACTATGACTTCGGCGCGGACGGATTCTACAGCAACATCGAGACTAACTACTACCGAGTCCTCAACGAAGACGCCTACCTCTCCTACAAACTCGGCATCTCAGCCGTAGAAGACTACTACGGGCGCAATGGCCTCAATGACCTCTACTACAGAATCACCTTTACCTACGACATTAACAGCAATGTCTCCATCTCCCCATTTCTGGGAACATCCATCCAGCTCGACAGTGATAATGGTGGGGATTCCCTACATGGAGGTGTCTGGTTTGAGGTTTCTTTTTAGAGGGGTAAGAAAACTATGTCGCGCTATTTGAATCATTCGCAAATATCGTTTGCCTTGTTTCACGGTAAAAGTGTGGAACAATTATTGATTAGTCTTCGTTATACATCAACAGGTATTTGCTGGCTCGAATTACGCCCATCAAATAAAGGCGTAGAGTTGTGGTCATATCAAGTAATTGATGAAGGTCATGCGAACGATATAGAAGTATACTCTTTCTCACCTGTGTATCCTGAAAGAGTTCATTCACCTTATTCAATTCACGATAGTTTGGAGAACGCGATGCACCAAGCTGAGCTAACATTCAGAGCTGATGAGACCCGATGGATTAATCAATTTTCATTACAAGAAGAGTACTCGGATTTAATACTGCAAAAGCAGAAATAACATTGAACAAAGCGTTACTCCTCAACCACCAATTTTCCAAGATTCGGGGCATAACATATCGTTCACTCGTAGAAAATTCCCCAGAACCTACAGAGTCATATCCAATGCCACTCATTCTCCTCACGACAAAAATCGCTTGCCCAATCGAAGTTGCCTTTGATTTATCGCGTAGTATTGACCTTCACGAGAAATCCACAGAGCAGACAAACGAAAAGGCGATTGCAGGCCGTACTAGTGGTCTCATTAACCTTGGAGAGAGTGTCACTTGGGAGGCTACTCATTTCGGGATTCGCCAACGATTATCTACAGAAATCACCCAATTTGAGCGTCCATATCACTTCCGAGACTCCATGGTCAAAGGAGCCTTTCAACGGTTTGACCACGATCATAATTTTTCAGAAGAAAATGGCCTAACAGTCATGATTGACCGATTTGACTACGAATCACCATTGGGATTATTAGGTACGATAGCAGACTCTCTTTTTTTAAAGCGGTATATGACTAGCCTCCTTCTAAAACGAAATAACTTGATTCAGAAAATCGCAGAGTCAGACCCAACTAAATATCTAGAAACAGACATCTAGCACGCACTTTCTCTCAGATTGTTTTTTGAGTAGTCTAGGTTAACTGGTGTAAAACAATGCACAAAAAGCTTCTTCTACCCGAAGAGACAGAGTGCATGATTTTGATTCTGAAATACGGCTACAATCGCTCTATCTGAGTTATCATTGACCATCAGTACGGCCATGATAGTGTAATTAGAGATTATTCTGCGATAATAAACAGGAGATACCAACTGCTAGCATAGAAAACAACACAATGGAATGGATGACATCATCACTACTCGGAAACATCGCCAATAGTTTAGACAATACAGCTACAGAGAAATCTATCTCTGGGCTGAAAATGAATCAGCAACAGACTACTCAAGATTTATTCAATCGCGATCGCCAAGTCGACAAACTCAAAGTAGAGGTAGAACGGCAAAAACTGGCCATACAGGCTTTAACACGATTTCTGATAGAAAAACAATTAATCAACGAGCAGGAACTCCAAGACTTCATCCAACAAGTGGATTCTGAAGACGGCATGATTGATGGTAAAATCTCATCTGGCACAAGTGGCCAGCCTCGCTTCGTTTTTCCAGAATCCAATTCTGAATAACTATAACGCTAACTTTTTTCTCAGTAATTCCCCTAAAGGACTGAAATATGGCCGATACATTGAAAGATCTTTTCCTAACATAGGCTTAGAGAAAGGCGTCTATAACCTCGCTTTATGCTCTCATTTTCTTTTTTTGTATTCAGAGCATTTTGACTATGAGTTTCATCTGACATCTATCCGTGAGATGTGTACGCTAGCAGACGATGTCAGGATATTTCCTATTTCAACGTTGAAACAGAATATATCTCCGAATCTATAGCCCATCATAAACCAGCTTGCTAAAAGAAGACGGTTACAACTGTCTAGTCATGAAAGTCGATTATGAGTTACAAAAGGGTGGGAATCAAATACTCAAAACTACTAAATCAAACTATTAGAACATATTCTCGCACATGTCATTTAATTATAAACTATTCTTACCATTTGCCTCGGTTTCACTTCTATTGTTATTTATCGGCCTCGCAAACCCTCCAGTCATGTATATTGACAAGTCGTTTTTATACGCAAAGAAAATAGAATCTCAGCTCAATGAGGTACGATATGAATGGACTATGAATCAAGTCGAACCAAATGAGGTCTTACTCAATGACATCTCTACCTCTCTTGAAGTTATTTTAGATGAGGGGCGTCAACGCCATCTCAATTACGATAGTTATATCATTCTATCGATTAGTGGGCTCATCTTTCTAATAGGGCTCTGCGTGACTTCCTTACGATGTTGTATACGGAGTTCGGCTTCTGCCAAAAACAAATAATGAGAGGTTAAGTAAGACAAGAAAGCTCAAATCGACCTCTGAGCTCTAGCGAGCAAGAAAGCTTACGCTGAATCCACCTGAAACTTAGGATTTAGCCTTCAGTAGCTGATCGATCAACTTGCTGCCGTCCTTTTCTGCGATGTGGAAGTCATTATAGCGGACGATCCCTTCACGATCGATGACAATTGTCCATGGTGTTCCTCCTGTTCTGTAGTTACGCATCAGTACAGAAGGTTTGCTATCCAGACCACTGTGTCCAAAGGGGATGTTTAAATCGTACTTCTCTGCCATTTCCTTCGCTCGCTCAGGTGGGTTTGAGGAGAAGCCTTCAAAGACAGTCTGCACAGCAACAAAGGCGACATCGTCATTCCCTCTGTACTTCGCTTCTAATGCCTTGAGTGTGGGAAATCCATACTTATGGCAGCCTGGGCACCATGACTGGAAACAGTAGAGATAGACGACTTTACCTTTAAAGTCTGCTGGATTCAGTGACTTCTTTCCCTCGGGAAGCTGGATCCACTTGTCCGCTTCCCAGCTTTTTGCGGACTGGCCTTTGACACCTCTCTCTTGCGCCACAGCAGCACCACTCATCCACAAGGAGCATACGAGGAGTAACAAGGATGACGCTCTTAGTGCGGTGTAGGCAGAGTGAAATGGTGTCTTCATGCAGAGTATGAGACACTCCAGGGGGAATTTATTTCCCCTAATTACAGTGAAATCACAGGAGAAAATAATGACCTACTCCCACTCTATACTCGCTGGCGGCTTCGAGGAGATATCATAGAGTACACGGTTAATCCCTGACACTTCATTGAGAATCCTACTGGAAACCTTACGCAGAAGTGGTGTCGGCAGATCCACCCAGTCTGCGGTCATGGCATCCTCTGAGATCACTGCTCGCAGGTTGGTCGCGTATTCGTAGGAACGTTCATCCCCTTTCACACCGACTGTCTTCACAGGTATGAGACCTGCGTAGGCCTGCCATGTCTTCTGGTACCATCCACTCGCTTTAAGCTCTTCGATAAAAATCGCATCGCAGTCACGGATGATATCGAGCTTCTCCTTGGTGAGTGCTCCAGGGCAGCGCACGGCAAGTCCTGGTCCTGGGAAAGGATGGCGATCAAGAATATCCTGCTGGATTCCCATGGTCGCTCCGAGTTCACGGACTTCGTCTTTGAAGAGTTCTGCCAGAGGTTCTAACACTTTTCCTTGTTTTTGCATCTCAAGGATACGATCCACGCGGTTATGGTGTGTCTTAATGGTAGAGGCTTTTGAGTTTTCGTTAGAAGCAGATTCTATCACATCTGGATAGAGTGTCCCCTGTGCGAGTATTTCCGCATCCCCCACTGCATCCCAGAAGACATCAATAAAGAGGTTTCCAATAATTTTGCGCTTTTTCTCAGGGTCAGCCTCACCAGCCAATGCGGTGAGAAAACGCTCTGAGGCATCCACTACCTCTATGGGAACGCCCATTCTCTTAAAGTTCGCCTCCACCTCAGCGGTCTCATTCTTGCGCATGAGACCTTGATCGACATAGATCGCTCTGACATTCACGCCTGCTTCATTGAGCAGTACAGCGAGTACTGTCGAGTCCACGCCGCCAGAGACGCCACAGACCACTTGTTTCTGCCCCACGCGCTGACGAATCCCCTCAATGAGCTCTCGCTTAAAGTCTTCAATTTGAAACGCAGCGAGCTCTCCTGCATAGGCTAAGAAGTTACTTAAAATCTGAGTTCCCTCGTGAGAATGGGTGACTTCGGGGTGGTATTGGATTCCAAAAAACCGCTCTCCCCACTGCAGAGACACTGGTGTACCGTGCTGGTTGTTTGCGATTACTTGGCAGTTTTCTCCAAGGTCATCCACTGTGTCTGAATGACTCATCCACACTTGGCTCTCCATAGAAATATCTTTGTACAAGCCTTCTTGCTGTACGGGAAAGAGTCCTGCTTGACCGTACTCGCGGTGGTTGGATTTCTTCACGGAGCCACCGAACTTGATATTGAGCAGCTGCATGCCGTAGCACACACCAAGGACTGGGACTTGGTAGGACTGGAGTCGCTCAAAGTCGATATCCGGCGCGTCTGCGTCACTCGTGCTCTTTGGCCCGCCAGAGAGAATGATCGCTCCGGGCTCACCGATTTGATCCAGCTGCTCTGGTAAGTATAGTTTCGCAAAATAGCCAAGCTCGCGCACGCGGCGAACGATGAGCTGAGTGTACTGAGAGCCGAAATCTAGAACGGCGACATGTTGAATCTCTTCCATGAAATGATAATGAATCGAATAATAAATCTAACAAAGCAGGCAGTCAGCCCACCTCCCTATACGAGCAGGCCAATCACCTAGCCCTAACCCTATTTCTAACCAAGCGGCTGATAGTTTGTCGGCTCCTCAGTGATGGTGATATCGTGGGCGTGTGACTCTCTGAGTCCTCCTGCCGTGATCTGGGTGAACTGTGCGCGCTCACGGAGTTCTGCTAAATTGTTCGCCCCGACATAGCCTAAGCCTGAGCGTAGACCGCCCATCAGTTGAAAGACCACATCCGCGAGTGCTCCCTTGTATGGAACTCGGCCTTCCACGCCCTCTGCGACCATTTTGCCAGAGGCATTCTGACTGTAGCGATCTTTCGAGCCTTTTTTCATCGCCCCGAGTGATCCCATCCCACGATAGGTCTTAAAGCGGCGCCCTTGGAAGTGCACTGTCTTCCCGGGAGATTCGCGTGTTCCTGCTAAGAGTGAGCCTAACATCACTAGATCAGCTCCAGCTGCCATGGCTTTGACAATATCTCCAGAGTAGCGAATACCACCATCAGCGATCACGATCACTCCGCGATCTCGGCAGACACTCGCGACATTCTCAATCGCGCTAAACTGCGGCATACCCACTCCTGCGATCACTCGTGTGGTGCAGATAGAGCCTGGCCCTACGCCGACTTTCACCGCAGAGACTCCTGCATCACAGAGGTCTTTCGCTCCCTGAGCTGTCACGACATTTCCAGCCACCACGGGCACTCCTAGTGTCGTTAGATTCTTAACAACCTCTATCACCACGGTCGTGTGCCCAGTCGCGGCATCAATAAATAAGGCATCCACCCCCGCGTCCACGAGTGCCTGAGCTCTCTGCATATGATCGGGGCCAGGGCCCACGGCGGCTCCGCAGCGCAAGCGCCCTTGGGCGTCTTTGGCAGAACTTGTGAATGTGAGGCGCTTTTCAATGTCTGAGCCTGTAATGAGGCCGGTGAGCTTCCCCTCTTCATCAATCAGAGGTAATTTCTCTATGCGATTCATGTAGAGAATGCGGCGAGCTTCCTCGATTGTCGTATCTGAGTTGCCTGTAACGAGCTTGTCAAATGGGGTCATGACTTCGGCTACTGAGCGGTCTTGGTGTGCTGTGTAGCGAACATCACGCCCAGTCACCATTCCTTCTAACTTATTCTCTGCATCCACCACTGGAAATCCAGAAAACCCTTCAAAATCAATGATCTCGCGGATTTTAGCGACTTTCATGTCCTTAGTCACTGTGACAGGATCCAGAATCACGGCAGTCTCCGCGCGCTTTACTTTCGCGACCATAGCTGCCTGCTGCTCGATGGTGTTATTCCTGTGAATCACCCCGATACCGCCCTCACGTGCAAGAGCGATGGCTAGCTCTGATTCGGAGACAGAATCCATAGCCGCAGACACGACTGGAATATTGAGGCCTATTTCCTGATTAAGAGAAGAAGAAATGTCTGTTTCATTAGGAATCACAGCACTGAGCTGGGGAACCAGTAAAACGTCATCAAAAGAAAGTCCGAGATTGATCTCTGCCATGGCGGAGTAGAGAGAGTTCCGGCACGAATTTCAAGCCGAATTACAAGGAAGAGCCAAAAAACACGCCTTCACTCTGACACTTTCTTCCGAACTCTCTCACTTGACCATTTTCTATCCCTTTATTTGTAAAATTTCTCTCTCGCAGAGTTGCCAAGCCAAGATCCTACCCTCTAGTTTATCTTATCCATGCGCGCTTATTCTCAACTCACTGACACTTCAAAAGAAATCCATCTTCTCAGCAGCATCAACGCTAACCTTTCCTGGGATCAGGAAACTTACATGCCCTCTGGTGCTCTCGAGCACAGGGCGGAGCAACTCTCCTACCTCACCAGTAAAATTCACGGCCTAAAAACTAGCACCCGATTCGGCGAACTACTCCAGCAAGCAGAGAGCGAAGGCTCAGATTCACCCGCCGAGCTCGCGAATTTACGCGAGTGGCGCCACCACTATGACCTCGCCACGAAGCTCCCAGACGAACTCGTCACGAGAGACTCAAAAACCTCCTCGCTCGCGAAAGCCGCCTGGGCACAGGCGAAAGAAACAGGTGAGTTCTCCCACTTCGCCCCACTGCTGGAACAAACAATACAGATCGCCAGAGAAAAGGCTGAGCACTGGGGCTACCAAGATGAGCCCTACGATGCCCTGCTCCAGTGCTATGAGCGAGGGGCAAAGACACGCGATGTGGTCGCTATTTTCAATAACTTCGCTCCTAAATTAAAAGCGCTCGCCGCTGAGGCAGTGGCCCATTCTCAGCAGAAAGAGGTACTGGAGTTCACAGATCTCTTCCCCATAGAGCAGCAAAAAATTCTTAACCGAGAAGTCGCCCAGTCCCTCGGCTTTGATTTCTCCAAGGGGAGAATCGATACCACTGAGCACCCTTTTTGCACCACACTAGGCCCTATGGACTGCCGCCTGACCACTCGCTACGATGCGTCAGACTTCACGTCCTCGCTATTTGGAGTCATGCATGAGACAGGCCACGGACTCTATGAGCAAGGTCTGCCCACTGAGCACGCGCATCTCCCTATCGGGCACGCCATTAGCCTAGGCATTCACGAATCTCAGTCTTTGCTCTGGGAGGCACACGTCGGCCGCTCACTCCCATTCTGGCGACATTGGATGCCACGCATCAAGGAGCTCTTCCCCCAGCTCGAACTCTGGGACGCCCAAGATATCCTACGCAAGATCAACCGTGCGCGCTACTCGATGATTCGAGTCGATGCGGATGAAGCGACTTACGATCTCCACATCATGCTGCGCTTCCAGATTGAGCGGATGATCCTCAATGAGGAAATTCAGGTCAACGACATCCCAGACACTTGGAACCAGCTCTTTGAACATTACTTTGGACTCTGCCCGAAAAACCATAGCGAAGGCTGTCTACAGGACATCCACTGGTCCATGGGAGGACTCGGCTACTTCGCGACCTACACACTAGGGAATCTCAATGCCTCACAGCTCTTCGCGACAGCGACTAAAGACCCTTCCATAGCTAAGGATTTCCAGAAAGCAGACTACCGCTCACTTCTCGAATTCATGCGCAGAGAGATCCATCAACGTGGATCCACCCTCCTGCCACAAGATCTCATGCAAGCAGCCACTGGCGAGACCACAAACCCAAGCTACCACCTCGAGCACATCAAAAACCGCTACCTTGATTAGAAACTTCCCCTAAAACGGGGCGCTTCTTCTCTAGATCTTGCTCAATGACTCTACAAAAACCGCGTGTTTTCAGCATATATTTCCTGCTGGTCATTCTGATTTTCGAGAATAAGCTGCCCGCGGAGAGCATCTTACAAGCGACCTCAGTCTTTTCTACCTCAGTCTTCTAATCTACTATTTTTCTCATGACTTCAGATTCTCACACTTCTGATTCTCACGGTACTCAAGCAGCAGAGTCTACCTCTCAAGACTCAGCCTCAGCCCAAGCTGCAGCCGATCCACCAAAAACTGGCTCAGAAGGACTCTCTCTGCTCTTTATCATCGGAGCTTTCGCCTTCTACTTCGCGCTTCAGCTCTGGATACTGCCTGCCATGGGCGTTTCCACCTGAATGTCTGGATCCTGTGAGTCGGTCGACTCAACTCAGACATCAGAAACCACAGCTACGGCAGCAAAGGAGCCTCAAGCTCCAGACTCTACCCAAGCCCCTAGCCTTGGTAGCTCTTCTAAGAATTCTCAATAAATATCCTTTATGTGTACCATGACATGGTGGCGTGAGTCCGAGGGCTATCACGTACTCTTTAATCGAGATGAGCTAAAAACTCGCAGCGAAGCTCTCCCACCCACACTTCAGACCACTGAGGACTCAACGCGCTTCCTCGCACCCACCGACCCCGATGCTGGTGGCACATGGATGCTGAGTAATCACTACGGCGTGACCATCGCTCTACTCAACCTATGGCACCAGCAAGGTGGCACTACAAAGCAAACTCTCAGCCGAGGCCAGCTCGTACTCAGTCTCGCAGACCTCCAGAGTGCCAAAGAACTCTCTTCTCATCTTCACTCTCTCCAGCACACCCGCCCCTTCACCATCGTCGCCCTGGATCATTCCTGTATCCGTGCCTATGAGTGGAATGGCACAGAAGTCACTGAAGTCACACCCTCACCTCCACTCACCAGCTCATCCTACCGCTTCCAAGATGTGGCCAAAAGTCGCCTCAGAGACTATCAACCCATCACCCCTAACTCAGCCGCAGAACACTGGAGCTATCACCGTGGTCGGGAAGACAGCACCTCTAGTGCGTATACTGTGAGAATGCTCAGAGATGATGCCCAGACATGGAGCACTAGCCGAATCTCTGTCTCTGATCAGGCCACTCACTGGGAGTACCTGAGAGAATTTCCAGAGCATAGCAGTGCACCAGAGCTTCACGAGATTTCACTCTCTCATTCCTTGTCGCATTCTCACTAGAGTAGTTGAGCCAACGCAGTCTTATTTAGTT
The DNA here is from genome assembly GCA_937928735.1 of uncultured Verrucomicrobiales bacterium. GTDB lineage: Bacteria > Verrucomicrobiota > Verrucomicrobiia > Verrucomicrobiales > Akkermansiaceae > Rubritalea. The sequence continues at coordinate 119,737 of CALFVF010000012.1, read as the reverse complement.
CTCTCAAAAAAATGAAACTTCTCGCCCTTGTCGGTATCGCGCTATTACTTGTATCACATACTTTTGGCGAGGATCAGAGAGGCATACCATCAAAAGGTCTTGCAGTACATGTCGAGGGTCTGGCTTCATCATATGATATTGTCACAAAGCACGAGCATCCGATCTCTTACCTTTGCTCGCTGAAGGTTAAAGACTCGACTGTTATCTTAGATGGAGAGTCACGTTATCAACTAGCCCGAATGCTGCTAGATGTGCACCACTTATGTCAGGCACTCAGTCATCAAGGATACAATGTCGATAGTGATGAATGCTCTATTTTGAAACTAGCTCAAACTAATTTCAAAGGATTTGAGTTGTGCGAAGGTGAAGGTGGATATTGGTCAAACAAGTGGGCTGATTTTTTTGAATCTAAGCAGATTCGTTGGGGAGTGACCTCTACATTTGAAAACCAAACCAAAGGAAAGTAGAACGAGACGCGACACTAAATCCATGACTCACTCCGAATTGCTATAGATTGGCTGTTTGATCGTGATAACCTGAAACCAAGTTCACTCACAGACGCAAGCGAGTGAGTTAAGGTTAAGGGAGGGTTAAACTACTACTTAAAATATTGTTACTGACTCTAAAACTTAGAGTCTATTCACACTCCTCATCCGCCACCTCCAAACTTTGTGAAGATGCGCTCAGGCTCGATATCAATAATGCCTTTATCGGCGGCGAGTTCCTTCTGGAGTTGATATTTGACCCAGTCAAACACGACGGAGAGCCCAAATAAAGTCGGTGTGGCGAATACCCAGACAAGAAGCCCAATTCCCGGTGAACCACCGACCAAGTAGCCAAAGCCTATCGCTATTGAAAATAATGCCGCAAAGAAAGAAGAGACCGCAGCAAGCTTTACCATCATAAATCTCATAGCACGAACTTGGCACAAGTCAGGGAGAGATCAAAGGAAATTTTCATGTTCCTTTTCCCTAAACGCCCCAGCCGCCGATACCGGCAGACTTTGCCTTATCCTGTATCTCATAGAGGCGCTTGCGCTGGCGACTACTTGAGGTGTTATCAGGCAGAGTCATTGGCTTTGTGTGAATCCGAACGAGGCCTTTTGAAACAAGAAGCTCGTGCAGATAGACCTCTTGACCACCCCACTTCACAATCACGTAGCAGTACTTCCGCTCGGGGCCGTAGACATTCTCCCACTGAGTCACCACTTGGAATGGTTCTTTTTCTAAAAGGTCCAGGACAAATGCCTTCGCGGCCTTTCCCACGCCAATCACCGCATCGCGGTCTGTCTGAAAGTACTGTGCCTGTTCATCAAGACGCTCTCCATTGTACTGGTGTAGGCGACTCTCTGGCGTATCAACAAAGTAGAGTCGAAACTCCGTTTTCTTTCCTCCTCCATCGATCACGTGGAAGCTGTCGCCATCATTATGCCTATGCTTCACGAGCTGGCAGCCATCTAGGACATCCCATTTTTTTGAGCTGATTTTCGGCTGAGTGAATTTGACTTTCACACCACCCTCATTTCCTTTTGCTACATCCACAGACACGCTGGATGAGCCTCCCTGCTGAGCTTCTGAAGATAACTCTGATCCTTGGGAACTATCGGCATACTGGGCGGCTTCCTTATCCGTCTTCTTCTGCTCATTAAAGTACCAAGCGGCAACGGCGATGACGATTGTCAGCACGATGCGCCCCTTTGAGATATTCTGCTTCTTTGCCATAGATTTGAAAATTAAGTTTTAGAGTCCTTTTGAGCCCTTGTACTCTTTAAATGTTCCCATTGGTAATTTCACCTTCTTAAACCCGCTTTTTAGGGTTCGGTGCTTGCGTATGAAGCCTGTCGGATCTGCCCAATTGGTGGTATTGCGCGGCACACTCTCTCGGTGCATTCCAATGGAGAGGTTATGGCGAATTTCGAAATGCAGGTGGGCGGCATACATCCCTCTGTTATTACCCATAGTGCCCACTTGCTGACCACGCTCAACAGTATCACCGAGTTTCACAGACATCGTGCGAAGATGTCCATAGAGAGAATCACAGTACTTCACTTTCCCATCACTACCACGGTAGGCGTGGCGTATGATCAGCACACGCCCCCAACCTCCTCGACAATCATGGGCAAACACCACGATCCCGCTGGCACAAGTATAGATAGGGTCATTTAAGTCGGTGTTTCCACCACCCTTGCCATTCCAGTCTTCGCCAAAGTGCACGGGAGGTCGCAGGCGCATGCCGCGTGCTTTGTAGTACTTCTTGGCATCTGGTTTACCAACAGGAAAGTCAAAGCCATCTGCCAACTTCACAGACGCCGCCTGTATCACTGAGCCACTATAGCACACGAGAAAACAGACTATCCATAAACGCATCAACATCGACTTCAGTGTAGAGTTAGCGTGAAAAATAAATCATCCCAGAAATTCCTGCGAGAAAACAATAGTAAGAAAAGTACTCTAACTTCCCCTTCTTCACAGCTCCCATGACTAAATAAATAGCAAGTAATCCCACAATGGCCGCTGCCAGAGCACCACTCACATAAGAGGCACTGAGACAGGACAAACAGGCTTCTTTCAGAGCCTCACCGATAGCAGAACCTTCCTCCATATTAACCTCCACGCGGTCTTTGAGCGTCAGGACAACACCGCCTAAAATGGCGGGAATCGACATGAGAAAAGAAAACTCCGCCGCCTTTTCTGGCTTCACCCCAGAGACTAGTCCTGCGGCAATGGTTGAGCCTGAGCGCGAGATTCCAGGCAGAATCGCCAGAGCCTGAGCACAGCCCATAATCACTGAGCTCTTCAGGCCAATTTCTTGCGCTTTCCCGGCTAACCATCTCGGCACAAAGAGTAGCGCACCAGTGACTAAAAGCAGCCCCGACACTAAAAAAGGAGACTGATAGGCAGACTCGAACTGATCCTGGAATAACTTCACGGCAATCACCGCGGGCACTGTCGCGACTCCGAGCCAGAGGATCATCTTACGCTCTTCCTTCATTGAGGCCGTGTAGAGGGAGCAGCAGAGGTTCAGCAAGCTCTTGCGAAAGAAGATTAAGACACTCAAAAGTGTACCCACATGCAAGATCACCTCAAACCCCAAATCGGGCTGAAACTCTGCACCTTCCTCACGGATTCCTAGCAGAAACTGTGTGAGTACAATGTGGCCAGAAGAAGATATCGGCAAAAACTCAGCCAATCCCTGTACCACTCCTACAATAATCGCATTCCAGATAGACATATTCGTGTGTTCTCAGCTCGTGAGCTACTCCTGCCACTCACTTACCGCGAGCGGAAATCCTATCGGCTCTATGAGGAAGTGCAAGGGGGTTTTCATGTTGCCCAATAGCGACTAGGAAGCGTCAATGTAGGAGCAGACATACTGACAGACTCCTGTAGCCACCTCGATGGAAAAGCCTGAGTTCGCTGGCACATCGAAGTACGTACCACCCTCATAGCTCTGCACTTCCTCAGATCCATCCAGCTTCACCTTACAACTCCCCTCAGTGATTTCCATGCGCTCAGCGCGCTCCGTGCCAAAGTGGTAGTCACCAGCAAAGATCACTCCCATGGTCTTTGTCTGACCATCTGCGAGAATGATTTGGTGAGACACCACTTTCCCTTCAAAATAAATATTCGCTGTCGCTTTTGCTGTAACGTTCGAGAATTCCATGCGCTCGATGTAGCACAGAGCCTGACAAACTCAACCTCGAATACTGACGCTACGCGATGACACCGAGGCTCTCTAGTTTTTTGCGAACAGATTTTGTAGACACTTTTTTCACCGAGGGTGTATTTGGAGCGAACTGGATCACTCTGAGCTCTTCTAACATAAATCCAATTGAATTCGCCTGTGGTCGTTCTGGAGATTCTCTCCAGTAGGCGTACCACGGTATCCACAGCTCACAGATTCGATCCATCTTTTCTAAATCACGCAGAATGGGTAAACTCTCGAGACGCTCGAGGCGCTCCTCGATCGCCTGGAAGTACCTAGGGTATTGTTTGATCCCATGCCAGCCGCCCTGCTTCATAAAGCCTGCTCGCAGCAACCAGCGAATTTCTTCCTCAATATCTTCTCTTATCTCCTCTTTATTGGCATCACCCCGCTGGCTCTCTAACACCTCCTCAATGCGTCGATAACTCCCTATCATTTTCTCTAGCCACTCTGCGAGCTCGCAGAGACTGGAGTGGAGATCTCCCCTGACTTGGTCACAAGACTTCTGAAAGCTCTCCTTATCTCTTGGCAACACAGCACCCAATGCCCCCTCGATCGCTAGGTGCAGTACGTCCTGTATCAATACTCCTTTCTCTCCTAACAATGGCAAATACATCTTTGTCTCTATCCCCAGAGGCATGTTCTTAAGCATGTACTTCACGTGCTGGGCGCATTCGAGAAGATAGAGGCGAATGACTCCTTCCTTGTGAGACAGCTTGGCCTTCTCTTCATCCGCGTAGACCTTAACACCCACAGTGGTACCCTCATCCACCAGTGCTGGATAAGCACTTCCTCTAGGGGTATCAATAGACGCAGGAAGTGCTGGCGCCTCCCAGCACTTCATACCACTCTGCACCCATTCTTGGCCTGTGGACTCCTCAAAGTGGCTGGTGATGAGCTGGCCTAACTCTTCTCTCAGACTGAGTACACTAGTTCCTTTTGCTAGTTCATTCCCCTCGGTATCACACACCCAGATTTTTGTGACAAACTCCTCTGGCAGGCGATCAGGCTGAAACATGGAGGACTCAATTGGCATCCCTGTTTTCTGCTGGAGAAACTCCGCAAGACGATCTAACATTTCTCCACTGGGTGCTTTCCCGAGCCACTCACTCGCAAAGGCTTCTGCACTCTGCGCCACAGGATGACAGGCCACGCGCTGCGCCTTAGGCAAGCTACGAATCAGAAGTAGTGCGCGCTCCTCTAGGCGCCCAGGTACTCCCCAGCTGGGTAGCCAGCTTGGCAGACTGCCCAACTGATCTAGATAGAGTGCGATCGTTACCCCGTAGTCCCAGTCCCCGGCATTGGCATTGTAGTAGAGTGTGTAGGTGTCCTCACCATGGGAGAGCTCATCGGGGTAGTCTTCGAGGGCGAGTTCTTCTGTGTCTTCATAGATAACATCAGAGAGACTTGGTAAAAACAGGGTTTCATGATTCTTCTTTGAGAGCCATTTTTTCAGCGATTTCTCCGTACATATGTAGTCTGGCAGATGCTTCTCCACAAAGTCCAGGAGCGCCTCATCTGACCAGATACCATCCACGCGCAGTAGCTTCTGCTCCATACTAGCAACTTCTTCTCTCAGTTCTTTCACTCGCCCCGAGAAAGCGAATTGACCTTTGATCTCACCCACTAAGAGGCCATCTCGAATCATCACACTGCGCGCCAGCTTCGCGTCCACACGACCATAGTGCACCTTACGATTCGCTATCAAAGTGAGCTGCCCACACTGGATATTCTCTTTCCCGTACACAGCCCCCTGCCCCTTATCCCAGCTGGCACTGTGGTAGCGCTTGCGGCATAAGTGCGGGGCGACTTCCTCCACCCATTCTGGCTGAATTGCGGCGACTCTGCGCGCCCACAGGCGAGAGGTATCCACCATCTCAAAGGCGAGAATCCACTCGATTCGCTTTTGGCCAAAGACCCCTGAGCCTGGGAATATAGCGAACTCGCCACCCTGAGTGGCCTTATAGCTTTTTGTCTTTCGCTCGAAGAGGCCGATCTGCTTGGGCATGCCAGTGAGTAAGGTCTTATGAATCACCTCATAACTCGCCCACTGTGTGGACTTGGGGGCAAGCTCTTGCTTTGGCCAGTGAAAGACATCACGCCCCAGAGAGGTGAGCTCACGCCTGAGATTATCCCATTCGAGCACTCTGCGGAAATTCAGATAACGGTTTTTACAGAGTTTGCGCAGCTGATTGCGCTGCCACTTCCCGCCTGATCGGCACTCCGTGAGACTCGTCCACATATGGAGAATGGACATGAAATCACTCTCTTTATCATTCCATATCTTTTGGGCTTCATCCGCCTCTTTCTGCCTCTCTGCTGGGCGCTCACGTGGATCCATCACACTGAGGCCAGACACGATTACTAAGAGCTCTGGCAAACACCTCTGCTGCTGCGCTTCTAACAAAATGCGTGCCAGTCGAGGCTCTACAGGCAGGCGTGCGATATCGCGGCCCATATTTGTCAATTCATCGATCTCATCGAGCGCGCCGATTTCACGCAGTGTCCTGTAGCCTTCACTAATGTGCTTGGAGGATGGTGGATTCAGAAAGGGGAATTCGCTGATCTCAGGTAAGCGCAGTGCTTTCATTCTGAGGATCACGCCTGCGAGTGATGAGCGCCGTATCTCAGGATCTGTGTATTCGGGGCGCTCTAGGAAATCATCTTCTTCGTACAGGCGCACACAGATTCCCTCTGAGACCCTGCCGCAGCGACCCTTGCGCTGGCGAGCACTGGCTTGGGAAATTTTCTCAATCTGCAGTCTCTGAATCTGGCGGGCGGGATTCCAGCGATTCACGCGTGCCGTCCCTGTATCAATCACATAGACAATGCCCGGGATCGTGAGTGAAGTTTCTGCCACGTTGGTGGCAAGTACGACTCGCCGTTTACCTTCTTGGGGCTGAAAGACGCGCTGCTGCTCCTGTAGCCCAAGACGTGCAAAGAGTGCGAGTATTTCGGTATTGCGCCAATTTCTTCCCTCCAAGACATCCGCACATTCGCGAATTTCTCGCTCCCCTGGCAGAAAGACTAAGACGTCCCCGAGGGCATCTGTTTTGGAAATCCACTCAAGAGCTCGGCTGATGTGGCGTGGTAGGTCTTCTTCATTGGTCCGTGGTAAATAGTGTGTCTCCACAGGAAAGGTTCTTCCCTCCACGTTAACCACTGGAGCGCCGCCAAAGAATTCGGAAAAACTCCCCGCGTCCATGGTGGCTGAGGAGATTACGACTTTCAGGTCGCGCCGCTTCTTGAGCAAACTCTTTAGATAGCCTAAGAGAAAGTCGATATTTAAGCTACGCTCATGCGCCTCATCGATGATGATTGTATGGTATTGCTTCAGCATTGGGTCTCCCTGCGTCTCAGCCAGCAAGATCCCGTCTGTCATGAATTTGAGCTTCGTCTGCTTGCTATAGGTTTCTTGGAAACGCACGTGATAGCCGACTTCTTCCCCGACGCGTACGGAGAGCTCTTCGGCCACTCGCTTGGAGACGCTCGCCGCGGCAATGCGGCGAGGTTGGGTACAGCCCACACGGCCGTGTTTTAGCCCCTTTTGATTCGCGAGCTCCAGTGCCATCTTGGGTAGCTGAGTGGTCTTCCCTGAGCCAGTATCCCCCACGACCACGATCACTTGGTTCGACTCCAGCGCACTTAAGATACGTTTGCGCTCTTTGGATACTGGTAAATCTGGGTATGAATTGTCTCCTAATGCTTCCATGATGGTGAATGCGTGCCTTGGCTCTGAGTTCACTACCATTCATTGTTCATTCTCCCAAGACATTGTCACAGAAATTGAACTCTGTGTTTCACTCCGTTTCTAAACGATGAGCCAGACATCCACCTCCCTTTTCTAATGAACCTCTACTTTATGCGTTATTGAGAAATGAGAACGTGAGAACGATTGAAGAGTCTCTCTATGGGAAGCAAAAAGGGATGGAGAGCTGAAACTCTCCATCCCCCAAGTGTGTGTGTCGTTTTGCTTTATTAGCCTCAAGGTGGCTGAGAATTAGTTAAGCATCACGTAGGAGAATTGTCCATAGAAAAAGGAAAGAATTTCTATTTTTTAAGAACCAGTAGAAGCGTCTTTTCTTTTTCACACACCCTGTAATCTTGCGACAGACGAATTTGACACTATGAAACTCAATGACATCAACCATCTCGCCTACTGCACCAATATCCACCCTGCTGAGAGCTGGGCGGAAACCTGGGAAGCTCTCAAAATCCACACCCTTGCTGTCCGAGATAAAGTTCTCCAAACCACTCAAAAAGAATCTTTCCTAATAGAACCCTTTGCTATTGGGCTCAGGCTTTCCGCTCAGGCTGCCAAGGAGCTTCTCAAGGAGAATCACCTTGAGGAATTCCAGCAGTGGCTCAAAGACGAGAATTGCTATGTCTTCACCATTAATGGCTTCCCCTATGGAAAATTCCACGACACCAGTGTGAAAGAAAATGTCTATCTCCCAGACTGGACTTCCCTGCAACGCCTCGACTACACTTGCCAGCTCTTTGACATCATCGCCCAACTTTGCCCAAAGGACTGCGGCGGCTCTGTCTCTTCACTTCCCGGGTCATTTAAAGAATTCGAGGCGGATGAAACCGAGATGTTTCACCTACTCTATCAATGCGCCCAGCATATCTCCCAACTCGCAAAACAAACAGGGAAAGACCTCCACCTAGGACTTGAGCCAGAGCCTCTGGGACATTTTGAAAACACGGAGGAAACTCTTGAGTTCTTTGCACGTTTTCTCGCATGGGCACCAGATCCTGAGCTGATTTATCAGCACATCGGCATTAACTACGACTCATGCCACTTCGCGCTGGAATTTGAGAATGCGAAAGAATCCCTCGCAGCTCTTGCTGAGGCTGGGCTGCGTATTTCAAAAATCCACCTCTCCAACGCTCTAACCATTGATCTTCAGCATCCAGAGGCACTGCAGCTGCTCAAGCAATTTGAAGAACCCACCTACCTGCACCAAGTCATCACCAAAGATAAAGCCGGCACCATCACTCGCTACCGTGATTTACCAGAGTTTTTTCAAACCATAGAGATGATTCCGCAGCTCATCGAGAGTCTCACAGAAACTCGAGTGCATTTTCATATCCCTCTCTATGCCAACCCCTTGTCACCCATGGGCTCGACCCGTAGTCATGTAGAGGACATTTTTGAGATTCTCGCTATTTTACCCGAAGCTTGCCGACACTTGGAAATGGAGACCTACACTTGGGGTGTCCTCCCTGATAATATGCAGCGCAATATCGAAGACCAGCTCGCAGAAGAGTACCACTGGACACTCGCCCAGATCAAAGACCGCCGAGAGGAAGAAGAAGACGCCTACTAACTTCTAGAGGCACTCTTCGATCCTAATTTGACTTCTTTTCACCCAGATCACGCTTATTCTCGCCAGCCACTCTCCAATGGAGTTTCTGCGGCCACATTCTGACGAAATTCAACTAATCCAGTATTGCAAGAGAGAGCTCGCTGCGCTACCTCACTCTCATAATGAGTCTGCCAAAATTATATATTCCAGGACCAGTCGAGATTTCTAAAGAAACATACAGTGCCATGGCTGAGCCCATGATCGGCCACCGCGGTGCCGACTTCGAGGCTCTCTACGCTAGTGTACAGCCTGCTCTCAAGCAAATTGCTGGCACATCCAATAATGTCTTTCTCTCTACCTCATCTGCATGGGGTGTGATGGAGGCCTCTATTCGTAACTTAGTGCAGAAGAAGGTGCTTAACCTCTGCTGTGGAGCTTTTTCTGACAAGTGGTTCTCAGTCGCTAAAGCTTGCGGCAAAGACGCTGAGAAAATCCAGGTAGAATGGGGTGAGGCGATTGATCCTGCTGCCGTGAAAGCCAAGCTCGAAGAAGGTGGCTTTGACACTGTGACACTCGTTCACAATGAAACTTCCACTGGTGTGCTCAATCCTCTCAAGGAAATTGCAGAAGTGGTGAAGAGCTTCGAGGGTGTTCTCCTTGTCGTCGACACTGTGTCCTCATTCTCCGCAGTAGCGACTCCGATGGATGAGCTCGGGATCGATGTTCTTCTTGCTGGTGTCCAAAAAGCACTCGCGCTACCTCCAGGTCTCTCCATTTTTGGCGTCTCTGAAGCAGCACTTGAGCGCGCCGCAACCACTCCAGACCGCGGATATTATTTTGATTTCCTAGAGTTTGCGAAAGCTGATAAGGCAAACAACACGCCATCGACTCCAGCGATCGCCCTCATTTACGCCCTGCGTGAGAAGGTTAATAGCATCATTGAGGAAGGTCTCGAAAACCGCTACGCGCGCCACGCTAAACTCAATGCCATGATCCAAGCATGGGGTGCCAAGCACGGCCTCGAAAACATCGCCCCTGAGGGAGCTCAGTCAAAGACTCTCGTTACCTTCAAGGCTGGTAATCTAGATGTCCCAGGCTTTGTGAAAGCTGTGCGCGCGAAACACAATATCCTCATTAATGGTGGTTACGGAAAGATCAAGGGAATCACCTTCCGTATCTCTAACATGGGTAATGAAACGGAAGAATCCATTCAGGAACTTATCACAGCTCTTGATGACGTGATTCCTGAGTTTCTCTCCGCCTAATCACTCTAGATCAGTAGAACAGTATAGGTTCTCTGATTTAGGTCATCTGGAACACACATTTTACTCGATGTCACACGCGCTGGCATCGAGTTTTTTTTATCCTCTCAACAAGCCATATCTAGGGTCTTGAAAGTAGACAGTTTAATGAATATCTGAAGAACTGACCTCTTCATTGCAATTGGGTAAAGACGCATTATAGTAGCCGCCATGATGCGATTACTACTATTACTCTGCATGTTCACGACGAGCTCCCTACATGCTAGCATAGGAGCTAAACTCATTCTCTCTGAGGGACTAGATCAACCTGTCTGGCTGGGAGCTGCCCCAGGGGACTCGACCCGTCTTTTCATCCTCGAGAAGGCTGGTCGTGTGCGCATCTACGACACCACATCTGAGACTCTTCTCGAAGAACCCTTTCTTGATATTCGCAATAAGATTAAAATCAGAATGAACGAGCAAGGACTTCTCGGAATGGCATTTGAGCCAGATTACCAGAAGAATGGCCGCTTCTATCTCTACCTAACAAACACGAAAGGTGATACCGAAATCCTTCGCTATGAGGGCAAGGGTAATAAAGCGAAGCAGAGCAGCATGAAGCAGCTACTTACCTTCAAGCAAGATTTTAGAAATCACAATGGTGGCTGGATAGGCTTTGGCCCAGATAAGGCTCTCTACATCGCCACGGGAGATGGCGGCTCAGGGGATGACCCTAAAGCGAGAGCCCAAGACCTAACAAGTCTACTTGGCAAGATTCTCCGCCTCAATGTAATCGGTGAAGACTCCTACACCACAAAAGGTAATCCATTCACAACCTATAAGCCTGCCCAGCCTGAGATCTACGCCTTTGGTCTGAGAAACCCATGGCGCTGTTTCTGGGATTTGGAAAAAAACGAATTCTACATTGCTGATGTCGGTCAAAAACTCTGGGAAGAAATCAACTGGTTACCGCAGCAGAAACTCAAAGGAGCGAACTTCGGCTGGAGAATCCATGAAGGCCTCCTAGAGCGCCCGAAATACGATGATCTCAATCAGACCCAATCTACAACCACAGAGCCTGTTTATGTCTACAAGCATGGCACAAAGGACAATGAAGGTCTCTCTATCACGGGTGGTGTCGTCTACCAAGGATCTATAAAAGAGCTCCAAGGACATTATTTTTTCTCAGACTGGAACAGGCACCGCACTTGGTCAATTCACATGAACAATGGCAAAGCCACAGAATTCCAAGACTGGACAGACCGCTTCAATGAAGGCTTAGATGGAAAAATCACCACCATTTGCTCCTATGGTGTGGACAGCCATGGTGAAATGTATCTCGTGAGTCACGATGGGAGAATTCACAAGATCGTGAAGCGCTAGAGGGTACTTCCGGTTTGAATCCAAGCTCCAAAATATTTTTAGGTTTTAGAGTGACTATTTCTAACCCACCCACTATCTGTAGTACTTGTAGATTGCCTAAATCTATACACTAATTGATACACAACCCATACTCTACAATGTTTGAAATCTATCAAAGCGAAAGCACCAAAAAATTCCATTTTCGTCTCAAAGCTGGTAACGGAGAAATCATCCTCACAGGCCAAGGCTACAAGGATAAAGGTGGCTGTGAAAATGGCGTCGATTCTGTAAAGACCAATGGTACTGATGAGTCCAAGTTTGAGATTAAAGAGGCCAAAGACGGTCGCCACTACTTTGTGCTTAAGGCAGGCAATGGCCAAATCATCGGCCAGAGCCAGATGTATAAATCTGAGTCTGGTCTCAAAAATGGCATCGCCTCTGTCGGTAAAAACTGCACCACAGACAAGATCAAAGACCTCACCTAACTTGAGAGCCCCCATAGCTCATTTCTCTAAATAACTTTCAGCTCCTCTCGACCTCTCTCGAAGGGAGCTTTTTTTATGATCAAAATACTTCATCATTCGACTCGATAGAATGGTAAGTTGGTATACCATCTATGTATTATCACTATGTCTCGTAAACTCATTCTCCTCTCTGCTGCGGCACTTCTGCTTCTTACTGGTCTGTTTCTTAACTGGCATTTCTCTGCGCAAAATGTCCTCAAGCGCCAGCTCAAATCATTTTTAACTTCCATGACATTCGATGCCAATAAAGGGCCGATGCTGCGCACATTCCAGACAGACACATTCTACTCTCACTTAGCGGATACTGTGAATATCTCTGCACCTATCCAGAGGATCAACCGCGAGCTCTCAGCCGATGAGATGCGCTCAGGCCACGGCTATCTGGTCACTCAGGCTAAATATGTCTCTATCCAGTACGATTCAATTGAGGTAAATTCAATTTCAGATAATAGCGCGCAGCTGTCCACAACACTTCGTATCGATACGAAAGTCAAACATGAGCCTGATCATAAAATGAATCTCCGCAGTACCTTTTCTTTCCAAAAAGTGGAAGGAAACTGGAAAATTCATGCCATTGATCTACAGAACCAAGGCTAGTCACCGTCTGATAGAAACAACAATCAAGAGCAACAAATAGAAATCTATATTTCCGCTCTATGTCTCCTCTCTGTGTCGCTAAACACTCTGTATTTTAAGTACCTGCGCTTAAATACTCTGCTTCGCCGCTTTCACGGTATTCTGGATCAGCATCGCAATTGTCATAGGGCCGACTCCACCAGGAACTGGTGTAATGGCACTACACTTTGCAGCGACTTCCTCGTAGGCCACATCGCCAGCTAGGCGATACCCCTTTTCTCTAGAGGAGTCCTCCACGCGATTAATTCCCACGTCAATCACTACAGCTCCTTCTTTCACCATATCTGCGGTGACAAACTCTGCTTTCCCAATGGCTGCAATGATGATGTCAGCCCGGCGGCAGACCTCAGCGAGATCTTTTGTCCTCGAATGTGCCACAGTGACTGTCGCATTTCCTTCTTTGCCCATGAGTAGTAGTGCCATGGGTTTGCCAACAATCATGCTTCGCCCTATCACGACAGCTTCTGCCCCTGAGGTCTCTATGCCTGTGTCCTTGAGCAGGCGCATGCAGCCCGCTGGTGTGCATGGCACGTAACCTGTGGGGTCTTCGAGGGCTAATTTGGCGACATTTTCTGGGTGAAAGCCATCCACATCTTTTCGTGGATCAATCGCTCTAACAATAGCGTCTTCATCAATCTGGGGTGGTGGTGGTGACTGGACGAGAATACCATGAATCTGGGCGTCTTCATTCAAGCGCTTCACCACATCGAGCACATCTTGCTGAGAGGCATCACTAGGGAGTACGATTTTTTCAGAATGGAGGCCAAGTTCAGCGCACTTTTTGACCTTGGAGTTCACATAGACCTTTGAGGCGGGGTCTTCTCCGATGAGCACGACGGCGAGTCCCGGTGTCAGGCCTTGTGCTTTTAGTTCAGAAATTGCGGTTTTCGCCTCTTCGAGTACTTTTGCTGCTACTTGTTTTCCATCTATCTTAATCATCGTCTTCTTGGTTTCGCTATGGTTTTCCTATATTCTCGCTCTCTTGTGACTTTCTTTTTCTTTGCCCTCTTCTGCCGTGTAATACCAACTCAAAAAACGAACTAGTCGAATTCGCTAGATCTTTGACGAGATGCCATCGTTGTCACTTACCGTTCTCATCATCGTTTCTAAATCATCCCTCCTCTGAGTGAACTCTTCGTCATCGAGTTTTTCGGGAACTGGGCAGATTTCAATCGAGAGTTCTACAGTGGAGAATGGTCGTGGAATGCAGAACTTATCCCACGAACCAATCGTCCAGACTCCATGGTACTGGACATGCACGACGACAATGGGGTGCTTTGTGCTCTGTGCGAGTTTCACAATACCTGGCTGCACGGTGTAGAGGGGGCCACGTGGACCATCTGGGGTGATCGCGACATCGAGACCGGACTGCGCCGCTTTTTTTAGGGCCACAAGTCCTGCCACTCCGCGCCGCGAGCTACTTCCACGAGCAATATCGATATTAAAATTTTTCACAGCAGCTTCTACCACGGCCCCATCTTTACTCGCACTGGCGAGTGCCACCATCGTGCGCTCTGGGAAGAATTTCTTCCACGCATAGGGTAGTACAAATAGACGATTGTGCCAGAGTGCGTAGACGACAGGTGTTGTTTCTAAATACTGCGCTAACTGCTCTCTCTGCTTAAACTCAAGATTCAGCGTCATGCCGATGAGCTGCATCATCCAGCCGATACACCTTCCTCCTATCTCGTGAAGGCTACTACTACGAACCTCACGTGAACGGCGACTCTTGGCGCTACGAGCACTACGAGTGCTGCTAGCACTTTCTGGGCTTTCGCTAGACTGTGGATCACTAGTTGGATGGTGAGGCATAGTGTGATGTGAGTCTCTGGAGAATCTCTTGTTTTGACAAGCCAGCAATTCCCTTGTTTTTAGAGAAATCAACCTTGCAAGTTCCTCTATCCGAGAAGAGACTTCGACAGCTAATGAGTGATTTTGAAAACAACGTGCGCCAAGCTCTCTCTAACCCTCAGAACCAAGGAGAAATGACTGATGCTGATAGCGTCGGCACTGTCGGCTCCCCTGACTGTGGAGACATGCTGCGTATGTGGCTCAAATTCACCGAAAAGGATGGAAAAAAAGTCATCGACCGCGCTACATTCCAGAGTTTTGGCTGCCAGACAGCCATCGCTGTCGCCTCTATGGCCACAGAGTTACTCAAGGGGAAAACAGCTCAGGAGGCCGCTAAGCTCGACGCTCAAGCTCTCAGTGGAGAACTCGGCGAGCTCCCTCCCATGAAGATTCACTGCGGTGAGCTCGTCCAAGGCGCTCTCAAGAATGCTCTTGAGGGAGACTCTAACACAAACGCCTCTACGCAATCTTCAGACACTACACCTACATCCTCAGCAGCTTCCCCGACATTGATTGAGTCCATCTCGAATCAAACTAAGGGTAACATCCGCATTGTCCCGATAGACAACGATTAGCTCCGGCGGCTGGCATGAAGAAACGCTACCTCAAACTTGTCCGCCAGTCATACCGCTCACTGCGCAACAAACGCTTGCGCAAAATCGGCTGGCTACAGAACCTCATCCGCCCTCTCTTCTCTAGAGAACTCTGGCGACCATGTAAGGAATCTGTCGCCAAGGGACTGAGTATTGGTATGTTCTTCTCCATGATTCCTCTGCCCGGGCAGATGCTACTGGCGTGTGCTCTCTCCGCGAAAGTTCGTGGAAATATCCCCTTCACCCTTTTTGCCTGCTGGATGTCCAATCCTTTTACTATTCTACCTATTCTCATCCTTCAAGAGAGTTTTGGTGAATGGATCGAGGATATCTTCCATATCGAACATAATTTCTGTGATTTTCTCGACCGCTTCCAGCTCGTGGCAACGACCAGGGAGTATCTTCGCATCCCTGAGGACTTTCACACCGGAGCCCTGATCTTGGGAGTCGTCGCCTCTGCTGTATTCTTATCGGCTATTTCCTACCCTCTTGTTTACGCTATCTGCTACTTATTTCCCAAAAAAGTCGGCATGAATTTCACGCCGAAAACAGAGCCCAAGAGCTAACCTGTCCAAATATTTCCTCCGAGAGCACGGTATTTAGGAGTTGATATCACTGGGTCAATTCCTAATCTCCACCTGTGATGCTATTTCTAGCAGCTGGAGACTCTATTCCTCCATTCTTTGCCCTACTAGCGCTTGTTTTAAGTGCTGTGGTCGTCGTGTCTCTAGTACTAGCGAAGTTTCGCCAGTCACTCTTAGTGGGCTATTTCCTATGTGGAGTCGCTCTTTCTAGTGGCGGCTTTCTGGATAAAGCAGGTGTTGGCGATACAGCTCTCATCCAGTCACTCTCTGACACAGGAGTGATTCTACTACTCTTTACTCTGGGAATTGAGTTTTCGATTCGTGAGCTCAAGTCCCTCAGGCGCGCAGCTCTCCTAGGCGGTGGCATTCAAGTCTCACTCTCTATACTCGCAGCACTTCTGTTAGGCATGTTCGTGCTTGGTCTATCTTTCTCCCATGCGCTGGCTCTGGGCTTTGCATTCTCTTTGAGCTCCACGGCTGTCTCTCTTAAGAGCTTTCAGGATCTTGGCCAGCCAGAGAGCCCTCAGGCACGAGTGACTCTGGGTATTGCGATCTTCCAGGATCTAGCGGCTATTTTATTTATGGTGCTTATCCCTGCACTATTGAGTCAAGAAGGCGATAGCACGAGAAGTATTATGGAGGCTCTTGGTAAGGGACTTGGCTTCACTATGGCTGTGGTGGCTTTTAGTCGATTTGGCCTCCCACAGATGCTGGATGCTGTCGCCCAGACACGCTCGAGGGAGCTATTTACAGTGACTGTCGTGGGTCTCTGTGCTGCCGTTGCCATGGTGAGTAGTTTGCTGAATCTCAGCCCTGCTCTCGGTGCCTTTGCGGCGGGACTTGTGGTGAGTGAGTCGATTTATTCGCACCGAGTTCTCTCGGATATTTTACCCTTTAAAGATGTCTTTTTAACCATCTTCTTTGTCTCTGTCGGCCTCTTGATCGATACAGATCTCCTCACCGAGCACTGGCTCACTATCGGCCTGTGTTCTCTGACTATATTGATCATTAAAGGCAGCATTGTCGCGCTAGCGGCACGGCTCTCTGGGCTCTGTGGTGTCGCCTGGCTCACTACAGCAGCAGCTCTCGCAAGCACTGGGGAGTTTTCTATTGTGCTGCTGAATCGACTATCTGATTTCTCCGTTCTCACGCCAATTTGGGAGCAGATCATCTTAGCGTCAACAGCTATCACGATGGCGCTTGTTCCGACTCTCATGAAGCGCGCACAAGCTCTGAGCGCAAAGCTTAAGCAGCGCCTCAATATCGCACCCGCCTACTGTGCTGAGAGTCTCACTATCATCGAGGATATCTCTAATTTAGAAGACCATATCGTCATCTGTGGCTATGGCCCTGTGGGGAGAAACCTCCACCAGAACCTTCTCAAAGCGAATATTTCCACAGTCATTCTTGAGCTCAACCCAAAGACTGTGACCGAACTACACTCACAAGGAGTGGCTTGTCTCTTTGCGGATTCACAAACTATCGAGGCCATGCAACTTGTTAATCTCGAGCGCGCACGAGGTCTCGCGATTACTTTCCCAGATAATCAGACAGCTCTCGCGACAGCGCATGTCGCACAGACGCTGAATCCCGAAATACGACTCTACGCGCGCTCTAAGTTTGTCGAGGGAATCGGTAGTTTAAAGGCAGCGGGTTTTCACCATATTCTCAATGATGAGGAACAGTCTGGCCGCGCTATGATTCGCGCTGTGATGCGCTCTTACTCAGCAGATATTGAGGAACAGTGGCAGGGTGACTCCACTCAAGAGAACTAATCTGGGTTAAACCCTCATCACTCTGAAGGTCACTCCGAAGGATCAACCAGCACCTCCACAGAGTCGAACTGAGTGATGATCTGCTCTCGCTGTGTCGCTGTTGCGAGACAGAGCGCTGTCGCCATGGCATCCGCACTTGTGGCATCCTCTGCGAGGACGGCAAGAGTTCTTGGCCATGCTTCACTGGATGAGCTATGGCTTCCCTTCGGGTGCATGATGTGCTTTGGCCGTGCTTTGATCTGAGAGAATATGTAGCCATTTCCTGAAGACACGGCGAGAGCTCGCCCAGCAGATAAGCTCACACTTCCCCATAGGTGCTGACTGCCATCCTCGTGGGTAGAGCGTAACTTCACCTCCCATGGGGCCTCTCCAAGTGCTCGGTATTCTCCAGCATCAATCAGGGCAGATTCGATACCATAGTTTTCTAACACTCTATAGAGTGCGTCTGTCACAAGGCCTTGGCCTATGCCATTGAGTGTTACGAGGGTCTCACTATGGCGAAATGATAGCTTCTGCTCACTGCACTCGATGTGCTCCATACCGATACGTGTCAGAATGTCTTCGGGGATGCCTGTGCTCTGATTCTCTTCTTCCAGCTGAGACTGCTGCCAGTACCACTGCCAAAGAGGCTGCACTGTGATGTCAAAAAGCCCCTGTGTCTGCTCATGAAAGAGAAAACAGCGCTCAATGATACGGAGCAGTTCCTTGGCCTGCGGATCAGTAGCCACGATGGAGCGCTCACTGTTCCAGTAATTTAATACCGAGTCCTTTTTCTGTAGGCTAATGAGTGCTTCCACGCGCTCTATTTCTTCTGAAAGTGCGAGGCTAAGTTCTTTTTTCTGACGCTCTGTTAGTGCGTCAGCAATCTGCACCTCCACGGCAGCGTCCATCCCTAGTGAGCGATAAACCCATGGCTCTCTCTCTGACTGGCAGGCCGCTAGACATACACCTGCCACAAGCACGCATAATGCCCGCAACAAGAACTTCCATAGCGAGTTTCTCAACAGTGAAACTCCCCTCCAACTAGTCACTGCTCTTACTCGAAATCCTGACATACAGAGGCACATTCCTTCAGGCAGTCTTTACGGCGGCGAGTGCGGTTCTTAACGAATAAAAAGACGCCTGAAACACTCACGACAAGAATCACTAGACTAAAGAAAGTGAGCGTCCACTTTCCAGCAGCACCAAATAGATTCCCAGAATGCAGGTCGAGTATCACACGATCTAGGGGAATGCCCTCTCCACTGAGTGCTTGGTAGACTTGTTGCTGCTCTGTCGCACTTAATGCCTTAGTTTCACTCCACTTGACATCAGTAACATGCTCCTCCACAGGAGCCACCATATCTTGGTCAAACCTCAGCGTCTTTTGGCCTTCTTCTCCCTCTAGTTCTAGAACTAACAGTTTCCCTTGATCGACACCTGCTCGAAGAATTTCACCACTGGGTAGTACGGTGGAGCCTAGAGTTTCGATCAGTCCCCCATCACTTCCGAAGTAATGCACTTCCTTGGTCGTCACTAGGCAGTAGCCGTTCTGCACCTTCGCCCCGCCGACTAGCTCGCCAAGAGTGGTCGCCACTACTTCACCTCGGTAAATAATCGCATCTTCTGACTGCGCCACATAGCCACCTCCGACTAGACTAGCAGCTGTGCTGATCTCACCTTGCTCAAAGCCATACTTCTCCAGAACCCAGGGAGAATGCACTTGTTTCTGCCTGAGCTGGAATGCATCTGAGTGATTGAGCAGCACTCCAGTCACTGTGAGAAAAATCAGTGGTAGTGCGATCAATACCCCTAATAAGCCGTGCCAATTTCTCCAAAATACTTTGGGAGAACGGAACTTTAGGTATTTATCGCTAAATTTAGGGAATGGCACGAGGGGAGCTTGAACTACTTTTTAGGGCGAAGCAAATCACGAGTGCCTCTTTTTCACCCAGATTCAAGGTCAACTCAGGACTCCTTCGGCAACCTCAGATTACTATGCGCCACGATTCATTACTGAACTTGCTGGTCTAGCAGCAGGGCGACACGTGCCATTTTTGTCATGGCGCGTACAGAGAGAGTTGCCCCGGCAATATTGGAGACTCGTTTATTGAGCTTCTCACCTTTCTTTAGGTACATCTTGCGGAAGCGCTTCGTAAAATAGGTATAGGATACCTCATAGCCATGGCTCTCACGGTAGATCAGTACCTTCACCTGTGAAATCTTTCCCTTATCAACGACATAGCCCACCGTAATGGGTAGGGTTTTACCGATTTCCTCTAGAATCCACACAGTACGTGTGCCTTCTTTCCAGTACCTCATGCGACTCGGGCGATAATTCCCACCATTGAGAGCATTGATGCGTGATTTGATCGGTGCGGTGAGAGTCAAGACTTTCGGTGAGGCAGAGGGCATCACTTCACGTAGGAAATCATCTGGCTGCTGATAGACCTTCGTCGCCCACGCACTTGAGGGTAATAAACTCGCAAGACTCAAAAAGAGGACACAGAGCCTGCAGAAACTGCGGACTCTGTGCTTCTTTTGATAGAAATCTACGGACTGCTGTAATGCTAGAGAAACAATCATAGGTATTATATATCAATGAAGGAAGGGAGACATTCTCCCCCTTCCTGGAAGAGATTTTTTAGCTTATTGATTTAGCTCACTTAGAACTGGAAGCCAAAGCCGAGGTTAAATTGCTCAGCATTGTCATCCTCTTCTTCATCAGCCACCTGGTAATCAGCTTTTAACACGACATTTTCCACTGGCCAGTAGTTCACACCGATAGTGAGAACTTCTTCTTCGACACGCTGTCCGCCTTCAAAGAACTCAGACTCACTGTAGCGTGCGAATACACCAACTTTTGATTCTTCGCTCAGATACCATGTGTAGGAAGGCTGAACATACCAACCATACTGCTCATCCACACTAGAGAGACTATCATCTGGATCTACAGAAATACCTGATTCAGCATCAAGACCGTCGATATCCCACTTCGCAAAGAGGGCGCGGAAATCAAAGCCACCGCGATTGTACTCTAATGTCGCACCATAGAGTGTCCCGTCTTCGTTCGAGCCACGACTGATGTTAGTATTGTACTGTCCAAAGGCTGTTAAACGTAGACCTTCGATACCTGTGTAGGCGACACGTCCTGTGAGTGCAGCGGAATCAGCATCTGCCTGAGCTCCATTGGTACGAGAAGAGCGGATATCTCCATTTCCTTCGTCAAGATCAAGGCCTGTGGTGAGTGTTCCATCAAAGGAGAGGCCATTCTGGAACTTCTTGGTAATGCCTACTCCGTTTTCTCTCCATGTGGTAGGGATAATATCACCCTCTACTCTCGGGCGCTCGACACCAAAGAATGTCGGCGGCTCATGAATCTCATTGATTAAACCAACTGGTACAAGGAAAAGACCTGCACGCACCTGGAAGTCAGGCTGAATATCATACTCAATAAATGCCTGCTCTAGCTCTACCGCACCTGGAGAATCTCCTCCTCCATCCACAAAAGCGTGCTCAAACTCTAGTTCAGAGACAAAGCGCAAGCGGTCATTAAACTCGTGGTTTAGGAAGATCACAAATCTCTGGAAATCCACTTCGTCTTCACCACTGCGGTCAATTCCAAAGGTGAATTCACCATAAGCACCAATCGAGGTCTTATCGAACCAGCGCGCTGTGGCATTATCTAGATAGTCTCCATTCTTCACGTCAGCAAGTTGTGTCTCGAGCTGAACGACACGATTTTCCCAGCGAGCCACAGCATCACTAGGCGCTGCAGGGCCTCTATTTGTTCTCAAGCGCGCTTCGAGCTCGTCCATACGGTTCTCTGCCGCTTCATTGAGAATCTGGTTTCTTGAGCGCTCTTCAGTCAGTAGCCTTTCTAAGCGCTCTACTCTCTCTTCTAGAGAATCTGCGTGTGCTGCTCCTAGCATCACAGAGCCCATGGCCACTAGGGCTGCGCTCTTTTTGATATGTTGGTACATTGTTTTCATAGTGGTGTTTGTACAGCGCTCAACTTGGTAAGAATTTCGCCAAATGGCAGTTATCTTGTTGAACGATGCATTCTTTTATTGATACAGAGTCTCAATAGCAAGAAATAATTTATTTTTTTCGCTACAAGTGCTTTTCCTATAAAAGCATCCATTCTGCCCTCGCCCTAGTCTTGACACTCACAGTTGGAATCCAGAGACTGCGGCCATGAGTAAGCAAGCCGAAGTCGCCATTATTATGGGTAGTAACTCAGATTGGCCAACAATGCGCCACGCAGCAGAGATTCTCGCAGAATTTGGTATTTCCTATCACGCGGAAGTTGTCAGCGCCCACCGCACACCTGATAAAATGTACGACTTCGCGAAATCGGCAGAATCAAATGGGTTTAAAATCATTATTGCAGGTGCTGGTGGTGCCGCTCACTTGCCGGGCATGGTCGCTGCCCTCACCACTCTGCCAGTGCTTGGCTGCCCAGTCCAATCTCGAGCTCTCAGTGGTCAAGACTCTCTACTCTCTATTGTGCAGATGCCAAAGGGCATTCCAGTGCCCACCTTCGCAATCGGTGAGGCAGGTGCAGGTAATGCCGCTCTCACTGCTGTAAGCATTCTCGCTCTCAGCAGCCCAGAGCTCGCGGCAAAGCTCAAAGCGTATCGAGAACAGCTCATTGATAAAGTCGACGCTATGGAACTCACAGACCTGCCAGACTAACAGCCTCTATAGAGTACGTTCCTATTTATTCTATTTCACTATTCTCGCCTTTCACATTCTCATTTTCCAAAAATGTTAAAACACGGAAGCACGATCGGATTCCTCGGTGCAGGTCAGCTAGCACGCATGACATCACACGCCGCTCAGAGCCTAGGCTACAAGACTCTCTGTTGGTCTGGAGGGGGGGATGCCTCCCCGACTCGCCATGTTGCCGGTGACGTGATTGAGAAACCATTCACAGACGCGTCTGCTCTCCAGCAGATGTTAGATCGTTGTGATGTGATTACAGTGGAGACAGAGAATATCGCTATCGAGCTTCTGGAAAAATTTGTTGGAAAAGATATCTTGCGCCCTAGATCACAGGCCGTGCGTATTGCAGGAGATCGCCGCTTAGAGAGAGAATTCATCGCCAAGACCGGCCTTGAGCAAACATCATTCCGCGTAGTGAACACCGCAGAGGATCTCGAAGCCGCCTATGAAGCACTAGGAGACTGTGTTGCCAAGACAGCTCGTGAGGGCTACGATGGTAAGGGGCAGTGGAGAATCCGCTCAAAGGCTGACTGCGCCACCTGTCTCTCAGAGCGCGGCAAGCACGAACTTGTGGTCGAGAAGTTCATTACCTTTGAGCGCGAGGTTTCCGTCTTGGTCGCTCGTAGTGCCACGGGAGAAACTGTCGTTTATGATCCTGCGGAAAACATTCACAGACACCACGTGCTCGATGCTTCCATCGTACCTGCTCGAGTCCAGCCAGATGTGCTAGAACGTATCAAACACATCGGCCAAACTCTCGCAGAGGAACTCGACTACATCGGCCTTCTCGCCGTGGAGACCTTTGTCACAGAGGATGGCCAAGTCCTTATTAATGAACTAGCCCCACGCCCGCATAACTCTGGCCACCATACCATCAATGCTTGTGTCGGATCACAGTTTGAGAATCACGTTCGAGCGATTACAGGGCTCCCTCTCATTTCACCAGAGCTTCTTAAGCCCACTGTCATGGTGAACTTACTCAGCGACCAATGGTCGCCCTCTGATCCCGGAATACTCAGTGCAGAGCGAACAGGTTCACAGAAAACAGCCTGGCACCTCTACGAGAAAGAATGGATCAAAGGCCGCCGAAAGCTCGGTCACGTCACCTTCCTGGCAGACACTCAAGAAGACGTCCTCAAGGATGCGAATCAGTTTCGCCAGTGGCTCGGCACACATTCTCCCACACATTAAGAGTCTCTCACTCTAACTAGCACACATCTCGATTCTAGAAATACGATAGAGATGGTGTAACTATAGACTAACAGAGAAAGCCATAGACTGAAAACGACATTCTAACATAATGCCAGAGCAACTCAAGATCATCCACTTCAGCGATATCCATATCTGGCAGGCGAGCCCTCTGTGGTCAGACTTCTTTTACCCCAAGCGCATCTTAGGCGGCCTTAACTTACTGCTTCACCGCCGCCAGAAGTTCCCACCAGAGCTCGGCCGCGCTGTCCTCAATGACATTCTCAAGCAAGAAGCTGATCTTGTTATTTTTTCCGGTGATATGACAACAGCGTCTCACCCAGCTGAGTTCCAGAAGTGTGCAGAGCTCTTCGCTCCTATTCGCGAGAAGTGGGGGGAGAGGTTTTTTGCTATCCCTGGTAACCATGATCGCTATTCCCCAAGATCTATCGCCGCTCAGTGGTATGAGTCCTCTTTCCCATATGCTAAGATGGAAGACGGGATTTGTATTCAGACACTACAGACGCCTAACCATTCTCACATTACTCTGGTCGGCATAGACGCCTCCCGGGCATTCTGCTTTCGCTCGAATGGTGAATTCACAAGCCACCTAGCAGACAGACTAACAGACATATTAGACACTCAGCAAAAGTTAGGCAATGAAGTGATTCTTGTCGGCCACTACCCTGTCTACTATCCAGAGGAAGTTGCCCAGCAAGGTCACCATATTCTCCTGCACAAAGAGAAACTTCAGCAGATTCTTGAAACCTACAAACCCACCCTCTATCTCCACGGACACAAGCACCAGCGCTGGGTGCTAGGAAATAGTGTCAATAGTGGTTCCTGCGGGATGCTCTCTGAAAACCCTGCCCAGCAAGCGGGCTATGTGGTCATTGACTACCAAGGTGGCAAGCGCTCTATCACGGCGCGCTACATGAGCCTCGACGAAGATAAAAAAATGCTCCAACAAACACTGGAGCATTCTACATGACGAGAACTATGAGAAGGTAATTCTAGCGGATTTCTCCACCTCCTAGGTTAATGCCAAGCTGTAAGAACACAGAATCTTCATTACCACGCCCAGCAATATCATCATAATTATACTGCAAGCGTAAGTACGCACTCCAGTCATCATCAAAGGTATGCCAGCGCGTAAGAGCTAAACTAGCGCGCTGCCTTCTCTCCGTAGAGAACGCAAACTCCGACTCACCACCAGTCACAACCTCGCCACCCTCGACACCTTCGAGGTATTCATAGCGCATACCTAGGATCCAGTCTTTCGCAAAGCCGTAGTTCGCATACGCTAAGTAACTTGATTGACCAGTAGAGCCGCTTACACTCGGATCAGCCTCACTCACCCATTCGACATCACGGTAGAAGTACTCCAGACCAGTGGTGAGGAAACGACCTTCCTCCTGGCCATTTTCACGCCAAGTGTAGGCATAATCAAAAGAAAATATATTTGTATCACGGTCGTAACCATTATCACCAAATGCGGTATTAAAACCAAATGTATGCTGGTGGAAATCATTCGGGTGATAAATAAACATCACTCTCGAAGTGATCACATCATCACTAATAAAGGCCTCCTCAAACTCAGGACCACCCTCCTCTTCCTCTTCTTCCTCCTCATGAGGCAGAACCTCACCATAAGAGGCTGAGATCGCAGTCGTCCATGACAGACCACGCTTCTGCCATGTGAGTTCACCACTCTCTGTCACGAGTCCCTCTTCCCCAAGAAAGAGAGCCGTACTTAAGTTAGAATCCACAAAGTCCCATGCATGCAGGTGCTTGTCATTTTGAATGCCAACGCGATTCAGAAGTCGACCCCCGCGAAGGCTCCACGAATCTGTGAAATCATAGCGTAAAAACGCCTCCTCGATCTCTGTTTCCACAGCATCTTCTTCATCCACAAAGAATAACGCGTTCACAAAACCTTTGAAATTTTCTGTGAGTTTGAAGTTCGCATCTATCTCGAGGCCTTGAACCGTGAACTCATCATTAGGATCATGCTCATGGTTGCTTAATTCATCAAGTTCAGTGCTACTCTCACCAGCGACAACATTTAAATGAGCTGTTATCCAAATAGTGGGAGTCTGTTCTGCAGGTTGGAAAAAATTTTGGGCATGCGCGAATGGTGCCGAACACGCTAATAACAAATAGGGTAATATCGAATGTCTCATCGCGGTATTTATTTTCTGAAAACCTCTCTCCCGTCAATCCATTATTGCAACTAATTTGCAAAAACAACTTGAACCCTCTCTTTTGTCAGCGTACTTTCACATTAGCTCACACCACCTTGATCATGAAATTTTCTTGCCTACTCTTTACTCTCTTCTTCAGTACTTTACACAGCTCAATGGCTGATCTTAAAGTCGCGACACTGCACCCACTACTCACTGATTTAGCCAAACAACTCGGTGGCTCACACGTCCAAGTGGTCGACCTCATAGGAAAAGGTGACCCCCACACCTTTAACCCCTCCTCAAGCACACTCGCCAAAGCGAAGGGTGCTCGCATCTATCTTACAGCTGGCAAGGGACTCGAGCCTTATTTAGAAAAACTAAGGTCTAGTCTTGGCACGCAAACTCACGTTTACGAAGTAGGCCGCCCATTACCGAGTCTCACATTTGGTGATGACACCGCTATTTACGCCTGCTGCCCTGCACACGCAGGAGCTGGGAAAATCGACCCTCACTGGTGGCACTCCACAGATGCATGGCGCCGTGCTGCCCAGAATGTCGCCAATGAATTCGCCAAGCTCGACCCCCAGAATGCCGCTCATTACAAAGCCAATGCCAAAGCATTTCGCGCCCGCATGAAGACACTCGCGAGCCAACTTAAAATCAGCTTTTCAGCAATACCTAGCAAGCAGCGTAACCTCGCAACAGCGCACGCCGCTTTCGCCTATTTCTGTAAAGAATTTCGCTTCAAATCCATACCCGTACAGGGCATCTCTAAAGAACAAGCCGCGACATCCAAGTACCTCGCAGTCGCTATTGAGACAATTAAAGAAAAGAAAGTTGCCGCCATCTTCCCTGAGCAGCGCGCGAACCCGAAGTCACTCCAAGCCATCTCAAAAGCCACTGGCGCAAAAATCGGTAAGCCCCTCATTGCTGACGGATCAAACTCGATCGAAACCATGTTTCGCACCAATGCCGCAATCATTGTGGAAGCTCTGAAGTGATAGCATTTCATTAGAAAATGGAACACCATTATCACAACTTAGAATAAAAACATCTTTTTGCAAAAAATCTACTTCAGGATAATATAACTTTTACAAAATATCGTCTTTTCTGATTGATTCATAACACTTCAAAGACATAGTACGACTTATGTCTAAGAAACACTTTATTGCTTTGGGCAGTTGTCTATTATCTTCTGCAATTTCTGCATCTGCGGTCATTACAAACATGACTACTGTATTCACGGAATCTTTCGGTGACGCTGATGGCGCGGCTGCAGATAGAGCTATTACAGGGTCAGCTGCTGGGTCTGGGCAGAACCTCGATGTCACAGGGAATGTCTCATTTTTTAATGGAGGAATACGAATCACACCGGATGGAGGCTCAGATCGATTTGAGCTAGAGTCAGCAGCAGGAGCTGTCGCAGGGAGTTACTCATTTGATTACTCTCGATTTGTTGACACCTCAGCCACTCCAGTTCCTATTGGAACAATGGGCGATATGAGCTCAGATAATCCAAGTCTCTTCATTCAGCTTGTATCAGGGCCAGAGCGAAGCGCCGGTACGGGAGCAGCAGCCGTTCCAGGCTTTAACGATAATCTTAGTTTAGACGCTCTCTCAACAGCTCTTGGCGAACCCTTAGATTTTGTCAGTATTGATTACATCTTTAATACTAGTGGTACTAGCTTTAGTTACTTAGCACCAGATGGGACAACAAGAACCCTCGATAACAACGCTTTTGAACTCTTTGTAAACGATAGTCTTAGCGGTGGAGCAAATCAAACCAATGTCACTGGTGCAGGCACAGCTCCCGCAGCAGTTGATACAATTGTCTTACAGGTTTTTGCGGATCAAGCTCGCAGTGTGCTTACTTTTGATAACTTCGAATTTACAGAATTCACCGTTGTCCCAGAACCTTCCTCTAGCGCCTTACTCGCACTTGGTCTCGGACTCGGTTTGAGCAGAAGGCGTCGCCAATAATAAATCAGTTTAAAATAAATCTATAAAACTTATAAAGCATACCGTCACGGTATGCTTTTTTTATTTCTCCTACGCACACTCTTATTTAGTAACAGTGTTCACCTCAATAACTACAGCACTGAATTTATCTACCACACCCACGCAGCCAGAAACCTTCCAAGCACCTTGAAAACTCATCACGAGTCATCTCCCTAAACCACAGCTTCTGTCCATTTCCCCTTATAGTGAAGATAGACAAAGACAATCGCCTGCACCACAAAGTCACACATCATAATCGCCCAGAGATCCCAGAGACTGGGCTCAAAATAGTGAAGTGACAGTGAGAGTGCTATGACTTTGATCAGTATCATAACACTAAAGGAATAAGTCATCACGAGTCGTGTCGCACCAGCTCCGCGCATCGACATTTTTAACACCATTGCCGTAGCAAAGAATGGCTGGGCAAAGGCGCAGAGTTGCACCACAGGCACTGCAAGTTCTGCCTGTTCTCCACCCAACGGTAAGATGAAGTGCACCAGGGGTTCCGCAAAAAGAAACAGTACGAGTCCAGCTGTCCCCATCATCGCCATCCCTGTGTACCAGCACATTCGCACGGCTTTCATCGCCACCTCTGGCGCCTTAGCACCCAGATACTGCCCCGCTAATGTGGCGGCGGCACTCCCAATGGCAAAGCCTGGCATAAAACTCAGCGCTTCTAACTGAACCACCACGCCGTGTGCTCCTAGAGCACCTGATTGCCCTAGCTGACCAATCACTCGGAATGTGTAGGCGTGGATCGCCCACATTCCCAAAATCTCAATGAGTTGTGGATAGGATATGCGCAGAATCCTACGGCTGAGCTTTGCCTCTAGTGTTAAGTAAGCGAGTTTCATTCTCAAAGCCGAGGACTTCGAGTTCGGTCGCATGATCCAGAGGATGACTAGTGTTCCCACTAACCATCCAACAAAGGTTCCCCAAGCCAGTCCCGCGATACCCCAGCCTAGCCCGAAGACAAACCAGAAGCTCATAGCTAGATTCACTAGATTCACCACAACCATCGCAATGAATGGGCTTTTTGTGTCCCCCGCCCCCTTAAGGCAAGCATTGGCCACCACTATCACACCAAGGAGTGGTGAAGAAAGTGCCACAATACCCATATATATCTCAGCATAATCAGCCGCCTTCTCACTAAGGCCAAAGAGAGGGGTTAAAAAAGGCACAAGTAACCACACAAGACCTCCAGCCAGAACTCCTGCGAGAGCTCCCAAGGTCAGTGACTGGCCTAAACTGCGCTGGGCAAGCTGCTCATCAGCGCCACCGATAGCACGAGATATGAGTGCCTGACCACCAGTCGCCACAGACCCCTGCATGATCATCATTAGCCAGTTCATATACATCGCCAGCCCCATCATATCCATCAAAGCGGCTTGATCGACACCGACCATTCTCCCAGCGATCATCCGATCCACAAAGCTCACAATCACTCCTAAGAGGTTTTGTAAAAACGGCCAACTAGCTAATAGAAAAACTTGCTTCGGAATCGACATCCCAGCAAGCCGGCCACCTAGCTCAACCTTGCTAGGGACAATCACCTCTCCGCTCTGTGTCGTTGATCTCATATTCTATTATCCACGTTTAACCCGGACTATGCATTGGATTTTGAAAGAAATATTGTCAGGTCAAAAAACACAAGGTCTCAACGTTTATGTTTCGATAAAAGTGACGTCACCCCATCGGTGAATGGAACAATCAGCCAACGGACTTATGTCTACAGAGATGGCAGCATTTCTCGAAATCTAAATGTATAATCTGGGTTCAAATCATTCACTCTTCTTGCAGAGCGTCAAACCTCAACCGAAAAAATCAAACCAACTAGCATGACCTTCTGCCTCATATCTCGCTTTAAAAGATCTATTCATCCACTCGTCCAAATTCACTAAAAATCAAAAATCCACACTTCCCTACCATTATTTCAGGAATAAAGTGCTACTCCTCTCTATCTTAGCCATTAGCTATGAATATTCCCAAAGTCATTCTATTTGCGATCGCTGTGATCACCTCAGCTATGGTGGTCTCTAGCTGCACACAAGTTACCACCCCTCCTTCTCCATTTAGTGGCGGTGGATGAGGCTAGGTACCGAGTCGGGGAATAGTTTATTTCCCATCTATCATGATACTGAAGTTCTCTCACGCTTAAGTTTGCGTTGACTGAATTTCATCTCGTTCTCGCAGAGAAAGATCTCTCAAAGTACTCTCGGAACATGAGCAGTCATAGGGCAATGTTTTTGCTCTTTGACTGCATTTTATTTTATATCTAGCTGTAACACCAATTTGAGTTGTTTTCTACACAGCTAGGACGATTCTATTCCCTCAAGGATCTCATGAATTCTGCCAAATAGCTTCCTTCACTGGTATTCATTTAGGCAGCGAGTGTATGGATCTGTGTGACTAGGTCATTTCATTTTCATAGATTCATCTCCACAAGCTCGTGCACATCCTCTAGATAGAGGGCGTGAGAACACGATTCGCGCCTTCACCAACTGGACACCTACATTTAGGTCATGCCTACTCTGCTCTTGTTGCTAGAGATTTAGCGAACCAGCACCATGGAGAATTTCTACTCAGAATGGAAGATATTGATCACTCTCGGGTTCGTGATTCATTTTATCGATATATCGAAGAAGACCTCCACTGGTTAGGCTTAGAATGGCAAAGCCCTGTACTTCGCCAGTCTTCACGCCAAACACAGTATCAGGAAGCCCTAGATAGGCTAAAGGCACTAGGAGTCCTCTATCCATGTTTCTGCACACGCAAAGACATTGAAAACGAGCTCCGAGGCATCCTCAATGCCCCCCATGGCCCAGAGGGCACACACTACCCGGGCACTTGTCTGCGAAGGAGCGAATCCGAGCGTATAGATCGAATCCACGCTGGTGAACTCCCCTCATGGAGACTCAATACACAGGCGCTCAAAAACCGCCTCCCTACCCTCTTCTTTAACGATCACAGACACGGCAAGGTCACTGTAAAACCAGGTCTTCTCGGAGATATTATTTTAGCACGTAAGGATATCGGCACTAGCTACCATATTGCAGTCGTCTTGGATGACGCCTACCAACACATTTCACACGTAACACGCGGAGAAGACCTACTGCACTCCACACACATTCACCGCGTCTTACAAGAACTGCTAGATCTCCCCTGTCCGGAGTATATTCACCATCCGCTCATTACTGACATACAAGGAACTAGACTCGCCAAGCGCAACCAAGCCTACTCACTTGCCCAATATCGTGATGAGGGTAAAGACCCACGAGAGCTCATTGCTAATCTCCCCAGCAGATCGTTTTAATACCAGTTAGTTTTTGAGTTGATATAAGAAGCTAAACTCTCTGTAAACAATAGTAGCAATGGGAGACATCATATATACGAGATGCATGCCTCCGCACACACCCCGCTATCACACAATAATCTTGATTAGGAGACTTGAGCTAGCTGAGCGATCAGTAGTTCTGACCAAGCGATAAACTCATCATCAAATTCGACATCACAGTCTATTCTTGGCGAAACACGAGTCGCACCTAACTCAGTAAGCTTCGCGTCAATTTCTATGCCGCACTGACAAAAATCAGGGTATTCACTATCCCCTAAGGCCAGTACACTATAGTTTACATTCTCTAACTTTTCCTCACTCGCTAGAAGTGTCGAGTGAAAATCCTCTGCATTATCGGGTGCTTCACCATCTCCATAGGTTGAGGTAATGATAAAGAGATTTGTGATCTCTTTGAGCCCCTCGACACTGAGATCCGCCATATCCACCAGGCTCGGACTATGCCCACTGGCTGTTAGTTTTTTCACGAGCTTCTTGGCAAGGCCTTCACTGTTTCCTGTTTGTGAGCCAAAGGCAACTGTGACAGCTTGGCCACCACCACTACTAGATACAGCTTCTTCTGCTATAGTCGCGCCCCCACTTGCAGCGGAACTCAAGATACTCGGCAAAAATGAGGCAAGATAACCATTCAGCCATGCACGCTGCTCTTCACTGAACGGTGCATTTGTCGGTAAAGTCGGGATATTCATGATGCGATTTTATTCTGAGTTTCTTGGAAGGCTTCGAGGTCCATAGTTCGGCTAAATTGCGCAAAGGTCTCTTTGCCCTGGCGATTGGTAAGATAGTAGTTCAGTAAAGATTCGATCAATGGTGGTACTTTCTCAAAGGGGATGCTCTTAAAGGCATCTCTAGCGACGTATTGGTCATCATCCACACCTCCTCCTAGTACGATATTGTAGCCTTCCAGCGAGTTTCCATCCTCATCCTTCAATTTCACACCCATCATGCCGATATCGCCAATATAGTGCTGTGCACATGAGTGATTACAACCTGTTAGATGGATATTAATCGGCTGATCGAGCTCTACCTTACCGTCTAAATATTCTTTAATCTCTGTCGCCTGACCGCGGGTATTGGTCGCGGCAAATTTACAGCCCGTATTTCCTGTGCAAGCAATCAGCCCTCCTGAAATAGCCGTCCCACTGTAGTAATAACCAGCGTCTACAATTCCTTTCTTCAGTGCTTCGAGATCTTCTTCAGCAACTCCTGGAATGATCAGGCTCTTCCACACCGTGAGACGGATTTCACCGCGTCCATATCTTTCTGCTAGATCTGCTATGAGCTTCATGCTCTCACTATTCATTCTAGCTTCATCAATACTAAGGCCGACATAGTACTGACCATCCTTCTGCTCATACACTCCGAGGTGGCTGTGCTTCACTTTAGGCTTCATTTTCACACAAGCATCCTCTTCTAAATAGCACAGTGGAAATGCCAATTTCTTCTGTGTCTCATCGAGTAGTTTCTGCACTCCCCAGTCATCCACTAAGTACTTGAGACGAGCTTTTTTGCGATTGGTACGATTCCCATGCTCGATAAACACACGCATCAGCGCGGCAGCGACTGGTATCGCCTCATCGGGTTTGAGCAGTACACCTGAATCAGAGGCGAACTGCTTATGGCCCGTGATTCCACAGAGCTGCATTCTAAAGTAAACACCAGCATCAAGCCCATGCTCTCCCTCCTTTAACTCAACAGCGTAGAAACCTATGTCATTGGTATCTGCACAAGCTGAAATCACGCCACCAGAGTCAAAGGCGATATTAAACTTCCTCGGTAATCCATAGAGATCGCGGTTATTCAAAATCGCGTGATGCATTCCAAGTGCGTATGGAGTCACGTCTATCAGCTCCTGCTGATCAAATCCCGTGGTCGGAGTGGCTGTGATATTACGCACATTATCCGCTCCCGAGCCTCGTGAGGTTAGGCCGAGGTTCACAATTTTATTGAGAACATGGATTGTGTTCTCTGGCATGATTTCTCGAATTTGAAGATTATTGCGATTTGTTAGATCACAGAAGCCACCACCCCAGTCTTCTGCCACCTCTGCCATACCACGAAACTGGGCCGAAGTCATCTGCCCACCTGGTATGCGGGCGCGCAGCATATAGGAGTCCTGCGCAGGCTTCACGTGAAACAAGCCATAGAACTTAAAACGAAATAGATCCCCCCCCTCAGCAAATTCACCTTTCTGCGCCTGACTCATGAGACTATCCCAGCAGTCTAGGCCATTTTGCTCATACTTGATGCTTTCCTCCT
The DNA here is from genome assembly GCA_937928735.1 of uncultured Verrucomicrobiales bacterium. GTDB lineage: Bacteria > Verrucomicrobiota > Verrucomicrobiia > Verrucomicrobiales > Akkermansiaceae > Rubritalea. The sequence continues at coordinate 86,464 of CALFVF010000012.1, read as the reverse complement.
TCGAGAGCTCATCCACGGGAGTGCCATAGACTGTCGGCTCTACCGACTCCTCTGGTGCATTGGTAAATTGGCCGCGGGCATTTTGCCCCAGAAAAGGAAGATCCCTGTGAGCGGCGATGCCACTCGTGAAGCCCTTTAGGTACTGCTGTTGTTCTATTGTAAATCCTTCCATAACCATGAAAACCATGAAAACCATGTCCTCGCCATCCTTCGCGCTAAAAGCTCTGCTTTCCTTTTAGAGACTACCTGTAGCCGCGAACTGGCGACTAACCACAGCAAGGGCTATACCAAGGCTTCGTACATTCTATGAGCCAAACTCATGAATTATGTGAGCAGCGGTAATCTGATGAGTAAAACTCCTCATCAATGCCGTATTGAAAAAACGACCCCGATCACCTCAAGAAAGAGCCTTTCTCAGTGATACAGCACTGCATTTGTAGCTGGGCTGGCGTGAGTATGGGTCAAAGGACGCATGTGTGAGACGATTCACCTCTGGGTAATGCATCGACATAAATACCTGCCCACGCTGAACAATCGGGGTGAGATGAGCGACCACTGTGATCTCTGCTCGCCGAGAAGAAACGATGACTTTATCTCCATCTTTAAGCTGCCAGTGCTCCGCGTCCTCAGGGTGAACTTCGACGTAGGCCTTCTGCGGGTAGAGCTTTTTGAGCACCTCAGACTTTGAGGTTCGGCTCTGTGTGTGCCACTGCGCTGAAGTCCCTCTCCCTGTTAGCAAGATCAAGGGGTAGTCTTCATCTGCCCATTCACTCGGTGCTAGAGGATCAGCAAAGAGGAATTTCGCGCGCTTGTCTGGGTGATAAAATTGGCGATCTTCAAAGAGGCGACATTGATTCTCCTCCTTGCGGGCACTTGCCTGCGTCCCTGTGCATGGCCACTGCACACCACCTAACTCATCGAGGTGCTGATAACTCTCAATTCCTGTGATATCACAGGGCTGACCTGCACTAAGTTCTTTTAGAATCTCAAAGGCAGCCGCTGGACTCTGCCACTTCGCAAACATCTCACCACAGCCCCACGCCTGCGCTAACAGTCGAAAGATATTAAAGTCAGAGAGTGCTTGTCCTGGTGCCTTATGCACCTTTTTCACGACTCCTAGACGGCGCTCAGAATTGATAAAAATCCCTTCTTTCTCTCCCCACGCAGCTGCGGGAAGTATCAGGTCGGCCATTTCCGCCGTTTCTGTATTGCCATACATATCCTGCACGACAAGGAAGTCTAACTTCTCCATCGCCTCTCGGTAGCGGTCTTGATGAATCCAGGAGTGCGCGCCATTGGTCGCAATCACCCAGAGTCCACGGATCTTACCGGCGTGGATATTCTCAATAATTTGGTCATACGCCATGCTCGGCTCTTGGGGGATTCTCTCCTCCTCGATTCCTAGGATGTTTGCGACCTTTTCTCTGTGCTCTTGATTGGCAAAATCATGCCCGCCTAACAGGCCTGTCGTATTACTAAATAAGCGAGAACCCATAGCATTACACTGCCCTGTAATCGAATTCGCTCCAGTGCCTGGGCGCCCGATGTTACCTGTCATCAGGGCGAGGTTAATAATCGACTGCGCGGTTCGCGTCGCCTCGTGGCCTTGGTTCACACCCATCGTCCACCAGAATGAAACTCGCTGACCATCGGCGATGGTTTGAGCGAGTTTGTTGAGCTCGGCCTCAGTGATACCTGATTGCGCCTCAACACGCGCTGCATCATAGCTTGCTACGTGATTGGCAAAGTCGTCAAATTCATTTGTATGCTGATCAATGAAACTCTGATCAATCGCTCCTAGTTCGATCAAGCGTTTCGCAAGACCGTAGAAAAAGATGAGATCAGACTTCGGCCTGATCGGATAGTGCTGAGTTGCAGCAACCGCTGTCTCTGTACGCCTAGGGTCTACGACAATAATCTCCGGGTTATGAGGATTACGCTCCACTCTCTGCCACATGATAGGATGCGCTATACAGAGATTTGACCCCACAAGAACAATCACATCAGACTCCTCAAAGTCCTGATAAGTGTAGGGAGGTGAGTCAAAGCCAAAACTCTGCTTGTAGGCGACCACAGCTGTCGCCATGCACTGGCGTGTATTGCCATCACCATGCTTTATTCCCATGCCAAACTTCGCAAGAGCGCCCAGAAACGCCATCTCCTCCGTGACGATCTGCCCAGTACTAATAAAGGCGACAGAGTCATCTCCGTGTTCTTTCTGAATGGCTTGAAACCGCTCACTAAAATGCCCTGCTGCCTCATTCCATGGAATGGCTTCCGCGGACTGACCACGCTGCGGGCGGTACATCGGACTTGTCGCCCTATCATCCGCGTCCAGTGGTGTGAGTGCTTCCCAGCCTTTCGGGCAGGCCATACCGAGATTCACTGGATAATGAGTCGCTGGTGTTAGATTAATCGCTTCTCCTTCTTTTAAATGCACATTAAGTCCACAGCCTGTCGAGCAGAAGCCACAGACAGACGTTGTTGTCGCGTCGGGAGCTTTCTCACTAGGGATCTGCCCTAGGCCAAACTGGCCAGGTCGGCGCACAAGGCGGCGTGTCTTTGGTCCATCGAGCTGGCGCAACTGAAAATTTGTGGATATTAATAACTGTTTCATGATGGAATCGAACCTGGCATTTTAAGTGTCACTACAGACTGGAAGAATAGTCTTCGCTCCCATAGTTCTCCTACAACTATGATTAACGCTCCAAGTACGGCACAAAGTGGAGCGACCATACCCAGTGTTATCCCTAATACACCTAGTACAAGAAGGCCGATCCGAGTGCTTAGTACAGAGCCTAGAGTGTGCCACTGAATGAGACCACTCTGCTTCGCCAAGCTCCAGTCTTGATCAAAGGCCGGGCGTACTCCTTTCCATTCGAGAGAGAGCTTAAGAGTTCCTGCGAAGAGAACAATCAGCGCCATCGAATCAGACCAGTGCCCAGACATAGCAGCGACTGAGGCCAGGCTCGCAGCACCACCCAGTAAGACAGAACCATAGAACTTCGAGCCTGTGAGACTCATTCTCCAGAACTCTCTGTGCGTATCCACGTAGACCATCACAGAGGTAAACACTGCGGCGAGCCCAACTCCTAACAATATCCAGCGAGATGCCACCGCGATTTGTGCCAGAGGTAACACCCCTTCTAAGCCAAACATCTCAGCGAGAGGCGAAACTATCAGAGTGTGGAGAATCAGCAAGGGCATCCAAGCGCCAAAACCAACCACCTCACGACTGAGCCAAGAAGTCTTTAGTCCCAAAAAGACGCGCCAAGCCCCCAAGGGACTCCCAAGGTGAAACACACTAGCGACAAGACCAATTTTTCCCAAAATAATAGCCACAATAAGCATCGGAAACTCAAGTAACTGACTTAACTCAGGAGAAATGAGAGCAAGTACTGTATTCGCAAGGGTCACTCCGACTGCGAGCTGAGTGAGTGTGAGCATCCAGACAAGTGGTGTGTGCTGGTGGGATGGCTCCAGACAATGCGCGTCAGCTGCTTCCATAGTCGCAGGTAGTGGCCGCTTTGATTTAAAATTGGTCGAGGGCAGCGTGTAATCGGAGCGGTAGGCACCTGCGATCATGCTCTGACTAGCCTGAGCGCGCTCCTTAATCTTGTCTACCTTCACCACACGGATCGATATCGCACCATTTGGACAAGCTTGCACACAGGCGGGAGCTTCTCCTTCTTCTAGCCGCTCATGGCACATGTCACATTTTCTGACAATGCCCAGAGACTTATCGTACTTTGGCACGTCGTAGGGGCATTTGAGCGAGCAATACTGACAGCCTATGCACTGATCATCCAGATGTTTCACAACACCATTGTCTAACTTCTCATACGCCTCCACCGGGCAACCACTCAGACAGGCTGGATCGGCACAATGGTGGCAGGCTGAGGTGACTGTCTGCTGGCGAACCTGACCATCCTCAGCACCCCGTATCACACCAACATCTCGCCAGGCCTCACTGTCATGGAGTCCATTGAGACTATGACACGCTGTCACACAGGCCTTGCAGCCAGTGCAGGAGTCTAGATCCACCTCAAAGGAGTATTGTTCACCTGTTGAGGGTTTTTTAATGGGTAATAAGTCCCTGTAATGCGGCTGCTGGGCAGGCCCTTGATAGTCCGTGTAGTGCTGGCTAAATCGCTCCACGGCAGAGAGTTCATTCTGCTCTTTCAACAACTCATCAATCAGGGAGTATTCTTGCGTTACTAGGCTAGCCATCTAAAACACTAGGAGCACAGAGTATACCAACTAACCCATGAAATCTCCTCATCCATTCCATGTTTGAGACTCCATGGAGGCTCCTGAGGATAGATACCCTCCTGAGAGGTCTCAAATCTCTCTGGACGTTTCCTTCTTCCACGTCTATCTGTGGGCAGCGCTCCCCGAGCTATTATTGCTCCCTGAGCAGCTATTACGCTATGACAAAGGAAACTATTTTAGAAGCTCTCGCCTCGGTCAAGTACCCAGGATTCTCTCGTGACATCGTCGCCTTTGGTCTCGTGAAAGATGTTCGTATTGAGGGCAGTGATGTTGAGGTGACTATTAGTGTTCAGACCAAAGACCCGAAAGTCCCCGAACAAATTTACAAAGACAGCCAAGACGCGCTCAATCAAATCCAGGCCATTGGCGCCACACGAGTCAATATCGATGTGAAAAGCCCAGATGCTAGTGGTGGTGCCTCGGGAGCTTCCTCTGATAAGGAAAGCATCCCCGGCGTGAAGCATATTATAGCGGTGAGTTCAGGAAAAGGTGGCGTCGGCAAGTCCACTGTCTCTTCAAATCTCGCTGTCGCACTGGCAAAAACGGGTGCTAAAGTCGGCCTCTGTGACTGTGATCTCTACGGCCCCTCCACTGCCATCATGTTTGGCACCGACGAGAAACCAATGGCCAATGAACAAGATGAAATCATCCCGATTAAGCGCCACGGAGTCAAACTCATGTCCATGGGCTTCCTTCTTGAGGAGAATTCACCCGTCATCGTGCGTGGGCCACTCGCCACTCGCTACACCCAGCAGTTCTTACGCCAAGTCGAATGGGGAGTGCTCGACTACCTCATTCTCGATCTCCCTCCAGGCACTGGCGATATTCAGCTCACTATTGTCCAGACACTCGCCCTTGATGGCACAGTAATTGTCACCACACCACAGGAAGTCGCACTCATTGATGCGCGTAAGGCGGTCTCGATGTTTGCTAAGGTCAATGTCGATATTCTTGGTGTCATTGAGAATATGTCTTGGTTCGAGTGCGATGCTGGTAAGAAATACCCGATCTTTGGAGAAGGTGGCGGTGTGCGTGAGGCAGAGCGCCTCAAAGTACCTTTACTTGGTCAACTCCCGATTGATACCTACACCAGAGAGTGTGCAGATCATGGCACCCCAGTTGCCCTACTCCCAGCTAGCAAGAGTAAAGTGAGTGCTGCCTTTGAGCAATGCGCTGCCCAGCTCATCGAGCGCCTGAATACAGTCTCTGGTTAGCAACTACCTCTAGCTACCTCTAGGTTAGGTGAACTAAGCTAGAATTTTTATCCATCATGAGTCTAACAATCATTCTTATCGTCCTCGCAGTCGCTCTCACTGTGCGCCTGATCACTGCGCGTACGATGAGAAGCTCACTACTCTTAGGCCTAGGGTTCTATCTCGCACTCACCTTCCTCTATACCGCAGCCCTTCCACTGGCAAAAATTGATGGTGGGACGACTTCTGCATTTGCGGGTGAACTCGTCGCGACATTCTCTCCGCTGCGTACAAAGATCATCACCATTGCCTATATCCTCCTATTTAGTATAGTCTGGATCTGGAAGCTGAAGCGACTCAGCGCACAAACTCACCCAGAGGAGTTACTCTGGAATAAACAACTCATCTGGGCTGTGAGCCTCATCGCTATTCTCTTCTTTGGCGTCTTTGGTACTCTCACATTCACAGCGCGCCACGCCACGGGATTCTTGGGAGAGTTTAGTAAGCTGCTGGTAGGATTTTTCTCCTCTCCTCTCTTTATGGAGATCGGGTTTTTCACCTGTGGCTTTATGCTCATCTACACCTTTAACACCATTCGCAGGATCAAAGAAGGTGACGAATTTATCGAGATGGAAATCCCCCAGCACATCCTCGATGAACTTGAGGCCTCAGAATCAACAACTGAAGAATCTTCCTCTGCTGAGACAGGAAAATCATCCAAGTCGTTAGACTCCCACTAGCTCTGTTTATAGCTTTGAATCACCTGAATAAACTCAGGGAGATACTTCTCTGCTTTGATCTCGCCCACACCACGGATTCGCCTACCAGATTCCACATCCTCGGGCTGTAGCTTCGTGAATAACTCCAGTGTCTTATTGGGAAAAATCGCAAACAAGGGTAACTTCTCGCGCTCAGCCATTTGATTGCGCAAGTCCTTTAACTTCGCATAAAGCTGGGCATCAAAACCGAGTTCCTCCATCGCCACAGCAGACGAATCCTCCCTCGATTCTGTCTGGCCTGCACGATCCTCTGGCCACACCAGAGAGGCCTCTACTTGGTCTAACATGACTTTCTCACCGCGCTCAGTGAGCACTAAGAGTGGGTACTCCCCTTGTTCTGTACGAATCAGCCCGATCTCATGCATCGAGCGAAAGAGCTCATTCACATAGGCACTGCCTTGAGGTTTGAGTAGACCATAGGTGCTGAGTTCATTGAGCTTATGCTTCAGAATTTCTTGGGAGCGGCTGCCCAGTAGCATCTGAACGACACGCGCTCTACCAAAGCGCCCTTTTCTGCCTGCAGCTGTTTTCACACACATCCGAGCCACCCCGCTGAGTGCCTTTTTTAAAATCAAAACCTCCTCCTCACTCCCCTCGCGCAGTTCACCACGAGATTCACTCAGACAGATATCGCACGTCCCGCAGTGCGGCGCCTCGGCTTCGCCGAAATACTGCAAGATCCACTGCTGTCTACAGATCTTGGCGTAGGACATCTCCACCATCGCCGCTAGTTTATCTCGATCGCGCTGCTCCTTCTCCTCTAACTCACCCCTCTCTATATCGAGTTTACTGGTTAGAATATGTGGTTTCAGCAGGCGAGTTCCACGAATACGCTGCCCCGTGATATCATAGCGCTCTATGTAGCCGTGTTTGGCGAGAATGCTCAGAGCACTCCCCGTGCTCATGCCATTCTTCACGTCCGCACCCTTACTAATCATCTCTAGACTCTCGATGACTTCGTAGTCACGGTTCGCCTGATTTTGTAGATATTGATAGACTGAGGCTATCACCGCATAGCTGGGATTCGCCCCTTCGATGAAAAACTCCTGCGTGCGCGTGTCTGCGTAGTTAAAGAGCATCTCACAGACTGCCGCCTCACCATCACGCCCAGCGCGCCCCGCCTCCTGATAGTAAGCTTCCACACTCCCAGGGATCTCGAAGTGGATCACAAAACGAACATCTGAGCGATCAATCCCCATGCCAAAGGCATTTGTCGCCACAGCAATGTCAGCTTTTTTCTGAGTAAAGATAGTTTGAGTCTCCTCGCGCTGACTATCACTCATACCGCCATGATAGGAAATGCAGGAGACATTCCAGCTGTGGAGCATCTCTGAGACTTCTTCCACCCGCCGGCGGGTCGCACAGTAGATAATCCCTGTTTTATGCTGCTGGATGATTTCTTTGATCTTGCGGTATTTCTGCGTCTTCTTCTCCACTGCTGTGATAGATAGAGACAAATTAGGCCGCGAAAACCCCTCTACTATCTCAAAGGGCTGACGGAGATTCAGCACTGCGAGAATGTCTTGGCGCACCACGGGTGTCGCCGTCGCAGTCAGAGCCACACACTGAGGTGAGCCCAAGGCCTCTAATGAGCGCCCCAAGCGCATGTAGTCTGGCCGGAAGTCATGCCCCCACTGACTCAGGCAGTGCGCCTCATCCACGGCGAATAGAGAGACCTCCACCTCTCTGAGTGCGCTCATAAAACTCTCTGAGCGAAACCGCTCAGGTGCTATATAGACGAGTTTAAATTCACCAGCTCGCATGCGTGATATGCGCTCACGCTGCTCCGCATAACTCAGCGTGGAGTTAATCATCGTGGCAGCGATGCCCTTTTCTAACAGAGCATCAACCTGATCCTTCATCAAGGCAATTAAAGGGCTCACCACGAGAGTCACCCCTGAGAGGCAGAGGGCGGGTAGCTGGAAGCAGAGTGACTTACCTCCCCCTGTGGGCATCACCACAAGGCCGTCCTGACCGCTCAAGATTTGGCGAACCACTTGATCCTGCCCATCCAGAAAGCCATCAAAGCCGAAGTATTGCTTCAGCGCGCTCTCGGGTTCTTGTAATAGTGTAGCCACAGTGTCTTTCTTCTAACTGATTAAATCACCGATAGAGCCATAGTCAGAGACAAACAAGCGGCGGTAGAGACGACTTGCCGCAGCATCACTCAAACTCGCTAAGAAATCACAGAGTAGTCTCTCTTTGTGCCTGTCCTCTGTCGTCTCCTGCATTTCTTCAGCAATGGATGGTGGCAAAAGGTTCAGTCCTTTCTGCTCCTCCACGTAGCGTTTATGAAAGACAGACCATAGTTTCTTTAGCATATAGTCGCCTTTATATTCTAACTGATTTAATTCTGCGGAGAGAAAGACCACCTCAAAGGTTAATTTCTTGTAGACCTCTAACTCTTCTTTCACGGCCTCATCCAGAGCGAGTCGGTAGCGATAGCGGTTAGTCACAGCACTCATGAAGTTATTCTCTTCCTTTAGTCCCACAGACTGGATGTACTGGCCGATCTTTCGCCCACTCATCAGTTCGACTTTCTGATTTCTAATCGCATCTAGCAGACGCTCGATGGCTTGACTCTGTATGGCTGTGAGGTCTTGCTTCTCAGCCCATTCTTCTACCTTGCGCAGTGATAAGAATCCTGCACGCGCGCTATCGGAGAGATCATTGAGCGAATACGCTGTGTCATCCGCCCAGTCCATGATTTGGCACTCTATGGAGCGAAACTGATCTCTCGAGTTTCCCGGTGTGAGCTCTACGGGGAAATCCACCCCATCAAAAACCCAGTCTAGAAACTGCACCTGCTCGTCATAGAGAAAATGGTTCTTGGGAGCTTGTTCGCCTTTTTTCAACTCTGACCAGAGTGTTTTGTATTTCAGCACACCATCAAGAAAGGCTCTGCTAGGGTTCATCCCCGAGCGACTCGTTGAGAATATCCTCTCTGTGAGTAAACGCAGGGTCTGAGCATTCCCCTCAAAGCCACCACAGTGAGCTGTCAGCTCATTGAGTGTCTTCTCGCCTGCATGGCCAAATGGAGGGTGGCCTATGTCATGGGAAAGACACGTCGCCTCTACGAGATCTGTATCGATATAAAAGTCCGCACTGAGCTGCTCTGCACTATGCGCTAACCACTGACAAATCGCTTTACCAATCTGGGCGACCTCCAGAGAGTGGGTCAGACGAGTGCGATAGAAATCATATTCTCCACTCCAGAACACCTGAGTCTTACTCTGCATGCTACGAAATGTCGGCGTGTAGAGTACTCGGTCTCGATCGATCTGGAAGGCTGAGCGGTAATCCTCAGATTTCCCCCAAGGAGCTCGGCGCTCACAGTCAAAAGCATTATAAAACTGATTCATCAATACGGTATGACTCTGCTTTAGTTTGCCCCTAAGCGGCGTAAGTAATCATAGGAGTAGATACCAGTAGAGTGACCATCTCTCCACATAAACTGCACTGCGTATCCACCGACAACTTCCCAGCGACTGAGCATGAAAGAACCAGCTCCGTGAACCACCTTTGGCCGCACGACTCTACCAGTCGCATCTGGCTCTCCCTGGCAGTTCGCACAGGGGCAGGCCTTGCGCAGAGCCTCCAGTGAAATGTAACTTTCCTCTTGATCACTCCAGACTATGGCGAGCTCATTATTAATACAGGCGATATTGTCTACTCTAATCATGATTTTCTATTTCTTAGCCTCATAGGAGCGTGCACCAAATATCGAAGAACCAACTCGCACCAATGTCGCCCCTTCTTCAATAGCGACTTCGTAGTCAAGACTCATCCCCATACTTAACTCCGGCAAATGGCAATCATGCATCTGCTCTAACTCATCTCTGAATTCTCTAAGCTGGCGAAAATAGGGACGAGCTAGCTCGGGCTCACTCACGGCGGGTGGGATACACATGAGTCCTTGGATATCGAGATGCTGACATTCTAACAAATCTGGAATACTCTCTTTTAATGCCGCTGGGCTAAAGCCTTTCTTCTGCTCTTCCGCTCCTATGTTGATCTGGAGTAGAACCTTCGCCTTAATACCGAGTTCCGCAGCCACTCGGTCTGTGTAGAGTGCGAGCTTGAGAGAATCGATACTATGGATAACGGAGAAGAGAGAGAGTACCTTACGCACCTTATTGCGCTGAAGCCCCCCAATGTAGTGCCACTCTATGGACTCTGACATTGCAGGTATTTTCTCCTCTCCTTCTTGGAGCTTATTTTCACCTAACAGAAGCTGCCCAGCCTCGACCACCGGCTCTATATGCTCACGCGGCCAGGTCTTTGAGACAGCGATAAGGCGCACACTAGACTCAGAGCGGCCACTTAAGCTAGCGCGCCTAGCTATGGCCTCTCTCACTCGCTGCCAATTTCTAACTACCTCCATGGATGACATCTTTTATTCTTCAATAATGAGAGCTCTCGCAGGCCCAGGGTTATTGTCTTCAGATACTGTTTGTTCTTCAGGAAGTTCACCGCCGGGCTCTTCACGTTCTGTCTCAGCACCTTCATCTGGTGTCGGCGATTCACTAGCAGGCTCTAGAGTCTCTTGTTCTCTAAAACTTAGATCACTCGACTCTACCTCATAGTCTTCATCATCTTCCACGACAATGGCAGCTCGTGGCGCGACAATCGAGTCTGGTAATTCATCTGGCACGGGATCTTCCTCCACAAGTATGGCGCGACTCGTTCCAGAAGGTAGTTGGTCAGCAGGGTCATCCCCAGACTCGCTCTCCTCCTCAATCACGAGTGCTCTCGCTGGTGGGTTAATGAGACTTTCCACTTCTTCACGAATCGGCTCAAAAAACTCCGGCACTAGAGGGCCCGCTACGCGACCACCAGAGATCTCTTCGTTTTCTTTCCCTTCATAGACGATCGCGAAGGCAAACCTTGGATTATCGAGCGGGAAAAACCCAGAGAACCAACCGACATATTTTTTCTTTGATTTGGGCCCCCATTCTCCAGTGCCAGTCTTACCACAGACAATCGAATAGCTCAGTGAGGCAGATTTCCCTGTGCCATAGGATGAGTTGACGACATTCATCATCCCTTCTTGTACGAGTCCTGCGTGTACAGGGTTCACACCTGTTCTATTTCGCACGGACGGACGACTCGCGACAAGCACTCTACCCTCCGCATCCTGAATTTGTTTGATAAGCTGTAACTTCGGTAACTCACCTCCGTTTGCCACCGCAGCCATAGCCTGGGCTACCTGCAGGGGGGTGACAAGAATCACTCCCTGACCAATCGCCATGTTAGCGGTGTCTCCATCCTTAAAGGTACGGCGCTCATTCTTTAGCATCCACTCACGCGTGGGCACGAGTCCCGCAGCATCGTTAAGTGGTAAGCCCGTGCGTGAGCCAAAGCCGACTTGGCGCGCCATGTCCAATAATTTATTAGAGCCGATCTCTAAGGCGATTTTAATAAAGAACGGGTTATTAGAAAGCGCCATCGCTCGATTAAGATCTAACAAACCCCGCGCACTGCGAGACCAGTCATTAAATTTATGCTTACCAAGTTGAATGTAGGCAGGGCAGTTGATTTTGCGCTGACCATCCAGCTGCCCTTCTTTGAGACTCGCGAGCGCTGTGATCGGCTTAAAGGTAGAAGCTGGTGGATACACTCCCTGAAAGGCTCGCGCAAATAGTGGCTTTGCAGGGTCTTCATTGAGCGCCTTGTAGTTCTCAGTTGGCATAAATGGCACCCACTGATTCAAGTCGTAGCTTGGATTCGAGGCCAAAACAAGCACCTCCCCGCTCTGCACATCGACTACAACCATGGCACCGCGCGAGGTCTTCTTCGCCAGCAGTCGCTCAGCACGCTGCTGCCATTCCATATCAATGGTCGTCACTACAGTACCACCAGGCTTCGGCCTTCTGGTTTCTTTTCGCTCAAGAAGCACGCCATTTGAGTCGTACTGGAGCTTGCGCAGTCCCTCCACTCCGGTGAGCTGCTGGTCAAAAAACTTCTCTAGTCCTGCTCTACCTTCTGTGCGCTCAAAGAGAGGATCACCATAGTTAATGGGCCCTTTTTCTAGCTTCCCTGCATTCCCTACGTATCCGACAATGTGTGCTGCGGTCTTGGCCTGTGGGTAGAGTCTCATGTAGCGAGGATGAAGAATAAGACCGTCCACTAGCTTAGGAGCCAACTGCTCACGCCGAAATTCATCCACTACGTGGGCGTATGGCATAGGTAACCAGCGTCGGTGGCGGTAATGCTCCCACAATTGATCATCTGAGACCTTCCACTGTGTGCCAAATAATGAATTCGCAATACCGATTCGCTCACGTGCCCAACTGATGACAAATTCTCTATCCGCATTCTCAAGCTGGCCAAAGAGAAGTGCTGGGTACCAGACCACTTTATTCTGCGCAAATGACTTCCCGTAGCGGTCTGTAATCTGGCCGCGCGGCCCCGGTATGGATAAGGTCATCGTCCTCGCATCACGTCGAGTGTAGATAGACGCATCCTCTGCGGAGCGATTGGCAGCTGAAGCAGATGCACCCGAGGCAGATGCACTCGCTTGCTCGGCGGCACTCGCCCCACCAGAGGCATCTAGTGACAGATTCTGTCGGCTGGGTTGCGCGATGGTTGGGTCACTTTTTAGGGCATTTTCTGCTGCTTTCGCGGCTAGATCTGCGACAGACGCCGCATCTTGGGCATAAGCTCCACACTCTGCTGCAATGCAGAAAATAATGCCTCTAAGAATGATCCATACGCCCTTCATTGCAAGTAGACTAGTGGCCTTTGAGCACTCTGCCAATGGTGTTTTCGAGAGAATTTCGTGTTTTTAGCCTTCTTCTGCTGGAGAGCTTTTTCAAGGCGTGAGCTACATGTTACGCCATGCACGCTCTCGACGATGAGTCTCTGACAGACAATAGCCTAGACACAGCTCGTCATTTATGAATAATTTTAGAGTCGAGTACTTTCAACATACTATGCAAAAACGACTCACTCAACGCATCCTATATCCATGGATCCTCGCCACTTTGATCATTGGTTTTTCAGTGTTCAACACCAGCTGCGACTTATTAACAACAAACACAGAGAATGCCTCTACAGCAGAGGGCGAAGAAGGTGAAGATGGCGCTGAGAATTCCGATAGCTCAGAGGAAACAGAATCTCAGGAACCACAGACAGTCGTCGACTCTTTCACCAGCAAGTTGAGGGACTCCTTTAACAAACAGAAGCAAAAACTAGAACAGACTATCTCCCCAGGCCCCACTGAGGAAGAACTCGCTGCCGCTGCTGCCAAAGAGTCCGAAATTCCCGAACTCGAGGAGCCTCCCGAGCCCACGATTCAGCCTCTCCCAAAAGAATGGCTACCTGCTGGCGTCTCTCGAGGCTCGACAAACCCAGATGAAGCGATTGGCGCCAAGAAGCCCTCACTCTAGTCATCCTTTATCTTCTTCATTTCCCCACTGTACTCCTCTAGCTTTACTTCTGCACTTGAGGCAGAGTGCTAGGCAGTGCTTTTGGTCGAAGTACTTTTGTCCGTAGCACCATTCCCATGAACATGGGGACAATGGTGATGACTGGAATACCGTCTCCTGTCAGATAGAATGCAGCTGGCACAAGTATTCCTATGAGTATCAAGGATCCAGCTATGAGACGTAGTGGCAGCTGGCTACGATAGAGGCGCTGATTCGCCCTCTCAAAAATGTCTCTGGAGAGTGTGTCAAGTCTCTCCTCCTCGATACGGCACTTTCGTAAGTAATTGATCACTCCTAAGTGCCCTTTCCCAGCTCCCAGGAGCACTTCGCAGTGAGCCACGTGTTTCTCTAAATTTTGTTCTATGGGAGAAGAATCTAATGCGTGCTGTTTCTTATCTGCCCCTTGCTGCTTCATTGTCTCATTAACGTTTGAAATCCATCTTTCTTAAAGAATATTTCCCCCTTCCTCTAGACTCACACAGCCCTGCACAAGCTCTAACACTCTCTTTCTGCTAAAAAACCTTCTATTCTCACGAAACTCACCTCGACAAACCTTCCCTCCTAAGTAATTTGATACAGACTCAAGAAAGTCACTCTTTTCATGGATACCATTACTGAAGACCCAAATCAAACCACTCTCCCTAGTGACGATGTCGCCGCTATTGACGAACTCGGTCGCTCTTATCAAGCCCTCAAGACAGAGCTCGCTAAGTCTATCATCGGCCAAGAGCAAGTGATTGAGCAGCTAGCAATTTGCCTGTTTGCCCGTGGCCACGCCCTCCTGATGGGGGTTCCAGGTTTGGCGAAGACCCTCTTAGTCTCTTCTGTAGCGAAAACTCTCGATCAGAGCTTTAACCGTATCCAGTTTACCCCTGATCTCATGCCTGCGGACATCACAGGGACAGATATCATTCAAGAAAACGAACAGGGCAAACGTGCCTTTGAGTTCGCTAAGGGGCCTATCTTTTCTAATCTCCTCCTCGCTGATGAGATTAACCGTGCTCCAGCGAAGACCCAAGCAGCACTTCTCGAGGCCATGCAGGAGCGCCATGTCACAGTACTTGGGAAAACGTATCCACTTGAGCCTCCATTCTTTGTACTTGCGACTCAAAACCCCGTTGAGCAAGAAGGCACCTACCCTCTCCCCGAAGCCCAGCTAGACCGCTTCATGTTCCTCATCCAAGTCGACTATCCGACAGCTGAAGAAGAGAAACGAATCGCCAGAGAGACGACGGGAGCTCTGCGTGAGACCATTCACGCGGTTCTCAGTGGGCAGCAGGTCATCGACTACCAAGAACTCGTTCGTCGCATCCCCGTCCCTGACCATATTTACGATTACGCAGTCGAGATCGTGCGCAAGACGCGGCCGAACTCTGCTGACGCTCCAGACTGGATCAAAGAATACGTTGGCTGGGGTGCTGGCCCTCGTGCTGTGCAGTATCTCATTCTCGGTGCGAAAGCCCGCGCCGCTCTACATGGTTCCTACATGGCACGCATGGAGGACATCGAGGCTGCCGCCAGTCCAGTACTTGGCCACCGTGTTCTCACGAACTTCGCGGCTGAGTCTCAGGGAATGACTTCTGATAAGGTGGTGGAGCGTCTTATTGAGGAGATGCGAGAAGACTAATGGTGTGGAATAACTCTTGAAGTACTCGTTTATAGATTCTGCTATCCTTGCGAGGTTAGCTGCGATTCCTCTTGAGGCGCGCCATCCTATGGTGGGTAGTGCTGCGGGTCGGCACCGCTCTCCCCACAGAGGCTCTTCGGTAGAATTCGCTGAATACAGAGAGTATGTCGCGGGGGATGATACTCGTCGTCTCGACTGGAAGGCTTATGCTCGCTCAGACCGCTACTATATTAAGGAATTCGAAGCGGATACAAACTTACGTGCGTATTTCATTGTCGATACAAGTGGTTCCATGCAGTTCTCCCATGGAGAAAGTATGACACGCATCGACTATGCGAAACAAATCGCTGCGAGTCTCGCCTACCTCACCGTTGACCAAGGTGATGCCGCTGGCCTCTCTCTCTGTCACGAAAAACTCCACTTAGAAATACCGCCTCGGCGAAGAGCCAGCCACTTACAGCAGATTTTCCACACTCTCAATGACATTGAGCCAAAGGGGAATACGGGACTAGTTGGGGCTATGCACGATGTCGCTGAGAAAATCCCTCAGAGAGCACTCGTGGTGGTTCTTTCTGATTTTTTCTGTGACATGGAGGCCTTTAGTGAAGCTCTCCAGCACCTCAGATACCGCAAGCATGATGTCGCGCTCTTTCATCTGCTAGATCGTCAGGAGATTGACTTTCACTTCGAGCGCCCACACCGCTTTGTTGATATGGAGGATGACACCTCTATTGTGGCGGAGCCCTCTCTGATCGCTGATGAGTATATCCAGGCGATGAAGGCATTCTTGGCGGATATTCGTACCCGTGCTTACGATACGAATTCGAGCTATAATCTCATCACCACGGATAGGCCATACGAGGATATTTTACGGGATTTCCTCATTGATCGTCTCAGTAAAAAAGGAGGGAAAGCCTAGCTCCTATGATTAGTTTTCTCCAACAAGGTGTCCTCTGGCTACTAGCGGCAGCTATCCTGCCTGTTCTGATTCATCTGATGAATCGCCGCCGCCACCGCACAGTGCAGTGGGCGGCGATGAGTTTTCTACTAGAAGCCACCAGAGAGTCCAGAGGGCAGAAGCGACTCAAACACCTCGTCATTCTCACCTGTCGCACACTAGCCATACTAGCGATTGCTCTGGTGGCCGCACGCCCCTTAATTGGAGGATTCTTTGGCTGGAATGGTGGCCAGCTAGACACAGTGGTACTAATCCTTGATCGCTCGGTCTCCATGGAAATCGCTCCAGAAGGCAGCTCGGAGAGCAAGCGCCTTGCAGTGATTCAGAGAGTCAAAAGCTCTCTCGACGAGATCGGTAACCCCAGACTCATTTTAATGGACTCGGCCTCAGGGAGTGCCCAAGACATTGACTCTCCAGACATTCTTGAAGAACTCAGTGCTGTCAAACCCACAGACACGAGTGCTAATGTTCCAGATCTCATTATTCAAGCAGTCGACCATATTACCTCACAGAAACTAGGGCGCTCTGAGATCTGGGTGGCTTCTGACCTCCAAGCTGCCGACTGGAAACACGATGAAGGGAAATGGGCCTCGGCAAGAGCTGCCCTTCAGACACTCCCTCAGGAAAATGCCCTGAGAGTTCTCGCCCTACTCGGTAAGCCAAAATCTAACATTTCTGTCCAAATTAACTCCTCACGCAGAGAGGCTGAGGAACTCATTCTAGAAATCCAGCTCTTCAAAAATCAGGGCACGCAGCCGGTGGATGTGATTCTCAATTACAATATTAATGGTACTTCCACGTCCACTCCCGTGAGGATGCAGGGACAGACTCTCGTGCGCCAAGAGCGCTTTGCCATTCCCGCTGACTCGACCTCAGGCTACGGTTATGTGAGCCTCACCCCCGATGCGAATCCCAGAGATAATGTGTCCTATTTCGCCTATGGTGAAACTAAGGATACACACTCCATCATTGTTAGTGAAATCGGTGAAAGCCGCGCCGCCCTCGAGCACGCAGCAGCACTGCCCGGAGTAGACTCACAAAAATCCACGACCATTTCTCCCTCAGAATGGTTAGCCACACCAACAGACCAAGCCTCGCTGATTCTCTGGCAAGCTCCCTTGCCCACAGAAGCGAATGCTAAAAAACTCACTGACTTCCTTAATCAAGGTGGAGTCGTTATCTGCTTCCCCGCCACCACACAGCCTGAGAGTAGTTTCCAGGGTATCAGCTGGGAAGCCACTGAGTCTTCTGCTGCCAATATGTTCTTTGTGGTGCCAAACTGGAATAAGAACGACGGCCCCCTGCGAAATGGCCTCGAAGATAGACCTCTCCCTATCCAGAAACTCAAAGCCATTCGCCGCGCCGGCATCCTCGGAGATGGTAGCCAGCTAGCGACCTGGGATGATGAAACATCATTTCTTAGTAGAAAATTTGTCGGCAGGGGCACACTCTTTTTTGTCTCCTCACTGCCTGACTACAGCTGGTCCAATCTCGAGTCTGGCGATATTCTCGTCCCCCTTATCCAGCGTGGACTCGTGGCAGGTTCGCAGCGCTTCGGTTCAGGACTAGCAGCGACTGTTGGCAGCGACGCCGCCCTGCCCATTGCTGGCGAAATTCGCCAGCGAGTGGATGACTACAGTGAAACACTGAGTTCTAATAATGACTATTCTGCTGGTGTCTGGAAATTCGGTGACCGCCTCATCGCCACTAATCGACCATATACTGAGGATAACACCACAGTGATTAGCTCCGAAAACCTTGATACTTTCTTTAAGGGTACAAATTACACGCTATTTGAAGACCAAGGCTCTCAAGAAAACGATTCTTTCACTCAAGAAATCTGGCAGGCCATCTTAGTGTTCATGCTCGCCTGTCTTATCCTTGAAGCCATTCTCTGCCTCCAGCCCAAACGCCCCTCTGAGCTCAAGTCAGCAGCAAAGACAAATTCACCCTCAAGCCAACTTGCGTCTAGTTAGATACTATGCAATTTCATCTAACAAATCTCTATTTGAGCCCTAGCCCGCTGTTTTTCACCGTGGGGCTCATCGCTATTTTCGCGACAGCTCTATTGAGTTTTCTGGCTTGGCGCAGGGCAACCCGACCATGGAGAACCGGCCTCCTTGAGCTCCTCCGTCTAATCTGCGTGACCTTTATTGTACTCTTACTCTGGAAACCAGAATGGCGCACGACCATTCACCCTGAGCAAGAACCCGTGGTGGCGATTCTCTGGGACGCCTCTAAGTCTTCTGACACCGAAGATGCTAGGCTCCCTAAGTTCATGAGCCTCAAACAAGAAGTGGTGAAGCGCTCTGAGTTTATTCAGAATATTCTGTCTCTCCCTGACTGGGAAACCCTCAGCAACCAAGGAGAAACAAAGGTACTCAGACAGAGCTTCTCTGCTGTACCTGAGGACGCTACGGATCAAGAGGTCGCTCTCGCTACCACAGACATGAATAAAGCCCTCAGTGAGACACTCCGTGATTATGATAATTTACGCGCCGTCATTATGCTCAGTGATGGTGACTGGAATGCTGGAGAGCCACCTGTGAGCTCTGCTCAAAAAATGCGGATTCGCTCCATCCCTGTCTTTCCCATTCCTATTGGCAGTGAGAGCCGCCTTCCAGACCTCGATCTTCTGAATGTCACAGCGCCCACCTACGGAATCATTGGGGAAACCATTCAGATTCCTTTCGCGATTCGCTCCTCACTAGACCGTGATATCACCACAACAGTTCGCCTACGAAATAAAAAAACAAATCTCGAAAAGACCAAAGAAATCACCATTCCTGCCAATAAGGAACACTACGACTCGATTCTCTGGAACATCGAGGACGCGAGTACCTCCACACTTGAGCTCATTGTCCCACTAGCGACTGGAGAGCTCATCAAGTCCAATAACTCAAACACCTTCAATGTCGCAGGGCGAGAAGAATCCATTCGTGTGCTCGTCATCGAGAGCACGCCTCGCTGGGAGTACCGCTTTATTCGCAATGCCCTCTCCAGAGACCCTGGCGTGCATGTGGACTGCTTGCTCTTTCACCAGTCCATTGGCCCTGGCAATGGCCCCGACTATATCCAGAGTTTTCCAGAAAATCTCGATAGCTTGCAGAAATACGATGTCGTATTCCTCGGTGATGTGGGGGTCAAAGACGGCCAGCTCACTCCTGAACAGGCCACTCTACTTAAAGGTCTCGTTGAGAATCAAGCTAGTGGCATCGTCTTCATCCCTGGTTCTCAAGGTCATCAAGAATCTCTCCTCTCCTCTGACCTCGGGGAGCTCATCCCTGTCATCACAGACACAAATATCCCAGAAGGTCATTATGAAACCACTCCCTCACCCCTCATTCTAACCACAGAAGGTAGAGGTTCCCTCCTGACTATGCTCGCAGAAAATGAGGAACAGAACCCACAAATCTGGAAAGACCTCCCCGGCTTCTACTGGTTCGCCCCAGTCATTAAGGAAAAGGGTGGTGCCTCCGTGCTAGCCGTTCACGGGAACCGCCGTAACCAGTATGGCAGAGTCCCCCTTCTGGTCACTAAAACAGCAGGGAGTGGCAAAGTGCTCTACCTTGGCCACGATTCCGCCTGGCGCTGGCGCCGCGGTGTCGAAGACCTCTATCACTACAGATTCTGGCGCCAAGTCGCACGCTGGATGTCTTATCAGAGAAATATTGCCGCAGGTGAGCGAGTTCGACTCTTCTACACACCTGAGCGCCCGAAACCCGGTGATAGCATCTCCATTAGTGCAAATGCTTTTGATCAATTCGGCGCACCTCTTCAAAAAGGTACTGTGTCCGTACAAATCACCCCACCTGGTGCGCGCACATCCAGCACGACAGCAAAAACCATTGAACTTGAGAAAACCGAAGAAACCTGGGGAGCCTACACAGGGAGCTTTAAAGTCCACCAACCCGGACAGTGGAAGATTTCTGCAAAAACCTCTGAATCAGACACACAGATCCTTGAGACATCCATCATCGTCCAAGGTCGAGAGCTCGAAATCCCAGGACAGCCAGCACGGCCAGATGTCCTCGAAGAAATCGCTCGCGTCACTCGTGGGGAGCTCATTAATTCCTCTGAAATCAGCTCACTTGTCGAAAAAATCACAGCCCTCCCGAAGCGCGAACCCCTCGAAACTCGAGTCCAGATCTGGGCCCAGCTTCCCACCATCATCACAGGTATCGTCTTACTGAGCCTCTTCTGGATTGGTAGGAAACTTAACGGCACATTTTAGGATTTATGGCCTTTTGAGAATACCAGATTATTTTTAGAGGGGCATAACCAGTCTCCAAAGCATGGAATCATCAAAATCTACGTAATTCCTCAATTACTCTCTTGCGTATGAGCTCTTCGTCAACGAACCTATCCGAAGACTCTTCCTAAGAAACAGTAAAACTAAATAATTATGGCACGTGCTTCCAATTTAACGATGTGTTCCTTCTGTGGTAAAAGCCACTCGGAGGTGAAAAAACTTATTGCTGGGCCAGGAGTCTATATTTGTAATGAATGTATCGATGTCTGCTCCACCATTCTTGAGAAAGAACTCGGCCAAGCAGGCTCTGCCTCCATACCCTCTGCAGAGCTAGACGACACTCCATCTAGCCAGAGCCACGGCCAACTCACACCTGCGGAAATCTGTCAGCGCCTCGACGAATATGTGATTGGCCAAGAAAACGGCAAAAAGATTCTCGCAGTCGCCGTTTATAATCACTACCAGCGCCTTCGCCAAGCTGAGGTCAGCCATAAAGAAGGCCTTGATGAAGTCGAGATTGAGAAGTCCAATATTCTTATGCTCGGGCCCACTGGATCAGGAAAAACACTTCTCGCTCGCACACTAGCTAAAGTACTCGACGTGCCCTTCACCATTGTCGATGCCACCACACTCACCGAAGCTGGCTATGTGGGGGAGGATGTTGAAAATATTATCCTGCGCTTACTCCAAGCAGCCGACTTTGATGTCGAAAAGGCCGAGCGCGGCATCATCTACGTCGATGAAATTGATAAAATTGGCCGCAAGACAGAAAATGTCTCCATCACGCGTGATGTCTCAGGAGAAGGAGTACAACAAGCTCTGCTGAAAATCCTCGAAGGTACAGTCTGTAATGTCCCACCACAGGGCGGGCGCAAACACCCACAACAAGAGTACATTCAAGTGAATACTGAAAAGGTCCTCTTTATCTGTGGCGGTGCTTTTGTTGGAATGGAAGACCTCGTAAAGAAGCGCCTTGGTAAGCGCTCACTGGGATTTCACGGCACAGAATCCAAAGAAGAAATCCAGCACGAGGAAGAAGTCAATTTCTTATCCAAAGTCGAGCCTGAGGACTTACTTCACTTTGGCCTAATTCCGGAATTCATCGGCCGTCTTCCCATTATATCCTCACTTCGCAAGTTACGGGAGAAAGAACTCATCGAGATCCTCACCGAGCCAAAGAACGCTATGGTGAAACAATACCAGAAGCTTCTTGGGATGAATAACGTTAAACTCAAGGTCACCAAAGATGGTCTCTCAGCTCTTGCTGAAGAAGCCATTCGCCGTGGCACTGGTGCTCGTGCACTACGCTCCATTTTTGAGCGTATGATGCTCGACATTATGTATGAGATCCCAAGT
Source organism: uncultured Verrucomicrobiales bacterium (assembly GCA_937928735.1). GTDB lineage: Bacteria > Verrucomicrobiota > Verrucomicrobiia > Verrucomicrobiales > Akkermansiaceae > Rubritalea. The sequence goes on along the minus strand of CALFVF010000012.1, from coordinate 64,597 downwards.
GCGAAGGACATCGAGAGCGTTACGATCAATCGACCAGTCGTTGAGGGCAAAAAGCCCCCGACTCTCAAAAAGGGAAAAGGAGCTGACGCCGCCTAAATAGAAACAGTTGAAATCACACCCAGCTGAAAAACTGGGTGTATGTAACTTACCTCTGTTAGACTATTACTGTGCTGTTTTTTTGGGAATACTTTCTGTGCTGACTCCGCACTTTTACCCTACCCCCTGATTTCGCTAAAGACTCTTCAACTATGGGACAAAATGCACTCTGGATGCGCCTCCGAGACATCGCGTGGGAGACCTATGAACCAGACACCTCTGTCGCCAGCAAGTTCCCAAAACTACTCCAAGACATCGCCTCGCGCAAATCCAAGCGTGCTATGAAGGCCTGTCATGAGCTCTGGCAGATCCTCTGCTCGGCCACACTGCATCCAGCCACAGTTGCTGTTTTGCCGATACTCGACGAGATTCTTCTCATCTGCACCCCTGAGATTGCCGATGAAATTGAATCGATCATGCAGAGTTCCCGAACTCTCGCAGATGAGTCCGCACCATGGCACATAGAAGTCCTCCAGTATTTCTCAGCTCGCTAGGCTAGATACTGCGAGTTTATCCTGACTTGAGAACGATTCAGGACCCATCTAAGCCACAGAGTTCTACCTACTGGTGGAACCCCGCAGCACAAAAACGCACGAGGTCTTCCATCATTTCTTTTGGGCTGATTTCCAAGCGTTCTTTTCCTAACGTCTTGGCTGCGATATCACCAAACGCCTGCATATGCATCGCCGCTCCTGAGCAGAACATTAATCGCTCCTGAATCTGACTCATGGTTAACTTCGGAAATCGAGGCCCCAGCGCCATGCCAAAGGCCTTAAAGACCTCTCCGAATAGAGCTAAAACTCCCTCTGGAATGTCGTAATCACGCTCAATGAGATATCGTGCCGATATTCTTGCGAGAATATCCTTATTGCCCCCATACTCTTCAGGGAAAATAATCGGCCTCACAAAGGCCTCAATAATTTTCTCATCTGGGACAGACTCGATATCACCATACTCCTTCATGTACATATCAAGCAGCTCTAAGCGGCGCTTATTGCCTGGATTCATCGCGATTTTCACCACTTCCTGAATCAGCCCGGCTTTACTACCAAAATGGTAACTCACTGAGGCTAAATTCACTCCTGCGGCATTGGTCACATCCCTCACTGAGACCCCCTCGAAACCTTTATCACTAAAGAGTTTCCAGGCTGATTTTATAATTTGATCCCGTGTGTTCATAGAAGATGGACGAATTAAACGTATGTATTGTTTCCATGGCAATACGAAGTAGAGTATACACTAAGTAGTTGCATGCTTATCAGTCAATGGAATTCTCCAGGCCCTGCATTTCCTCTTTCTCATCTCTCCATATTGACTCATCACCACACGACGTGAATTTTTAAAATGGGCGGCTGACAAAACTCCCAGGCTAGTCTAGTCTGCCGACATGCGCAGAGCGATATACGCAGGATCATTTGACCCACTGACCAATGGACACCTCTGGATGATCCAACAAGGCCTTGAGCTCTTCGATCATCTCTACGTAGCTATCGGCTCTAATCCTAGTAAATCCTATACATTTTCTGTCCAAGAGCGAATCACACTCCTCGAGGAAAGCATCCCCTCCTGCGAGCGTTTAACGATCTCCCACTTCAATAATCGCTACCTCGTCGACTACGCACGCGAGGTGGATGCTCACTACATTCTCAGAGGTATTCGCTCTCAGGCAGACTATGAATATGAGCGTGTGATGCGCCACATCAATGGCGACATGGCACCCAAAATCACTACATCCTTCTTAATGCCGCCACGAGATATTTCAGAACTCTCTTCAAGCATGGTGAAAAGCCTCATTGGCCCCGACCAGTGGCAGAGCATTGTCAGACGCTACGTCCCACAGCCAGTTTTTGAAGCACTCCAAAACAAAGCGTCACTTTGATAGCGCTACCAAAACAACAATGAATAATGAAGAACTATCGGCAACGATCCAGCAAAAATCAATCTGGATAGATGCCCTCAAACAAGAAATGAGCAAGGTCGTCGTCGGCCAAGGTGAACTCATTGATCGTCTACTCATCGCCTTGCTCAGTAATGGCCATGTTTTGCTAGAAGGTGTTCCTGGCTTGGCGAAAACACTCACGATCAACGCTCTTGCAGGTTGTCTAGAATCTGATTTTGCCCGTTTACAGTTCACCCCAGATCTACTCCCCGCCGACTTGGTTGGCACCATGATCTACAATCCCCAGGATTCCCAATTTTCGGCAAAGTTAGGGCCTATTTTTAATAACCTTATTCTTGCTGATGAGATTAACCGTGCTCCCGCCAAGGTTCAATCTGCCCTACTCGAGGCGATGCAGGAGCAGCAAGTCACCATCGGTGATCAGACCTACCCCCTACCAGATCCATTTCTTGTCCTCGCGACCCAAAACCCGATTGACCAAGAAGGCACCTACCAACTCCCAGAGGCGCAGCTCGACCGCTTCCTACTAAAGGTCACCGTGGATTACCCCTCGAAAGCAGAAGAATTAACGATTCTCGATAGAATGGCAACTTCTGCTCCGAAGTACTCCACTAAGAAAGTCGTTGACCTTGAGACAATCAGAGAATGCCGCAAACTGGTGAACCAGATCTATATCGACCCTGCGGTGAGAGAATATATCGTCGAGCTTGTCCATGTCACACGCTCACCCGGCAAGGCTGACCCCTCCCTCACCCCTTTGATTCGTGCTGGAGCCTCTCCCAGGGCGACGATCAATCTCGCACTTGCCGCGAGAGCTCGAGCCTTCATGAAAGGTCGCGCTTTTGTGACACCACAAGATGTTAAGGACCTAGCACTGGATGTTCTCAGACATCGAATCCTACTCAGCTACGAGGCTGAGGCAGAAGATATGACCAACGACCATATCGTGAGTAAAATCCTCTCTCGCGTGGCCGTACCTTAAGCTCTAGAAACTACCAATAGAGCGGGTTCGCAGAATGCTTTCATCTCTCTAGCTCTGCTCTGTTATTCAGTTCTATTACCCCGCTCTGTTAACCAGCTCTACTAGCCTGAATTTGATCTCAAAAAAACGCCACCTAACTCTAGGTGGCGTTTTTAATAGAAAAAAGAGAGATCTTACTAACTAATCTCAATCAGAGAGCAACTCCCTTAGACTTAGAGAGCGGCCAAATAGTGCTCAGCTTCTAGTGCTGCCATACAGCCCTGTCCCGCAGCAGTAATACCCTGACGGTACACAGTGTCTGCCACATCACCCGCCGCAAAGAGACCTGCGGTCTTAGTCGCAGTCTTACCTGGCACCTGCAGAATGTAGCCAGAATCATCTAAGTCAGCGAGTCCATTGACAAAACCTGTATTTGGAATGTGGCCAATCGCCATAAAGACACCCTCCACTGCTAGCTCACTCTCGCTACCGTCCACTGTGTTCTTGAGCTTCACGGCGCGGATGCGCTTGTTATCATCTAACACATAGTCCTCGAGACCACTATTCCAGACAACTTCTACCTTCTCATGATCTAGCGCACGCTGAGCCATGATTTTAGAAGCACGGAGTTCATCTCTGCGGTGAATCAAATACACCTTACTGGCGAATTTTGTTAAGAAAGTTGCCTCTTCACAGGCACTATCGCCGCCACCGATAACACAAACTGGCACATCTCTATAAAAGGCTCCATCACAAGTCGCACACGCTGTGAGACCGGCACCTGATTTGACGAGATCCATCTCACCCTCAATACCAAGGTAGCGTGCAGACGCACCTGAGGCGATGATCACAGTTTTACTTTGCCAAACTTTTTCCTCTTGAGTGAACTGATTGATGGAATGCACCTGAAAGGTCTTATCCTCATTCTGCTCAATCTTTGTAACAATGACGGCATTCTCAACACGAGTGCCGAACTTCTCCGCCTGCGCCTGCATTTTAGCCATAAGCTCTGGGCCCATGACGCCGTCGGGAAAACCGGGGAAATTCTCTACATCAGTAGTCGTTGTTAGTTGGCCTCCCGGTTGGTCTCCGGTGAGAATAACTGGTGATAGGTCTGCTCGTGCTGCGTATATCGCTGCCGTATACCCCGAAGGGCCTGTTCCAATAATGATAACGTTTTCCATAGGACAATATGAGTCTTACTGGGCGGGATTATGCCCCAGAAACCCTCTGTAGCAAGTGGACAGTTCATCAAAATCACACCTCCAGAGAGTTTGAATAGTGAAAGTGGCGACTTTTTCGTGAATTTCTGCATTTCTCGGTTGATGCGCTGCTTCCTCCGCTCTAGAAACTAACCACTTCGCGAATGATGATCCTCTCGGTGAGACCAACCACTGAGCACACCCATCTACCCCGAATCCTATTTTAATCTCACTTTTCATCCTTCTTTTCACCTTTCTTTTCATTCTGACTCGCCACAACGATGCTCGAAAATATTCGTAAATACACAGGCCTCATGGTCATCGTCATTATCCTGCTAGCCGCAGGTCTCATTCTCACAATGAATAATGTCCAGCCAGCTGGCAGCCAAAAAGTCATGACAGTCAATGGCATCAGTGTCTCTAATACAGAGTACTACCGCTCAGGAGAATCCGCGCGCCAGCTCGTCTATTCTTTCACTGACCAAGCATCCGCCACCGGTCTCGGTGCTGCCAATCCTGCTGACTTCATCGCTAATCGACTCATCCTGCGTTCTGAGGCAGAAAAAATGGGACTCTATGCTGGTGACGCAGAAATCACAGAATTCATCCATAAGCACCGATTCTTTGCGAATCAAGAAGGTGGCTTTGATTCGAGCCGCTACGAAGAATTTGTCAAAAATCTCCCAGGAGCGATGACAGAAGCAGACTTCCGCAGCCTCATAGGAGACCTCTTACTCCACGATAAGATCAAAGAAGTGATTTCTGGCAGCCTCATCATGCCTAGAGAGCAGAGCCTTGCGACTATGAACGCAGGAGAGCAATCCTTCACAGCAAGTACTATCGAGTGGAAACGTGCCGACTACATCGAGGGCGTCACACCCACTGAGGAACAAATCAAAGAATTCTGGGAAGAGAATCAGGAGGGCTACATGACAGAGAGAAAACTCCGCGTCTCCTACGTCCTCTCCACCTCTCCGAGACCACCAGCACCTCCTGCACCAGATCTCAGTGGAGACATTAGTGAAGAAGAAAAAACAAGACTGCGTGAGATTCACCAAAAAGAACTCGTAGCTATTAATGCTCTTCACGAATCCAATGTGAATCTCCTCAAAGTCCAGTTCACTGAATTTACCAATAAAATCGAAGAAACCGAAGGTGCTGAATTCCTAGAAAACTCAGCAGAAGACGGCTGGAAAGACATTAAAATCATCCAGACAGAATTACTCGACGAGTCAGCCCTACGTGCCGCTATCGGGAATCCCCAGAAACGCCACCGCTCCACAGGACGCCCAGAGGGCTTTATCTTTGATGATATCGCTGGCAAAGAATTTGGAGAAGGCCTCCAAGCACTCAGTGATTACTACCCTGTCGCCCCGGACGGCTACTTCGTCATGAAGGTCGAGGAGATTGTCGAACCCAGAAAGAAAACTTACGAGGAAGCGAAGGAAGAAGCCACAAAGGCGGTGACTGAGAAACTCATCGATGAAGCGCTTCTCGCAGCAGCTCAGGAAGTCCACGAAAAGCTCACTGCTGAAGGTGCAGACTTCCAGGCAGTCGCAGATAAACTCGAACTCACAGTGACAACCACTGGCCCATTCCAAGCCTATCAAACAATCAGTTTACCACAGATGCAGCAATTTGGTCCACAGAGAGTGCCTGACCAGCCAGAGCTCCACGAAGCCTGCCTAGCGGTGAAGACAGGTGAAGTCACAGACGTCACATTAACTAATGGTGGGCAGACAGCCGTTATTGCTCAGCTCACAAAGCGCACACTCGAGAAAAACGCCCAGCCGGAAATACATGCCAACGGGCAACTCGTCGGATACAATAATAACCTCAGTGCTCAGATCTTCCAAGTCTGGCTCAGAAACCAATATTTAGCCGCAGATAAGACTCTGCCCGGTCAGCCATAAAGGCATTTTCACCATAACTTTGATCTCTATTTGATCACGAAGCCCGCTTATTGCACGAGCGGGCTTTACTACGTCTATGAATACTCAACGCGACGACCTTTTTGACCAAGCCAACGGTGACTTAGCTATTGGCGAGCTGGAAGCAGCTATTACTGGCTATCGCCGTTGTGTCGAACTCGACCCTGCTTTCTTTGATGGCTGGCAGGCACTTGGTATGGTTTTGATGAAAACTGACCAGCTCAAAGAAGCTATCGGCTGTGGCCTCCAGGCTGTCACACTTGAGCCTAATGACCTACTAGCGTGGACAGCCCTCTCTCAGATGTATGTGGCCAATGGCCAAATCCCCGAGGCAGAAGAGGCCAAACAAAACGCCACTATCCTCGGCCTAGGTGGTAAAGTCCTCAAATCATAATCTTGTTGTCCAATTCATAGTGCCCTAAAGGCTCTTACCGACTCCATTTTCTGCCATATCTTTTCTCTAACTATTTTCCTATGTTCTATATCACCACAGCTATCGATTACACCAATGGCACCCCGCACATTGGCCATGCCTACGAAAAGGTACTCGCTGATGTCATCCACAGATATCAGAAGCTCAAGGGCAATGACTCCCACTTCCTCACGGGAGTCGACCAGCATGGCCAGAAAGTCCAGCAAACCGCTGAGGCCGAAGGTGTGAACCCTAACACCTATGTGCGCCGCGTCACAAAGGGCTTCTCCCAAGCTTGGGAGAAACTCGGTCTCTCCTATGACAGCTGGGCGGAAACCACAAACCCTCTGCACAAGAGCTGCGTCCAGCAAATCCTCAACACCCTCTTTGAGCAAGGGCAGATCTACAAAAAGCAATACAAAGGTTTTTACTCGATCCGCCAAGAGCAGTTTCTTACTGACAAGGAGCGCAATGAAGATGGTGAATTCGGCCCTGAGTGGGGAGTCGTCGAAGAGCGGGATGAAGAAAACTACTACTTCCGCCTCAGTGAGCACGTGTCTTGGTTGCGCGAATTTGTCGAATCGCACAAAGACTTCGTTCTTCCGCATTTCCGCCGCGCGGATGTGCTCAATGCCATTGAGCGCAGCGAGGGAAATGATCTCTGTATCTCACGCCCTAAGGAGCGCTTGCGCTGGGGGATCGAGCTGCCATTTGACACAGACTTCGTCACCTTTGTGTGGTTTGATGCTCTCATTAACTACATCTCTTTTGCAGGCTACCAGAAAGATCCTAGTAGTGAACTCCCCGACTTCGATTCCCTCTGGCCGGCGAATCTCCATGTTATTGGTAAAGACATTCTCGTTCCCTCTCACTCTATTTATTGGCCAATCATGCTCCACGCGATGGGCTTTGATGACGCCCAAATCCCCTCTTTGCTGGTGCATGGCTGGTGGAACAAAAAGGGAGGCAAGGTCTCTAAGAGTGAAATGACCAAGGAAGAGGCCGCTCTCATGGATCCCATCCATTTGGTGGAAATCTTTGGCCAAGATGCTGTACGCTACTACCTCGTGCGCGACATCCACACTGGGAAAGACTCAAACTATGAACCGGAGCGCCTCGTTATGCTCTTTAACACAGAATTGGCCAATAACTTGGGAAATCTCTGTAACCGCGCACTCAATATGACCAAGCGCTACAGTGCAGGAGTGACTGTGAGTTCTAGCTATGATGACGCCTCGTGTCAGACACTGCGCGAGAGCTTCGCCAAGACTCTGGAGCAGTACCAGACTGCAATGGATCAGTACGAAATCTCTCAAGCTCTCACAGCTGTGATCGAGTTCATCACCAGAGCCAATATCTTCGCGGAAGAGCACAAGCCTTGGGAAATTGCCAAGGACGAAACAAAGACAGAGGAACTCAATGCAGTACTTGCCCATATGGTCGAAGTCGTCGCCCTCGCTAGTGTCCTACTGCGCCCCGTGATTCCTCACGCCTGTGAGCGGATCCAGGCACAACTCAAAGCACCAGAACTCTCCGAGCTAAAGCTCAGTGAACTCAAGTGGGGCGTTCTCCCCATAGGGCACGAAGTCGCCAAGCCAAAACCCATTTTCCCTAGAATCGAGCTTCCAAGTTAATCGCTAAAACTGACACGCCATTTGACAAGTCATCCATAAAGTGCTAAAAATCTGGCATTCCATTGCTTTTTCTATGAAACATCTAGTTCTACTATTCCCACTTAGCCTGCTACTCACCGCCTGCTACCCATTCACTTACGCGCCTGCTGGTGGCTATAATCCATACGCGAACCCAGCGGCACATAACTCCCAAGGCACACCCACAACCCCAGGTATTACTACCCGACCCACAGAAGTCCCCGCGCCAACAACGCGACCCTCAAGCAACACAAGCGTGCCAAAACCCCCTACACCTGATAGACTCAATTCTCTCAATAACAAACCACAGTCTTCAAGTAGCCCAGCCTCCCAAGCGAAGCCGACTTATCCTTTTGCCAAGGCGATTCCTGGTCAAAAAGGCTTCGTGCTGAATCCCTACACAGGTAATAAAGTCGATGTCACAGGCCTCAGCCGTGGTATCCTTGTGAGAGACCCGCATGACAATAACCCTGATCACAAGTTCAGAGTACCTTAAGGACGAGTAGGACAAGCTTCTATCTCCACCTACCCTATCATGCAAGACTTTGAGCCTTCCAAAGACCTCCTACCTTCCAAAGACCTCCTACGTAGTGCCCATTATTTAGGTAAAGTCGGCCGCCTGCATCTGCTCCTCAAGGACAATGCGCATTACCCGTGGTTTCTCATTGTGCCAGAAACTGAGAAGGAAGAGCTCCACCACCTACCAGCTGATCTGCGTGAAGAAGCACTCTCCTTTGTCGACCTGCTCTCTCAGTTTCTAGAAACCACTCTCAATCAGCCAAAGATAAACATCGGCCAGATTGGAAATATAGTGAGTCAGCTGCACATTCACGTGATCGGCCGGTCTCCAAACGATCCCGTATGGCCAGCCCCTGTCTGGGGACACAGCGAAAAACTCGCCTACACGACCGAGCAAGTCGATGATCTAAAAGCTCAGCTACTGAGTCATAGGCTGCTTGTTGAAGAGATTGTAACCTAGTTACATAAACACTAAATTTTCTTATCTATGGCTAAAAGTTCACCTCCCTCAAAAGTCACTTATGGCACTTTCGTAAACGACTTGAAATCGCAAAACATTTCAAAAGTCGATCTCTATAGTTATGGATCTATCGACTTTACGTATTACACGTCTGCAGGTGAACTTCGCTCTGTAGATATTCCTTATGAGGCGAGTAAAAACGATCTCTTGATTAGCTCGTTAAAAGATCAATCTATCAGCTACACATCCCACGATCGAAAGTTTCCGGATGAAGAGACGGGCAGCTTTGCGATGTCTGAAATCGCAGGTACATTAATATTCCTCGCACCTCTATTACTGATAGCCTGCATCTTCTATCAGGCTAGAATCATTAGTAAATTAAGCTTAAAAACCAAGACTTTACCTGCCGAGCCACCAGCTATGATTAAAGACTAAGGACTCTCTGAGGCTCCATGTGTCGTGGCATTTTATATTTGCGTCGTTCTCTGGGATATCTTCGAAAAACTATGACCTAAAACGATGTCATTTGATATAAAATCGATTCTAATTACAATATTTCCGATAATCATTAGCTATATTCTGTTCATTATTTTAGACTTAAATAATTACGAATACAAAACTAGAGGATTATTTGATTTCAGTGTAATCTACCTTAGCAAGGCTGGCATGTGTTTCACTTGCCTCATCCTCACTTCTATCACTAGCATCATCATTAACATTCTTAGGCTCATTTTCTCATCAAATGATAATTTCAGTATAACTACTATCTGGTGTATATTTTTGTCAATTTGTAGCATATCATTTCCTTTTGTTATAACTGGAGTATACATAGCCATTACCATTCCAGCAACGTCCCTTCTTATTTGTATCGGGATACACAGAATTTACCATCGGTTGAGCTCTCACAATTAGCACACAAACCAGAGAACTCACTTTCTCACACGAAAGTAATTCAGGGTCTACGTGCCTAGCCTTATAAACTACACCACAGAGGGACTCTGCTGCCCCACCGACTGGTAGTGCTTGTTGACCATTCTCAAGAAAATTTGCCACTTCCGCCCTGGGCGGCCGTTATCGAGCAGGAAGTGGGGGCAGTTTTTATGTGGTGTCTTTAGGCCGACTCTTGGCCAGTGGTAGTGTGGAACGACTTTATCCAGCGCTATATCATGCTTGTGCATGAGGTAGGCTGTGAGTTTCGCTGTTCGCTCAATGGTTGCTAGCAGGTCATTGCCTTTGTGCTCGCACATCTCGATCGCCAGGCTGAAGTTATTCCCTGGCCCATCGAAGTCGGCGTGCTCTCCCTGCTCATCTGTAGGCAGGTGCTGTACAACAACACTCTCGTCTACACTAAAGTGCCATGTTAGATAACCAATCCGATTTCCGCGTTTGCTCTTGTGTGCGCGGAGTTTGCCATTTTTTAGCGCCAGTGAGTGTCTCCATGCATCTGCTCCTTGTGCAAAATTCTGTGTCGAATGTATGGTGATAAACATGGGTCTTAGCTTCCTCTTTTCCTTTCTGCCATGCACTCCCTTGGGGATGTAGTCACGCTGGACATTGACCTCTCTGTAGAGCTGCTTTAGACTCGAATAGCTGGCCTGTGGCTTAGTTTTAGAATGACTCACAGGGTATAGGGTCTGCTCAGTGGAGTTTGTCGAAGTGGTCTGCTTCGCGCATGACCACAATATCGCCAAGGCGCCAATGGCTGTAGAAAGAGTAAGGAAGGAGCGGGGTATCATGCCTAGGTCGTAACATATCTCTCAAAGATGACAACTCTAGAGCTCTTCCCTGCAAGCTTTCTTCTCTACTTTCTTATGATCCCATCATCTATAGTGGCTCATGCTCATCTCAAACTCTCTGGCTTCAAAAAAAACACGCTGACCTCTCTCACTGCCTGCTCACAGATAGATTCTAGAATTCTTCCCGGTTTTACTCACAATTCCATCGCCAAGTGAAAGCCTACTTGTGTAGTCTCCTCTCCATGTCCTATGTTTCTCGAATCATTGTTTCTATCACGATCATTTGTGGGGGAGCTACCCTCTCAAACTGTGGAAATGAGTATTCTGAGACAATTGAGGTCGTCAGAAAACCTGGCTACCAGCAGAGCCATGGCCCATTTGACTCAAACGGGAAATATATCGAAAGCTGGGCGGATAAGCCCCCTCGACGAATCTTTGTTAATAGACGCGGAGAAAGTAAGTCCTCAAAGCCTTCCAAACCAAAAACTCTGCCTAATCCACCCACTCCTCAGCCCAATTACGCACCACAGCCCCAGAGACTCCCTCAGTACACTCCTCCCTCATCTCGATCTCTTAACAATAGCAACCGCACGAGTCCCTCCAGAATTCAGCCTACTATTCCACCTGTCGCCTCCCATAGAAACCCTCAAACCAGTGCCCCACAGCCTCAGGTGATTCGACCTCGCGCTCAGGCGCCGATTTCTCATAGAGTCACTAGCTCTGACACGCTCTATAGTTTATCACGCTATTACGGTGTCTCGATTTCATCCATTCAGCGCGCGAATGGCATTCGTGGCACAACAATTGTCACTGGGTCAACTATTCTCATTCCTAGATAATGACGCATGGTGTAATCTGCGTGTTTCTATGATACAGCCACCTCGTTTCCGGAGGCTTACGGAGAAAATGACTCTTGCTGTGCTCTTTTCTATCTTATCTTTTACTTTTGAGATTTCTCAGGTATTTTACCCTTGGACTTAAGTTCAGAACCTCCTAAACCTGCGGGAACAGGCCACTATGAGGACTCTTTCTATTTTATTAAAAAAAGAACTCACTCACTTTCTGATTTCCCCTTTTGGGTGGATTCTACTGAGTGTTGTGATTTTTATGCAGGGGATGTCACTCTCCACCGCTCTCGAGTACTATCAGAGCGGGCCTGTGGAGAAGAATATGCTCTTCACTCTACTTCATACCCCGAACTTCTGGTTTTATTTTCTTTTTATCTTTCCTCTCATCACTATGCGCCTCTTCGCGGATGAGGAGCGCACCGGTACCCTTGAGGGCCTGATGACGGCCCCTGTCCGCACATGGCAAGTCGTTCTCTCCAAGTACTTAGCGGCCTTTCTCTACTACACTTTACTCTGGCTCCCGCTACTGCTCCACGTGCAGCTTTTCTCTGTCATCACCGGACAGCCTGCTCCCCTAGAGTCTGGCCATATCATTGGCACTTACATGATTCTCTATCTGATTGGCGCGTTTTTCACAGCGATTGGTTGCCTGACTTCAGCCCTCACTTCGAGTCAGATCATCGCGGGTATTCTCTCTATGTTTATTGTGGTGATGTTGTTTTTCCTTGGCTATGTGCCTGCCTTATTTGGTGATTCTTTCCAGGGAGCGGCCCTCTTCCACTACATTTCCATCCAGGAGCATCTCGCCTACTACACGCAGGGGCTGCTAGATCTTCGCGCGGCAATGTATCATCTCTCTATGACCTTCTTCATCCTCATGCTGACACATCAAGTCGTCGATTATCGTCGCTGGAAAAAATAATATGTCTGAGCCCAAATTACACCGCCGCTCGGTCGCTCGATTCACTCTCAGCGCCAAAGCTCTTTTTCAGTTTATTCTCGTCATCTCTATCACAGGTCTGGCGAACTTCTTAGGCTGCACGGAGCACCAGCGCTTCGATCTCACTAAGAAATCTGAGTTCACCCTCTCAGACACCACCAAAGAGCTCCTCAAAAGTGATTTACTCAAAAATCATACAGATGATCTTCGCCTGATCGCTGTGATAAAAACCAGCAACCCTCACTACTTACGTATTCGCGCACTTCTCGAAGAATTTCGCCGCAAGAGCTATGGTCGCATTAAACTCGAATTTGTCGACCCACTAAAGAACTTAGATCGCACCCAAGATATCGCGAATACCTACTCGCACACCTTCATTGAAGAAGCGATATTTATTGATGCCAGAACACCCTCTGAGACGGAACTCACCGATGCTCAAAGAGAGCAAGACATTGCCAATCACGTCCGCTACCTGCCAATTCATAAGCTCTATGTTTCTGATTTAGATCGCTATAATAAAGAGGTCGTCATTGGCTGGCAGGATGAAGCTAGTGTCAGCACGGCTATTCTCAGTGCATTAGAGGGCCAGCCACGTACATTTTACTTTCTCTTTGATAAAAGCCAGTTAGATGCCAATGCCGAAGAAGGAGTCGCTCCTTGGAAAACACTCAAGACTCTGATGCAGAGGCAAAACATCGCCCTCAAGGAACTGCGCCTATCATCCACTGAGAAAATACCCGAGGACGCTGAGGGTGTCGCCCTCATCGCTCCGCGCTATGATCTAGATGAGCGTGAACTCGCTGTCCTCTCTGAGTACTGGAATCGCGATAGTTCCTCTATTTTCATCACTTTAGACCCAAATGCTGAGCTCCATAAATTGCGCTCCTTTCTCAGATCTTATGGTATTACACCGCGCAATGATCGAGTGATCACTCGTAAGAATGGGAAAACATTCACCTCAGCGAGGTCGATCATTGTCAAGGGCCCCACTGTGACCAAACAACTCGGTGAGAAACCCAGCCAACTCGATGGCCCGTCTTGCTCGCTGGAAGTGCGCTTTGATGATGATAAACTCATTAATCGCCGCATTGCTGCATTTCCTCTCATCAGAGCAGCGAAGGGCTGGTGGGGAGAAACAAAATACCAAGAGCCAGAACCTAACTTCGACCATAGAGAAGATCATGGCGCTCCTCTCTATTTAGCCGCAGCCATCGTCAAAGGCAGAGAAAACCAAGATACAAAAGTCGAGCTAGCCTCCCGCCTGATTGTCATAGGTAACACAGAATTCCTCACACCAGTCAACATGCGTGAGGAAATGAGTGACTTTCTCAACAATAGCTTTCACTGGATGGTTGGTCGAGAGACCCTCATGGGTGATGGCCCCGAGCCTGTGTTTCGCCAAAAACTCACCATTGAGCCTAAGCATCAGAGCCAGATAAACCTGAGTTCTTACATTATCTTACCTGCAATAGGCCTCATTATTGCTTTTATCACCTGGTATTCACGCCGTTCCTAACTGTTTGATCTAGACTTGAAAGCACTCACTAACATCGTTCTTCTTCTCATAACAGTCGGCCTAGCTATCGCTAGTCTCGCCAGACTTGATGACGCGCCCATAGCTTTATTCAAAGCCACGGAAACATTCGAGATCGGTGAGAAGGCATTTCCCAGTGATATATTTGCACTGAGACGAATTAAAATTAAATACCCTAATGGCCCCACGCTAGATATGCATGGAAGTGGCCAACAATGGCAGACCTCAGAACCATGGCAGGACCGCGCGGACTACCACACCCGGGTCGAACCCCTGCTGCATTTTCTCCATAACTCAAAGATTGTCGATGTCCTTCCTCGAAAAGGCACAGATGTAGAAAACCTTGGTCTAAGGGGGGGAGCGTTTGAATTTCAACTCTATGATGCAGAGTCAAACACACTAGAACATTTCCGCCTAGGGCGCATCAGCCCATGGCACAGCATTGCTGAAGATGAGGATAAAACAAAGCTTCCTACATACTTCATTCGTCATAAGCAATCTTCTAGAAAAGACTCCATCTACCTCGTCACCGATACAAGCTTGCAGCTTCATGAGCTATTTGAAAACCACTTCCAGAAATTCCGCGACCACCGCCCCCTGGCTATCTACGAGTCCATTGAACAAATACGCCTCATGCGAAAAGGCACTGACATGGTCATGCAGCGAGCCGCTATCGGTAAACCTTGGTTTATTACCAAACCCTTAGAGCTGCGCTGTGATCAAGTTGCTGTAAAACAACTCATCACAGACCTCTCCCTACTCACCGCCACTGAGGTGGAAGACTCTCAGAACTTCCCCGAGAGCCTTAATCCCGATGAGACTCTTGAGGTCGGCATCAAGCACTTCCAGCAAGATGAAGAAATCACCCTCTCTATTGCCCTGCCAAAAGAAAACACAGAAGAACTCGCCCTTGCGAAAGTCTCTAACCGCAGTCCCGTGTTTTCTCTCCCTGTGAATCCAGCCGCAGAGATAGAGGTCTCACTCAGCAAACTCCCCCTCACCATCAATGATATTAGAGCAAAAAACATGCTCGCCCTCAATGGCCAACAACTCAAAACTGTCGTCATTCGCCCTGCAAACCAGCAACCTATCCTACTGGATCGCCAGCGTGGCAGCCCCTATCAGCTTCTTCTCCCAAATGGAGCCACAGACCTAGAGATCGAGACACTAACAGAATTTTTCACAGCTCTCACTGTGGATAAAGTGATCAAATTCGCCTCAGACGCTGCCGTAGATCTACGCCCCTACGGACTCGATCAACCGTTCCTACAGATTGCTCTCGTTGACTTTGGCCAAAACCAACAACGCCTACAGATCTCAAGAAGTCCTGATGACTCACTCATCTACGCTAAAATGGCGCACTTACCCATCGTCTGGCAAATCAGCGAGGACACACTACAAAAACTCGACAGACCACTCTGGGAGTGGAAACCCAAACGCCTCTGGAACTTACCCACCATTGATATCACTTCCATCAATCTTCGTAAAAAAGGAAGCCCTCTCACCTACATTACCTACAACTTCAACACAGATACTTACAGTGCGATACAAGGTCAAAATGACCTCACCGATCAGCTCAATCAAAATAGAGCACGCTATTACTTCGAGTCGATTTCCAAGCTTTCTGCCTTTCGCCGGCTAGGCCCCACTCACATGAAGGCGAAAGAACTTTTGCAAGACCCTGACTTCACTCTTACAGTTGTCGTACAAGAGTATGATGACGAGGGCGAGCCCAGCTATGAGATCGATCATTGGCTGAAACTCTCCCGCGCATCAAAAGCAGCGAATAACCAATTTTACTATGTCAGCATCTCTGGAGAGCCAGACTACTTCTTACTGAATGCTGAAACTGCGGGCACTCTCGCAACAGACCTTTTCACAAACTAATGAGCTATTTGTTAGACACCGCTGAAATTCGCAAAGAATTTCCCATTCTTCAGAGCCAGATCAAAGGCCGCCCACTCGTGTACCTCGACAATGCAGCGACCTCACACACACCGAGAACTGTTCTCGAAGCATCTCGTAAATACTACGAAACTCAAAATTCTAATATCCACAGAGGTGTCCACTACCTCTCAAGAATCGCCACAGAAGCGCACGAAGAAGCACGTAGGAGTATTGCCAGCTACCTGAATGCTCCACACGTGGATGAAGTGATTTTCACCTCAGGCACTACAGACTCGATTAACCTCGTTGCTGGTATTTTAGAGAAAGGAAAGGTTATTGAAGCCGGAGACTCGATCTTAATCTCTGAGATGGAGCACCACTCTAACATAGTTCCCTGGCAAATGCTCTGCGAGAGCACAGGAGCGACTCTGAGAATACTGCCCATCACCGATGCAGGCGAGTATGATCTCACCAGCATCGATAAACTCCTCGACTCTACCACAAAGCTTGTTGCCCTCAATCACGTCTCAAATGCTCTGGGTACCATTAATCCAGTAGAGACACTCATTGGAAAAGCCAGAGCTCATAGCGCTCTTGTTCTTATCGATGGCGCCCAGTCCGCCCCGCATATGGAGGTTGACCTACAAAAGCTCGACTGTGACTTCTACACCTTCTCGGGACATAAGACCTACGCCCCAACAGGCATCGGCATCCTCTGGGGAAAGAAAGATATTCTCAACGAGCTCCCACCTTGGAAGGGTGGAGGCGAGATGATCAAAGAAGTCAGCTTCACTGGCACGACTTACAATGAACTCCCCTTCAAGTATGAAGCCGGCACACCTAACATTGAGGGCGCCATCGCTCTCGCTAGAGCTCTCGAGTGGATGCTGCAAATTGGCGTGGATAACATCGCTAAGCACGAAAGCACTCTGCTGGATCTCGCCACAGCTGGACTCCAGGAAATCGAGGGAGTCACCATCTATGGCACTAGTGAGAATAAGGCGGGTGTCGTCTCTTTTCTCATTGAGGGTATCCACCACTTCGACCTGGGTACACTGATTGATCAAATGGGCATTGCTGTACGCACGGGGCATCACTGCTGCCAGCCACTAATGGCTCGATTCGGGATCACGGGAACCGCGAGAGCCTCCTTTGCGGCGTACAATACAAGTGAGGAGATCGAGCGATTCCTCCAAGCTGTGAAAAAGGCGAAGATGATGCTCCTCTAACAAAATTTCACTCTTAAACAGCTAAGAGAGAAGTGTTCAGAAAACATTCAGAAAACAAAAAAACTCCAATAGCGCATAACTAGCGCGATTGGAGTTCTTATTTGATTCGGCCTATTTGATTCGATCTACCCTGCTACTTTTTTTGCGTTATAGATCACCGTCTGTCACAGCTCCCTTCGAGGCTGAGGCGGCTAGCTTGGCGAACTTGGCGAGTACTCCGCGCTTATAGCGTGGCTCTGGCTGCACCCAGGCTTTCCGTCTCTGGGTGAGTTCGTCTTCTGATAGATTCACATCAATGGTGTTCTTCTCAGCATCAATGGTGATCTCATCCCCATCATGGAGTAAACCAATCACACCACCTACAAAGGCCTCAGGAGTAATGTGTCCGACTACAAAGCCGTGACTACCACCTGAGAATCGCCCATCTGTAATCAGTGCCACGGAGTCACCGAGACCACGTCCCATCACAGCTGCTGTTGGCCCTAACATCTCGCGCATACCAGGTCCTCCCTTAGGCCCTTCCATACGCACGACAATCACATCACCGGGATGGATGTCACCAGCAAGAATCGCCTTGAGACTCTCTTCCTCTGAGTCAAAGCAGCGTGCCTTACCTGTGAAGCTAGTTCCTTCATTCCCTGAGATCTTAGCGACTGATCCTTCTGAGGCTAGATTCCCATAGAGAATGCGTAAGTGGCTGTCTTTTTTCTTCGGGTTATCCAGAGGGCGAATGATCTTCTGATCCGCTGGGAATTCGACAGGAGAGTTCGCCAAGTTCTCAGCCATGGTCTTCCCGGTGACTGTCATCACATCTCCGTGGAATAGACCAGCTTTGAGAAGCATTTTCATCACAGGAATTGTCCCTCCTATTCTTACGAGATCAGCCATCACGTATTTCCCAGATGGCTTCAGGTCGGCAATCACGGGAACGCGCTTCCCGATTTCTGTGAAATCATCAATACTGAGCTCCACATTGGCCGCATGAGCCATGGCAAGAAGGTGAAGAACAGCATTGGTCGAGCCGCCCAATGCGATCACCAGCGTAATCGCATTCTCAAAGGCCTTACGAGTCATGATGTCTGAGGGGCGAATGCCCAAGCGAATCATATTCACCACGGCCGCTCCCGCGTCCACGCAGTCCATGAGTTTATCGTCTCCCACTGCGGCTTGTGCAGAGCTGTTAGGCAGACTCATTCCTAGAGCTTCGATCGCACTAGCCATGGTATTTGCCGTGTACATGCCACCACAAGAGCCAGCTCCTGGAATCGCGCAGCCTTCGACAATATCGAGCTCACCGTCATTGATCTGCCCATTCGCATGCTGGCCGACAGCCTCAAACACAGAGACAACATCGAGATCCTTCTTCTCTCCCTTAATGGTCGCACACCCCGGTAAAATCGTACCCCCGTAGACAAAGACCGCTGGGCGATTCAGGCGCGAAATCGCGATCATGCAGCCCGGCATATTCTTATCACAGCCACCCACAGCCACGAGGCCATCCATCCCCTCAGCACCCACGACTGTTTCGATAGAATCAGCAATGACTTCGCGACTCACCAGTGAGTACTTCATCCCCTCAGTCCCCATAGAAATGCCATCGGACACAGTGATCGAGCCAAAGGTGAGAGACTTGCCTTGTGCCGCGTCCACGCCCTTCGCGCATTCTTTCGCTAGTTTATCCAAATGCAGATTGCAGGGTGTCACTTCACTCCAGAGCGAGGCGACAGCGACCTGGGGTTTCTCAAAGTCTTCTTTCTCAAAGCCAACTGCGTAGAGCATAGCGCGACTCGCAGCACGGTCTGGGCCGTCGACGACCTTCGAAGAATAGGGACGTGAATTATTTTCGTATTCGTTCATCAGTTTGAAAAAGCAATAGTAGTGAGTGTCGTTTTTTCCGTTTTTGGAGAAACACCACTCTTTACTGCGTGCCGAGGAGCGTCAAGCACAGGTCGTGAGGAAAGACTGGATTTTAAAGACAATGATCGAAATCGCCAGAAAACATCAGAAATCACTACTGCTAGCTTCCTCGCACTTGACAGTCAGCCTCTCTTGATTAGAAGCTCATGTCTATTTTCCAGTTTTGACTGGAACCCAACTTTCCCGAAAACGATTATTCTCAATTTTATTTTTTACTATGCAAGCTCATCAACTTTTCAGCGCCGTCGACCCAGCCACTGTCACCGAACTCTTTACTTGGCTTCGCGAAAACGAACGCGACCTCTATAAAAACGCCGTTGCCAGCCTAGCAGCCAATAAGAGGCTGCGCCCTGTATTTGTCACCAAAAAACCAGTTAGTGAACAAATCACCTGGCTCCATAAAACCCTCCAGTCAAAAACTAGTGACATGATGGGTGAGCACCTGCTGCAAATCTGGTTCATGCAGGGGAAACAAGAAATGCTTGTGAGCTTCTGTGACAGCTTAGAAATCCCTCACGATGGTAATGGTACTGTGGAAGGTGACCTCCCTGATGACCTCGACTCTGAGAAGCTCAAACTCGCCACAGATACTCTTCTTAAAGCCCACTCTCCTAGCCTCACGACACTCTATCTCCAGGTGTTTAACATGCAGCGTAGTGGTGGCTGGCCAGCTCTCACAGAGATCCTCGCCTCAGACGATCGTCTGAAATTAGCGTAAACGTAAATCTAGGTTCTCAGAGAAGCCCGATAAATCCTCAGAAACCCTTGACCCACAAGGGTCTGACATGGATAGTCTAGCTAGTTCTTAGAGAACTTCCTTTTCTGAGTGTTTTGCCCTTTGTCTCACTCCCCAGACCATAGGCTACCATTCTATCCAATTTTCGTATTCTCAACTTTTTATGTTTTCCAAACTATTCGGTCGCTGGTTCACCAATGACATCGGTATTGACCTAGGTACAGCAAACACTCTGGTGTATGCTAAGGACAATGGCATTGTCCTGAGAGAGCCTTCTGTGGTCGCTGTTAAGGCGGGGACCAATCACGTCCTCGCGGTCGGTGATGATGCCAAGCGCATGCTGGGGAGAACTCCTGGTGATATCGTCGCTATTCGCCCACTCAAGGACGGGGTGATCGCCGACTTCGAGGTGACGGAGGCGATGCTTCGCCACTTCATTCGTAAGGCCAATAATAAGGGACGCTCCAATCCTCGCGTGGTCATCGCCGTACCCTCAGGTATCACAGAGGTAGAGCGCCGCGCTGTGCGAGAGTCCGCAGAGCAAGCTGGAGCTCGCGAAGTCTTTCTGATTGAAGAACCCATGGCCGCGGCCATAGGAGTGGGCCTCCCTGTACAGGAAGCCTCGGGAAATATGATTGTCGATATCGGTGGTGGCACCACAGAGGTCGCCATTATCTCACTCTCTGGTATTGTCTATAGTCGCTCTGTGCGAACTGCCGGAGACGAGCTCGATGAGGCTGTCATTTCCTACATGAAGCGCGCCTATAATCTGATGATTGGTGAACGCACGGCGGAAGAGATCAAAATACGCTTGGGCTCCGCTGTCACCTTGCCAAAGGAACATTCCATGGACGTGAAGGGTCGCGATCTCGTTGCTGGTCTGCCAAAGACAATTAAAATCTCTTCTGAGGAAATCCGCGAGGCGATGGCGGATCCCGTCTCCACCATAGTGGACGCTGTTCGCACGACACTGGAGCGCTGCCCCCCTGAGCTCGCCGCTGATCTCGTGGACAGAGGTCTCATGCTCGCAGGCGGAGGTGCCCTACTGAAGGGACTAGACACAAGGATCAAAGGCGAAACTGGTCTTCCTGTCCACGTCGCAGAAGATCCACTCAGTGCCGTAGCAGAGGGCACTGGCAAATCTCTCGAAGAAATCGAATTTCTTCGCCGTGTAACAAACTTGGCCTAAACTGACGAACCTGTCCTAAGCTCAAACCTATACGACTCGACTACCTGTAGAATCCACTGTGAAACCGCTCAACCTCTTCACTCTTTTACTCTTTCTTGCTGGCACCGCTTGGGTGCTGACAAGAAGCGAGAGTGTGGTGCGCGAAATCCAGAGTGGATACTACTCAGCCCTAGGACCCTTTCTGAGCTCAGGCTCTATTCTTGAGGTCAAAGCGCGCCGCTTCGCGGATGAGGTGAAGCACTCAAAGGAGCTCGAAGTGGAACTCCAAGAAGTCGAAGGCCGACTCGGGGTCTTGCGAACAGAGGTCGCCCACCTCAGAATGCTAGAGCAAGAAAACATCCAGCTCAGAGCCGCGTTGAACTTCCAGCAGCGCTCACCTTTCACAGTGATTGCTGCAAAAATCATTCGGCGAAAGCCCTCCACATGGTGGCAGACAGCAACCATTGACCGAGGAGAAACTTCTGACATCGGCGTGCAACTTCCCGTGCTCGCCGCCGAAGGTCTTGTGGGAAAAATTGATCGCACTGATCAATCCACTTCATCCATCATTTTGCTCTCTGATGAGAAATGCCAAGTCTCTGCGAAGATAGGCGACACTCAAGAAGTAGGCATTTTAAGCGGACAGCGTATCCAGTCTACAGACACACCTGTACTGCGGCTACGCTATTTATCCAAGGAGGCAAACATCCAGCCAGGTAGCCAAGTCTACACCACTGGTCGGGGTGGTCTCTTTCCCGCAGATATCCTTTTAGGTACCATAGTCTCTATTGATTCTGGTGCCTTTGACGCTGAAGCTCGAGTTGAGCCAGCTGTGGACTTTGCGGATCTCAACACCGTATTTGTTCTCACTGGTCATAAATGATTCGCTATCACCTCAGTCTTATCGCCTTGATTTTGATCGGCTGCATCTTGCAGCAGTTCGTGCCTGTCATCACCCCACTCTATGACGCCCGGGCACTTATCTTACCTCTCGTGTTCCTCTGTGCTGCAGTCACTGTACGCCTCAGCATGATGCTGCTGCTCGCCTTTCTCGCAGGTTTCCTCTGGGATGCTCAGCACTACCTAGGCTCTCATGGTGGTGATCCCGGCGTCTACACAGAGCTCGTCCCCTCTCTGAGCTTTGGCTACTCGATTCTTCTCTATGGGTTCATGGGCTTTATTATGCAGAGTATGCAGCCCCTCTTTCGCCGTGGTCTCTGGCAGGTGTCGGTACTCCTCACTGGCGTCGCCACCTTTCTCTATCTCTTTGCTGAGTTTTCGCTCATCACCTTTGTGCGTGGTGAGTTCCTCTACCCCTCGCGAGTCTTCTTACAAATCTCACTCACCGCCGCTCTTACCATGATTGGCTCTCCCCTCGTCTTTGCCTTTCTCTTTCGACTCGCTAAGGCCTGCGACTACATCATCCGCTATGATGGGCTACGCAGGCGCTATTTCACACCAGAAACACCCATTCACTAACTCGACGACCAGAGATCTTTCTAACAAATCATGATGTCACCACGCTACAGACACAGACTGTATTTTCTTACCATTTTTATATTGGTGGGCTGTGGTGTACTCTTGAGCCGTCTGCATCAAATGCAGATTCTCAATCAAGAATCCTACAAAGAAAAACTGCCACGTAACTACAGTGTAAAGGTCAGAGAGCCCGGGGTGCGCGGAGAAATCACAGATAGACATGGTGTCGTCCTCGCCAAAAACCTCAAAAACTACGAAGTCACCTTTAACCTCGAAGAAATCTATCAAGACTACCGAGCCAATCACGACACAAGCTCTGAGAGCGAAGAAACGACGGAGAAAGGCGCCAAATCAAATAAGTCTCCCAAATCCAAACGCCCAGACATTGCCCAAATCGTCACTGAATGGGTGATCCCGCGCCTAGAAACACATGGTCTAGAGGCCAGCTTTAACCCACGGGCGATGAATTCTCACTTCCTCACCCACCGAGGCCTCGTCCCCTACACCTTCCGCAGTGATCTCACTTATGAGCAATTTGCCCACTTCGCTGAGCACAATCTAGAGCTCCCCGGAGTCTATGTCTCTGTCACACCGCAGCGAGAGTACAGCTATGGCTCACTAGCCTCTCATATACTGGGTTACATTAAACCTTGGGCGAAGGGTGATATACCGCCTCAGTACAAGCACTACATAGGCGAGCCCAAGGGAGATGCTGGTATCGAGGTAATCATGAATACCTACCTCAAAGGCCCCGAGGGCATTCGCACAATTCTCAAAGACGAAAAGGGGAAAACAATCGGCCTTTCTGACTACCAGAGACCCGGTATCGGCTCACAGGTCGAACTGACTATAGACGCTCGCATCCAGCACCTCACTGAAACCGTGCTACGCAGAATCGGCCGTGGTGCCGCGATCGTCATGGATCCCAGAACTGGCGAAGTCCTTGCCATGGCATCTGTCCCCGACTTCGATCCCAATGACTTCATCCCCTCCATTTCTGTCGAAAAAAATAATCAATACCGCAAGAACCTCGCCTCTCCCTACACAAACCGAGGTATCAGCAAAATGCCCCCTGGCTCCACCTTTAAGCTCCCCATGGCCATAGCGGCAGCCATCCACGGTAAAATGGACTACTACTGCGACTGCCCAGGGTATGTCCAATACGGCAAACAAAAAATCCGCTGCTGGAAGACATACGGTCACGGCACTCTAGGGCTCAGCGAATCTATCCAGCGCTCCTGTAATCCCTACTTCATGAAACTCGCTAATCAACTCGGCTCCGAAAAGGTCGCTGATGTCATGGAGTTACTCGGTATCGGCCAGCCCACAGGCATCCGCCTGCCGCATGAATCAGCGGGCACCCTCCCCGGTAGTCAACAATGGCAGCGCACCTATCGTGACAAGCGAATGACGGCCGCACTCACAGGCATGATGGCGATTGGTCAAGGTGATTCAGAGGCCACACCACTACAAATGGCCGCTCTTGTCTCGGCCATCGCCAATGGAGGGCGCTACTATAAACCAAGAATTATCAAAACAGTGACCCACCCCAGTGGTGAAGAACAAATTCAGAACACCCCCATTCTTGAAAAAGACCTCCTCACCCACGGACTCTCCCCCTCTGACCTCGCAACAATCAAACGCGGTATGTGGAAAGCAGTGAACCAGACTGGCGGAACTGCCACCAAGGTCGCCCTCAAGGACATCGAAATTGCCGCCAAAACGGGCACTGCACAAACCACGGACAAAGGCCTACGCAGCCATGTCGCATGGACTGCCTCCTTCGCCCCCTATGAATCTCCACGCTACGTCGTCATTGTTGCCGTACAGCGAGGTGGTAGTGGCGGAGGTGTGGCGGGCCCCCTTGTAAAAATGATCTACAATGGCCTCTTTGCTGCTGAAGAAGGCAAAACACTCCCACTAAAACCAATGATCCCCTACGTGGGAAACTTCGGCCTTATCTCCCAAATCACTCTCCCTACAGAAGGCGACCTCCTCGAGGCCACCTTCGCCCCTAACGGCTCTGTAGAAAATGAAGACGACCTAAAGACAAAAATAGTCGTCCACCCTCCTGCTACCGAAGACTTACCCGATCACTTTTATGCCAATTACTCGAACCAATACCCAAATGGCAGAAAGCCTCCAAAGGCTGTGCCCATAACAGAACCTAATTCAACTCAATCACAATAGATTCATTTATATATTTAACCTTATTCTTAACATACAAATTTTATGATTAAAACAATCAAACGAGCTTTAGGCTGGGGCACACCAGACCCCCACCAAGGTACCACACTAGTCATCAACTCTGAAAAACTCGAGCGACGAGTCGCCCTGCTAGAAAATGGCAGCGTCGAAGAATACAACGTCGAGCGTGAAGGAGATGCCAATATCGTCGGCAGTGTCTACAAAGGCACTGTAAAAAACATCGAACCTGGTCTCAAGGCCATGTTTGTGGATATCGGCATGGAAAAGAACGCCTTTCTTCACTTCTGGGATGCTATCCCCGCAGCACTAGACTCCAGTCTTGAAGAAATCAAACGCGGTGACCGCCCAGCGAAAAAACAAAAGAAAGTCACCTCTAAGGACATTCCAAGTATCTACCCGATCGGCTCTGAAATCATGATTCAGGTTTCTAAGGGCCCGATTGGCAACAAAGGCCCCAGAGTTACTACCAATGTCTCACTGGCAGGTCGCTACCTCGTACTCATGCCATTCTCTGAACAGTTTGGTATCTCTCGTAAAGTCGATGATCCCAAAGAGCGCCAGAGACTGCGCCGCATCATGCAAAAGCTCAAAGTCCCTGAAGGCATGGGTATTATCATGCGAACAGTCGCCCAAGGTCAGCGTGCTCGCCACTTTGTCAGAGACCTCGCCATGCTTCTAGAGCAGTGGGAACAAGTCGAACACATCCGCGATAATAAACCTGCCCCTATCTGCACGTTCCAGGAACCAGATCTCATCGAGAGCACAGCTCGTGATTTCCTCACCGATGATGTCGACCAAATCATCTGTGATGATTTAGAAACTACAGAGTTCATGCGTGAAGTCGCCGGCAAGATCTCACGCCGAGCCAAGCGCCGCATTCATCACTTCCCGAGTCGCCAGTCCATTTTTAATAAAATTGGCGTTCAGAAACAGATCGATGAAGCATTCCTCAGACAAGTCTGGCTCCCCTGTGGAGGCTACCTCGTCATTGACGAGACAGAAGCTCTGATCGCTATTGATGTCAATACAGGCAGAAATAAAGGCTCAAAGGATGTCGATAAGATGATTCTTGAGACCAATATTGAGGCGGCCGAGGAAGTTGCGCGCCAGCTACGCCTGCGCAATATCGGCGGTCTAGTCGTCGTCGACTTTATTGATATGCGTCACCGCCGTGATCAAATGGCTGTCTACCGCGCCATGAAAGACCGTCTCTCTCGTGACAAGGCAAAGACACAAGTCATGCAGATATCGGCTATCGGCCTCATGGAAATGACACGCCAGCGCCTGCACGAATCTCTGCGAGACACGATGTATGAGCCCTGCCCATACTGCCAAGGACGCGCCAGAGTGAAAACAACAATGACTATGTCTGTAGAAATCCAGCGTAAACTCAACACCGTGATTCAGAAAAATCGCGACACCGTAGGAGATCTCATCGTCATGGTGAACAGTGATGTTCTCAACCGCTTTAAGGCAGAAGACTCAAAGCTACTCATGGAGCTGGAGCGCTCCCACAGTGGACGCCTTATTTTCCGCTCAGACCCAAGTCTACACCGCGAACGCTTCGCCATCATTGACGCGGCGACTGAGAAAACTATCGCTGAGGGCTAAGCCTCAACAACCTTACTCATTATCCAAAAGCCGCTGCTCGAGACGAGTAGCGGCTTTTTTTCATATTACTGACTAGATTGCTTATACCAATGAGGAAAACTAACTGGTAGAAAGGGCGAAGAGATTTGGTGGGTGACAACGATGGTATCTCGTCAAAGATCTAGCGAATTATACCAGATAGTTTTTTGAATTGGTATTAGCCTTTACGGCGCCTACGCACCAAAAAACTGATTCCCACAAGTCCTAGCAAACTCACAGACGAAGCTTCAGGAATAGCTGATACCCCTGCAATAGGTGTAATGGTTGTCGCTGATGTTCCACTCAGAGTTGTTGAGGTGACCGGCGAGGCGCTTCCAATGACAAAGCTATTACTCGTGAAGCGCTCATTACTTGTACGCACAACGGCATCCCCACTCGTCCAGTCTATCGTACCTAGGAAGTCTGGAAAATTAAGCGGTGGGGTGCCACCAGTGTCTGTTCCTGCTACTATCGCTAAGGCGTCTTGAAGGATGTCTGAGTCATCTGTCACATAAACTAGGGCCCCTCTTGCATTAAAATTCGGGATATTCTCTGTAGAGACGACAGCGCCAAAGTACGCCTCATCACTCACTCCAAAGCTCTCACCAGCTGCCAAGACAGAGCCAGTACCGAGAGTGAATGACCAATTCACAAAGTCGTCATCTTGGACGTTTAGAGTCCAGCCCGATATATCTAGTGCTACCGTAGAGGTATTGGTGATTTCGACGTAATCCGTATCGTTGTCCACTTCTGTGATCAAAACACCAGCATAGACTTCAGAAAAAAAGAGAGTGGCCGTAGTGATTGAGAAACAAGTTCTGATGGGAGAACGCAATAATTTAAGATTGGGGGATGTCGCTTTCATGTTTGTGTCTTATTCGGGGAAAGAACCACTCTACTGCTGTATTTACATCCACGCAGCGTCGTCGTTCCAAAAAATTTCATTTGTAGCCAATGCATTCTGTTTTGAGATCATTAGCTTCAAAAAATAAATTTATTCGATCATATCACGTTTTTGCACGTATTCACTCCATTCTGCCTATTATTTACAAAAAATAACCCGCACTTAACAAATCCTTCACTCAGACTCTCTTCACAAAAACAAGTGACTTTGTGCCACCCAGAGCACTAGCGAAGGATGTCCAGCGGCTATGGCTACTTCTACCAGTTAGTTTTTTTGAGTTGGTATGAGCTTCTCCTCCAGCCTTCCAGATCCATAGCTGTATTCTACCACACTGGGTTGAAGGTCGTATTCACGAGCACAAAAAAAGCCCGCAGATAGAATCTCCGCAGGCTCTCTAAAGTGTATCTCTTCTGACACTAAGCTGGTGCTCCGACAACTTCACCCGCTAGAGGGTCATCGTCATCTTTTTCACTCTTTCCCGCTGAGGAAGCACTACCATCCTTGGGCACTTCTACACTCGGAGGTTCTGGGGGCTCTGGCATCTTAGGTGGGTCTTGCATGCTGCCTGTAGCAATGATTTCATCAATATGGGCGCCATCGAGAGTTTCGTATTCTAGCAGAGCTTGGGCGATATTTTTGAGAGCTTCGTGATGCTCTGAGAGGATGCGTTTAGCCTCCTCATAGGCCTCATCAATGAGGCGCTTAATCTCTGCGTCAATTTTCTGAGCTGTATCCTCTGAGTAGGTCTTCGCACCCATGCCTCCCATCATAGAGGCACCCTGAGGTTCTATGTACTCGACCATACCCATGAGATCACTCATCCCCCATTCACACACCATCTTTCTGGCGAGGGAAGTGGCTTGTTTAATGTCGCCACTAGCTCCTGATGTCACATCACCGAAGGTGAGCTCTTCGGCAACACGCCCGCCCATGGTGACTATGAGCTGCTCAAGACCTTCGTTCTTGCGGTATTGGTAACGGTCTTCTTTTGGTAAGTGGAAGGCAGCTCCTAGGTATGGTCCGCGCGGGATGATGGTTACCTTGTGGAGTGAGTCTGTATTTTCTAAAAGTGCGAGCAATATCGCATGACCTGCTTCGTGATAAGCTGTCACTTCTTTCTCCTGCTCACTCAGAGCCATGGACCGGCGCTCACGTCCCCAGCGGACTTTATCTCTGGCTTCTTCGAGCTCTGGTTGGCTCACTTCTGTGAGACCTTTTCTTGCAGCAAGGAGGGCGGATTCATTGATCAAATTCGCTAGTTCTGCTCCTGAGAAACCTGGAGTGCCGCGTGCGATAATTGTGAGTTCAACACCCTCAGCCATTTTAATCTTTTGGGCGTGTACCTTAAGAATCTGCTCGCGGCCTTTGAGATCTGGCAATGAGACAGAGACTTGGCGGTCAAATCGACCTGGGCGAAGTAAAGCTGGATCTAGTACATCTGGGCGATTTGTCGCAGCAATGATGATGACTCCTTGGCGAGCGTCAAAGCCGTCCATCTCAACAAGCATTTGGTTCAATGTCTGCTCGCGCTCATCATGACCGCCCCCCATGCCTTGTCCACGGTGGCGGCCAACGGCATCAATCTCATCAATGAAGATTAAACACGGTGCGTTCTTTTTACCTTGTTCAAACATGTCACGCACTCGACTCGCGCCGACCCCCACAAACATCTCAACGAAGTCTGATCCACTAATGGAGAAAAACGGCACATCTGCTTCACCAGCGATGGATCTAGCAAGTAGGGTCTTACCCGTTCCCGGAGGGCCTACCATGAGAACACCCTTAGGGATATTTCCACCTAGTTTCTGGAAGCGCTTCGGGTCTTTTAAGAATTCGACGATTTCGACGAGTTCTTCTTTGGCTTCATCAATGCCTGCCACATCCTTAAAGGTGACCTTATTTTTATCCTGACTCATTAGCTTGGCCTTGGATTTGCCAAAATTCATGGCTCCTTTGCCAGAGGCCTTCATCTGATGGCGGATCAAGAAGAAGAGTAGTAGAATGATGAATAAGAAGGGTAGTAGATTAATGAGTACGGCCTGTAGGGTGCCACTCTCATATTTGTGCTCAGCGATTTTATTAATCAGCTGCATATCTTGCTCACTACGCACCTTAATATTCACTGGCACCTCAAGGGGTCTGTAGTGTGTTTCTACGTTTTTCTTCTCGTTGTATATGAGTTCTACCCCCTCAATGATTGAGCGATTTGTGGTTGATTCAGTGTAAATTGTTACCCTGTCATTGCCTTCAAAATCTACTAGTTTCTGGGCGACTAGCTGGCGGAGCTCTGAGAGAGAAATATGGCGAGCATTCACAGCCGCTGGAATTTCATTCACTGTGAGTGTCGCGACATTTTCACCATAAAAGAGGTCATTGATCTCTTTCCCGGCAAGGTCAAGATTCACAGAAACTCGAAACGGAGATTTATCAGGACTAAGAGAGCGATCTATTCTCTCTGTACTATCGAAGTAGCCTCTCAGTATCCCTGACGAGCCACCCTCTGGCCCCACAAAGAGGAGTGTCGGGTCTGTTTTGATCCCTAGTTCTTTGAGTTTCTTAAGTTTTTCTTCGTTTGTCGCGAGTTTCTTAATCTCTGGGATAGAAGACTCATCCTCTACCACACGCCCTTGATGATAGAGGGTCACAAATTCTGAAAAATCAAGTTGTTCAGGCTTACTGGGTGTTCCCCCCACTTTCCACAGAATCACCAATACGGCTGCTACTGCAGAAATAGAGATGATGGCACGCCAGTTCACGCCACCAGGAGTCCCCGGTGTGTTTGGGGCTCCATTGGTGTTTTTAGGGCTTGGAGATTCGTTCTTAGGGTCGTTATCCGGCATATGTCTTCTGTTTTCACTTGCTGTAAATCTTCACAGCGGGCACACACTACTGCTCTTTTGAGAAAAGAAAATCCTTTTTTCTCCTGCTTGCTTCTTAGGCGCGGCTCCCGCATGTTGGCCTTAGTGAAAATTTCCACAGATATGTCATCTGGCAAGCAAAAGCAGAGTTGGTTTGAAAGAATCACCTCTCGCCGTTTCTGCAAAGGAGCTGCTCCAAGTGGCTTGGTTCATGTGGAAATCCTCGTTGATATTTTCGCCTCCTTTGTCGCACTGGACGGCCAAGTTGACCAGAAAGAAGCTCAAATTGCCCTTGATCTTTTACGTCATGCCTTCCCTGAGGCAGACCACGGCTGGCTCGCCACCCGCATTCAGAAAGCCTTAGGCTCAGCAACCACTCCTGACGAACTCGCTCGCTCGCTTAAAGACCAACTCACTAGTGAGGGACTTGTTTCGCTGGGCTTGCAGCTCTTCTTACTCATCAATGCCTCAGCTCGGCAAAAAGAAGGCCTAGCTGCTCTGCTAAGCTTTATGGCGGAGCTCGGCGAGCGCAGTACCGGTGAGTCTATTCTTGCGGAAATGCAGGATGAGGAGCCCCAGACCATCCCCTTTGAGCGTATTCGCTTCGGGAGTAACGAAAAGGCTGACGTTTTATTACCCGCTGAGGCAAATAATCACGAATTTCGACTCTACCGAGCTGGTGAAGTGACTCTTCTGCGAAATTCCGGCACGCACACTCTCTGGCTCAGTGGTGCCCCTGTGGCTGCGGGCATTACTGTGCGTATCCGCTCCCACCAGCGCCTTAGTATCCCTGGCTGGAGTCTCTCCTACAATGATTTATCATTTTTGATCTCTGCCCAGACGAAGGGTGAAGTTAGATCGATATTTTTACACGAAAATGAGGGAGGACTTGTGGTGGAGCGCTCCCGTACACGCCAGAGTGAGGTCCGCATTGATTTTCACACATCAGCAACCCTGACGCGCCTTAAACCCACGAATCTAAAAATTGCTCCGGACTTCGCGATCGAGGAAGATCCCCCGCTCTGTACAAATCTCCACGGAGAGCTAAAACTCTCTAGCCAAAAACGAGTCTCTCTGGAAAAACTCCGAATCCAGGCCACATCCGCAGGAGGACGCTTTAAACTCGGCAGCGAAAAGCTCTCCCTCATTGTCTCCAATGAGGCCCTAAATCTCAAACGTGGAGACCTCCTACTCTCTCCCGGCTTAGCCTCGGCAGTTCGTCTAAAGATCACCTTTGATCCCTCTAGTGCGGCAGGCACTCTAGAGATCGAAAAGTCAGAGCGGCCAATTACCATTAATGGGCAGCAGATCCGCCAGTACTGTAAGCTCAAAAACGGTGATTTCATTCAGCTCTCTGCGAGTCAGGGTGTGCGCTGCCGCTTCAGTGAGGGCTGGATCGATGAAGAGCGCACCGTTGTCCAGGAGCTCCTCGTTGATAGTGTTTCACATTCCTTTGGTCGGAATTCTTTTGGGAGTAAAGACCCTGCTCTCGATAACATTGAGTTTCTTATTCGGCGAGGTGAGATGCTCTGTATTATGGGGCCTTCTGGCAGTGGTAAGTCCACGCTTCTAAGCTCACTAGCAGGGCAGCTAAAGCCCTCAAGAGGCCATATCAGGCTCAATGGCATATCACTCTATCAGCACCGTGAGAGGCTTGCCCCATTCATCACTTATATGCCTCAAGAAGAGGCACTTAACCCCCACCTCACAGTTAGAGAGCACCTCTCCCAGGCCTCTATTGTGCGGCGGCCTCACATCGCACATAGAGAGCATGAGCGCAGGGTCGACTCGATTCTTGCCGAACTCGCTCTCACACCACTAGCCCACCGCCTTGTGGGTTCCTCAGGGGATAAGCAAATTAGTGGTGGTGAGCGAGGGCGGCTCAATCTCGGCCTAGACTTGAGCTCAGCGGCTGAAATCTTTCTCTTTGATGAGCCTATTTCTGGTTTATCTTCAAAAGATTCTGAGCATGTCGCGGAAACACTCAGCGGACTCGCGAAGGATAAGATCGTCATCGCCTCTCTCCATCGACCAGGGGCTTCCGTCCTGGCCTATTTCGATAAGGTTCTCTTACTCGATAAGGGGGGAAGGGTCGCCTTTTATGGTTCCCCTAAGAGCATGATTCGCTACTTCGACACCGCCTGTAGTGAACTTGATATCCCCTCTGAAGTGAGAGACCAAAAAGACTCACAAGGTGCGGACTTTGTCTTTGATGTGCTCGAGAGTCCGGTCTTGCAGCTCGCTCAGAACCAAGAGGAAAACTTCACGAGAAGATTTAGCCCCACATTCTGGCAAGAACGCTTCGAGGGCTACCGACTTCTCGAAAATGTCCGCGTCCAAGAAACCGACCAACCCTCCCAGATCAGCCAGCTGCCAAAAGCGGAAGACAACATGCCTATTCCGCAGCGAAAACGCAGAAAATGGAAAGAAAACCACCGGCTCTTCCTCACTCACCTCAGGCGCTCACTGATCGCGAAACTACGAAATCGCGGCACCTTCTACACCACTATTCTCGAGGCTCCGCTGCTCGCAGGACTCATCGCCCTCACTCTGCGAGCTTCCGCTGAGGGGCGCTACGATTACTCAACTGGTCTCCACTTCATCACCTACATGTTTCTTACTGTGACTGTGGGCATGTTCCTGGGCCTCACCAATAGCGCCACGGAAATCCTGCGGGATCGGCCAGTGCTACGACGCGAGCGAAACTGCGGCTTTAGTGTCCCTCTCTATATTTTTGCGAAATTTAGCTCTCTTTCCTTTTTAGCGATGATCCAGTGTGCCATCTACACTACTGTGGGGCATTTACTCCTCGAGGTGAGAGGTGTGTGGCTGGAGCACTGGCTCTGGATGACTCTCACAGCTCTCTGTGGCACTGCCCTCGCTCTTCTGGTTTCCGCAGTCGTGCGCAGTGAACGCTCAGCTCTTAGCTCTGTCCCTCTGCTCTTGGTCCCACAGTTACTCCTCGCGGGTGCTCTCGTGCCTTTTGAGGAAATGAATCGTGGCTTATTCCAAGGTGGACATAAAAATCGTATTCAAGGCGGAGAGCCCGTTCCCGCAACAGTGATGCCCTTGCGCTACGCCTTTGAGGGCATGATTGTGACTCAAGCACAGCGAAATCCCTTTGAGTACGAGCGCCGTAAAATCCAGAGTTCTATTGATAAAATCACCCTAATTTCTGAAACCAATCAATTCCAACTCAGCCCCAAGCAATCAGACAAGCTAGAAGCCCTAACTACTGGACTCACTTTACTCTACGCCGCAGAAGCGATCTCACCTAGGGACGCCCAGATGCTGTGCCAAAACATCCGAGAACTCGCTCAGAGTGGTAACCTTGAAGCTCTCAGAAACCTGAATGTCCATGTTACAAATCCCGAAGAGGAGGAAGACATCAGAGCTTGTGCGGACTTTTTTGCCAATAATCGCTCAGATTTAATTGTGAGTCGCGCCGAAATCCACCGTACGGATAATCGCAATCAGCAGTATCGAAATATTTTTCTAGCAGAATGGAAATATATTCACAATCAGCGTATCGGCACCATTACCTTCTGCTTTAGTGTGATTGCGGGCATTTCACTCATCAGTCTGATTCTTGCGACTCTTGTTGTTTCTCACTGGAACAAGAATGTTCGCTAGTTTTGAGTCAAATCTTCGTATAAACGACAAATCTGGAGTCTCTTATTTTTTCTGTTAATAAGTTGCAGATCATCTGCTTTTTGTTACGCTATGGCATCCCGCGCTTAGCTGGGAAGTTATCACTCATTACTTATGGCCACTCTCAATTTGACTCTGAAAGTATGGAGACAGCGTAAAGCCTCCGAAAAGGGATCTATTGTCACCTATGACGCTCCTAATATTCCCGAGGAAGCTTCCTTTCTAGAAATGCTAGACATTGTCAATGAGCGCATCATCTCAGATGGCTCAGAGGAACCCATTCACTTTGACCATGACTGCAGAGAGGGCATCTGCGGCATGTGTTCACTTACCATCAATGGGATTCCTCATGGCAAAGAGACAGGTGTCACAACCTGCCAGCTGCATATGCGCAAGTTTGATGACGGTGAGACAATTTGGATTGAACCCTTCCGCGCGAAGGCCTTCCCTGTTGTCAAAGACCTTATTGTGGATCGCAGTAGCTTTGATCGCATCATGTCCTCTGGTGGCTACATTGACGTACGCACGGGCTCTGCCCCGGATGCGAACTCCATGCCCATTGAGAAAAAACTCGCTGACGAGGCCTTTGACGCCGCTGCCTGCATCGGCTGTGGTGCCTGTGTTGCTTCTTGTAAGAACGGAAGTGCAATGCTCTTTGTCTCCGCTAAGGCTGCACATTTAAATAAGCTACCCCAAGGCAAAGCTGAGAAAGACCGCCGTGTGCTGGGTATGGTTCGCCAAATGGATGCTGAAGGCTTCGGGAACTGCACAAATCAATACGAATGCGAAGCCGCCTGCCCTAAGGAAATCAGTGTGGATAATATCGCTAAGCTGAACCGAGACTTTACCCAAGCGACCCTTAAAGAGGCTCTAACCTAGGCTGACTCTACTAGGCTGATTCTTCTAGGCAGACTCACCTAGTTCGTCTCAAAAGCGAAGCTCAATCTTCAGCCAGCTAACAAGACAGCTGGCTGTATTTCATTCATTGGCTTGCTGACTCATTCGTTGCCTCATTCGCTGATTTTTTCGTCTTTTTTTGCAACTCTCCTGTTTCTCTTGTGTTACTTCTCATAGAGAGTAACTAATTTTGTATGATTGCAAATCATTGAGAACCACCATGAAGCGAGAACTCAAAGACTATGACCCCGAGCTAGAGAGCGACGAGCTCTGGGATTTACTTGGCCAATCTCCTCCGCAGATTCCTTCTACTGATTTCTCCAATCGAGTTCTTGAGCAGATTAAAGCCGACCCGACTCAGGACTCTCCACTAGGTTCTCTTCCCCAGCAAACGACAGAGGCTGCTGCAAATATTCTCATACCAAGTTCTAATCAAGTGTCTTGGTGGAAGACCAAGACCTCCCAAAAAGTCATTCTCTCCCTCTCCGCCGCTGCGGCCTGTCTCTTGGTAGGCTTCAGTTTCTTTTCTCCCACGGGAACGCATTCTTCCCAATCTCACTCCCTTCAAGGCGAGCTAGGCGACAATTCACAGCTATCACCTGCGCACAATGTTTCCGATAATCCAGTTTCTAGGGCTCACTCCGGAGTCACTAGCGAGAATCTCGAGGACAGCGCCATTGATGACCCCTTCAATGATGTTCTTGAGACCGAACTAGTCTTAGCGATGGCCAATGACCCATCTCTCTACGCCAATGAGGAGATTTCTGCTATTTTAGGATTTTAGAAATCTTCATGGCGTTCCTTCTCCAAAAGCAACTTCACCTTTCTAACAAATTTGTGCTGACATAAAGAGTGCTCAGCTAGATCGTTTTGGCCTTTTCTTCTAACTTACCTAGTATAGTGTCCAGCTATTATGAATTTCACATATTATGGGCATTCTTGCTTCTCGGTCACAGTGGGAGAGCACACCGTTTTATTTGATCCCTTTATCACTCCAAACCCTGCGGCGAAGAACGTCGATATTACTTCTCTTAACCCCGACTATATCTGCATTTCCCACGGACACGCTGATCATATCGCAGATGCCGAAGCCATAGCTCGCCAGTCAGGTGCTACCATCATTAGTAATTTTGAAATTTATGAATGGTTTAGTGCCAAAGGCTTAGAGAAACTCCAGCCCCTCAATCACGGAGGAACAATTTCTTTGCCCTTCGGCACCTTAAAGTACGTCAATGCCATTCACTCCTCTAAGCTCCCCGATGGCTCAGATGGCGGTAATGCAGGAGGCTTTCTCTTAGAGAGTCCAGAGGGCAGCTTTTACTATGCAGGTGACACAGCCCTTACCTATGATATGAAGCTCATTGGTGAATTTCACAATATTGACTGGGCGATTTTACCCATTGGGGATGTGTTTACCATGGGAGTGGAAGACGCTACAATTTGTGCGCAGTGGGTGAATGCCAAAAATGTCATTGGCGTACACTTTGACACCTTTGAGCCTATCGCTATCAACCACGAAGAAGTACGGAAGAAATTCCAACAAAAGAACCTCAAACTCATTCTCCCTGAGATTCTACAAACTCTCCCTCTCTAGTAGACTTTATTCATTATGAAAATTCGCACCGGCATCGGCTATGATGTCCATCAATTTGCCCAAAATCGCCCATGTATTCTCGGTGGTGTCAACATCCCTCACACTCACGGCCTGCTGGGCCACTCCGATGCCGATGTGCTCTCTCACGCGATTGCCGATGCTCTACTCGGGGCCCTTGGCCTACCTGATATCGGCTATTACTTCCCGCCAGATGACGCCACTATTGAGGGCATTTGCTCCCTAGATATTCTCAAGCGCTGCCGTGAACTTGCCCAAGAAGCAGGGGCTGAGATTCAAAATGTGGATTCTTCTCTGATTGCTGAAGCGCCAAAGATCCTCGCCCATGTCCCTGCGATGAAGACCAATATTGCCGAAGCTCTCCAACTCGAAACCTCACAAATCGGCATAAAAGCCACGACCAATGAAACCATGGGCTTTGTGGGCAGAAAGGAAGGGATCGCTGCCATGGCGACAGCTTGCCTTGTCATTCTATAATTCATTCTCCCTTCACCTTCTCAGTCCTCATGGAGCGTATTCTTGATATGCCAGAGCAGCAGCAGCCTAGAGAAAAGCTCGCACAGCATGGCGTGAGTGCTCTCTCTGATGCTGAACTTCTCGCTCTCTTCATCCGCACTGGTGTGCAGGGACAGAATGCGATTGAACTCGGTAAACGACTCATCAAGCAACATGGGAACCTCTCAAACTTAGGACGCCTCGAGCTCAAGCAGCTCTCCGCAGAACTAGGACTGGGCATCGCGAAGTCTTGCCAGATCCTCGCGGCCTTCGAGCTCGGTGCCAGAGTGGCTAAGGAGCAAATCCAGCGCCTAGAACTTAGCTCTCCAGAAACGATCTACACCTACGTCCAGCCCATGCTAGAGGGAGAAACTCAGGAGGTACTGCTCGCATTCTTACTCGATACAAAAAACTGCCACCTAAAGACAATCGAGGTCACTCGCGGCATTCTCGATCAGACCCTCTGGCACCCCAGAAATATTCTTAAGCCCGCCATTCTCCACGATGCAAAGAGCATTGTTATTGTTCACAATCACCCCTCTGGGGATTGCCGCCCCAGTCATGCCGATATCTCTATGACTCAGGCCATCAAGGAAGCTTCTGAGCTTCTCAAAATCCGTCTACTCGATCATATCATTATTGGTAAGCACCTCGGCACTCAAGAGCCCTATTACTCATTTCAAGAACACGGCCGACTCTCTCACTAACTCAGGACAAACACATGATACATCCTACCGCTATAATCAGCCCAGAAGCCAAGATCCACCCCAGTGCTCAGATCGGAGCATTTTGTATTATTGATGCTGGCGTAAACATTGGAGAATACTGCCAGATTGAGCCACACGCCTGGATCACAGGTGAAGCCACTCTGGGGAGTCATAATCGTATCGGCTATGGGAGTGTCATTGGTGGCACTCCGCAAGATGCCTCCTTTGATACAAGTATTAAAAGTAGCGTGAGCCTCGGGAATCATAATACCATTCGTGAAAATGTCACCATTCACCGCTCTACCTCTGAGGGAGGACTCACGCGCTTGGGCGATCATAATTTCCTCATGATTAATGCCCACCTCGCCCATGATGTCACGATGGGAAGTCATAACACTCTCGCCAATAACGTGATGATAGCGGGACACATCACCATTGGAGATTCTGTATTCCTTGGCGGAGGTGCAGGCTTTCACCAGTTTGTTCACATCGGATCATACTGCATCATACAAGGGAACTCGAGTATCACTAAAGACGTCCCTCCCTACTGCATGGCACATAGCCAAAACCACTTAACTGGCCTCAATAATGTCGGCCTCAAGCGCAATGGCTTTAGTACCTCTGAGAGAAAAGAGATCAAAGAAATCTACAATCTCTTCTTTCGCAGTGAACTTGGCCTCACTGAGGCAATCCAGCAAGCCCAGCAGCTCGATCTCAGTGCCGCGGGTCAGCGCCTTCTCGATGCCGCTCTCCATCCTTCAAAAAAAGGTCTAATGACCTAAAAGAAACCAAAAGACTCCTCCTACAATCTCTAGAGCCCCCCTAAATTGTATGGAATATTTTCTAGAATAAGCTATCTTATTGTGTAGGTCATTTTATATTAATTAATCACCACAACTCACTGAGCTCAAATTATGAACAAATCATCCTACCTTTTACCCACAGCCCTTGTTCTAGTCGCTGTGGCTACAGGAGTTGTGACCCAGCAACTAAGTTCTAATGATCATTCAGGTGACACAACCTTGACTCAAATGTCGAGTGACGAGACCCATCCAACAAGCCCAGCTAAGTCAAACAAACCTCATTCTCAAAAAAAATCACTTCACCACTTGAGTGGCGAGACCGCTGATTCTTCATCTTCAATTGATGCATCAAAACTCACCCAAGACTCAGACTCCCCGTTTGCTATTCCCGGTGAAAAAGTACTTAGCTTCGCCTCACTAGAAGACCTCGAGTCTTTCCTAGAAAAGAACGGCTCCAGAGGCCTCCAAGTCCTCGGCCGCTCTAACCAACTCAACAGTCTCCTAGTCCAGGCAAGAAGTCTCGCTAGCGCAGATCTCGATGAACTCGACTTTGAGACATCTTCTAACTTCTTTCTTAATCCACCACTCGATTTTGAAACAGTCGCCGCACAAGCCAATGCCGTTGCTGTTGGTGGAGGGCTACTCAATCAAGTTGGTATTGGTACAGATAATTCCACATGGGGAGAAGGTGTGACGGTCGCTGTCATAGACTCAGGCATCACGGCTCATTCAGCCCTATCCGGCTTCGAGACCATTATAACGAGTTCTTTTGAGGACATGCTGACTCAAAAAACAGAGGGCAACACAGCACTCCAGGCAAATTCAGAAGGTGAGCTTGCTCCTGAATTTCACGGACATGGTACCGCTGTCGCCTCAATCATTGCAGGCCTCGGTGATATCGCCCCAGGAATTGCCCCTGCGAGCACTCTACTCTCTATTCCCATCACTAATGCTACAGGCTCTTCCACTTCCTTCGCGCTCGCCGATGGCATCATAGCTGCGGTGGACGCTGGCGCTCAGATTCTTAACGTCTCACTAGGTTCTTATGGGAATTCTCCTCTCGTGGCACGCGCTGTGAATTATGCCTCTGAGAATGGAGCCATCATTGTCGCCTCCTCAGGTAACGAAGGGCTTGATTTCAGCGCCTACCCCTCGGCCTATCCCAATGTCATTTCTGTAGGAGCGGTGGACGGCACAGGAGCTCATGTGAATTTCTCCAATGCCAGTGATGATCTCTCTATGACTGCTCCTGGGTTTCAGGTAAACACAGCCTGGCTCGATGACCAATTTATCCTCTCCAGTGGTACATCATTTAGCGCCCCTGCTGTGGCAGGTGCCATTAGTGCTGTGATGTCTAACCACCCTCAACTCAGCACTGTGCAAGCAGCACAAATCGTCCTCGATCACACGAATGACGCCGGCGCCCCTGGCCCAGATAATCTACTAGGTAATGGTCATCTCGATGTCGGACGCGCTGTCAACTATAACACCCCCAATATTGTTGATCCTGCCATCGCCTCTCACTATATCGCACCTGCCGATAATACCTCTTCAAGAGATCAAGTCCTTGTCACCATCCAAAACCAAGGTACTACTGAGCTCAACAGTGTCCCCATCACCGTAACCACCAATTCGGGCGAGCATAAGCTCGAATCAGGCTTCATCCCCCCCGGTGACACAGAGACATTTCACCTACCACTCAACTTCGTCCCTCTACTTAATGGAGGCTCTGTACAAATACGCAGCCGAATTGACGCTGACGCCTTCCAGAATGATAATGAGCCCAGCAACAATGGGCTATCAACCACTCTATCCCTTCCTGCTGAAGAACAGCCTTAGCCCTAGCCTTACTCTCTACCAGTCAGAGTCCTTTCTCCGTGGGAGGTTCTTGTTCAGTGACTGGAGGCACATAAAACGGTGAACGACTCCAACAAAAAGCGAGTAAAAAGAAACCATTAAAGATGAGTGCTGTGATCACCATTTCAATATCACTCGCTTCATAATCAGCAGCATTGAGAGGCTTATCAAAAACCCATAAAGTAAGGTCATTCGCCTGGGTGGTACGCTCAGCAAGAAACAGCATAATCATGGTATTGTTAAACCAATGCAGCACTAGGGGAATTTCCATACCACCTGTACGTATGGTTAGGTAGATAATGAATAATTCATTTATGAAAAAGACTGGTACAAGAATCCACAACTTATCCACTACATCAGGATTCCCGATGTGAGCTGCAACAAAAATTGCCGCGACAAGCACTGGTGCTACCCAAAAGATCCGTGTTACTGCTCCAAGCTGACGTAAATAATACCCTTTAAATAAAACATCTTCGCCACTAGTTTGAATAAAAATACATAGCAGCACAGGAATCATCCAAATAATATGCTCCTTGCCAATACCTGTAAACTCAAGTTTAGGTACGTCACTACCTGTTCCAGGAATGACACTCAATAGAGCTGTTACCAAAGACACTACGAGAAAGGATTTTCCTACTAAACCCCAACGAAAACCATAGAGTGGAGACATCAAGGACTTCACAGATCGGCCTTGAACTAGAGTCCCAACAATAGCCGCTGCCCAAAACGGAATCCCCACTCCAAGTAGCATCAAAATGAGATGAGGGGGAGTCGTGTGGGTCTCAGTATAATAAAAATCAACTATCCACTGTATTTCCAAATATTGCGCTAAGAAATACAGTATCCAGTAGTATAGACTATCAGAAGCTACTAAACCAAATATACCCAGAATGATACCTAACAGCAGCCAAGGCCAAGCCCAACGGCCTTGACGCTGAGTCTCAAAAAAAGCTGAAACACACAAAAACTTCATAAGTGTCTAAGCTATATGCTTACACACACAGACGCCAAGCTAGATTTTCATTTTCTCAACAAGACTCGTTAAAACACTCTCCGTAAGCCGACTCTCCACGAATAGCCCAAGAACCACGACTCCTCGTGAAGTCATGGTTGATAGAATTTGTAATTGAAGTTTCGCGGTCACGCGCAAGCAGACATGTAGTGGTGTCTTTGGAGTTTCCGTACCGATATAGGGATTATTACCTTTAAGCAGTGCCACCAAGAGATCTCTCCATGCGATGATTTGCACATTCTCATAGAGCACATCCGCATCTCGATCCAGCGCGCATAAACCCTGAACACCATGCTCTGCGTGCAACGAGGCCTCTAGTGCCTCGAAGAAAGAAAGCTCCTCTTCACTCACTCTAGAGGTAGAGGCCGCACTACTAGCCTTCGTGATCGCTCCTGATTTCTCAGCTACAGCACGTGCCTGGGCGAGTGCGGAAACTGCTTTTTGAGCTATATGAGGTTTTGGCTCTTCTGTCTCCTCTTCTAAGCTCTCTACAATTTTTCCTTGGGACTCTTCTTTTTGAGGTTCCTCTTGTTGTGACTCCTCTTGAGCTACCTCGCTGTGGGTGCGCTTTGTGTCATCGGCAACTGGAACACTCTGGGATACGGGAGCTTTTGTAATTTCTGGAAGAGGAACTCTCACTACTTTCTCACGAGTCACTAGACCTCCTGCTGGCTCAGAAACTTCAACTACATCTACGGGAGCTTCTTGCCTTTGATCTACCTGAGCCTCACCTTCCATATCGGCAGTCACTGGCGCCATTAACCGTTCTGACAAACGCCGAATCTGCTCTTTATCGACCCATCCTTGCACTGAATCCATCTATTTAACTACCTTTCTATTATTGTTGAGTTGTTTTAAGCTCGAGTTCTAACAAATACTCTATTTCACGCCCCAGTGCATCGAATGCCTCAGACACTTCCGCGTGAGGCTCAAGCGCTCCTACTGGAAACCCCTTTGAGCTGGCGCGCAAAACAAGATCATCCCTGGGGATCTCTGTGTTCAGAACCATGGCCGCTGGGAGTAATTCCCGCAGCCCCGAAACAGCCTCCACGCTCTCTATGAGACGATTCTGTACTTGAGTCATGAGCACTCCCAGAACCCTCAGTTTCGTATTTGATCTTCTGAGTTTTGAGAGCCCTTCGAGTAACTTTGGCACCGAACGAATACCAAGAGGCTCTGCCTGCTGAGGCACCATCACAGCGTCCGCCACCTCAAGCACATCTGTGGTCACTCCAAACAATCCTGCCGCTGAGTCAATGATACAAAGATCATAACCAGCTTCCTGCGCTCCATCAAAAAATTGCTGAATCCTAGGCAAGGCTGACTGCCCAGTGTAGCCAGAGCCTATTTCATAGTCACTCCCCTGACCCGCTGCCACCATACTCAGGGTGTCCTTGCGAGTGGGGATCACCACTGAGAAGAACGCAAGCTCTGTGTCAGAAATATAATCAAAAAACCCTTTGAGCTTCCGCGACTGACGAGTCAGCGATAACCCCACCGAGCCCTGCGGGTCAGCATCGACCAATAAGACCTTGTATCCTGCCTGTGCTAGGGCATAGGCGGCATTAATTGAAACGGTGGTCTTACCCACTCCTCCTTTTTGACTCGTTACGGCTAATTTGATCACAGTAATTTCTAAATACGCCCTAAGGCTAGGCTCACCCAACGCAGCAAGGAAGTTAATTTTCTAAAAATAGTTCATCCTACCCTCTCGTGCACTGGCTTTTGATGGTTCTAATCAATTCACCTTGCAAGAAAGTGGGGTTTTCAGAGCCATCTGCTCCTTAAATCTGCCGATAAGTTGTGACGAGCCTATTTCACCCAATACTCCGTGAATTCTACCAGATCATTTCTTAAAGCACCCTTCAATAGAATAACCAAAGAAACAGCACCAATACACCTTCTCAGGACAAGAATTACTAACAAAATACGGCAAAACACGACAAGACTGTCACCTATTTTCACGCTCGATGAGATTGACTTTTAAGACGGGCTCTGTTAATTAAGACACCGAGTGAGTCTCTGGCGCTCTCTTATCTCGCGCGCTCATTTGCTTTCATTCATCCACAACTCTAAGTTTTTTCATGAAGGTCATATTGACTCTATCAGAAATCAACGCAGAGTGTCATAGCCCAAGCACCTAACCAGAACAAACGTTCTCTATCTTGAAATCAGTACCCATGGCCAAAAAAAACACTAAAAAAGCCGTAAAGAAAGCGCCAAGCACCACAGCTAAAAAAACCGCGAAAAAACAAAGCTCTCCAAAACCAAAGACCAAAGTAGATCTAACCCAGCGTAACAAATCACCAAAAACTAGTCACACTCAACCACCCTCTCACCAAGCCATCTCTGAGCGCGCCTACCTCATCTATCTCGATCGAGTCTCGTGTGGTAAAGAAGGTTGTTGTGAAACAGACTGGCAACAAGCCTGTGAGGAACTCAGCTAAGTGACTCTCTAAGTAGCTCTAGCTCCTCCCGAGGCTATCTTTACCTCCCTGCTAAGCCACCCTTCTAAGCCATCCTTCTGCCCACCCTTTGAGTTTCTCTTGAGTCCCTTCCGAGTTTCTCCGAAATCTCTTTTTTGTGATCTCTTTTGAGATCTGTGGCGATTTTTCAGAAACATCTTTTTTCTCACCTAGGAGCAAACCCACTTGCCTGTTCCTAGAAGCTAGTCCATCTTCAGGGAGAAATAGCGATCATGCTCACTCCTGAAGAACACCAGCGCTATGCGCGCCACTACAGCCTTCCTGAAATCGGCACCAAGGGGCAGGAAAAGCTCAAGCAGGCCTCTGTCCTCTGTATCGGCACAGGAGGTCTCGGCTCCCCAGCCGCACTCTATCTCGCAGCAGCTGGAGTCGGAAGAATCGGCCTTGTCGATGACGATCAAGTGGAACTCTCTAACCTCCAGCGCCAGATTCTCCACGGTGAGTCTTGGGTCGGTAAGGATAAACTCGAAAGCGCCAAAGCACGCCTAAAGGAAACCAACCCCCATGTGGAAGTCGAGTGCCACAAGACACAGTTTAGTGCCAGCAATGCGCTCTCAATCGCTAGCCAGTATGACATTCTACTTGACGGTACCGATAATTTCCCTACTCGCTACCTTAGTAACGACACGGCAGCTATACTGAAGAAGCCTAACATCTATGGTTCTATCTTTCGCTTCGAGGGTCAAATCAGTGTCTTCGCTCCACATCTCGGCGGCCCATGCTACCGCTGCATGCTGCCAGAGCCTCCAGATCCAGGGAGTGTTCCCAGCTGTGCAGAAGCAGGCGTACTTGGAGTGTTACCCGGTATCATAGGCTCTCTACAAGCCATGGAAGCCATCAAACTCATTCTTCAGCTCGGCGAGCCTCCACTGGGTAAACTCGTTCACTATGATGCGCCAAGTACGAGCTTCCGCAGCTTCCGCCTGCGCAAAGACCCCCAGTGCCCACTCTGTGGCGATGAGCCAAGTATTACCGAACTCATCGATTACCA
The DNA here is from genome assembly GCA_937928735.1 of uncultured Verrucomicrobiales bacterium. Lineage (GTDB taxonomy): Bacteria > Verrucomicrobiota > Verrucomicrobiia > Verrucomicrobiales > Akkermansiaceae > Rubritalea. The sequence continues at coordinate 19,880 of CALFVF010000012.1, read as the reverse complement.
AGAATTCTGCGGATTGAACCCAGCCTCATCCACGAACCCATCCTCCACCCATACTATGCCATCTATCACCGTCACAGAACTCCAAACGCTCCTGAGCACTCAACTAAACGGCACACTGCTCGATGTCCGCATGCCCCATGAAGTAGCGGCGGCGAAGATCGAATCGAGCATGCACATTCCTCTAGCAGATATTCCTGTGAGACACACAGAACTACCAAAAGACCAGACACTCTACGTCTACTGCAAAGGTGGCGTGAGAAGCCAAAAGGCCATTCTCCAGCTCGCTGAACTCGGCTACACTGAGCTCATCAATGTCACAGGTGGCATCGATGCTTGGCGAGAAGAAATCGACCCTAGCCTCCCTCCTGCCTAACTCTAACGAATCCCACCCTCAGCTACCCTTTATCTAACTACTCCCTTTCACACCCTTCTCACCACACAGTACCATGGCGACAAAAAAAACAAAACCAGTCTGGCAGAAATCCATGCCATCCAAGCAGTTCAACTTCATGCAAGAAATCCTCGCAGCCCCCTCGCCCATCGGGCTAGAGGCCGCTATGAGCTATGGAGTGATCAAGCCATTCTTTGAAACAATAAAACCAAAGTCATGGGGTATTCACCAGTTTAAGGGCAATGCAGGCATTGTGTTAGACACTCACCCAGGTCAGGATGACATGCCCAGTGTGATGCTCATAGGCCATGCCGATAAAATACGCATGCAGGTGCGCCAGATCACCAGTGATGGGAAAATCTGGATAAACTGCGATTCCTTTATCCCGAATGTCCTTATCGGCCACGAGGTGAAGATCTTCCCCCAAAATCCGAAGAAACCTGGAGAGTACAGAGTCATTGAAGGAGGCACTATCGAGGCACTCGGTGCGATCCACTTCGCAGATGCGCCGACTCGCTCAGGAGAAAAAGGCATCAAACAGAACATGCTCTATATCGAGCTCCAAATGCACGGTGAAGACCGCAAGGAGCGATTAGAAAAACTTGGCCTCAAGGCTGGCGACCCAATTATACTAGATCGCCCTATCAAGCGAGGCTTTTCCGCGGACAGTTTCTACGGCGCCTACCTCGACAATGGTCTTGGCTGTTTCACAGTGTCTGAACTTGCCGCCCTCATCGCCAAGAAGCCACTCAAGAACCTACGTGTGCTCTTCACCATCGCCACACATGAGGAAATCGGCCGCTTCGGCGCTACCGCAATCGCCGGTGAACTCCAGCCAGATATGATCATCGCCACAGATGTGAACCACGACTATGACGCCGCCCCGGGAATTGCTGCGAAGCGCATGAACTCCATGACTATGGGAGAAGGCTTCACCATCACCACGGGAGCTGTCACGAGTGATTATCTCAACTCCCTTATCGAGCAAGCTTGTCTGGATGAAGGCATCCCACTTCAGCGCGATATGTCAGGCAGGGACACGGGAACAGATGCCATGGCTGCCGCACTAGCGGGCTTTGACTGTGCTGTTTCTTCCATTGGCTTCCCGATTCGTAACATGCACACCATTTCAGAAACTGGACACACAGGTGACGTGCTTGCAGCGATTTATGGTATGCAGGCGACTCTACAAAAAATGGAGCGCATGAACCGCGGAAAAGGCATCACTAGAGACGACCTACGCAATCAGCATACTCGATTAGACCAAGTGAAATCTCTTTAGGGCAGCTGCAAAACCCTCAGGATCCAAGTAACTAACACAATCAATACATCCAATACAACTAACACAAGTCATTGTAATAAAGCACATTGAGAATACCGACAGTGGGGATCGAACCCACACTCACTAGGAACTCGATTTTGAATCGAGCGCGTCTACCAATTCCGCCATGTCGGCTCAAAGTGCTGAGCTGTTTTGTGCCGCTACTGCTCATTTGTCAATCTAATACCAATGAGGAAAACTAACTGGTAAAAAGCGCGAAGAGATTTGGTGAGAGATCAAGGCGGAACTCGTCGGTGATGCGAGCATCTCCGATGAGTGACAACGATGGCATCTCGTCAAAGGTCTAGCGAATTCTTCCAGATAGTTTTTTGAGTTGGTATAAAGCATCTCCTTTTTCACTCTAACATCACTGCTGAGACTAGACGTATTTGACAAATGCGTGTAATTTCTTACATAGCCACTCACCATATTTTCACCATACCGACATTATGAAACACACACTCCTTAGCCTAGTTCTTTTCAGCTCTTTCTCTCTCTTTGCCTCAGCGGATGAAGAATCCCTAGCTCGTGGTAAAAAACTCTACGACACTCCCGGTCTGTGCACGACTTGTCACCAGCCCACAGGAGCTGGTCTCCCCGGAGCCTTCCCCCCACTGACAAACTCCGAGTGGGTCGAGGGCCCTCTCTCGAACCTCGTTAAGATCACTAAATATGGTCTCATGGGCGAGATAGAAGTCGCTGGTACAAAGTACAATGGTGTGATGCCTACTCCTCTCAATCTTGGAAAACCACTGACAGATCAAGAGATCGCTGATATTCTTACCTACGTTCGCATGACCTTCAGTGAAAAGAAAGAGGCCGTCACACTGGAGCAAGTTCAAGAGATCCTCAAGGACTCCAAGACCACAGGTATGTTCAAGGCCAGTGACCTCGAAAAGCCTTCTGAGTAGACCTCAGGAGTTCAATAGGCTACAACTCCCACTGATTTTTCTCATCTTAAGGCGTGACCTCTGTGCCCTTGGACACTAGGGTGCGCCGCAACCACTGATTTTCTTATGTTGAAGCGATTTCTTTCTGTCTCTATTCTTGCTACCTCCCTGACTACAGCCGTAGCGGATGAAGCTGCTCTTGAGCGTGGTAAAAAGCTCTACGATACTCCCGGGCTATGCGCCACTTGCCACCAGCCTACCGGTGCAGGTATTCCAGGAGCTTTCCCTCCACTCGCGAATTCAGAGTGGGTCACTGGACCAAAGGAAAATCTTGTCAAAATCGTCAAATACGGCCTGGTGGGTGAAATTGAGGTTGCGGGTGAGAAGTACAACAGTGTTATGCCCCAATCTCTCAATGCGGGTAAACCACTCACCAATGAGGAAATCTCTGATATTCTTACCTATGTGCGCCACCAATACGGCAATGGCGCCTCTGCAGTCACAGTTGAGGAAGTGGAAACTCTCCTCACCCAAGGCAAGCCGGTAAATGGCTCAGTACAAGCAGCTGATCTCCTTGACCCGAATACACCTGAGGAACCGGCAGCACCCGTAGAAATACAGCCACTTGATACCACAATCAACAATGTCCTTCCTGAGAAGGTCGGTGTGGGCACAATTGGTCTACTTCTCTCCTCAATCTGGGCCTGCCTCTGTATTCTACCAGGTCTGACAGGCATTGGCCGCGGATAGGTGCATTAGCATTATTTTCTCTCACAAATTCATCCCATAGGTTAGACCACTTATGAGATGAATAAGAAAATAGCCACTTCTGCCGTCGCTGGGTTATTCGCAGGAGCGACTATGACATTTCTATTCATGAGGGATTTGCCAGGAGATCTAAAGACCAATGTTAGACTCGTTTTAGCGACGCAGAAATAGAGGTGCTGGAAACCGTTTACATCATTTCTTTCGGTGGTCTGTTACCTCCCATTCACCTTCAAGTCTTTTGAGACTGGTCTCATAGGAATCAAATTCTGCATAATTTCCATCTCTCACATGAGAGTATGATAATCTGATTTTTTGCAACCCATTGGCATCATTCGGTAAACGAGTCACTGTGACAGGTATTTGGGCTCCGTCAGCTGGTAAATGCCAAACATCTTTATCTGGAGCAGCCTCAGACAATTCGTAATACACATCTAGAGTAGCGCTATCTCTTGATTCCAGAATGGGTAAACTCAATGACAGTTCTCTAAGATCAGTGGAGTGTTTTGGTACAGTTCTTAAATCTCGGATTTTCTGCCCTCTTTTCACACCAGATATCCAACCATCATGATATTCAGGGACAGAACATGCACTCAACAAGGCCACTATTAATAATACTACTAACTTTTGCATTATGAGCTCAGTCTACAGCTTAGCTATCACCACTTCTTCGCAGGTGCTTGAGCAGCAGCCGTGGTGCTCAGTGGCACAGCTCTCACAGCAGAAGTGTTGTTCATTGCAGTCGTGCTTTTCGGCACAGTTCACGTAGCGCTCAGTCCGCATCTCACAGTGGACACAGCGCCCGACGACTTCTGGATTCGCTGTATTGACAGGGACTTTCACTCTCGAGTCAAAGACATAGCATTCGCCATCAAAGTCTTCTCCTCGAGTCGTCTCGTTTTTCCCGTAGGTCACGATTCCACCGTGCAGCTGATTCACGTCTTCAAAGCCTTCTTTGAGTAGAAACCCGCTGAATTTCTCACAGCGAATTCCCCCCGTGCAGTAGGTGAGGATTTTCTTTCCTTCTAACTGGTCACGGTTCTCGCGGATCCAGTGGGGAAATTCACGGAAATTGCGCAGAGGAGGTAAGATCGCGTTTTTAAAATGCCCCACCTTCCACTCATAGTCATTGCGAGCATCAATGATCACGGCATTGGGGTCTTTCATGGCTTCTCGCCATTCTTCGGGGCTGAGGTGCTTGCCCGTACTCTCGGTGGGTGAAAAGTCCTCTTCCCCGAGTCCTAGTGTGACGACTTCTGAGCGAACTTTTATCGATAGTTTCGGAAAGACGTGCCCCTGCTCTGGATCGACTTTCCACTCCATATTCGCAGTACGTGGATCAGCGCGCAGCGCGTCTTGGTAGGCCTGACAAGATGCTGTTTCGCCAGAGACTGTGCCATTAATGCCTTCTTGAGAGATCAGAATACGCCCCTTGAGCCCTAAACCCTCGCAGAGAGCTAGATGCTCTTTTCTATAGGTCTCTGGATCTTCTATCTCCGTGTAGAAATAGTAGAGTAGGACTTGGTAGGGTGCTTGCTGGGGCGAACCACTCATAGAATCACTCATACAGCTCAGTAGCTCAATCTTCTAGATTGAGCAAGAGAGGATTTGGCTTCCAAATAGGACTTCGAGGCTCTCTCTTCTCAGTCCTTTAGCTCACCTTCTCTTTACTACGATAAACGGCATATCCTCAACCGCATGTCACTGGTCTAGCTCCTCTATTAATGCCCATGCAAGCATCATGCAAAAGGCTTGCAATACAATGCCATTTCGACAATAACACCCCCTATGAAAGCTTCCCCACTAGTCGGTCTTGGCGTGATAGCCTGTATCTTTGGCGGTCTCTATTTTACCATGAAAGGCATCATGATTGATGCTGATCAGTTATTTGAAGTCGAAGCTGAGAAGGCTGCCGAAGCTGCTTCCTCAGAGAATGGCTCAGACGATCACGGTGACCACGATGACACATCTCTGCCGACTCAATTAACCATGTATTTCTCCAGTATCCCTGAGTCTGTCACTGTGAAACAGGGGGAACGCATCATCGCGGAGAGAAAAGATCTAAACACCCAAGTCTACTCAGACGCTGTAGCCACCAATATCCAAGGCCATAGTGCTGAGTTTCTTGTCGAGGTGAACTGGAAGACGCCTAGTGAGCAGAACTTTGTAGAACTCGAACTCGCACCACAAAACCATGCACAAAAGAATGTTTACCTCAGAAGTGATGATAATATCCAAGATGTTGTTGTGGTAGAGTGGTAAGCTGACGTACTCTGCACACTCATGTCAGAACTTCATAGCGATCACGAGTGCTGTGCACACCATTCGCAACATCACGAATTAGTGGTGGACTCTCTGAGTGTTGGCTATCGCCAAGTTTCTGCCCTCAAGGACATTTCCTTTTCTACCTCCTGTGGGAACCGAGTCGCTCTGATAGGGCCAAATGGTGCCGGTAAATCCACTCTGCTAAAGACCATTGCGGGTCTCACCAAGTACACAAAAGGCTCACTGAGCTGGCGTGGCTCCCGCATCACTAAGTGGTCGCGCGAGTTCGCCTACTTACCCCAGCGAGAAGAAGTCGACTGGAACTTCCCGATCACAGTGAGAGGTCTGGTGGAAATGGGACGCTACCCACAAACGGGTATGTTCTCACGATTCTCTAAAGTCGATCACGCTGCCGTGGATCAAACACTAGAGCACTTAGAGCTCACTGATCTCTCTGAGCGCCAGATTCGCGAGCTCTCAGGTGGTCAGCAGCAGCGCGCTTTCCTCGGCAGAGCGATTTGTCAGGAGGCACACGTCCTCCTCCTTGATGAGCCTTTCACAGGACTAGACCGTACAGCAGCAGCTATGTTAGAAAAAACCATTCTCTCTCTCGCAGAGGAAGGCAGACTCATTATTGCCTCTCACCACGATCTCTCCAATGCCTCTGAAATCTTTAATCAGACACTTCTGCTGAATCAGCGGGGCTATGGGTTCGGCCCAACTGAAGAACTCCTCACGGAGCCTAACATCGAATCTTGTTTTAACGCATGAGTGAAGTCTTTGAGCTCATCCGCGAACAGAGCTTTCTCCAGCGCGCACTCCTAGCTGCGGTCTTGATTGGCTTTGCCAATGGTTTTTTTAGTGGTTTTGTGAATCTTCGGCGAAATGCTCTCTCCGTATCTGCGCTCTCTCACACCATGCTGCCGGGTATTGCCATTGCAGTGTATTTCACAGGGCATCTCTCCCAACTCAATGCCTTTATGGGGGCACTCTTTGCCTGTCTGTTAGTTGGTCTCAGCTCGGTACTGGTGGGGCGTAATTCCCGTATCCCCCAAGCGACCGCCCTCGCCATTCTCTACACGTCTGCTTTTGCAGGGGGGATCGCCCTGCTCCCCTTCTTGCCTGTGTCTGTGGATTTACACGAATGGCTCTTTGGTGAAATCACCTTTGTGAGTGACTCAGATCTTAAGATCGCCTTTCTCATTAGCGCCTTCACTCTCGCTGCCTGTATCCTCTTCATGCGCCCTCTCTTACTCACACTCTTTGAGCCTAATGTCGCGGCCGCACAGGGAGTGCCTACGCGCTTGATGCAGTATCTTTCTTTCCTCCTACTCGTACTAATGCTTGTCGCCTCTCTTCAAGCTGTAGGCTGTGTGCTCTCTGTTGGTTTACTCGTCGCCCCCGCAGCCACTATGCTACTCTACACGGATAAAACGGCTCTGATCTTCTGGGGTGGTGGGATCATTGGCGCTCTTGCTGGTGTGTTTGGGGTCATCCTCTCAGTTGCTATCGATGTTCAGCCTGGTCCCGCGATTGTCTTTACTCTGGGTACTGTCTTTATTCTCTCCTTCCTGCTAAGTCCACGGCACGGTATCTTGCTGAAACGCCACACGACGGACTAAGACCGTGCGGACTTATCTCACCCAGATTTCTATCTCACACTGACCTATGCACTTATTCTACGTTTTTCTAGGAGGAGGCTTAGGTGCTATGGCTCGGTTTGCCCTGTCCAGTGCTCTTCCTGCTCCTGCGGGGAAATTCCCCTTGGCGATCTTTCTCTGCAATATTCTGGGCTGTTTTCTGATTGGTTGGCTCCACGGCTGGGGGAAAAGCACTCAAATAAGCTGGCTCCCTCCTCTCCTCACAACAGGATTCCTCGGCGGATTCACCACGTTTTCGACCTTCGCCCTTGATTCTCAAAAGCTCATCGAGTCTCAGCAAATCACCCTCGCCTGTGTCTATATTCTAGCCTCCGTTCTCGGTGGGTTAGCAGCGAGCTATCTCGGCTACAAGTTAGGCCGTAGTACTTAAGCGAAGTAAAAGAGAAACGATTTCGTACTATTTGTAGAAATAACTCCCAAAAAACCACTTGCTCCCAGTCTTATCTGAAGCACCTTCTCATAACATCTAAATCACTATGACCCTCAAGAACTTCCTCATCACCCTCGCTGTGGCAGCACTCAGCCTTACCTTAGTCTATTCTGCCTCTCAAGCGATGAAAGGGAATGGGCAGCCAGCTGCATCGTCCCAACCTACCTTCTGCTGACCATAGTCATAGACGCTGTCAGTTGGCAGCAAACACGCAATCACTAGAACATGGAATCATTGCTGAGGGTCACTACTGAGGGTCACTTATGCACTCGACTATTTGATTACTGTCAGCTCAGGGTTAGGCATCTCTGGAAACCTGCTTTAGGTAAAAAATGCCGTTAGATTGTTTCAGATCAAGGCAAACACGATCACTTTTGAATGCATTCATAAGGATTGTGGACAACGCAGAGATGGAGCAATCTGGTGGTATTTTCAGAAATGAGGTTTTCAGAGGTGCCCTTCATACGTCTTTCTTTTTTCGCTTTCTTCTAAAACCGTGAAGACTCTGGCCAATGAAGGTTTTTGGAAACGTCTTCACCCCTGTGAAACCCAGAGGGATATCCTTCCCATCGTGCGGGATACAGGCAGTGCCAAAGAGATAGTCCCAGATACTTAGAGTCAGGCCATAGTTCATACCATACAGGTGCTCTTTGGGCATCTTCTTCGCGTGATGCCAAATATGCATTTGAGGATTGTTAAAAACATATTTCAGTGGACCCAAGGGAACACGTAAATTTGAGTGATTAAAATGCCCCACCAAGGTTGTGAAAGCATGGACAAGAAAGAACTCCTGAATCCCAAAGCCGATCAGAGCTAGTGGAAGGTATTCAAGAACTCGATAGACGACATTTTCCATCCAGTGAAAGCGCAGATGAGCGGCAAAGCCCATCTGTTCCACAGAATGGTGGACTTTATGAAATTCCCAGAGCCAAGGCACGCGGTGAAGCATGCGATGCACGTTCCAATGCACAAAGTCTCGAACAAGAAACAGCACAAGTAGCTGCCCCCATATCGGCCAACTTCCAATCTCGATGGCAACAAGGTTATCGATTCCAAAGTACGCTAGACCCTCACGAAACCAAGTAACGATAACCTCCGAAGCCGCATTGTAAATGATCAGTGAAAAGAGGAAGAAATTAAAAACCATGTAGAAGGCATCCAACCAAAAGTCCTTTCTAAATCGCGGCTGATCTTCTCTCCAAGGTCGCAGAATCTCTAAAATAAAGAAGAAAAGGGAAATCCCCATAAGCCAGTATACATAGTTATTCCAGCTTGGATTCGTGATTTCGCGCCACAGATACTCTGCATAACTAGTATAGGCATCTTTGATGATGGAGAGCGTATCGGGCATACTTGTTTCGAGGTCTGGGCTGACTTGGCTATTCCCCCGCGCGAATCGTTGTCAGTTCAAATAGTCGTTTTATAGAAAGGTGCTAAGACACATGAGAGAAGCTTTTATGGATCATAAGCTTCTGATTTGTATCGTATCATGGGATCATTATTGAGCGCTGTGCTACACTGAGTCCTAGCAACGCAAGTCTCTAAGTTCTCGAGATTTTCGTTGCTTAAAGCCACATGAATTTTTAGACTCATAAAACTTTTCAAGTTCTTATGCCCAGAGTCACCGTCACAGAAAAAGGGGAAGCACCACAGCCCTATCGTCTCAAACTCGAGAGAGAGATTATTAAAATCGGCCGCGCCTTAGACAATGATGTCAAACTCTCTTGCGGCTCTATCTCATCCCTCCACTGTGAAATCAGGCGTGTCAAAGGTGGCTACATCCTCGAAGACTTAGACTCGACCAATGGGCTCAAACAGGACGGCACAAAGTTCCAAATCATCGACCTCTTTGATGGAACAGAGGCCTCGATCGGTGATGTGGCTCTAGAGTTCCAACTCACAGAAGAAGAGCGTGAAGAACTCGATGACGAAGGAGACTTCCAATCACGCCAGCGCCCCTCCTTTCCCGATAAGAGCCACAGTGAGGAAGCAGCGCCGTCCAAACCCTCCCCGCCAAGTCCCCCTCAACCCGCGCAAGCACCAGCGAGTGAACCAGTCCCGACAAACGCCCTACCACCAAATCAGCAGCCAGTGATACAGGTAAAACGAGTCGGCACAAATCCTCTGCTTTTTCTTATTCTGGGTATCGTCGCCATCTTTCTGGGTATGAGCGTGCGCCACTATATGGACAATGACTCCATGCTCCACGAGAAGCTGCTAGAGGCTTTTGGTAAGTAAGTCGCTATTACTTACTCCTCACTCCACTCGGCACGAATCGTCACACTCTGTCCGTGTGCGTCGAGTCCCTCGACTCGGGCGAATTCTTTCACGAATGGTTCAGAAAGTCGCACGGACTGCTGATCCATGCGTACTATGCTGGTGCGGCGCTGGAATTGATCCGCGCGAATTCCTGAGAATGATTTCCCAGAACCTCCTGTAGGGAGTGTGTGGCTGGGCCCTGCTAAGAAATCCCCTACAGCGACAGCTGCGTAATTCCCCACGTAAATGGCACCTGCTGTACGCACCTTCTTCAGCCACTTCTCTTCTTCCCTAACAATCAGACATAGGTGCTCTGGCGCAAATTCATTGCAGATAGTCAGAGCACTTTCTAAATCTTCCACGAACAGAGCAAATGTCCCCTTTTCTAACACGGGAATGAGATACTCTGCCCGAGAGAGTGTCTTGAGTTGTTTTTGAATTTCTAACTGAACTTGATCTAGTAGGTCTTGTGAGTCCGTGAGAAACCCGACGACACTATCTCCACCATGCTCGGCCTGCGCTAATAAATCGGCCGCGATAAAGGTGGCATTCGCAGAGTCGTCCGCGATTACCAGCACCTCACTGGGCCCAGGTAAGAGGTCAATAGACACGGCTCCTACGAGCTGGCGCTTCGCCTCAACGACATAGCTATTGCCCGGGCCAAAGAGTTTCTCCACAGGTTCGAGGGAGTCTGTGCCGAGCGCCATCGCAGCGATGGCCTGAGCTCCGCCGAATTTAATAATCTCTGTCGCCCCTGATTCCACGAGGGCATAGAGTAAGTTCGGATTCACCTCTCCATTCACGCCCACGGGTGTGGCGGCAACAATCTGCTCGACCCCTGCGGCCTGCGCAAATGCAGCTGTCATAAGGGCTGTGGAGACAAGGGGTGCTTTCCCGCCAGGGATATAGCAGCCTACTCGATCATAGGGGACAAAGCGCTCTCCGACCTCAACCCCTTGGCGATTGTGCGCCTGCCAGTCTTGTCTGAGTGAGTGCAGGGCAAATTCATGCACATTACAGCGCGTTTCCTCGATCGCTTGCTTCACGGAGTCTTCCACGACATTGCGCGCATTTTGGATCTCTTCCACACTCACACGCATGGTCTGAGCGTTTAGCCGCACGCCGTCAAATTTCTCTGTGTAGTCAAATACTGCAGCCTCACCGCGTGTTTCCACATCAGCCACGATACTGGCGACACTCTCACGAAGGTGCTTCGCGGGAATCGCTCGGCGATCCAGTGTGCGGACAAACTCTAAATAGCTAGAATCCTTATGACTGAGTACTTTCATGGATGTATCCCTTAGCCTTGTTTCGAGCGGCATGCAAGTCTTGGCAGAGGGATTCGTGCGCTGGGATTTCTGCGTACCTGTGTTTTGTCCCCACCTAGTGCTCATTTTACTTTTCTATGTGGCTCATTCATCGCATGTCTAGTGCGTGACACTGGCCAATCTCATCACGATTATTCGCCTCATTTTCATTCCTATCTATGGCACCCTAGCGTGGCAATATGGTGAGAGTGTCTTGGCGGGGAATCCCGTGGAGAGTCTTCGCTGGTGGGCACTCTGCTTCTTTATCCTCACAGCTGCGGGTGATGCTCTCGATGGCTATGTGGCGCGCCGCACCAATAGTCCTACTAGACTGGGTGCGATTCTCGACCCTCTCGCTGACAAGGTACTTATGCTCGTGGCTCTCGTGGTACTTTCTCAAGTCCCCTGGGGAGAACATGGCTGGCAGCTTCCGGTGTGGTTCGCCTCTATGGTGGTGCTGCGAGATATTAGCATGGGTATTGGCATTGCTATGATTCTCAAGCTCAATGGTAGCGTCGCCATTCACACTCACTGGATCGGTAAAGTATGTACGATCGCTCAGATGTTCACGCTGGGCTGGGTGATGCTCAAAGTCGTCCCCTTCTCGCCAATTTATCCCGTGCTATTGACCGCTGCCATCACTCTCTTCTCCGCCCACCACTACACGATAGAGAGTATCAAACAGCTACATTCTATTCGTCACCGAGGCACTTAAGGGTACCTCTGGAAACCTGCTTTTGGTAAAAAATGTCTTCAGATTGTTTCAGATCAAGGCAAACACAATCACTTTTGAATGTATTCATAAGGATTGTGGACAACGCAGAAATGGAGCAATCTGGTGGTATTTTCAGAAATGAGGTTTTCAGAGGTGCCCTTAAGTGGTAGTACTCGCCTCTCACCTGAGCGAGAACCTCGCTCTGAGAGTCTGGAACTGTAGTTGACAAACCTTTCTCTCCTGCACTATGCCTCTTTTCCCCCAGTGAATTCTTTTTTTCTTATATCATGCCAACTGTAGCTATCGTAGGGCGTCCTAACGTCGGAAAGTCCGCCATTTTTAACCGACTAGCTGGGCGTAATATCGCGATTGTGCACGATCAGCCCGGTGTAACACGAGACCGTATCTCAGCCCCCTGCACTCTCACCGAGCACCCCTGCGAGGTGATCGATACAGGGGGGATCGGCGCCACTCTGGATGATGGATTCGCAGGCCAAGTGACTCTGGAGGCCGAGGTGGCTATGGATACGGCTAATCTCATTCTCTTTGTGGTGGATGCGCGCGATGGTCTCACAGCGATTGATCAGGCACTCGCCCAAAAGCTCAGACGTGCGAAGCCCGAGGTCTGCCTGATTCTTAACAAGGCTGATCACGCCGAGCAGGAGAATATCGCCAGTGACTTCGCGACTCTAGGGCTGGGCAATGGTATTGCGATCTCAGCGGCACACGGCCGTGGATTCGGAGCTCTCTGTGAGTTCATTGATGTTTCTCTGAAACCATTTCGAGACGAAATCGCCCAGGCTGAAGCAGAGGTCACTCGTGCTGGGCTAAAAATCGCCATTGTGGGTAAGCCCAATGCAGGCAAATCCTCTCTGATCAATGCCATTCTCCATGATGAGCGTGCCATTGTCTCAGAAATTGCCGGTACCACGCGCGATGCACTGGATATCCCCTATGAGTTCCAGGGTGAGCTCCACACCCTCATCGACACAGCAGGACTGCGCCAGCGCGCGAAAATGGACACAAGTGTGGAGGTGTTCTCTGCGATGCGTACAGAGAAGTCCATTCGCCGCGCTGACTTATGCCTTTTAGTCATCGACCTAGAGGCTGGAGTCTCCACCATGGATCGCACCATTGCTCGCACCATTAAGAATGAGAATAAACCTTGTCTACTTGTGCTCAATAAATGGGATCTCTTCCACCCAGGCATGGAGCGCACCCAGCGCCTCGAGAAGGTGAAAAAACTCGTTGATACTGAGCTCTTCTTTGTCAGCTACGCCCCTATCGCCTGTGTCTCCGCCCGCGAGGGTCAGCATATTTCTCAAGTCTTTAAGCAAGTCACAAAGATTCGGGAATCCGCGCAGAACACGATCACTACAGGTATGCTCAATCGCCTTCTACAGGAGTCCTTCCAGTCGAAGCCTCCAGGCACGCATAAGAAGTTCAATAAGCGCGTGAAACTACTCTATGGGACAGCGATCGTGAATGACCGCTACACAGCAATTCCCGTCCCCACCTACGTGCTCTTTGTCAATGACAAGCGCCTCATGCATGAGCACTACGAGCAGTACCTCTCCAATCGAATTCGGGACAAACACAATATCCTGGGTGTTCCCATTGTCTTTTCTATTCGCTCAAGAAATAAGACAAAGGGTGGAAAGAGAGGTAAACCTCAGGATTTCCCCTTACCTGAAGAAAGCTCTGAGTAAGGCCTCTGCACGCCAAACGCTCGGTATTGAAAAGAGTTGGCGTAAACTAGCGCCTAATACCTCTCTATGTATTCCTCTATGCACAAAAAAGGCCTAGGGAAACTCCCTAGACCTTCTAATACCAGTGAGGAAAACTAACTGCTAGAAAGCGCGAAGAGATTTGGTGAGAGGTTAAGGCGGAACCCATCGGTGATGCGAGCATCTCCGATGAGTGACAACGATAACGTCTCGTCAAAGGTCTAGCGAATTCGACCAGCTAGTTTTTGAGTTGGTATAACTATGGGTGAAGAAAAAAAACTAACCTTTTTTCCCTTTCTTTTCAACAGAACCACCAAAGCCTGCTTTCTTGAGAGCTTTGATCATTTGTCCTGCTTTCACATCTTTCTTCGCTGTTACGACAGCTCTCCCCTTGGTCACTTCTGATGAGACGACTCCTTCAACATTGCTAAGTGCAGCCTGCACTTTTCTACTACAAGAGCCCGCTCATTTCATGCCTGTGACAGTGAGATTCACTGTCTTAGTCATTTCATCTGCAGCGACGATGTTTACATCGGCAACAGACGACGAGATAGGTGCAGCACTAGCACCCACCATAAGAGCTGCGCTGGCAGCTAGTATTGTCATGGTTGTTTTCATGGTTTTATATCGATTTTAGCCAGTGATCACCACTAAGCTATCTCGTCCGATGGCCAGCGTGTTCACTTTATTCCCATTTTTTTAAAAATTCATCCTTCACTCTATGGAGGACTCTAAACATCGAACACCTGATCAGAGACTAGCTTCCACTGGCCTTCTGCCAAATCCCCGAGTTCGTAGGGCCCCACAGAGATTCTGTGTAATTTCACCACCTTTCGACCCACACGGTGAAACATTCGCTTCACTTGGTGATACATCCCCTCATAGAGCGTAAGGCGAGCACGACGAGGCGCGAGAATGTCTAATTCACTCGCCATGGTGTATTTCCCTTCTGTCGGGAAATAAAACCCCTCCGCAAAGGCATTGACCATAGAAGACTCCAGATCACCATCAAGTTCCACCTCGTAGACCTTGGGTTTTTTTGAGGATGGGTTCGTCATCGCTCGAGACCACTGTCCGTCATTGGTCAGCAGAACAAGCCCCGTAGTGTAGCGATCTAGGCGGCCTGCTATATGGAGCTCCTCACCTGTGTATTCCCCCTTAAGGAGCGCGAAGAGCGTAGGATGTTCGCTATCGCTATTCGCACTCACGTACCCCGGGGGCTTATGAAGCATAATATACACAGCTTCTTTATGGTACACCTCCTTGCCATCCACACTGAGGCGAATAAAGACATCCGTATGCGTATCACCCGAGGTGACAACGAGATCATTACACTGCACTCGCCCTGCAGCAATCGCCGCTCTCACCTCACGATGAGACATGCCTGAAACCAGCCTTAATCTCCGATCAATCCGCACGCCTCTCGTTCGTTCTCAACAAATGAATTAGTAATCCTTTCTCACAAAGAGAAATCCCGCAATCGCAAGAATTACAGTAATAAAGGCCAGAGAACCCCAGATGACATACGCTGTACTATGCCGCTGGTTTAGTTCCTTATTCATGGATTGTAATACGCTACTTTGACTACGCCCCCCCCTAAGCGACTCGAAGTCAATACTCTCTAAACCACTGCCACTATCCGGAAAGACAATAAAGCGTTTTAGAAGTTCAGCACCTGCTCGCGTCTTTGGAAGTGGTTTCTCTAAAACTTGAGCTATCGGTAATAATTTGGGTTCCTTGGGTTTTGTTCCTTTGGGTAGTTTTTCTAACTGAGCTGTTTGCATATTCAACTTATAGCCAGCATTAGGTTTCACCACTTCTAAATCGTAGGCAATTAACTCAAACGACTGCGCACTCCAGCTTAAGCACCATAGCATCAAGGTTCCAATAATAGCAAAAATTTCGGAGCGAAACATAACACCAATCAGAGCAGACACACAGAACAGCATGCTAAAGACAAAGGTCACTAAAGGCACTGCCCAGAATAAGGTCACATTCCATACCTCCACACGCAGCCCCACAGCTATAAAGACAATCGTCACAAAGAGTAAAGACTGCAAAAACGTAAACAGACAGCCTCCAAAAAACTTCGCCAAAAATATCGTCCAGCGCCCAACGGGCTTTGAGAGAGTCACCTCTATGGCTCCCTCCTTTGTCAGCTCTGGGAAAATGGAAGCTGTGGCCACTATGGCTAATAGAATCGCCCCTCCTCCCAGCCACAATTTGACAAAAAATTCATTAAAAATCATCACATAAAACCACTGCGCCATCGGCGAGCCCTTAGTGAGAAATTCATTCTCAAAATGTATCATCCCAAAACCAATGGAATAACCCGTCTCATCAAATTCCACAGAAGCATAGCCAAGCCCCACCATCAGCGACATAGCTATACACACCCAGAAGAGCTTACGCGCATTCATCATGCGGTAAGAATCCAGTAAAATCACCCAGAGCGTCTTCATGATACCACCTCCTTATTCACCACCTCTTTATTAGGTTTATTCTCTTTCTTCGATTCTCCTTGATAGGCTCCTGGCCCCATTCCCTCCACAGCATCTAGGAACATATCCTCAAGACTCTGCTTATTCTTATACATACTGAGGATATTCACTTCACTCGCACGTAGTGTGTCAATCAGCTGCTGAGCAAGGTGTTTATTCTCCACAGTGAGTTCACCGTTCTCATGCTTCACCTGCATCCGCTCTAACTTCGTCTGTAGATCCACTGACAAATCACCCTCTACACTCAGTGTGTAGCCATCAGATTGGATGAGCTCACTCAAACTACCCTGAAGGACAATCTCGCCCTGAGTCATCACAGCAGCACTGTCACAGATCATCTCTAACTCACCTAACAAGTGACTATTCACAAAGACTGTACGCCCCTCGCTGGCGAGTTCCCGCAGTGCCTCTCTCATCTCTTTTCGCCCCTTAGGATCCACCCCATCTGTGGGCTCATCCAAAAACACAATATCAGGATCATTCACTAGTGCCTGGGCGAGTCCTATGCGCTGCTTCATTCCTTTAGAAAACGTTTTCATCGGCTTCTTCGCCCAAGTCTTCATCCCCACGAACTCTAAGAGCTCCTCTGTCTTCTTCTTTGCATAGCGAGTCGGCACCCCAGCTAATCCCGCAGAGTAGTGAATCACCTGCCTACCCGTCAGATACTCAGGGAAGCGCACATGCTCAGGCAGATAGCCCACCTTAGCCAGTGTTGCCTTATGACCCACAGGTTGCCCAAGCATCACACCTTGGCAGGAGGAAGCGCGGATAATGGTCATCAATATCTTAATAAGCGTGCTCTTACCGGCACCATTCGGCCCTAATAAGCCAAAGATTTCACCCCGAGGCACTTTAAGAGAGACACCTCGCAGCGCCTCTACACCTCCGGAGTAGGTCTTACGGACATTCGAGATATCAATCACATAAGGAGAGCTCATAACTTTAATTTATTTTAACTCTACTGAATCTATTTCGACTCATTGATCGCATCAATCAGCATGCGCAAACGCCCAAAATCGCGGCGCTTATGGCGTAAGACAACACGCGGCAGTTCTGCTAGATCTTCCTCATTCGCCTCCTCTTCCAGTGCTCCACGCTGCACAATCTCACCCGATTTCACAATATCTGCAAAATCCTTATTGAGTGCCGCCAGAGAGTTTTCAGAAATCGCCTCATTCAGGCGAATCACTAACTGGTCACCCACATAGCGGTAGGAATGAAACACCTTGTAGAAGGAAACAATTTCCTCGATCGCCTCATCCACACAGTCCGTCACCTTAAAGAGCGCAAAATCAGTTTCTGAAATGAGTTTGTTAGAAAGCAACTGTGTCTTCACAAACTCTTCCCAGTCCTTCCAGTAGTTACCACCCTTCGCATCAATCAGCACAATAGGGTACACAGTCGCCTTGCCCGTCTGAATCAGCGTGAGCGCCTCAAAGATCTCATCCATCGTGCCAAAGCCACCTGGGAAAGCCACAGCCGCATCCGCCTCCTTCACAAAGGAAAGCTTGCGAGTGAAGAAGAAATTAAAATCAATCAGCTTCTCATTGCCCGCAATAAAAGCATTCGCAGAAGCCTCAAAAGGAAGAGAAATATTAAGGCCAAAGCTATTCTCACGCCCAGCCCCCTCATTACCAGCCGCCATGATCCCTGGCCCAGCTCCGGTAATGGTCATAAAGCCCTCCGCAAGCATACGCTTCGAGAAATCCACGGCAGTAAGATACTCAGGATCATCCGCAGGTGTGCGCGCAGAGCCAAAAACTGCGACTTTACGCCCCCCACGGAAAGACGCGAAGATTTCATGCGCAATCTGCATCTCCTTGAGAGCGCGATTCATCATCTTATAATCACCACCACTAATCGGGCCACGAGTGATACGCACCGCAGTCGTCATCATCTCCGCAAGTAAACAAGCGTCCTGATCACCTGCAATATCCTGAGCCATCGCCATAATGCGCTGATCAAGACTCACCTCACCAGTCGTCCCAACATAAGAACAAGACGCACCATTGACTAATCCCGCTGTGAAATCTCTCTCACGGGGGCCTTTTGATTGTTTGGGTTTATTCATCTAGCTAAGAAATTAACGGATCTTTTCTTTCCTCGCTAGAGAATTTTCCACAAATCCACACTTCCTCCTCACCCAACTACCATAGAACAGCCCACAACTCCCGAAAATCAAATCGCTGAATAGTTCTACTTATTCAATGACTTTCGACCATCCACGTTTTCCTGATCACTCCTATTAACTTCCTAAAAGCTTCTCCCTAAGCTCACCCACAGGCAGAATATCCACCCCTGATATATGCCCAGTAATCACTTCTGTTTGTAACATTGTTAGATCCTCCACTAAAATAGCTGCCAAATCCACTCCAATCTTCGCATAGGTGTTTCCATTTAAGAAGAGAAACGCAGCTTGCTTATGGAGCTTCCGCAAGTCATCCAGAGCCTCTGCTAGATCTCCCTGCTGACTCTGCCTAGCCTCAAAATAGGCTTTAGAGGGTGCATAGCCATCAGAGGTTGTCCCGTGTTGGTATTGCCCTCTTTCTGAAAGAATTTGATTCTCATCCACCACCTCCTCCCACGTGATCACACTTAAGGGTTGAGTGATTTGGGATGGTCTAAGCTCCTGAGGGTCTTTAGCTCCTCTGAACCCTAGACTCTCTATCACTCTTTCACTAAATTCCATCGCCTCCTGCCGCCCCTCAATAGTGGTGAACCAATCATAAATAGAAGTCACCCTTCTGCGCTCTGCGAGTTTTAAAGGATTCATTCTCCCCACACCACTGACCGCATACACAGGCTCCGCCTGAAAGCTCTTGAGTCGATCACCCACGAGAAACTCCCGAACTAAGTTCGCTCTCTGCCATGATTCCAGACCACAGAATCTCTCTACCTTTGATTCTAATCGTAGACACCTCTCTATAAATTCTTGGAGTTTTACATTTTCTAACATAGATGTGAAATTATCCGTTTCATAAAACGAGGTAAAGAACTATCATGAATATGAAAACACATTTATAACGATCAACTATCACATCTCCTTCTCTGAGGCATAATCTGACAGCTAGTAGTGATCAGTTACCTTAGTGGAGTAGACAGAAAACTACTAATTACAGCTGCGGATTGACAGCTAGTAGTGATCAGTTACCTTGACTCTCGAGGCGTGCTGCCACAAGGCTCAGCTGCGGATTGACAGCTAGTAGTGATCAGTTACCTTCTCGTCAGATAGCAGACGGTCGCGAAGACGGCTGCGGATTGACAGCTAGTAGTGATCAGTTACCTTTTCGTAGTCTTCCTCTGCGACCACAGTAATGCTGCGGATTGACAGCTAGTAGTGATCAGTTACCTTTAGTGTTTGTGTATCGTGCATGGTCTAATCGCTGCGGATTGACAGCTAGTAGTGATCAGTTACCTTTCGTGGAGGGTCTTCCCTGCTAGTTCCTCTGCTGCGGATTGACAGCTAGTAGTGATCAGTTACCTTAAATCCAAAGCGATATAATGAGGTGTTGGGGCTGCGGATTGACAGCTAGTAGTGATCAGTTACCTTCTGCTGAGGCGCCACGGATAGAGGTGAGGCTGCGGATTGACAGCTAGTAGTGATCAGTTACCTTTCTGCTGATCTATAAGCGATATAATTGGTGGCTG
>CALFVF010000011.1 GCA_937928735.1 uncultured Verrucomicrobiales bacterium | reverse complement strand
GTCTGATTAGGATGATTTCTGATCATGTAGGTGCAAGGCTATTGAGAGGGTTTCTACCAAACCCGTGCACCTTATGCATCCATAATCTCACAAAAGGCTAGATTTCAGGCAGGATGAGCTGTTTTTCAGGAAGCCCTAAATACTCCTATTAGAATGCCCCGAAAAGCTCTCTCCTTGATTCACTTCCAAATTAAAGGCTTTCTACAGATTCAGAAATAATCCCCGATTTTTCAAAGAAGTCTAGGTACTCTCTGACTTTCTTTTTCTCCTCCACCCAAGACTCGTCACCTTGGCACCAAGCAAGTCGATTCGTCTGGTCTAAATATTCTTCTGCCTTTTCCATGCAGAACTTTGCTTTTCTAGGCTGTCTCGAATTATACAACTTAATTCCCCACGCATAATAGTGCTGCCCAAGTTTCCTGTGGATTCTATAATAGGGTTCTCTATACGCACCGCTTCCCGCAGCAGCGTGCAATTCTTCACCTGCTCTTTTAAAATGGCCTAAATAATCAAAACTAACACCTAAGGCCGCTTGACTTTGGAGATCATAGGGGTGGAGTTTTCGAGCCTCGCCGTATGCTTTACTTGCCATCTTCATCGACTCCTCGAAAGCTTCTTGATGATTCAAAGCATGTGTAAAGTACAAATCTCCTAACATCCTGTAATCTTTATAATAACCTCTAACATCGACAAGACTAGCCTGCGCTTCGATTACCCCTGCTCCCTCCGTTTTCATTCTATCCCGGTTCACCAGCGAGTAGTGTCTCGGCACCAAAAGAATTGCAAAGCCAATCGAAATAACACTGGAAGTTAACGGCATAGCTAAATAAACCAATTTATGCCTAAATTTCGATCTATTAGCAATACCGATCATTAGTCCAATAGCTACCGAAAGTATCATTAGATTTGGTAGCACATGGAGCGGAAACGAAACCAAACACTGTACTAAAAAGACAACTACAATACCGAAAGAGCCAACAAATGCGGAACGAAATGAATTGCTCACACGACGAAATTGCCACAATAAAATTACTAGTAGAGCAAAAATACAGCCCACAAAAAAACCTCCAGCAACGATCCCGTAATCTACAACAGCCTGTAGGAACTCATTATGGACATAATTCATATGGCCAACACCTTTCCAAAGATCCTCTGGCCAAAAATCTACACTGCGCCACTCAAAACTACGAGCCCCTCCTCCGAACAAAGGTTTGTCTATGATAAGCTCTACGGCAATTTTTGCGAAAGCTTCCCGCCCATTTGCAGACACTATATTCGTTAAATCTCTTGCGCTAAACGCTTGAAAAAAAGCGTATCCACTAATTATTAACAATAGAATACCTCCAGTAAACAATTTTAAAACTTTCTGTACACTAAGTTTCTCGTCAAGCACTAGCGAATAAACATAAAAGGCAGTCACAGCCATACTGGCACAGCATGCTGCTAGCATCGTTCCACGAGATCCTGTCCAGACAACAAATGCATACGACAATGCAGTTAACACTATCGAATAAACTCGAAGTTTCTGGCGCTGTGAGAAAAAAACTCCAGCGACAAAGAACGCAGAAAAACAAGCCAGTAAATTACCAAGATAATTTCGATGCACGTAACCTCCACTTATCTGTGAAACATCCTCTTTTATCCGATAAAATGGCAACCAATTTGCATCTACCAACTCATGAACTAGGACCATACCTAAATGGTAAAGCATGAGAATACCGAAAACTTTCGATAACTTCGAATAGATTTGCGCTTGTTTCGCCAAACCCACAGAAACAAAGCAACTCATTACTCCTGAGATAATGAGAATGAAGTCCGATTCGCCGAATTGCTTAATTGGAGAATTCCACGCAAAACAAGCTAATAAAGTCCCAGGCACAACAACTAGCCACAATAAAGGTGAATTTAGATTGTCCCTATCAACAGAATTACGAAAAAGAGAAATTATCGCCAGCACCAGAAAGAATAAACTGTAACCAGCTCCTGTAACACTATCGTAGCTACACAACAGACACGCAAACCCCAACGCCAAAACTAATCCGATAAAAGCCATTATTAATTCTTATTCTGATTCACACCTAATAGATCATTCCTCCCAGAACATTTTTGCTGGGTGAGCCAACATCTCTCCTCTACTAATAAATTTGTTCAGATTTGTTCCCAGTTCACCGTTCGGCTTATTCGCACACTCTGAACAATCTATCTTACCAAGCTGAAACCCAAGATGATAGGCAGCAGTAGGTATCCATAATTCAAGGTACACTCTAGGGCTCTTTGTAAGCTCTGCTACCGCAGTAAATGCTTCCACCTTCCAAAACTGACCAAACCCGTAGCAACTATAAACTCTAGAATCTCTGGGGCGAGTAGACACTTTCTGCAGAAACGAAATCATAACTCCTCTTCCTAGCTCGAATAACCAATGTGGGTGACTCGTTCCGTCGACTCTTTGAAGGCCACTGAAAAGAACATCAGCATTTTTTTGATCAAGTTGACGCAATAGTCGGTTTTCTAAATCAACACTTAAAGGTATCTGATCATACTCTGTGAAGAACACATGACTGTAACCTTCATTCATTTCTATAAACTCCTTCGCTTTCTCGAACACACCACGATAGCTCTGTAGTTCACGTGGGTGATCTTTTGTTAGCAGCCAAGGATCTTCAATGAACATTTTGTTGGCCCATTCAATACTCTCAAAGTCACATTGTTTACCCCCATACAAAAGTAAAATCTCGTCACCTACCTTTTGCCTCCAATATCCCAACATGTTATGAATTTGTATAGGCTCTTGGTGGCTCAATATAGCCCAAAGCACTTTTCTAATCATCGCCATGAATATCTCTATGAATCGTAAATCCTAGTCTGTAACGCCAATAACTCACTCGATTTTCACTGAGCCACGTAGGGAGAAGTGGCTTAGTTCCAGTATAGCCAATCACCCAAATACAGCCTCCCCAGACAATAATAAATGCATTTCCCAAACACTCTCCAGAATGAACGTCATCAATTCTGTTCCCAAAAAACTTAGCTAACTTTCTCAGCAATTTAGATGTCAAAATTCTCATCACTTAGCCCCCTTACTAAACAAAACTGCAGGGATAGTTTTTAACAAAATCTTTATATCAAGAGCCAAGGACCACTCATCGATATATTTAAGGTCTAATTTCACCCAGTCATCAAAATCAGAGATACTATTTCTTCCCTCTACCTGCCAGATACAGGTGATTCCTGGCTTAATACTAAGCTTCCTCCTGTGAGCAGCCTTAGGTAACTCGGGAATTTCATAGCACGCCATAGGCCTCGGCCCAACCAGACTCATTTCGCCAAACAACACATTCAATAGCTGTGGGAGCTCATCAACGCTGGTTCTGCGCATCCAATGCCCAAACTTAAAGATTCTAGGATCATCTTCCAGCTTAAACACAGGCCCGCTCATTTGATTCACCTGCTCTTTCTTTAATGCAGCTAACTTAGACTCAGCATCTCGCACCATAGACCTGAACTTCCACATCTTGAATGGTTTACCATATCTTCCGGCGCGATCCTGTCTAAAAAAAACGGGGCCACCATCACTTGCTAGAATTCCGATAATAGCGATTATCCAAATAGGAGCCGTGACCACTAGTAGACACGCTGCTCCTATGCGATCAATTAAATGCTTCCCAAAAAGAGCCCAAGATAAATCAGGAACTGATCTAACAATCAACATAGGCATTCCACCAATTTCTCCGAAAGAAGGCGATGCTATTTTCGTGTTAATGAAATTAGTCGCTATACAAGCATCAACACCCATCTCCTCGCAGATCTCTACAGCCGAGGAAATATCATCGAAGGGAGTTTCTTTAGTGAGAAAAATAACTTTTTCCACACGATGCTCTGCCAATAAACTCTCTAGGACATCATGATCTCGCCCCCTACAATCATACTCTCCAGCGATTAGCATATGATTAAAGTCTTCTGTAAGAATCTCTCTTTTCCAATCACTTATAGAGCCCTTAGTGCCTATCAATAGTACTGGCACCTTAAGATCTTCACTGTTACTTCTATTTCTTAGAAAGAAACGCATCAAAAGGTCTCTTAAGAGCAACAATGTTGTTACCACGGAAACGCCCACCACCATGATCGATCGATTCTGATATTCAAATTTTAATAACACCGCTAAAACGGCAAAACTACATGCCAAGATTAGAGTCGCTTTGTATATCTGCTGGCACCGTTTCCAAAAACCAGAAATTCCTATTTTATCATAAAACCCAAAGAACTCCAAGAATACTGGTAACAACGGCACAAGACCGAACAGCAAAGGTGAAATATCAGTCCACTTAACGACTTGAACATCAATTACCACCGTAGGCAGGATATCAAAAATCGGAACAAGTAAATTACGAACAGGAAATGTTAGAAATAAACCACATAAAATGACAATAGCATCAAGCAGTTGAACAAACTGCACGGAAAATGTATTTTGAAATTTCATGATGCTCTCCTGCTTTCCACAAGAAATTTACAAACTCTCCAAAACGCGAAAATACAACTTATCTAGTTCTTCAAGTTTTTGGCGGTATTTAGCCCCCTTCAAAAAGATCTTAATTTCTGCGTTATGCTTAGCCCTTATTTCATTCGGCCTAGCTACCCGCTCCGGGTTTATGCTACTACTATTGCTATACTCCATATCCATTGCCCCGACTTGTTTAAAAACAATTTCATCGAACTCTTCATCATGTGATACGGATCGTAGACTCATTCCGTACTTACGATTTAATTTCTCAATAAGATCATTAAAATTTTCAGTCACAGAACTAAATTCAACAACCACAATATCTTCTAACACATTTTCTACTTCTAGATAAAATTTAGTGTAAAATCGCACGCACTGATCAAGCGTCAAATAAGGTGAAAAAATTTTTAAACTCGCGATAGCATCTAGTGGATTCCTAATTAAAACTACAGTCGGGACACCTAGCTTGTGCGCTCGAAGCACTTGCCCTGACAGATGTGAATGCCTTCCAATGTGTGATGTATAATCATTTTGGCTCACTTGAAACGCGGCTACAGCATAGGTGTTTGCAGACCTAGGATAACCCTCAATGCAGATCCGTGAGTCAGAATGAACTAAAAAACGTTTCCAACTAGAAAATTGAGAAATCCACTCAACAAAAAAAGGACTATGTGAAATTAGCTCTCTAATTTCATGCTTGAATGATTTATAGTACAAACTTGCCTTTTTCATTTCAAAATTTTATGATAAAAATTTGCATAGGATTCCGCGATAACTTCCCATCTAAATTTCTTCATTACCGATTGACGAGCAATTACTGAGTATTCACGTCGCTGTGCTTCGGTACGATTTAGCATAGATTCACACGTTTCCACCCAATCTCTCCATTCTTCAACATCAAACATCCAACCGTTTACATTATGTTCAATCACTTCACTGAGAGCACTTTTAGGTTGCGCTATCACTGGACAGCCACAGCCAATCGCTTCTACCACTGTCAATGGTAAACCCTCATAAGAAGACGGGAAAATTAAGGCAGCTGCTTGCTGCATTCGTGCAATCAACTCAGGCCGAGAAACTAATCCTATATGTTCGACGTTATTTAGTGAATTAATCCGTTTAAGCATTTTCTTAGTAAACGTATCGTCAGGATAAGGAATATTCCCCGCCATGATAAAATCAATATCCGGAAAGTGTTCAGCTAGATTTAAAAAATGCTCCGGATGTTTACGATCTAAAATTTGTGCGCAAAATAAGAAAAATGGTTTTTTCTCGTCGTATGTCTCTGCCAAGACACATGTTTTCTCATCAAAGCCATTTGGTATCACAGCATCAACTTCGCGGCCGAAGCTTGTTTTGACGCCTGCCGCAACAGCTTCGCTAACTGCTACTACATAATCAGCTCTATCTATTGACTTCTTGTAATACTTAAGAAATGGGTCCGTTACATAAGGTTCACAATTAGCAGTAAATACATGCCGAACCTTCCCTAAAGATCGCAATTTAGCCAACCTGGCTGCCATGACGTTCTTGGCCGTTGAAGAAGCATGATGCACTATATCAAATTGTTTTAATATAAAATCTGACGCATTCAATGATTCTATATTTTCTGCGTCCCAAATTTCTGCACAAGCGGTTGCACTTCTTGCACGACCCCCAGTAAACAATATGTCTACATTGCGGGTAGCTATATTTCTTAATAAAGTTGCGATTGGACAACTAGATTTATCAAGTAAAATGGGCATTAACACTCTCATAATTGATCCCTATTTATGTAACGATTTCATACGCAACAACGCCTAGTCTTCCTGCGATTGAACAAGCTGTTTTTTATCTATCACGAATACGGTGATAATGAGCCCGATAAGAAGGAAAAACAGTGTATTAATTGGAAACGTTCTCAATTGCGAGGGGCTCGAAACAGCCCCTACACCTATACCAATCGTAAGAGCGACCAGTAAATTTAAATACACTTTATGTGTAAGGTTCTTCGAATCCCAAATATTTTTGTGCAATTTGATGACAATATACACACCTAGCAACATCGCTAGCAAACAAGGAATGTAGCCAATTCTCACTAGAGTATCTGTAAGTATATCATGGACAAAGACAGAATCTGCCGCGTGTTCGCGACCAGCTAGCTTCAAACCAAACGGGCTCCATATATCACCATCTTGTAGAGCTAAAAAACTCTCTAAACGCCCATTAATAGTACCCGTCGTTAACGCTCTGTCCTTCACGTCTTCACCATCTTCGACTCCTTCTTTAGCATCAGCCTCTATACGCGCTAAATAACCTGACTCCATAATCGATTCAGCATTAATTATAATTGCCGACAGACATATAGTGCCACCCACGTAAGCTGAAATAGTCAGAAGTTTTGACTTAAAACATAAATAACCTACAGCGGCCACGATCCCACATACCCAACCTCCTCTAGAAATTGTGTAGTAAGCACCTACAGCCATGATCAGAAAGTATAGGTACCTTTTCAGTTTCGCGAATATCCCTAGTTTTATTTTTCCCTTTGGGAAAAATAAACCCAAAACCGCTATAGTACTTAAAAACACAGACAGAGTAGCCGCTCCATTCATTGTTGAAAACACGCGCCGAGCTTCTTGCTCCCATAATATTCTTGCCTCTTGTGTCAAACCACTTGCCAAATAACGATACTCCCAATCAAAAAAATCAAAAAATGCTTGATACAAGCCGTAGAAACAAACAATCAGATATACGAATAACAAGGTCTTTAAAAGATTACGTATCTCATGAATTTCTTTAAATAAAATAGGTAACACAAAAATCATAGGTGCATACGCACTCGCATTGGCAACACCAGCAATCCCTGTCTGTGAAGCCCCTCTTGCCCCAGCACCTAAAGCATACACCACTAGAAACGAAAAGACCATAACCGTGACAAGTAGTCTATACGCATCACCCTTACTAAACTGTTGAGCTTTAATTTGATATAAAGTAGCTCCAATTGTCACACCCAACATCGTAGCAGGTGCTAGACCTAATATGAGATACAAATCGAGGCTCCCAAAATCACCGGTTAAGAAAAGTATACGCTTCATGACATCTAGAAACGCAGTCTGAATCAGCAATAGGTAAACCCCATGCTTTGGTCTGATTAACGCATAGCAAACGCATGTACCCCCAATATATTTAAATGCATCTGATCCGATATTGCGTTCACTAAAAAGCACTACAAGAACGACCATCAACCCAATTATTGGAATAACTATTTTACTGACATTGTTAGTCATTTCGCTACAATAAAAATTTAATTATCAAGACCAATGCTTGACCTCACACCGTAGACATGGAAATTTTCGTCAATTTTTACTTCAAATCCTGAAGATTTTAACACCTGAGAAACTCGATCCGCAGTTCTTACACCACCGCGCATATGATAAGCAGCAATAACAACTTTACGTGTGAATTTTAACAACTTTTGCGCTCCCTCTAAGGCCTCATACTCAGCTCCTTCTATATCCATTTTAAGAAAGTCTATAACCTTTGAATGCGCTAGGTTTTCCCAAAAATAATCGAGTGTATTGGCTTCGACTTCAAACCCGTCTGTACTTTGATTTGCTAACTCTTGACCACGTTGTCCTCTTGCATCAGTCACAGCAGAACCCGAACCTGCAGTATGCCCTTCATAAAAAGTCAGTTTAGTTGTCTCATTCCAGCAAGCAGCTTCTACCACAGTTACGTTTCTCAAAGTCTTCGACAAATCATTAAGCTTGCTTACATGCTGGGGCATACACTCAAATGTAAATACCCTTCCCCTCTCTCCAACTATTTTGGAAAATTGTCTGGTCTCTAGGCCCAACTCTCCACCTACATCAAAAACATTCTCACTTTTGGCGGGAACAAAATGTCTAAAATACTCTAGCGCTTCGATGTTTGGTACATTAATAGGAATCACTACACCTCGTGTATACATAAACCACTGTGCATTTCTCGATAACTTTTTCTTATAAATAATAGCAAAGCCAGTCCTATTAGAAAACAATGTTTGAACTGGAAAAATAATTATTTTTATTAATCTTTTTAAAATATCTAAATTCATTTTTGGGTTACTTATTGATACAGAACAATTTTCTCACGTATTCACTCATTTTATTCACCATGTCCACTTCCTCCATAAATTACGCAAGACAGGAATAGGAAAAATTTCACTCGTCGAACAATAATGTCTTAATTGAGCGTAAAAACTGTGTAATTCAAAAAACAATTTATTTTTCATACTACAATTATGGCGATGCAATATTTTGCGAATTTCCTTTCTAGATTTTGTCAAATTAGACGATGCACCACCTGATTGCATCACGGTAATAACTCTATCTAAATAGTAAAACCTAGCACCCGAACAATTAAAATGCCTCATTAAATCATGGTCTGCACACAACGTTAAATTCTCATCAAAATAGCCATGATTAGTGTATAATTTTTTTCGACAAAATGTAGTTGGGTGATTAACCGGGATTTTAAAGCTCATAAAGTCAGACGTGGGGCGCATCACTAACGGTTTTACTCCATGCCCTTCAACGTAAAATTGCATATTTCCATGCACTACATCTATATCACAATTATTTTGAAAAATCTCAAGAATCTCTAAAAAGCTATCACTAACTAGATAATCGTCCGAATTGATGATTCCAACGATCCCCGAGCTCGCAAGGGCTACACCCCGATTCATTCCATGATAAATCCCCCGGTCTTGCGCAACAACGTAACAATCAATTAAACCTTGTTCAAAAAAATATTTTATAATTTCTACTGTCCCGTCACCGGAATCTCCATCAACAACAATATATTCAATTGAAATTCCAATATCTTTCAAGCGTTGTACGCTATCAAGGGTTCTTTCAAGTGTTTTTGCCGAATTATATGTAGGGGTGACAAGTGAAATATCTGCTTTTGCATCAATAATATTTCTATGCACCTTAATCCCTTGCTGATCCGACTCTGGGTTGAATCTAAATTTTTCCATTAGCGATAAATGTTTCAAAGCTCAGCCTCTCAAAAACCTCTAAATTTCCACCCTCAGTACAATTATATATTTTCCGATCTAGGCTATTAGCCAAATATCCAATTCTCTCATAAGTAAGTTCACTTTGTGTCAGATCAGGTAAGTCCCAACTAACTCCTCCAGCAAAATAATTTTCATCAAAATGGCAGCTATCTTTTTCATCTGACTTAACACTTTGATGTGGCACGCCTTTAACTGCAAAATTATGATCGCAACCTACTAGGGCAATCTCTTCAAAACCCATGTGCAGAGCTATCTGCAGAGCTACATTTGTAACTGTAGCACCAATCAATACATGATCTGTAACATCAGATACCGGATAACCCCTCATTTCATATGGAAAAAGATAACTAATATTATCCCTTACTGGAATATTTGCACAATGATTGTACGATGAATGATAAGGCAAGAATAAATCAATATCTGTTTCACTATAAAATTGAGCATTCTGCTCTAGGACTTTTTGATTCACACAAACAATAGAATCAGGTCTAAAATCTACCCTACTAAAGAGTAAATTGATTTTATTTAGCCCAAAAACATAAACACCGGAAGCTTTTAATGCATCAAAATCTACGAGATTCAAACTAGGTCCATTACACAATATAACAGTTTTTTGGCCCTTTTGAATATCTTTAAGCTGACTCAACTTTCTCTTAGAAATTCTAGCTTTCTTAGATATATCCCACTTTAATTTTCTTAAAAGAAAAATAATTAAGGATTTATAAATATTTTCTTTCATAATTTATTTTAAGCCACAACCCACCCCAATCCAGAAATTAACAAAAATACACCTATAGGCAAAACAACTCCTCTTTTCTCAAAAGCCCACCACGATTGATTTAATGAATTTAATGACAGTTTAAGTGAAATGGGAAGATAACTTATTAGAGAAGCTATTATCATGCTTAATGGAAAAGCAATAATTCCTAGGCTATCGAATAAACAAACTATAAGAATAACTGCTACTATTGCATCTATTAAATTTACCCAATGCCAAACAACTTTATTAGTTGTCGTATAAACCTGCAAATGCATAGCTCCATAGCGTTGAGTAAAAAAAGCCAAAGTCATTAAAAACCAGAGTACTCCGGTAGGAAAGTCGACTTCATTTTTAATTTTATTAAGGACATTAGCTCCAATTAACGTCACAAATAAGATAGCGCAGTTAAATACTAGTAGGGATCTTTGAACGCCTTTTTGCGCATATTTTATAAGTATATCTATTTTGCCATTAGCTCGTAAATTGTTCATCGTAGGGAGATGAGCGTAAAAAGGAGCATTCGAAAACTCACTTATAGCGGAAAGAACTCTAATACCTACCAAATAAGAAGCTCCAACTCTTGGATCGACGAAGGCTGCAATAGCCATAGGAATAAAATTAACTACAGCACCACCTATAAAGCCTCCTAATCCGCTTCTCCATGAACTTTCCCATAATACTTCCCAAATCTTAGAGTCTGCTTCTCCAAAAATCGAATCTTTATAGATAGAATTTCCTCTAGATTTTATTAGCCTCCTTAAAACTATTATTCTGAATAATGGGTTAAGTTGTGAAATCACCATTAAAACATAAAAGTCTAATCCTACATACATTGCGACAAAGAGAAATGTAATCACTATAATTGAAACGAAAGCCATAACTCTCTGACATTGTGCCAACTGACCTGACCCTGAAAGGTAGACTTCATACTTTCTTGAAAACAAGCCTAAAGCCTGGAAAACACCTATTAATGACACTGCTATAATAAATTTATTTAATTCTCCTAGGCTTGTAGCTATCGGAGCAGCAAACAATACACTAACCAGTGAAAAATATAGTAGATAAAATAATGCTAATAGAGCATAAACACGCTGGCCTATTCCATGTACGGCTCTAATAGGCATTTTTTTTAGATCTGTATCTATAGCGATCGATTTATCTATTACTTCTCCTAGAGCATGACTAGAACTAGGTTTTAGATAGGAATAAATACGTTGGAGAGTAACTCCAAACCCAGACTCTATGTATCGCCCCATAACTATTATACCTACGATAGAGTACCACAAAGCGACCTCTTCCACCGAATACCGATTAAGAATAAGCGGCAGAACACCGAGAAAAGTAATCATTCGTGCTAGAAAGGATGCCCATGTCATAAAAACAGGTGACTCCCAAACTAAATAAAGCCACTCAATTAATTGATTTTTATTTACGGAGCGCCCTAAAAACATTCTATTTTAACTCAATTCTTTGCTAATTATATCAATACACTTCAAAGAAACTCGATCTACTGCTTCCAATGTGTTTGACGAATTATGAGATCCAAAAATACAGCGTTCGAATCCCATAAGAGGAGAAGAAGTTGCTATAGGTTCAGAGTCAAAGACATCCAGAGCAGCGCTATGCACAAGACCGGCCTCGAGGCCATCAACTAACGCTGCTTCATCAATCAAAGCACCTCGACCTACATTCACAATTCGAACGCCTTCTTTAAGGCGGCTCATTGTATCTGCACCCAACATCCGATAATTATGAGCATTCAATGAACAGGTAAACACCAAGTAATCTTGCAACTCTAGGTCATTGGGCCAACTGCTGTGGTTCATGCTACTCGGCACGCTATCCACACCTGGATCATAAACAGTAATTTTGAGACCTAAGCATTCTAATTTTCTGGCTGTAGCTTTACCGATATTACCAAAACCTATTAAACCAACATTCTTACCAGTTAATGTCTGGCCTACAGGTTTTTTCCAATTTCCTTTTCTAACACTTCGATCAATTAAAAATAACTCTCGAGCTAGCCCTATTAAATACGCTATAGCGACATCTGAAACTTCTTCATTAAATGAGCTTGGAGTATTGCTAATATTCAGTCCAAGTTTTTTTGCCGCCTCAAAGTCAACATTGTCAGTTCCGATGCCCCAGCGCACTGCTGCCTTCAGAGAACCTTGAACACCGGTAGTCAAAACCAATTCATTTGCTGGGTCATCACCTACGATCCATCCATCAAAATTAGGCACAAGATTTAATAACTCAGCTTCCGTTAGCTCTTGTTCAAACACTGGACAAGTCACTTCCATACCCAGCTCAAAAAAACGATCTTTATAACGCTCTATCAATTGAATCATTGGAGGGCATGTACATAGAATTTTCTTCATTTGTTCTTAATCGGTCCTATCTATTTTAGAAGGTTTATAATTAACTATAAATATATACATAACTATGGACAAACTTAATACTTTATTGCTAATGCTCTAGGGCACCTCTGGAAGCCTCTATTGAATTTATTCCATATTCATAGCTAAAGCTAACATCTCTCCAAGATTCCACTCACTAGGCGTATCAATATCTATGGATTCTTTCATTGGTGTCTCAAACATCTTCACCTTTGTCCCTATACGAGCTTTTGTAGACTGAAAGCTCTCCTTTGAGAAAATATAGAGATTCGAATTTTCCTCATACCATGGCTCCAGCTCCTGAGTAGGGACAAGATAGTTTGGATCATGGTTTACAGGACTTCCGTTTTCACGATAAAATCGAGTTTGTACCTTATTGACAGTCATTAGACTATCATAACCGCTATTCACACCTTCTTTGTAATCACCAATTGCACGTTCAATCGTTTGTGCAGATAGTAAAGGATTTGTCGTGTGTGTCATAATAAAGCAGTCGGCATCAATAACAGAGAGATCATGCGCAATAATCGCATTCATACTCACTTCATCTCCACATATTGACTCAGGTCTAGGGATGATTTTCACTCGTTTCGATTCTTCAAATCCAACAGAAGAAAGCTCTCTCTGAGCATCTGTATTAATGTAAATAGTCTCAATAGACTTTACTTCTAATAAAGTCTGTAACACCCATTCAAACAGAGGCTTACCTGCAAAGCTCTTGAAGTTTTTGCCTGGCACTCTTGAACTGTTTGCCTTCATTGGCAATAATGCGACAATTTTCATTTTATTCTATTAGTTAACGTGTAGCGAACAAATTGACTGTTGTAGTACAAATACCTTTTCCATAATCTTTTAGGCTCTTTACATAGTCTATAAAACCACTCCATTCCCGTTTTACGAAATAGAGCGGGGGCTCGTGAAATCTCACCAGCATGGAAAGCAAATGCAGCTCCTACGCCGAAATAACAACCAGGAGGTAGGTTCTCTTTATTATTGGAAATCCAGCGCTCTTGCTTAGGGCAGCCCAGACCCACCCAGATGAAACGTGCTCCTGATTCTTTAATTTTTTGGCAAATTCTCTGCAGCTCATCTTCTGGCCACTCGCCAAATGGCGGTGAATAGGATGCTGCGATTGTTGAATTTGGGAAACGTTCTTCTAGTTTTCCTTCTAACTTTTCTAATAATGACTCAGAGCCTCCTAGCAGGAAATGACTCATTCCATTCTTGCTACTTTCCTCTATCGTTCCTGCCATGATGTCTGCTCCGCACGCTCTGTCTGCTAACCTTTCTGCTTTGGGTAGCTGTCTGTTCATACTCCAGAATATGGGCATCCCATCAGGGCAAATTAAGTCAAAGCGCTGCATAACTTCGCCAAAATCCGGTTCATGACGAGAACGTGTCACTACATGAACATCTGCTGCTTCTATAGCATAGGCTCTCTGTGCCGTTTGCGCCCATTCTGTGACTTGTAAAACCACTTCTCTAAGGCTCAACGCCGCTATAGGGAGGTCTAAGACTTTGACTGTTGGAATGTCTTTTGGCATTTCTTGTCTACTTAGAGCGCAGCTTATCAGCCTCTAGTTCTCTTAAAAAACATTGATATGCCTTCTGGAGTCCTTCACCTAGCGTTACTTTAGGAGTCCAAGCATAAGAACGCATTTTCTCAGGATCCATCAGTTTCTTGGGGGTTCCATCTGGTTTTGATAGATCGTTGCGAATATCTCCCTCATAGCCCACGGTCTGCGCTACTTTCTGTGCTAATTCCATAATGGATACGTCTTCCCCATAGCCTAAATTCACCCAGTCCTCTGGGGTGGCTTGTTCCAATAAATGAAAACAACCATCGGCAAGGTCATCCACATAGAGAAATTCTCTTCGCGGCGTCCCTGTGCCCCAAACTGTCACGGATTCGCTACCTAGCTGCTTTGCTTCATGAAATCTCCTCAGCATCGCAGGAATGACATGCGAGTTCTCTGGATGGTAATTATCCCCTTCTCCATAGAGATTTGTCGGCATCGCGGAGTAATAGAGGACGCCATATTGCTTACGATAATATTGGCAGAGCTTTAAGCCAGCTATTTTAGCTATGGCATATGCTTCATTAGTGGGTTCTAGTGCAGAGCTTAATAGGCAATCTTCCTTCATCGGTTGCGGTGCGTACTTAGGATAGATGCATGAACTTCCAAGAAACAAAAGACGTTTTACCCCTGCTGTGTATGCACTGTGAATCGCATTTGAGGCAATAGTGAGGTTTTCATACAAAAATTCAGCTGGGTAGGTGTCATTGGCATGGATACCTCCTACTCTCGCGGCTGCTACAAGGACAGTGCTCGGTTTCTTACTTGCGAGGTAATCTTGCGTTTCCTGCTGATTCAATAAATCTAGTTCTGCACGCCTAGGTGCAAGAATCTCTCTGTAACCTCTCTTCTCTGCCTCTCGCACTAAAGCAGAGCCGACCATGCCTCCTGCTCCGAGAATTAAGATACTCTTCTGATTATCCATCTGATCTCTTGTTAAGCCTCGTGACTCACCGATACGGAATAACCGTGCTGTTTTAGAAGTGCGTGCTGTCGCGCTTCTGCCATATCAGAGCGAACCATTTCAGCACACATCTCTACTACTGTGATCTCAGGTTCCCAACCTAGTTTGGCTTTTGCTTTCTCTGGATCACCGAGGAGCGTCTCGACTTCCGCAGGCCGAAAATAGCGAGGATCTACGCGGACAATCACATCCCCTATCTTGACCTCTGGAGCAAGGCTCGTATCCACTGTCTTCACCCGACCAATTTCATCAAGGCCTTCACCCTCAAAACTAAGAGTGATTCCAGCTTCTTTAGCAGCGAGATGCACGAATTCTCTCACAGAAATCTGCTTCCCTGTTGCTATCACGAAGTCTTCCGCCTTTTCTTGCTGCAGCATCATCCACTGCATTCTCACATAATCTTTCGCATGCCCCCAGTCTCTCAGAGCATCCATATTTCCCAGATACAGGCAATCTTCTAAACCCTGTGAAATGTTCGCAAGAGCACGCGTGATCTTGCGTGTCACAAAGGTTTCTCCTCTTCGTGGCGATTCGTGATTAAATAAAATCCCATTACAAGCATACATCCCATAGGACTCCCTGTAATTTACAGTAATCCAATATGCATACATTTTCGCTACGGCATAGGGAGAGCGCGGATGAAATGGAGTGGTTTCTGTTTGAGGGATTTCTTGTACCTCTCCATAGAGTTCAGAAGTAGACGCCTGATAAAATTTCGTCTTCTTCTCTAGTCCTAAAAATCGTATCGATTCTAACAATCTTAAAGTACCAAGAGCGTCAACGTCTGCTGTGTACTCTGGTGCTTCAAACGATACTGCTACATGTGACTGCGCCCCTAAGTTGTAGATTTCATCTGGCTGCACCTCACTGACAATTCTCGTTAGATTCGAAGAATCCGAGAGATCGCCATAGTGTAGGTGAAAGCGTGAATTCTCAATGTGGGGGTCCTCGTAAATATGATCGACACGTTGTGTATTAAACAGCGATGAGCGCCGTTTAATCCCATGGACTTCATAGCCTTTCGACAACAACAGTTCCGCTAAATAGGATCCATCTTGTCCCGTAATACCTGTGATTAAGGCTTTTTTCATAACTTTTCTATTTCTAATGCTATAAACTTAATAACAACTTTTGCCAATTACTGGCAAAAGCCTTTGCCGAAAAGCGCTCCTCATAGAGCCCTCTATTCATCCAGCCTTGCTCTCTTGCCTCAGCTAGATTGTCTATTTGGTGTTTCACTGCTAATTCGAGAGCATCCACATTGCCAACTTCCACTAGCGGTTGGTTAGTCAGTGCATCAGAAATGGCTCCAACATCTGTTGCGACAACAGGGAGGGCATATGCCATAGCCTCAAGCACTACGATTGGAAACTGTTCCGTGTGAGAAGGCAGAACAAACAAATCTGCTCCCAGAAAAGCTTCATGTTTATCCTCAGCGTAAGCTGAACCTCTCCATAAAATCTGCTGAGAATAGTGACTACTCTCGAACTTTGACTGTAACTCCTCTTTCGTAGAATTAACACCTACTCCTCCGTAAAATTCAAAATGAACATTTTCATTCTGTCTACAAATTCTCTCTGCAGCCTCAAAGAGTTCTTCCCAACCTTTTGCTCTTTCCATTGCGGAAAGATAAACGACTCGAATTTTTTTTCGCTCTATTCGGTACTGTTCTAATTCTTCTCTCGACGTGGGGTCTTCTATTCCATTTGAAATTGGAATCCGAGTTGACGGCATAAAAGATGGCCACGTCTGCATTAATTTTGGAGCACAGCCTACCCAGTGATCTATTTTTTTCAAAGTCGAAGCTCCTAACTTGCGAACTATGCGCCCTTTCCAGTTTGCCTCAAGACGCTCTGGAGCCATGTGCACCCAGCCCACGATCTTGCTTTTTGTTAGTAATGATGTGGTTAGCATCATTAAAACATCTTTACAAAAAGACCCTGTTAAGAAACTCGGCGTAAAGATAATGACATCCATTTTCTCATGTTTTGCACGACTTACTGTTGATATAGTGTAGCGCCCTAACTTGAATAATTTTTTGATTTGAAACGATCCGAGGCCATCCCGATGTTCTGCATAAACCGTATTTAGTGTTGAAATTTCGACTTCTTCCCATGTCTCGCTGGAGCGCACAAGTAAGTTTGCCATCAGCGACTGTCCGTGAATGACTGGGTCTACATGCGTGACGAGCAAACACTTCATAATTAGAAAGATCTCTTACCTAAAGCGCTAGTTTCTCTCGGAAATAATTCACTGTTCTCTCTAAACCTTCTTCTAACTGAACCGATGGCTCCCAGTTTAGTCCTTTTTTAGCAAGGGAGATGTCTGGTTGTCTCTGTTTAGGGTCATCTCCAGGGAGTGGCTTATAGACTAACTTGGAGGTCCCACCTACTTGCTTGAGTACTAATTCGGCAAGTTCTAGCATTGTAAACTCACAGGGGTTTCCAATATTAATTGGCCCCGTCAGTTCGTCTTGATTCATGAGACGGACAAAACCTTCTAACAAATCCTCAACATAACAGAATGAGCGCGTTTGCGTACCATCTCCATAAATCGTGATGTCTTCTCCTCGGAGTGCTTGCACGATAAAGTTCGACACCACTCGCCCGTCATCAGGGTTCATGCGTGGGCCATAGGTATTAAAGATACGGGCAATTCGGATATCCACGTTATTTTGACGATGATAGTCCATGAAAAGCGTTTCTGCCACCCGCTTACCCTCATCGTAGCATGAGCGAATACCAATAGGGTTCACTTTGCCCCAGTAACTCTCTGG
The DNA here is from genome assembly GCA_937928735.1 of uncultured Verrucomicrobiales bacterium. Taxonomy (GTDB): domain Bacteria; phylum Verrucomicrobiota; class Verrucomicrobiia; order Verrucomicrobiales; family Akkermansiaceae; genus Rubritalea. Next base: position 129,592 of record CALFVF010000011.1, on the reverse strand, counting down.
CTGGGGATGCACCTCGGGATCTCCATAAACCTCTGAAGTAGATGCTTGGAAGACCCTTGCACCTAGTCTCTTGGCAAGCCCTAGGCAATTAATCGCTCCCATCACTGAGGTCTTCACTGTCTTAATCGCATTGTACTGATAATGCGGCGGTGAGGCTGGGCAGGCGAGGTTGTAAATTTGATCAACTTCGAACTTAAAGGGGTCAATCACATCATGCCTTACGCGCTCAAAGCGAGGATGATCCACTAAGTGAGCGACGTTGTCTTTCGCTCCCGTGAAGTAATTATCCAAGCAAATCACATCATCTCCCTGAGCGATTAATTTATCACAGAGATGAGAGCCGAGGAATCCTGCTCCTCCTGTTACTAGTATTCGTTTTGACATGATATTGTATTAAGAATCACTTTTGCCGATCGCGTAGAGATCAAAGCCAAGTTCTTTCAGGTCTTTGTGTGGGCACACATTTCTTCCATCAAAGAACTGTGCAGGCTTTAACATAGAGTCATATACCGCTGCATAATCGAGAGTCTTAAATTCATCCCATTCCGTGAGGACCGCAATCGCGTGGGCACCCTTCGCAGCCTCCAGAGCGGAGTCACAAGAGACTAATTGTTTCTCGAGAATGTCTTCGGAAACACCTAAGTAGATGAGATGTTCTTTCATGCCTTGCAGCGAAACCTGCGGATCGTACACAGCCACTTGGGCTCCTTCTATCAGAAGATCTCGGCAAACATAGCCTGAAGCTGTTTCTCTGGTGTCATTGGTGTCTTTCTTAAAGGCATAACCGAGCACTGCAACTCGCTTATTCATTGCAGTGTTAAAGAGAGACTGAACAATCTTTGTGGAGAAACGCTTCTTTTGCCAATCATTCACCTGAAGGACTTGATCCCAGTACTCTGCCGCCTCAGGCAGGCCAAATTGCTCACACAGATAGACTAAGTTAAGCACATCTTTCTGAAAACAGGAGCCTCCAAAGCCAACAGAGGCCTTCAAGAACTTCGGCCCTATGCGACTGTCCATGCCAATGGCGCGTGCAACCTCATCCACATCCGCCCCTGTTTCTTCACAGAGAGCAGAAATGGAATTAATCGAAGAAATCCTCTGCGCCAGAAAGGCGTTTGCCACTAGTTTCGACAATTCAGAAGACCAGAGATTTGTCGTAATGATATTCGTTTTCTCCACCCAGTGAGCGTAAACGCTCACTAAGGCTTCTATGGCAGCGAGTCCCTCTTCTGTCTGCTCTCCGCCTATAAGTATCCGATCTGGTTTTGCCAAGTCTTCCATGGCTGTTCCCTCTGCAAGAAACTCTGGATTCGATAAGACCTGGAACTGACCATCTATCGAATTTGCGTCTAGAATAGTCGCTATTGCCTGTGCAGTACGCACGGGAATTGTGCTTTTTTCGACAATGATTTTAGGCCCCTTAGCGTGCTCGGCTATCATCCGTGCAGAGGATTCTATATAGCATAAATCAGCTGCTCTTCCTGCTCCTAGTCCGTAAGACTTTGTTGGTGTGCCTACGGAGACAAAGATAATATCCGCATCACGAATCGCGTCTTCCACCCCTGTACTAAAGAAAAGATTCTTTCCACGATTCCGCTCAACGATCTCACCAAGACCCGGCTCATAGACAGGCAGTGTCGAAGAATTCCAAGCTGCGATTCGAGCTTCATTAATATCGACAACATCCACACGAATATGCGGACACTTTTCAGCAATCATCGCCATCGTTGGCCCGCCCACATAGCCTGCACCTATACAGCAAATACGGTTGATTTTTATCTTACTCATATCGATTTCATTATGATTCAAAACAGCCGACAACTTGTCGTACCTCTTGCTCTGATAAGTATGGGTTCATAGGCAAGCTAATGCCTTCATTAGCGACACGTTCCGTCACAGGGAAATCGCCAGATTTATACCCCAAGTCTGCAAACACAGGCTGTAAATGCAGAGGAACCGCATAGTAACTCACCGAGGGAATATCATGTTCTTTTAGCTTTGCGGCCAGACTATCACGATTTGGAGACAGCATCGTGTACTGTGCCCAAACTGAAGTATTACCCTCTCCTAGCTGTGGTAGTTGCAGACCTTCTTTCACAAGTTTACTCTGTGAAATGGCATCACTATAGGCATCTGCCACTTCTTGTCTTTTCGCGATCTCATCATCGAACAAAGTGAGTTTAGACAGGATGATCGCCGCTTGAATCGTATCCATTCTGCCATTCACGCCTAATACAGGATGATGATGTTTCGCAGATTGTCCATGCACCCGAATATGCCGTATACTGTCTGCGAGCTCATCATCATCGGTAAACAGGGCACCACCATCACCATAACAACCTAGCGGCTTTGAGGGGAAAAACGAGGTGCTGCCAACAAGAGTAGAAGAACAGGATTTCGCACCGTGGTGAGTCGCCCCGAACGACTGTGCGCCGTCTTCAATGACTGGGAGATTATACTTCTGGGCAATCGCATTAATTTTGGTGAGGTCAGGAGTTTGGCCATAGATTCCCACTGGCATAATTGCCTTTGTCTTCGAGGTAATTGCCGCCTCTAGGAGGTCGGGATTCATATTCCATGTTTTCTCGTCAATATCGACAAACACAGGCTTCGCCCCAATAAGCGCAATCATTTCCGCGGTAGAAATCCAAGTGTAGGGAACGGTAATCACCTCATCCCCTGCTTGGATGCCCAAGGCCATGAGGGCTATGAGTAGCGAGTCTGTTCCACTCGCAACACCAATACAATGCTTCACACCGACATAGCGAGCCAGAGCCTCCTCCATCTCAATGAGCTCAGGCCCCATCACATAGCGCCCGTGATCTAACACTTTCTGAATCCGAGCTTCAATATCTGCTCGAATCAGTGCCTGCTGACTTTTTAAATCTATAAACTCCATAACTAAGGCGCTAAGTGCGCTTCTTTTTTCAAATTCTCAAATTGCTTTAGTGCCATGGCGACGACTTGATCCATGTTGTAGTAGCGGTAAGTGCCTAGGCGACCGAGGAAGGTCACGTTCTCTTCTTTTTGGGCTAGGGCTTCGTACTGTTTATACAAGGCTTTTGAGGATGCCATAGGTACTGGGTAGTAGGGCTCTGCGGTGTCCTCGTAGTCTGCGGGGTATTCGCGCACAATGGTTGTCGCTTCTATCTTCTGACCTGTGGCGTGCTTGATCTCCACAATTCGTGTGAAATCGACGTCTAAGCTTGGATAATTCACCTGCATCTCGGGCTGCCAATGCGTGGGGCTACCACTAACAGATTCGCGTTCTTCTAGCTCGTTTCCTTGGAAGCTCTCGTGCTCAAATTTGAGTGAGCGATAAGGTAACTTACCGAGTGAATAGTTAAAGTAGGCATCAATGGGGCCTGTGAAAATGAGATGCTTGTATGTCCACTTTTCTCTCGCGGCTTCCCAATCTTGCTCTAGTTCTATCTCTACGTTTGGAGTGGCTTTAATGAGCTTCTCAAATAGAACCGTGTAACCCTCTTTGGGCATCGCCTGAAATTCTTCTCTGAGATAGCGCTCATCACGGTTAGTGCGAATAGGAACTCGTCCGCAGACCGAACTGTCGAGTTCTGAAGGGTCTCGTTTCCACTGCTTCTGCGTATAGCCCTTAAAGAACTTTTCATAGAGCTCTCTGCCGACTTGGGAAGTGATGACTTCTTCTGAGTTTTGTGGCGTGGGAATATCTTCACGTACACTCTCTAACCAAGCTTCAAATTCTGCACTTGTCGCTGGCTTTCCTATGAGTTGCTCATAAGTTGTTAAGTTAATGGGAAAGCTCCAGTATTGACCCTCTGTGTAACTACTGACTCGATACTCTACGGGGCGCCATTCTGTATACTGGCTGAGATAATCTATGACTTTTTTCGAGTTACTGCGAAAGTAGTGAGGCCCGTACTTGTGCACGAGCACTCCCGCGTGATCATAGTAGTCGTAGGCATTGCCTCCAATATGATCGCGCTTATCGACAACCACACAACTCAGACCTAACTCATTGCTGAGTCTCTCTGCCATGACCAGACCTGCAAAGCCCGCTCCGACGATGAGAACGTCTGTGGTGTGTGTCTCGCAAGCACTCATAACTCTGGCTGGTGGAGAACAAACAAGCGGAGATATACCCCGCATGCGCCCTACGGCTGCACGATCATTCCAGCGGCGACTGTCTCATTCGAGCTGGCGTCGACTAGGATGAAGGAACCTGTGTGGCGGTTCTTCGCGTAGGGGTCAGCGTGAAGGGCCTTGGCCGTGCGTAGTTTAATACGGCCGATGTCATTCATGCTAAGAGTGGTGGCGTCTTCGACTTTGTGGAAATTATTAATATCCACTTGGTAGTCGAGTGACTGGATCACGGCTTTGGTCTCCTGCTCGGTGTGGCGGATGATGTACTTGCCGCGCGGCTGTAAAGGTTGCTCGCCGAACCAGCAGACCATCGCTTCGATATCTTGAGTGCTCTTTGGCGGATTATTGCCTTTCACGATCATGTCTCCGCGGGAGATATCAATCTCGTCATTAAGCGTGATGGTGACCGATTGAGGCGCAAAGGCTTCTTCTAAATCTCCGTCTGCTGTGTGGATGGTTTTAATCGTAGATTTAAATCCTGATGGGAGGGCTAACACTTCATCTCCTGGTTTAAAGACGCCACCAGCGACTCGGCCCGCGAAGCCACGGAAGTCGTGCCATTCATTCGAGTGCGGGCGGATCACCCACTGCACGGGGAAGCGTGCTTCCACGTGGTTTTCAGTTCCTCCGACATAGACGTTCTCTAGGTGATAGAGTAATGTGCCGCCTTCATACCAAGGCATTTTCTCTGACTTATCGACGACATTATCTCCACGCAGAGCTGAGATAGGAATCATCTCGATATTGACGATATTACCAAGGCGACTCGCGAGCTCGCGGTATTCTTCGACAATTTCATTGTAACGCTCTTCTGAGAAGTCGACGAGATCCATTTTATTCACAGCAACTACGACGTGCTGAATACGTAGTAGGTTCGCAATAAAGGTGTGGCGCTTAGTCTGCTCGATCACGCCGTGGCGTGCATCAATGAGAATGATCGCGAGATCTGCTGTGGAGGCACCCGTCACCATGTTGCGTGTGTACTGGATGTGTCCGGGTGTATCTGCGATGATGAACTTGCGCTTCGGTGTGGCGAAATAGCGGTAGGCGACATCAATGGTGATGCCTTGTTCGCGCTCGGCTTTCAATCCATCTGTTAGAAGAGCTAGATTAACTTCTTCGTCACCGCGTTTTTTTGAGCTTACTTCCACGGCTTCTAACTGATCTTCGAAAATGGATTTTGAATCATAGAGTAGACGCCCGATGAGGGTGGATTTGCCGTCGTCTACGGAGCCTGCTGTGGTAAATCTTAAGAGATCCATGTGTAACTATGAGTGTAAATTTTTAAATTCGGGTACTTTTAGGGTACTTAGTAGAGTGTTAGTTTGATTGGCTTTGATCTAAAAATTAGCTTTGGCCTAAAAGTAACCTTCTTTCTTACGGTCTTCCATGGAGGTCTCTGAGCGCTTGTCATCGGCGCGGTTCCCTCGCTCTGTCTGGCGAGCAGCGGCGACTTCCTCAATGATCGCATCATAGTCGACAGCCACTGACTCGACGGCTCCTGTGATGGTGGCATCTCCCATGGTGCGAAAGCGAATGCTCTTCTTCTCAACAACTTCACCCTCACGAGGCTGAACAAACTCAGAAATCGCAAGAATTGTGCCCTTGCGTGTGAGACACTCACGCTCGGCGGCGAAGTAGAGGCTAGGTAGCTCTATATCTTCTTCTTTGATGTACTGCCAGATGTCCATTTCTGTCCAGTTAGAGAGTGGGAAGACGCGGAAGTTCTCCCCGATGTGCTTGCGCCCATTAAAGAGATTCCAGAGCTCTGGGCGCTGATTTTTAGGATCCCATTCGCCAAAGTCATTTCTGTGGGAGAAGAAACGCTCCTTAGCGCGTGCCTTTTCCTCATCACGGCGGCCACCTCCAAGGCAGGCGTCAAATTCGTTTTTCTCGATGGTTTCTAGTAAAGTCACAGTTTGAAGGGCATTCCGACTAGCGTCTGGCCCAGTTTCTTCCTGCACTTTTCCTTCGTCAATGGACTGCTGCACACTGCCGACAACTAGACGCGCTCCAAGTTTCTCGACAAAGCGATCTCGGAAATCCATGGTTTCTGGGAAATTATGCCCTGTATCGACGTGGACAAGTGGGAAGGGTAGCTTCGCTGGGTGAAAGGCCTTGTAGGCGAGGTGCGCCATGACAATGGAGTCCTTTCCGCCTGAGAATAGTAAACCTGGATTTTCAAACTGAGCGGCAGTTTCGCGCAATATGTAGATAGCTTCTGCTTCTAATTGTTTGAGGTGAGATAATGAATAAGATGCCATATTCGTGTTAGATTGAAATTTTCTTCGCAATAAATTCTTTTAGTGTGGAGACACAGGTCTCGAGGGATTCGCGCTCGGTATCGAGGACGAGATCGGCGTGCTCTGGTTCTTCAAAAGAGGATGTTTTCCCCGAGAAATTCTTGATCTCCCCAGCCGCTTCCTTCGCGTAGAGGCCCTTGACATCACGTGCGCGGCAGGCCTCAAAGGATGCTTTCACATACACCTGCACGAGATCGTCTCCGAGAATCTCGCGCACCTGCTGGCGGAAGGTCTCCTGTGGGGTGATGAGGGTGACTAAAGTAATGAGTCCATTGTGCTTGAGGATCTTGGCCACTTCGGCGGCTCGGCGGATATTCTCTGAGCGATCTTCATCACTAAAGCCAAGTCCTGCATTGAGTCCACTGCGTAAATTATCACCATCCACCATGGCAACGAGGCGCCCCGCTGCGTGTAATTCCTTTTCTAGGGCATTAGCGATCGTCGACTTCCCAGAACCTGAGAGCCCTACCATCCATACGACGACTCCGCGCTGCCCGAGCAAGGCCTCCTTGGCACTTGTGGGGAGCTGGCGCTGAAATTCTGGGTGGATATTATTGGAAGTGGTACTCACTGATTTGTGAATGAACGGGTTAAAAGTATTTCAACTATGATTTTGGCCTATGATTTTGAGGTGCTTGGCACAATCTGCCAAGCTCTCTCGTGGGCGTAGTAAATGAAAAATTTTAGCACAAACTCGAAACCTGCGATCTTGCTGGCTTGCTCGAGGTCACCAGTAAAGATCCATGCTAATAAATACGTCGTCAATGTCGCCAAAACTCTCCATGTGAGACCTTTGTAAACACTGCGCATTCTGGATTCTTTACTCAATTTTTTGCCTTGTTGATTCATTATCTTGCCCTGACGTAAGGCTGACTTAGCCCTCGCCAAAGTGAATGTCAACTAATTTTTATTAAACTAGGTAGTTTACTAATGTATTGAGAGTTCTTCTGAACCAAGAAGTCCAATCTTTTGTCTATGCCTGGAAAATCTGTCTATTTTCTAGAATCTCAAAACGCTGCCGCCATTGGTCAGACGCAAAAAAACGCCACCATTCTAGCCTATTCTCCCAATTTTTGAACAAGTTTCACGTTGAACCTTATAGCAAAGACAACCCCTCCGTTAAAAAGTTCAATAAAAAATGAACTTTCCTCCCAAGTTTCCACAATGCACCAAGTCATGATTCACCTCTGGCTTCTCCAGCGCCAGAGGTGATAGAGGGTGATAGGGCGCGCGCCTTCCCCTTTGCGCTTCCCTTATTGGCGACTAGGTTCTCTGCGAGCTACCTTAATTACTAATCCATAAGCAACCATAAGCTGGTAGAACGAGTGCTTTCTGCTCGCTCTCAAACACTTGCCCCGATATCAAGTCTTTCCAGTGTTCTGTCTCGATCAAGTTGAGGTCTTTGAGACTGAGTTCTTGCTCATGCTTTGATACATTATGAATCGCAAAGATGCTCTGTGTCCGATCCATGCTCTCTCGCCAAAAGGCAAAGAATGATGGGCCGAGATTTAGGGTGAACTGTGTCGCATTCGGGTGGAATGCGGGCTGTTTCTTGCGCAGCTGAATCAGTGACTTTAATGAGGAGAGAATCTCACCATGATGTTTCTGCCCGTCAGCCAGAGTTTCTTCGAGATCTTGCTTATTCCACTGGTAGCGATTAATTGTGCGCGGCTGACCCGTTTGCCCAAATCCTGAGATATGATTCTCCGTACCTAGTAGACTGTGGATGTAGAATGCAGGTAGTCCCTCCAGTGCGAGCATGATTGTGTGGGCGCAGAGGTAGCGCGCTATCTGGTGCTCATCGACTCCCTCCATAGTCCCCTTAAAGGCATCAAAGAGTGCGATATTGGCCTCATAGGGCTTCAGCTCACCATTGGGTGCTCTTCGCATAGAAATTTCCCCTCCGAAGTCGCGAACTTGCCCCATAAGGGCGGCCATTTCCTCTTCTGAGAGAATGTCTTCTGCTGGGCGCAGACCGATACCATCGTGGGAGGCTATGAAGTTAAGGTACGCTCTCCCTGGTCTGGCTGGCGGCATCGACATCACCCAGCGGTTCAGATGCTGACAGTCTCCACTCAGCATGGTGTAGAGAAGTAGCGGCGGCAGGGAGAAATTATAGATCAAGTGCGCTCCATTCTGATCACCGAAGTAACTCAGGTTTTCTTTATTGGGAACATTGGTCTCTGTGATCACCACTGCGGTATGATCAATGGACTCGATGACTAGGCGTAAGAGCTTAATGATCTCGTGTGTTTGTGGTCGGTGCACACAGCTGGTACCTGATTCTTTCCAGAGAAAGGCCACCGCATCGAGGCGGAAGTAGCGAACTCCATGATCCATGTAGAGTCTAATTATGCGCAGCATCTCCAGAAGGACTTGGGGATTGGCGAAGTTCAGATCCACCTGGTCTTCACTGAAGGTACACCAGACTTCCTTTTCCCCATTCACTGTCTGCACCTTATGGAGCAGTGGGCTGCTGCGCGGGCGCACTACTTGGCTGAGATCATCATAATCTGCCCCCTCCACAAAGTAGCCCTTCCCCGGGCTCTTCCCTCTCAAGTAATTCTGGAACCACTCAGACTTCGCGGAGCAATGATTAAGTACTAGATCTCCCATCACATCGTACTCTGAGCAGAGATCGGCAATATCACGCCATTCTCCCAAGTTTGGATCTACGGCGCGGTAATCAATCACTGAAAACCCATCATCAGAACTATACGGCGAGAATGGCAGCACGTGCACAGCACTCACCGTATCCGCGAGCTCTTGGTTTAGAAACTGGCGTAGTGTCTGCAGTGGAATCTCCCCCTCTTCTTGGATCGAATTCCCGTAAGTAATGAGCATCACATCTTGCTCATTCCACTTATCCTCTTGGCCTAGTGTCGCTGCTGATTCGATGCCGATATTGGCTATAGTGATGATCTCCTCCGCAATTTCCTCAGAGCCATCCACTCCATAGATCATCGAAATATGTTTTTTGAGCTTCTGCTTGAGATGGAGAACATTCGGGTGAGTCTTAATATCATAGACTAGACCACTGCCATGTTCCTCCATGTCGAGACGCACAGCCTCTGCTAGCCGATCTAACACATCTGGCACCGCGGAAACAACACGCTTCCAGCTCGGCATAAAGGGCACCTCCATGGAGTTCTTAGGATCCAGATAGTCATAGCCAGCATCCATGATATTCTGTGCAAAGAGCTCGACCGCAGCCCCCTCCTTATGTCGATCATAACTCAGACCATTCATTGCCGCGTCATCATGGTAGGCATCCACGAGATCCAGTGCCACTCTGTAGTAGGAGGCCTTGAGCGTGCGGATTTTCTCCATGGAAAATACCTCGCCCTGTGTGGCCATTTTACGATAAAGGGACTTGACGATATCCATGCTCATCTTTGAGAGACCCTTTTGCTTATCATCTAGTGATAGGTCTTGGTGCTTATGGTCATAGGTATCGGCAATATCCACCTGACAGATCTGATTGGTCGCATAGTTGCGCTGCATCTCAGAGAGGATGCCCATTTCTAACCCCCAGTCTGAGGGAATACGCAGATCCTCTAACACGTCTCTGGAGAGAGAGAATTCTCCTGCCAAGGGATAGCGAAAGCTATCGAGGTATTCGAGGTACTTATTCTCTCCACAGACCTTCTTTAGCGCTCGCAGCAGGGGTGTCACCAGTAGGCGACACACTCGCCCGTTCATCGTTTGGTTCGCCACACGAGCGTAATAGCCCTTACAGAACTTATAGCTGAAGCCCGGATGTGCTACGGGGTAGATTAACCGTGCGAGAAGGTCTCTGCTATATGTCGTGATATCACAGTCGTGGATCGCTACCGCCTCGGCCTTATCTGCCGCCAGCACATAGCCAAACATGTACCAGACATTTCTGCCCTTACCCGGCTCCTTAGGGGCCAGACCCTTTGCCTTGAGCAAGGCGTCGATCTGGCGCAGCCTCGGCCCATCATTCCAGAGAATCTGCGGTGCTTGAGGCAGTAAACTAAAGAATTCCAGTGCCTTGCAGTATTCTTCCTTCGTCGCACGATCAAGCCCCACGACAATCTGGTCTAGATAGGGCACGGCTGCGATTTCATTCACAATTCTTGAGAGAGCCGGCCCTTCTAGTTCGGAGTATAGGGAGGGCAAGATCAAGGCGAGGGGGCGCTTTTTGCGAAACTCCACAAGATCATTCTCCAGGCTCTCTAGAGAGCGGCTTTTTAGCTGATGCAGCGTTGTGACAACGCCATGTTGATGAAAATCACCCATAATTTAATTCTATATTTCTAAATTTTTTATATTTCTAAACTTCTCTAATCCTAACTCTTTCCACTCTCTCTAAGATCAACCGCATGGCCTCTGCCCAGCCAGCTGATGCGAGCCCCTTGGGTCGAATCACCTCTACGGCTACCGGTTCGATCTCCACACCATCCTCTCTGGGGATCACGACCGCTATATCCGCGGCACTGAGCATTCCCAAGTCATTTTCACTATCCCCGAGTACCACTGTTAGCCACTGCACATCAGGCTCCTGGTGCGCGTAGAGCGCCTGTATGGAGCGCAAGCCATCGGCCTTATCAGGCTCTCCCATCAAGTGCAGGAAGCGCCCACCCTTAAGCACTCTGATGCCCTCACTCACGAGCTGCTTCTCAAAGACCACCCAAGCTTCTTCACTATCCTGCCAGAGAATCGGCTCTGTGGCCACTCGCTGCAGAGACTGCTGCGCAGAAACAGGATCCAAGCCCGTGTGTTCTACCACATCCTCTACAGACCAGTCTCCGTATCCCTCAAAGTCGTAGCCATGCGCCTCTCTCAGCTGGTGTGCCACAGCTAAAATACGCTCACGATCAAGACCAGGAGTATGCACCCAGTAATTTCCACACGCCTCATATTCCATGGCCTCCTTCACAGTCCCACTCTGAATGCTGTCTTGCCATTGCTCTGATACAGGCAAACACAAGACACCACCATTCTCAGCCACCATAGGGGCATGCAGCCCCATCTCTTGGGCTAAAACTTCCATTTCTGCGAGCGTTTTACTCGAATTAAAGACAATTGGGAATCCTTGCAGCTTCAGCTGACGCATCACTCCCCACGCTTCCATGAAGCTGTAGTCTTCATTGAGGAGGGTGCTATCAAGATCTGTGATGACCAGCAGCTTGGTCGGCTTCTTCGGATCTGTTTTAAGCTCTCTCACAGCACTCCTTTCACGCCAGAGACAGAATGGTCTTCTGCTAATTCGATGACCACGCCCGCTCGCAAGGGCATTTCTTCCAGCATATGCCGAGTGAGGCGCTCATAGTGACTGATGAAATGAATGAGTTCTTCCTCAGACATCACCCCCGAGCTCTCCCCCCCCTCCTTCTGCACACGCATGGCGAGCTTCTGCTCTTGTAAGCCCCGCCAAGTATAAATGCACTCAAAACTCGGTGCCTTAAGCATCACGAGGTGATTTAGGTAGCCAAATAGAGTCTGATAATGCCCCGCTAACTGTCCATTCACATACTGCCGCCACAGGCCATCTGGATCATATTGAGCCTCAAAGTCATTCACTGGCTCACTCACTGAGTCTTCCGCACAAGCTGCCACACACCATCCCTCAAAGAGGAAAATATCTGTCTCTGCCGCCACAGGGTTTGTGAGCTGAGAGCTACGATCATCCACCGCCTTATCAAAGACTGGAAATTCCACAGCACGCCCCTGCGCCACATGTTCAAATAACTCAAGAGCGAGTTCCATATCATGCGTGCCCGGCACACCTCTTGTTTGCAAGAGAGGATGCACCTGCTCGGCGAGTTCTTCGCGCGTGGCCTTCGGCAGATAAAGGTCATCCAGAGACACCACCACCGTGCTCAAACCATGGTGTTCACGCAGAATGAGTGCTAGTAATGCTGCCAGCGTCGACTTCCCTGTCCCCTGACCACCATTGAGTCCTAGAAAGTAAGTTCCCTTGGTGTACTCGCTCCAAGTTTTCACCTGATCGGCAAGTGGAAGGTAGTATTTTATCGCTACTTCTCTAAATGAAAGAGGAAGGGCTTCACGCTCAATAAAAGTATCTAACCAAGCTAATGTTTCTACGTCATCGGTGGGCATAGAAAGCCTATAGCATAAAAAATGCCACTATTCTTGAAAAGAATCCGAAACATTCACGTAGTAGATAGAAGCATATCCATCATGTGCCGATCATCTACAGATCTACAGATCTACAAAATACGAAAACGCATACCCTCGCACTGACTCACACCCACCCACAGATTCTCATCTATCCCTACTCCCCTAAAAAACGGAAGCCGCAAGCTCACGCTTACGACTTCCTAATCCCCCAAATGTAAGTTTGAAACTAGCTATCTAAGTCCATAGATGGCAATCAAATATTATATTTATTTGTATAAATAAAGCATTTGAACGTTTGTTTCAAATCCGTAAGTCATTGGTAGTTTAACGCTTTCCCCACGAAACACCAAATCGGAGCTCTAGAAACATTCTTTCCAGCTCCTGACTCATCCACTGTATTCACTACCTAGAAACCCTCACAGCAACCTTCTGTCTTGACCAGAACCAGTGACGCTTGAGAATAGTAGTATGCTTTCTCTGCGAACTATCAGCTGCCTCATCTACCTCGCTACAGTCTGGCTCCACACACCTTGTTTCGCACAGCCCCCAAAACCACCCAACGTGCTCTTCATCTCTATTGATGACCTCGGCAGTCAGGTGAAGTGCTTCGGCGATTCTATAGCCATCACACCAAATCTCGACCGCCTCTCCCAGACTGGTGTTCAATTTGACTTCGCTTACAATCAAATCCCCCTCTGCAATCCATCCAGAGCTTCCGTGATGACAGGCCTCAGACCAGACACTCTGGGAGTCTATGACTTAGATACGCATTTCAGAGAACGCCACCCTGACATCACTACCTTACCCCAAGCCTTTAAAAATCAAGGCTACTGGACTGGGCGCGTCGGTAAAATCTACCACTATAATGTCCCGAAATCGATCGGCACTGATGGAGCGGATGATCCTCCCTCCTGGCAGCAGACCATTAATCCCATCGGCCGGGATAAAACAGACGAGCACCTCGTCTTCACGGCTGATCCACCACACAAAGGTGGTGGCACGCTCAATTGGCTCGCCGCAGATGGCCGTGATGAAGAACAAACAGACGGCATGATCGCCACCGAAGCAATTCAGCTCATGAAGCAGCACCGCGATGAACCTTTCTTTATCGCAGCGGGTTTCTTTCGACCTCACCGCCCTTTCATCGCACCAAAAGCCTACTTTGAGCTCTATCCACTCGATCAGATAGAAGTTCCCTATGCTCCCAAAAATGACCGTAAGGACATCCCATCTGCTGCCTTCGCCCACAACTGCCCAGTCCCTCACTACGGTCTTGATGAACTCACTTTGAAGAAATCTATCCAAGCCTACTACGCCTGCGTGTCATTCGTCGATGCCCAAATCGGCCGCTTGCTCACCGCTCTCGACGAACTCGGTCTACGTGAAAACACGATCGTCATTGTATGGAGTGACCACGGCTATCACCTAGGCGAGCATGGTGGAGCTTGGCAGAAACGCACCCTCTTTGAAGAATGCGCAGCCGCTCCCCTCATAATACGCGCCCCCGGCAGAGCAGGCAATGGCCAAGCCTGCCAGAGAGTCGTCGAATTCGTCGACATCTACCCGACTCTCATCGAGCTAGCAGGTCTCACCTATCCCACGGAGCAAAGCCAAGAAGGAGCCAGCCTCGTCCCTCTCCTTGACCAGCCCACCCGCCAGTGGGACTCCTCGGCCATCACTCAAGTCTTGAGACCTCCTGACAGTCGATTTAAAGAACCCATTATGGGCTGTAGTATACGCACCGAGCATTGGAGATACACCGAATGGGGTGAGGGAAAACACGGCCGCGAGCTCTACGATCATCAGAAAGATCCCGGCGAATTTCATAACCTCGCTCACCAACCAAGCCCCTCTCACCAAACTATCATCCAAATGCTTCGCAAAACACTGTATCAAAAATCCAGCGGCAAAGTACCCACAGTCCCCTTCAACCCAAAAAGACTCTAGCTCGGATGACTTGCTGGCAAATAGGCTTTAGGGTACCTCTGGAAACCTGCTTTCAGTAAAAAATGCCTTCAGATTGTTTCAGATCAAGGCAAACACAATCACTTTTGAATGTATTCATAAGGATTGTGGACAACGCAGAGATGGAGCAATCTGATGGTATTTTCAGAAATGAGGTTTTCAGAGGTGCCCTTTAGCCTAATTTGATTTTCATTGCCTACTCCATAGTCTACAGATAGCCATAAGTTAGAATACATGACATCCTATTTCTCTTCTTAGAGATTAGAATTTTATCAAACACTTTCATCTCACTCTATGCGCTTTCACCAATTTCTTCTCACCTGCTTGTGTGCCACCCCACTGAGCTCGCTATTCGCTCTTGAGTTAAAAACCACCACTCAAAAGCAAATCACCGGAGATCTCAAATTCAGCCGCAATGGCACTTTAACCATCAAGACGCACAGTGGGCGAAACCTGCGAGTCCCATTCGCCAATCTCGACACTCAGAGCCAAGCCAGTGTGAACAAGCACCTCGCTAAGCACAAAGGCACACTGGCCAACTATAGCTGGATGAAGGGCAATGAAAGATCCTTCTCCCAACCCTGGCCCAAAAACGTCCGAGGCAAGGCAAGACCTGAGATCAAGCGTATGACCAAACAGTGGAAAAAAGACCACTTCGTCTACGAAAGCACCAACTATGAGTTCATCACCAATGCAAAGCTCGATGCTGGCCTCATTCTCAAATGCGCCACACTCTTTGAGGCGACATTCACCTTCAATGAAAAATTACCGCTCAATCTTCCAGGTATCAGCCGCACAGGAGACCGTAAGTTCCGTATCTACTTGCATAAAACACGCACAGACTACGCCCGTGCTGGCGGCCCACCTAACTCAGGGGGTGTCTATTTTCCAAATACAGAGGAGATTCATGTCCCGCTAAGTAGTGTCGGCGTCATTCCACAAGGTTCTAAATTTGTCGAACGCGGTGAGATCGACTACCGCACTCTCTCCCATGAGATCACCCACCAACTCATGGAGGGTGTTCTCAAGGCAGCCTGGTTCATTGAGGGTAGTGCGGAATATGTCTCAGCGACGCCCTACACCTATCCAGCGACTTTCCAGCCGGGCTCAAGTATCAAGCCATACTACAATACCGTAACCTCCGTTCTTGGTCGCAAGATCACATTTCCTAGGCTACAGAACTTCATGAATCTCTCCTACGGGCAGTTTTCCCAAGGAGGTGCCCACAGCTATGCGCGCGCACTCATGCTCACTTACTTCTTCTACCAAATGGATGGTGACAGCAGTGCGATTAAGAACTACCTCAAGGCACTACAAAAAGGAGAGAAAGAATCTTCCGCCCAGAAGCACCTACTTAAGGACAGAAGCTACGAAGATATCGAAGTCGCCTTCTCAAAGGCGTGGAGTCGCCATGGTATCAACGTCAGCTTCTAGGACACCCCTATATCCACTGGCGCGAGCTACTGTACACTAGGTGCTCTCTCAGAAGCTCTCTCAGATATTTTCGTCAGATGCTTCCACCAGTCGGAAGCGTGGGCCCTTGTAGTGCTCTTTCTCGACTTGCTCAATAAACATCGCCAGCGGGCGAATCCAGAGTTTCTGGGCTCCATAGAGCGCCCTGTAGACCACGTGAGAAGTCTCTGTCTCACTACACAGTGCTATGTCGAGCACTTCGTAGCGATTACCCTTAAAGTGCTCATAAATGCCACGCTCCAGTGACACGGTTTCCTTAGAAGGTGAATTGGCTTCATTCATTCGTCTGCAATCCATAAAAAAGCCTCTGAAACTCCAATCGGCCTCAGAAGCTTTTCTCTCAAAAATAAATGTCTGAGGCTTACGCGTAGACGAGGAGAATGGAGTCCACTGTCTTATTGCGGCGTAGCACATCAGAAATAATCACTAGTGGTGTGCCTTCTTTGACAGTGCCTTTTTCCTTTAGGAAATCCACTGCGTGGTTAATGGTCGACACGGGATCTTCATCAAAAGGTACGACATTGGGCTCAACACCGCGGCAGAGAGCGAGCTTGCGGCATGTTTCCTCAGTGTCTGCAAAGGCGTGAATCATCGCACTTGGGCGGAACATCGCTGCCTGCACAGCCATGAGACCGCGCTTAGTGAAGACAACAATCTGGGAGTCCTCCACATTGTTCGCGAGACCAATCGCCGCTTTCACAACCTGCTCTTTATCCTCAGAAAGCTCCACGAGAGCGCCATTGCCCATCGTGCCACTATTCTCGATACGGCGAGCGATACGATCCATGGTTTCCACACAGCGCACTGGGTACTCACCGACAGAAGATTCTCCTGAGAGCATAATAGCATCCGCCTCTTCATACACAGCTGTAGAGACATCCATGGCTTCTGCACGAGTCGGAGTCGGATTAGTGATCATGGACTCCAGCATGTGAGTGGCCACAATCACGCGAGTTCCAAGAGCATGGCAGCGCTTATTAATCTGGCGCTGGATCAGTGGGAGATCTTCCACACCGACTTCGATACCGAGATCACCACGTGCGATCATGATAACATCGGAAGCTTTGATGATATCATCGATATTCTTCACCGCTTCTTGATCCTCAATTTTAGAAACTATATTGGCCTGACCGCCAAGCTTTTCCATCGTGCTGCGAATTTCATTCACATGCGCAGCATCACGGACAAATGATCCAGCGACAAAGTCAGCACCGAGCTCTACAGCGAGAGCGAGGTCATTATGATCCTTCTCTGTCATCGCAGGAAGGTTAAGACGAGTTCCTGGGAGATTAATGTGGCGGCGATTTCCGATCTTACCTTCGGTCTTCACAGTACAGATGATGCGATCACCATGCTTTTCCTCGATATGCATGAGCATCGTGCCATTATCCACCACTAGCTCTGAACCAGCTTCGACATCATCCATCATGCCCTCGTAGTTCACAGTTGTAGAGAAAGGGAGCTTAGCCTCAGCACTCGCTTTACGAAATTCTACTTTATCACCCACCTTAAGAATAAATGGCTCATCCAAATCACCTGTACGGATAGAAGGCCCCTGCAAGTCAAAGAGAAGAGCGACATTCTTATTCTTTTCCTCCGCGTGCTGGCGGATGTGCTTGGCAACTTGACGGCACTCATCATAGTGAGCATGACTCATGTTGAAGCGAAATACATTCACTCCGGCGTCGATCATTTTGCTGATCTGCTCTGAAGGGAAAATCGCTGGCCCCAAAGTGGAGATGATACTTGTTTTACGAAACATAGATTTGTGTGTAGTAAGTTAGTCGGACCCAGCACCCGTATCCCGAGTCAAAGCCACGTCGGCGCGGATGGTAAGGGGAAAATGACAGCTGACAAGCTTAGGATGTGTTTCCACGAACTCTTTTTTGAGAAACACTTTCATCTAGCGACTTCCCCCCAGATTATCGAATCGCCTCAAGCAAACGAGCGACTTTGGAAAAATCCTTCACACCGGGGCGACTTTCCGCCCCTGTGGCAACATCCAGAGCCGCTGGCCGCACCACCTTCGTGGCCTCTGCGGCATTCTCCGCAGTGATACCACCAGCTAGCAAGATCGGTAATGTAGAATGATCAGACTGAAAGGCTTTCGCCAAGTCCCAGTCAAAACAATCTCCCGTCCCCCCGTAGAGACCAGGGGCATGGGTATCTAGAAGAGCTGCTGCCGCACCTCCATCCTTAAAATGCTTAAGAGATTCTCTATTTTTCACCCCAAACGCACGAATATAGGGCACTCCCTCTTGCTGAAATATCTTACAGTACGCCTCAGTCTCATCTCCATGGAACTGCACGAGATCAAGATCCCCCCGCTCTACTAGCGAGAGGGGCAGCTGCGGCTCCGCATTCACAAAGACCCCGACACGAAGGATCTGCCCGCCCACTTCTTGGAGGAACTCACTGGCCTTCTGCTGCTCTACATAGCGCTTTGAATTTGGCCAATAGTTCACTCCTAGTGCCGGCACGCCCATCTCACAGAGTGTGCGAGCATCTGCGAGTGTCGTCACGCCACAGACCTTAAGACTCGTTGTTTGCTGAGAAAGAAAGCTCGTGAGGTGATTCATAGTGTTTGGCAGCTCAATAAATAATCGCGAATAACTCCCGTAATTTAGCGAGACATGGGCTTCTCAATCATCGCGTAGGCATTGTGATTGTGGATTGACTCGAAGTTTTCGGCCTCCACTTTATACCATAGGATATTGTCTTGGGCATTCGAGCGCGCAGCGATATTGCGCACGAGATCTTCGACAAAGACAGGATTCTCATAGGCACGCTCTGTCACCGCTTTTTCATCAGGGCGCTTCAGCAGGCTATAGAGCTCGCAGCTCGCAGACTGCTCGACTAAATCAATCAGATCCTCGATCCAAATCGGATCCTGGAAACGGACAGAATAAGTGACAAGTCCACGCTGATTGTGCGCGCCATAGTCACTAATGGCCTTCGAGCACGGGCAGAGTGTCGCCACTGGCACATAAATCGTAAGGATAAAGTCTGTGGGCCCATCTTTATTGGCCTCCACTTCAAATTTCACCTCGTAGTCCACGAGTCCTTCTTTTCCGGTGACCGGTGCCGCCTTTGAGCGGAAAAAGGGGAACTTGAATTCGACATGCGCTCGACTCGCGGAGAGCACACCGAGCATCTCTGTGGGAAGTTTTTTCACATCACGCACATCCAAGCAGTTCCCGTGGGCACTGAGGACTTCCACAAAGCGGCTCATGTGCGTCCCCTTAAAATGATGGGGCAAGTCCACAGCAAGGGCTGTCACAGCCACAGTGCGCTGGGTCGAACCTGCCTTTTCTCTCACTTCTATGGGAAATCGAAGCGCTTTGACTCCTACTCGATCGATCGCGATATTGCGATCATCTAGCTCATTTTGCGTGTCTTTGAGTTCCTGCATGTGTTCGTTTTTGCGTGATACTTCTTCTCTCATTGGCTTATGGGGAGGTGCTCTCTAGAGAGATTTTGAAAATAAAATGAGCTTGCTCAGTATTCCTAAGCAAGCTCTAAAAACTATGTCTTTTTTATTCCCGACCCTGCTTCCTGCAAGGTTATGGGAGAATGTTTACAGCGCGTGCGCGCTTGATCTCACGTGTGATACGGCGGTGCATTTTTGCAGAAACACCTGTCACACGACGTGGTAGAATCTTACCAGTTTCTGTCGTAAATTTGCTCAGTAGATCCGCATTTTTGTAATCCACTAGTTCAAGAGGAAGGTCGATGCGGCGGCGCGTCATCTGGCGATTCGCCTTACGGAAGGCGATACGGCGCTCAATGGTCTTTGGTTCAGACATGGTAGTTAAAAAGCTAAATTAGCGAAGTTCGCGATGCAGAGTGCGGCGCTTAAGATTAGGATTGTATTTTACTTTTTCTAAGCGGCCTGGTGTGTTCAGGCTCTTCTTATTGCGGGTAGAGACGTAGCGTGATGGTGATTTACCAAGAGCTCTCGCTTCTGTGCATTCGAGAATGATGATATCGCGTGGCATAGTTTTGCTAAATGTTAAAAAAATCGGGAGGCGGAAGCTAATCAATGCAGGCGATAGGTCAAGTAAAACTGCACGTTTTTTAAAAAACTTTTTACCTCCGAGAGTACCTCCAGTAACCTACTTTCGATAAAAAAAGCCTTCAGATTTCAGAAATAAGGTTATCAGAGGTGCCCTCACTTCTCTGATTTCCTCCTGAGCCCTCACTTGCAGAACCTCTGAGTTCGTGCTTCTCTCTCCCCATGCGCATGCAGTGGAATCAACAACAAGCCTCACAGGGGCAGCACCTCCCCCCAGTATGCCTCTCCCTACTTGTCATTAATATCGCGGTTCATCTTTTTAACCCACTAAAAGACGATCTGTATCTTGAATACGGCCACGCCAGCTATGGCACGATCATTGAGCTTGGCCAGTACTGGAGACTCATCACCTACCAGTTCCTGCACGGCGATTTTGTCCACTTGGCCTTTAATATGTACGCTCTCTGGGCCTTTGGCCACTACGTGGAAGCTTATTGGCGAAGCTGGTGGAAGTTCCTCCTTTTCTACCTAGTCTCTGGCTGCGCGGGCGCTATCGCCTATATGACACTCCTACATCTTGGCATTCTCTCTGGAAGTCCCTGGACTCCGCTCGTTGGCGCCTCTGGCTCGATTTATGCGATTCTGGCAGCTGTGACAGTGCTCGCCCCAAATGCCTACGTGCGGCCTATGTTTCTGAGCCAGCCGATGCCACTCAAGACCTTCGCCCTCATTCTTATTGGTGTCGGGGCTCTTGTTATCTTGAGTGACGGCTTTAATGCAGGAGGTGAGGCCGCCCACCTCGGAGGTGCGCTCATCGGCTATCTTTTGATGAAAAATTCTCTGACTCTGAGACGCTAATAGAGTAGAATCACCACTGAACGCTTACTCTGAGTTTCTGAGTTGACCCACTTCTCACAATCTATGCGACCCTACGATCACAGACCTGCGTACTTCTACCTTGGAAAGCTCCCCATAGCAGTCACAGAAATCATCATCATCATCCAGATTGTAGGGATGCTCTGCGTTGTCTTCTCCCCAGAAAGCGCTCTGCACCACTCTGGATTCTCAGCCACAGCGATTCTCTCCGGTGAGCTCTGGCGTGTCATCACCTATAGTTTAGTCTCCCCTCCTTCTCTATTTTGGGCTCTTGGGCTCTTTTTCTTCTTTAGTTTTGGCCGCCAAGTCGAGGCAGCACTAGGACAGAAAGGCTACATAAAACTCGTCCTCAGCTGCATCCTCCTTCCTGCCATTTTCGCGCTCTGCCTCGCCCAACTCCCCCTTTCTCTCTTCCAGATCTCTAGTGGATTTCTAGGAAATCAGGTACTTAGCCTCTCTGTATTCTGTGCCGCTGTAGCCATGATGCCGAATCAAAGTACCGCGCTCTTATCCATACCACTCAAGTGGCTCGCCCTCGCCTTCCTCTGCATCTCCACGCTCCAGCTCATCACGGCTTCTTTTTGGCTAGGAGCCATTATGGTGCTCACAGGTGTCGGTACAGCACTCTACTACATGGTTCAGCAGGGCCTCGCCTACAGACACTTCGGCTTCTCCGCTTCTGACTTCCAGCTCAAGCCCACAGGGAGAGCCAAATCTAAAAACTACCGCGCCCACCCCTCCAAAAAACGCTCTTCAAAGAAACGCCCCTCTTCACAAGCGAAAATCAGACCTCGCAGCCAGCTCGCCTCCCACACCAGCTCGGAACTAGACTCTATTCTTGATAAAATTTCCGCCCACGGATTCCAGAGCCTGACTCAAGCAGAAAAGGACAAACTCAAGCAAGCCTCAGAGGGTAAGTAATGCCACAATGAGTCACGCTCTCTGCCTCCACTTATCTTCTCTATGTCATAGATGGTGAGGTAGGAGTGAATCCTACAAGGATTTACACAAGGAGACTTGCCTAAAGATTATTTTCTGGCCATGACTACTCCCCACTCATGCGTTCTACCACGTCCAACTCGGCTCTGCCTGACACCTCACTCAAAGAACCCACAGAGCCACTAACTCTGGCGCCCCAACATATCGCCATCATCATGGATGGTAACGGCCGCTGGGCACGAGAAAGAGGCCTCCCACGCCGAGATGGTCACCGTGCAGGAGCTGAATCACTGCGAGAAATCCTCGAGGCATGCATCGAAACAGGTGTCTCTCATCTCACTGTCTATGCCTTTTCTTCAGAAAACTGGAATCGCCCTCCAGAAGAAATCAAAGCCCTCATGTCGCTTCTTGAGCACTTTCTGAAGGAGAAAACACACGAAATGATGCAGCGCAATGTCAAACTCACCTCCATAGGGAGAACAGACATGCTCCCAAAAAAAACAAGAAAACAACTCCACCTCGCGGAAGAAAAGACAGCCAATAATACCAAACTCACCCTTAATCTCGCCCTCTCCTATGGCTCCCGAGAAGAAATCGTCGATGCCGCACGCCAAATAGCGCAAAAGGCCGCAGAAGGCCGTATCCAACCAGAAGACATCGACAATAACACCATCTCTGCTCACCTCTACACAGCAGGCACCCCAGACCCTGATTTACTGATTCGCACCTCGGGAGAGCTCCGCCTCTCCAACTTCATGCTCTGGCAGATCAGCTATGCGGAAATCGTCATTTCAGAGAAATACTGGCCAGAATTTCGCAAAGCCGAATTCCACCAAGCCCTCGACACCTATCGTTCACGCCACCGCCGCTTCGGAGCACTCTAATCCTGATATTGCTATGAGACAGAAAGACCAATCCACTGAGCGCACACTATTACTTGTCGATCCAGACCATGACTACCTCGACTGGGCCAGCAAGCACCTCGAAGCACCCGATGTCAGAATCCTGCGCTGTGATAATGCCCAAAATGCGCTCAAAGTCTGTGAGCGCACCACAGTAGAGCTCGTCATCGCCGACATCGTACTCGAGCCCTTTGATGGCCTAGAGCTCATCACTAAGCTGCGCGCGACTCAGCCTGATCTCCTGATTATTCTCACCGCAGGCTTCCCGGGAACAGCCCAGATCATCAAAGCCACTCAACACGGTGCCCACGATATCCTGCGGAAAGAAAGCCTCACCTTTGAACTCCGCACTGCCGTAGAAACAGCCTGGCAGACCATCGAGAGCCGCCGCAGCGCCAACCAGCAGAAACGCAGCACACCCCAACAATCAAGCGGAAGCAGTGGAGGCCAGCTTAAGGTCATCGGCGCCTCACGAGCCTTCCAAGATGTCTTTAAGCTCGTCGGTCGTGTCGCACGTACAGACGCCCCGGTACTCGTCACCGGAGAGAGTGGCACCGGGAAAGAACTCGTCGCCACCGCCATCCACGACTACAGCCCTCGGCAGAAAAACACCTTTGTCCCCATCAACTGCGGCGCCATTCCCGATAACTTGCTTGAGAGCGAGCTCTTTGGCCATGAAAAAGGCTCCTTCACAGGGGCAGCAGCGCGTAGAGCGGGGCGCTTTGAGCAATGTGACAATGGCACCCTCTTTCTGGATGAAATCGGGGACATGCCCCTGCCCGTACAGGTCAAACTCCTGCGCGTGCTCCAAGACGGCAGTTTCTCCAGAGTCGGCGGCAATGAAGCCCTTACTAGTGATGTAAGAATTGTTGCCGCCACCAATAAAGACCTCGCTGAGGAAGTCGCCCAAGGCCGCTTCCGCGAAGACCTCTACTACCGGCTCAATGTTGTCGAGCTCAAGCTTCCCCCACTGCGCGAACGCTCCGAGGACATCCCACTACTCGCTGAATTTTTCCTGCATAAAATCACCCGCAAAAACGGCATGGCACGCATTCGCCTATCAGGTGAAGCCATCTCTGCCCTCCAAGAGCACCGCTGGCCGGGCAATGTCCGTGAACTAGAGAACACTATAGCTCGCTCCTGCGCTCTCGCCTCATCAGACGTTCTACTCGCAGAAGACATCCCTATCGCCACCCCTATCCTGCGCTCAAAAGAACTCGAGGAAACGCTCAATAAACTCATCGCCATAGCCCCTGGTGACACCAATCTACTCCAATGGCTCCCCCAGCGCCTCGCCCAACAAGTCCTCGAACAAAACGACGGAGACAAACAGCGCGCCGCCCAGCTACTCAACACCACCACAGAGGAACTCACTCACAGCGCAAACCCATAAAATCCCCTCCGATATCGAACCATGTCATGAGAGAAAAAGGCTCACGACAAGCTTGATCACCAACTTCCACATAACCGAAACACACTGAATGTGTTACTTTTGGACGATAAGGCTATTTCTTATACCAATGAGGAATTCTACCAGTTAGTTTTTTGAGTTGGTATTAGGACTCCATGTTTTAGCTGTAAAAAGACGAAGATCTGCTGACTATTTACTAAAAAAACATGCGATTTACTTCGCAAATTAGACTTTTCAAGCTTTTTACTCTTCTAACATCACGCATTCTGCCATACGCTTTTCCACTAACCGAAATATCTTATTCAATAATTACTACGAAATCTATGAAATTATTTCCCATCCTATGCACCATAGCCGCAGCTAGTGCTATACCAGCTCAGGCAATTGTTATTGCTGATTTCAATCCTACTGGCCCTGCCGCAGCAGGTGTCGCAACAGCTGCGGACTCGATCACACCTGCTACTAATACAGGTGCACAGGGCAGCTTTTCTTTTTCGGCAGCACAAGAAGCTTCTCCTGGCTCGGGAACTGTATCCACTTTCTTAACAGTGGCAGGGACAGGCGCTACTCCCGACCCAAACGGTCCAGCTTTTGATCCGATGGTTGGTGATACTTTAAACCGAGGAAATCTATTTTTATTACAAGGACAGGAAGGGGCCAATCTTATCGCAGACACCACTGGAGCAGCATTTGATGCACAAGGACCAGTGTTCAACTTTTTACAAGTTCGTACAAACTTCGTCCATCCGGGAGCTATGAATGCCGGCCCGTTCATCACTTATACATTTGATGCTAGCGACATCGCTCTCGGAGCTGCTGCTTTTCAAGTAGACTATGCAATTAACAATACTAATGTGAACGGAAATGGCGTTAACTTCATTGGATTTGTGAATGATGTTGCTGTTGATGTCGGAGCTATCTCCGATGGTGCAGCAGTAACAGAATCCTTCACTTTCGATGCCACAGGTCTTGTCGCTGGAGATACAGTGACTCTCTTCTTAAACGACAATGGTTCTAACGGAGCGGACGGCACTCAGTTAAACAGCCTCACTATTTCTGCTATTCCCGAGCCTAGCTCAACACTGCTACTTGGCTTTGCAGGTATGGCTTTTGCGATACGTCGCAGACGCTAGTTTTCTAAGCTTAGTCAGTTTACATAATTTCAAAAGCTTCTGGTATTCGTATCAGAAGCTTTTTTGTGCCTACATTTGTGACCTCCTAGACACTGTCAATGATTGATCGGCCAATCCAGCGGGCACAATTCGGATGATTGATAAAACTCTACTGAGATCCTACCACTTTACGAAGCCTCCTCTGTAAAGCAGTTTCCACCAAACTCTCTGGTGACCTGGGCTCTGTCTCACTATTCCACAAAATCATAGCCTTGCGGGATTCACTGGCACCTTAGGAATCGTGCCACTGGCCTTCGCCCTGAGGAGTGGCTTGAGCTTCTTGATGGCCTCTGAGGCTTCTGCGTCTGGGCTAATCGCGCGGTTCTGATATTCCTTCTTATCCTGCTTGTGATCATAGAGCTCTACCCCGTACTGGCCTTCTGCCCACTCGGTGTAGCGCCAGCGCTCTGTCCTGATACTACAACCCATGACTTGAGTCTCTAAGCGGTCATCTGCTGGGCGCAGTATCTGGGTAATCGCATAAGAGTCCCATGGAGCATTTGGTTTTTCAAGTAACGGGACTAAACTCTGCCCCGCAAGGGCCTGAGAAGGCTTTTGAGTTAATTCTGCGAGTTCGACTAGTGTCGGGTAAATATCAACAAATTCGACAACTCGCGGGGAGGCCTGCCCATTCCCTGCCAAGTCGGGCGCTCGAATAATCAATGGCGCTGCGGCACTCTCCTCAAAGAGTGTTCTCTTCTGCCAGACTCCTCCGTGCTCACCGAGATGGTAGCCATGGTCACTCCAGAATACCACAATGGTATTCTCGGCGAGACCCTCCTCCTCTAGTGCCTGCATCATCCGCCCGACCTGAGCATCGATAAAAGACACACAGGCATAGTAAGCCTGAGTAGCCTTACGCAGTGTCAACTCATCGAGACTGTAGTGAGGCACTGGGCAATTATGGGCAAAGGCCGCGGTGGGTATGTCTTCCCGATCTCCCTTCGGTACTTCTGGTAAAGCGATCTCTTCGAGTGGATAGAGATCAAAGTACGCCTTTGGAGCGACAAAGGGTGTGTGCGGGCGAAAAAATCCAACTCCGAGGAAAAAAGACTGATCCTTACGCTTCTCTTTATGCTCTTTCATCAAACGAATCGCTTCGGTAGCGATCATACCATCTGTCTGCTCCTCATCCGTGCCCTCAGCCGCGTGCCAGCTAAGTGCGCCGCTAATCTTTCGGTGAGGCTCGGCATTAAAGACAAGTGCCTCCTCCACCTTATCCCTTCCGTAGGGGTTCACCGTTTCCATCCAAGAGGCTGGATCATCAAAACCATCTGTGCCGATGGAGGCTGGGACATTGTAGTGATAAATTTTACCAACTCGAGCTGTCCAATAGCCCTCCTTTATAAATAACTGAGAGAGTGTGTCTGCATCTGGATAATCATCTCGGAAATACCGATCGAGATCGTAAACACCAATTTGATCTGGTCGAAGACCTGTCATCACAGAGGCGCGTGATGGGTTACACAAAGGGATCTGATTATACGCTGAGTCAAAGCGCACTCCTGAGGCTGAGAGAGCATCAATATTGGGCGTGATCGCGCGCTGGTCACCAAAGCAGCGTATCTGACTCCCCAGATCATCGACAGCGATAAAGAGAACGTTGGGGGACTTCGCCTGACAAGGTATGGCTGCGAGTATCAAGCTAACGAGAAAGAGTGTATTTCGCATTCTTACAGAATCGCTAGAAACACCACTTGGTCAAGAGAGAAGGACTTCTTTCCCATGTCGTACTTCGTCTTGGGTATATGGGTGCGAGTTCCTCTATCACAGAACCAAAGCCCATAGATAGATGCAAAAAGAAACCCTGTCTGAATCATCTCCAAACAGGGTTTAAAATCAATTCTCTAGAGAATGCTCTGCTAGTTCGCAGCGGCTTCTTTTTTCGCTTTCTCCTTGGCTTTAGCTTTCTCCTTGGCCTTAGCTAAGTGCGGTGGCTGGAATTTTAGGAATGCTTTGTACTCTGCAGGCAATGAGGTTTCTCCACCAAGTTTCGCTTTTTCGTAAATCGAGGCGAGTCCATAGGCTTCTCCTAAGAACTGATAGCCCTCAGAATTTGAATTAGCAGCGGGCTTACCCCAGTTTTTCATTTCACGCTTTACTCCATCCATCTGTGCATAGATTGCGAGGGCATTGAGAGCAGATTGTTTCACGATTTCGTGTGAGGTGGTGAAATCTGCTGTCATCGCACGCGCATAGGCATTGAGTGCTGGCTTCCACTGCTTGAGGCCTTCTAGAGCTTGGGCGTGGCAGAACTCGATCTGTGCGCGGTGGCTCACTGGTAGCTTGCGCTTGCTCCACTGCTTGCAGAGAGTATCCAGACGCTGCCACTCTTTATTTAGGACTGCTTCCCAAAAAGCAAAGAGCTCCAACTGGGCGATCTGTATCTGCCTGGTGAGTGGTTTAGAATCGAGCTTTGCGATTTTTTTCTTCATCCCCTCGAGATCGAGCATTCTGCGGCAGCACTCAACCTGATAGTACTGTGCTAGAGTCGCGTAATTGTTTTCTAGCACTGCTGTATTGGACTGGCGCTCAGTGACTTTTTCAAAGGCTTTGAGCGCTTCTTTATACTTTCTGGCTTGGAAGAGATCCATGGCCTGCGCGTAGCCTTTTGGCTCGTAGAGGTAGAGGTGGTCGACCTTCACGCGTGAGAGCTTATTGATCTTTGGACTATCCATGGTGGCAGCGCGCTCAAAGGTGATCCGAGAAGAAATATACTGGATAGAGCCCTTTGTGGCCTCCACGAGATAAATTTGATCAGTCGATCCATCTGTGGTGAGGGCTGCTCTCGCGATCTGGCGCTTTGCCTCAGTTTGAGCTGAGGCACCAAGAGTCATCATGGCAAAGAGTGAAACGATGAGTTGAGTTAATTTCATAACTAATAATGAGATTCGTTTGTAAAAAATAGTACCTACTGGGCAGCGTAAAGTGGCTTACCTTCACGTTTACGTTGTTCCACTGTCGCCAAGTCCACGACATTCGGGTCTTTCTCGTATTGCTCTGAGAGCGCGCGAACAGCTTCCCAATGCGCTAGCACATCATCAGGGATCTTTTGCTTATTCTGATCCACTGTGTCTTTGGTCCACTTAATGAAGTAAGCTCCCCATTCGTAGGCCGCTTGCTTGTCACTCGGGGCTCCGAGCTTAGGTGCGGGACGGTTACGCTTCCAAGTAAGCTCCATACCGCGTAAGCAAGAAGGCGCGGATATAGAGAACTTATTCGGGTAAGCCCCAAAGATTTGTTTGTAATTCGCAATCGCGTCTTCCACCTGACCTTGCTTGTCAAAGGAAGTCGCAAAGAGGAAACTCATCTTCGGTTTATTCTTACTAAAGGACATCTTCTTGTGCGCTTCATTGGAGCGATTTGCTGGCTTCAGATACTGGCGGGAGAGTTCCTGAACTTCTGCCCAATCTTCTTTACCCACCGCAATTTCTACAAGGCGGTAGAGCGCCTGCTCACAGAGAGACTGATCCTCTAGCTGAGTGGCATACACTTCCTTAAGAATCGTCACAGCCTTCGCGACTTTCGTGCCATCTGAAGATTGTCCCCAGATATCTGCGAGGCCAAACTGAGCTGCCTCACGGCCAAATCGATCCGTATTCTCTAGAATCTGCTCGTAATAGGCTTCTGCAAATTCTGGATTACTTGTGCTGGTTCGGATGTACTCACCCATTCTCAAGAGAATGAAGTTTGAGAGTTCCGCAGGCTCGAATTCCTTTCGTAGCTTTTGGAAGGAAACCTCTATCGCTGCTGAGTAGCGATTCACATCGGCTGGCACTTTTGCTTCCTCGGCAACTGCAAGAGCGGATTCAAAGGCTCCGATCACAGCGATTCTCAGTAGTGCCTTAGTACGGCGATCATCACGGTCAATATTTGGGAAGTCCTGATAGTGCCTCTGTAGCTCTTCCACAGACTTGCCTGATTGGAGGTAGTATTTGGTGTATGAATTAATCGCACGCTCTAAGCCTGGGGCATTCTTCTGCTGCG
This sequence comes from uncultured Verrucomicrobiales bacterium, assembly GCA_937928735.1. Taxonomy (GTDB): domain Bacteria; phylum Verrucomicrobiota; class Verrucomicrobiia; order Verrucomicrobiales; family Akkermansiaceae; genus Rubritalea. The sequence continues at coordinate 100,316 of CALFVF010000011.1, read as the reverse complement.
CCATCTCAGAGATCACAGACTGGAGATTCTCCAGAGCCTCACCACTGCGGCCTACCTTAGTGAGCGCGGGAATCCCCACAACGGCGAGCTGGGTCTTATAGCCAGAGTTCTGGTGGTTCTTCCAGAACTGATCATAGTACGGAACCGCCTCTGTGAGACGAGGGTTCTCTTCCTTGCCCACCTTCTCAGGCCCTATAATAGAGACGAGATAGAAGAGAGCCTCTGCGGCCACACTGTCATTACCACGCTCTGTGGCGCGAGCAAGAGCTTGCTTAAATGACTCTTCAGCTTCCGCCTCTTTTTGCTGAGTGAGCTGGATATTACCTCTCAAATTCATCGCAAGTTCTGCCATGGATGAGCTCGAAAACTCAGTTTCTATCCGCTCAATGAGAGCGAGTGCTGGCTCATAGTTTTCTTCTGTCACATGGATAGAAGCACGATCATAGAGTGCATTGGCGAGGAATGGATTATCAGAATCATTCGGGTAATCCTTTGTAAATGAATCCAGCTTAGAAGCTGAGGCGCTCAACAAGTAGAGTCGCCCTAGACAGGACGCCTCCATGTAGCGTGCGGAGACTTTAAATAAACTATCTGGGTAAGCTTTTACGTGTTCTTCAAGCAAAGGCTTTGCTTCCTTAAATTTCGCAAGATAGAACTTAGAGCCCCCGAGTACGTGCAGGGCCATATCGTGGTATTCGCTCGGCTTCTTCGCGCTGGAAAGCACTGAGGAGGCAATTACTTCGCAGTCCTCGTATTTCCCCTCAAAGAACAAGGCCGTGAGCATCATCTTCTGCACTTCTGGTAGCTGCTCACTCTGAGGGAATGTGTCAGAAAATAAGCGCCCATAGCGCTCTGTCACAGCTACATCTCCAAGGATCGAGGACGTTCTCACAAGATTGAAGAGACTGGCTTCACGGAACTGGCTCTTGTTGTAATATTGCTCTAGTTGCTCGTAGACATTAAAGGCACCACGCACATTACCAGCTTGTTCGTGAATTGAGGCCATTGTTAATAGGCCATATACCTCGTGAGGTGTTCCACTGCTGAGTTTCTTACGCACTCTGCCTAAGTCCACTTCGAGTTGTTTCTTAGCAATGACATTCTGCCCATCCTTAATGCCCTCAGCGGGGTAGTCTTTGAGCAAGCTCTGGCGTGCTTGGATATCATCTTGAGTGATCTGAGAGCCTGGAATCAATGTGTAGATCGCCAGCATGGCCTGTACCATGTCGTTCTTCTTCGCCTGGCTCGCCAAGTTCTGGAAGAATGGTGTGAACTGATACATCATGAATGGATCTAGTGTCAGTGCCCCTCGATTATCTCTCAAGAAGTCCAGCAGAGCTGATTCGTTCTTCACCTTGATGCACGCTTCCGCCAGTGCTTGGAAACAAGACACCACAGCCTTGTCTGGTACATTCCCCTGAGTTCTGTAGCTTAGAGCATTTTGGAAAAATTCTGTCCCTTTTTCAATCTCTGGCTCATCGAGGCGAAGGTGACTAATCGTAAGGTTCACATAGTACTCACCTGCATCAAATTTATCCTGAGGGCGCTCTTTATCGAGTTCTGCGACAAATTTCTTATAACTCTCAATCGCTCCCGCGTAGTCTCCTGAGAACTGCTTCACCTGCCCTAGGTAGAGTAAGCATTTCTTCTCGTATGGATTCGAGGAAATGTCATCTGTGGGTAGACTGTAGCAAGTCTGGAAGGACTCTATGGCTTTTGCGTAGAATTCCGCGGCTTTCGCGGCATCTCCAGCGGCCTCCGCCTCTTTACCGAGATTGCGCTCACAGTATCCTTTATTGTAGTAGAGAGATCCCCACTTACCGCCAAATTCTTCCGATCCCTCTGGAGAGCTCTTAAAGACAATATCAAGGACACGCTGGGCTTCTGCCCACTTGCTCTCTTTCATCGCCGCAAATGCTAGAGGCACTCCATCTCCAGGTAAGAGGAAGTCCTCTTCTTCATCTTGTGCAGAGAGCTTAGGGAGGGTGGCACATGCCGCCAATGTCAGTGCTGTGGCGATTATTCGCTGCTTGGGAATCATGGTGTATCGAAGTATTAAATTGTTCAGTGAGTTGGCGACTTTGCGGCGACTCTATGTATTACTCTCTATGTTGAAAACGGTCTTGTTTGTCCTTTTCTTAGAAGAATGAAAAAGTAGTTTTACTCCACTATTTTTTCATTCTATTTCTGTCCTGTTTGTGACTAACAGAAGGACGCTTCTTAAAGAAAGACGCCCTTCTAGCTGGCTACCCCACTACTGCGAGGAAGCATAGTCTGTGTCCTAATGTTAACTATCAATGAGGTTTGTAAAGGTCACCTTGGTGATCTCTTCTGCTGCGAGGGCGTTGAGCACATCAATCACGCGCTGCTGCTTGGCCTCTGCATCCACCCAGATTTGTACCAGTGGTTCATTGTCTAAGCCAGCTGTGCTCTTGTAGACACTGAGGCGCTCCGCGAGACGTGGTAGTTCACGAACCGTAGGGTCGTCATCGAGTTTCTCTGCATCTGTTCCAGAACCTTGGTAAATGGCACCCGCAGAGTCCACGCGGATAAACATAGGGTCAATGTCAGGCACACTCTCACTAGGTGCTGAGGCTGGCAGCTGCATCTGCAAATCAGACTCCGATGGCTGAATGGTCGTGGTCACCAAGAAATAAATCAGCAGGAGGAAACACACGTCAATGAGTGACGAGATGTCCAAGCCTGGTTCATCTTCTTCGAGCATTTGCTGTTGTCTTCTAGACATAGTCGTGTGTGTTATTTTTTAAAGGGAAAACAGGAGAAGACAACTTGGTCTACACCCACCTCAGCGGCTGCACGAATCGCTGTGCGAGAATGCTTAAACACAGCCTCCTGATCACCACGAAGGTGTAGCCGCGGTGTACGCTGCAAGTCCTTATGAGCTTCTGCCTGCTCACGCACATAGCGAGCGATCTCACCTTCATCGAGGAGCTCTCCTCCCTCTGTGATACCATTCTCATTGGCGAAGCGCCCATCATCGTAGACATTAAGAACAATACGTCCGTGCTTGTCCTCAGACTTCTTTGCGTGCTTAGCGATCGGCACATCTACAGCTTTGTCCATCTTCACCACCAATGGCGTGGAGACAACAATGAAGAAGATGAGGAGAAGAAACACCATGTCAATCATCGGCGACATGTCCATTTCTGCCTCTTCGCCAGAATCTCGTGATGCTTCTCTTAATCGATCTGATGCCATATGAATTCTCTCTATTCGTGTTTCTCCGAGGGTGCTGATCACCCTCGTTCTACTACCTACTTACCACTTAAACGGCGATACCTTCTGGAATCTTAGCTAATTGTGCATCACCATTCACAGTCTGCACGGAAGCATTGATGAGCTCCTCAGATGTCTGGTGGCACTCAGCCACAAGAGTCGTGAACTTACCTTTAAAGAAGAAGTACGCACAAACCGCTAAGATCGCTACCACAAGACCCCACATTGTCGTGAGAAGTGCCACGGAAATTTCACCAGCAAGAACAGCGGGATCCGCAGAACCAGAAGACTTAAGAACACGGAAAGCGCCAATCATACCAAACACTGTTCCGAAGAGTCCAAGCATCGGTGCGGACTGAGCGACAAGAGAGATGAGGTTCACCCAAGTCATCTGCTTGCGAGCCTCATTAATGGAGAAATCAGCAATCGCATTCTCCACTGTCTCGCGACCAAGGTCAGTTGGGCGAGAAGCATCGATATTTGGTAGTGAATACGCCATCATACGGCCAAGGTAGGATGGGTGTGAGGCAGCTAGCTCGATGGCTGAGCGCACACGGCAGTTCACCATGTGATCCATCATAGCGGCCTTAAGGTCATCTGGACAGAACTTGGTTTTTGTGAGGTTAATCGCATTATACACACTAAGGCCAATGAGGGAGAGCATCCCGATAGCGACGATGAAGATTGTGAGTCCACCACCATCGGTCAGGTATGTCTGCAAAGCACTAGCTTTTACCGCACCCTCTTCTTGGGCGAGCAGGGAGGAGGTCATGAGAAGTGATGTGGCGAGAGACGCACCAACTGTTTTGAGCGGAGTAATCGCGGAGTGTTTCATGGTTTGATAGTATAATTCGATCTTATCGGTAAATGAGGAACGACATTTTGCGAATCAAATGCGGTTCGTAAAGGAGCATTTTTAGAAATCTTGTCTTCCAATATTTCTAACGTCTCCTGAGCCCCTCAAATACTCTTTGATTCAACGACTTAACACCTGATTTCTTAGAGCTATTTTTCAATAAAACTTCTTTTAAGAGAGCCCCTCTATGCCGTCAATTCCCGTAGCTACACCTAAAATACTTATTTCTTATGCAGTACAGGGCTTTTCCTGCGCGGGAACATCTCACGGCACATCGGACACACCGTGCCATCACAGCCACGAGCCGAGCAAAACTCCCTGCCATAAAAAATAATCTGTAAATGGAGTTTATTCCAGAGCGCGCTAGGAAAGAGCTTTTTGAGATCTCTTTCTGTCTCAGTGACATTCTTGCCACTCGTCAGCTTCCAGCGCTGGGCTAGGCGGTGAATGTGTGTGTCTACGGGAAATGCGGGCACCCCAAAAGCCTGCGCCATCACCACACTGGCTGTCTTGTGGCCGACTCCAGGGAGTGCCTCTAGCTGGGCAAAGTCTTCGGGAACTTCCCCACCGTGCTGCTCAATGAGGATCTTACTGAGTTCTGATATAGCGACTGACTTTCTCGGCGAGAGTCCACAGGGGCGGATAATTGCCTTAATCTCACTCACAGCCACTTGCGCCATGGCGGCTGGATGATCTGCTAGCTCAAAGAGCGCGGGTGTGATCTGATTCACCCTCTCATCAGTACACTGCGCGGAGAGTAGAACTGCGATTAGTAGCGTGTAGGGATCTCTATGGTCGAGTGGGATCGGCGTCTCAGGGTAATGGGACTCTAAGGTCTCGATAATGTATTGAACTCGTTCTGCCTTTCTCATCTGTTCTTCACCTACTGCTCGAGCGCCAAATTCTCGTTTTCTGATTTAAAATTTTCTGATTGGAAAAGATCCCAATCTTTCGCCCACATAGTTATCTGGAGATCACTGTCGGCTTGCTCGTATTTCCAAAACGATCCACTACAGTGAGCGCCACAGCATCTGGAGAACCTCTGAGCGTCATCGTGTGTTGGCCTCTAGGAACCACGGCGACACTCTGCCACTGATTTCTATAACGCGCCTGGATCGCGTAGCTCTTTGCTGCGCCCACAGCACTCCAGCTCACGGTACTGCCAGCACCTGAGTGCGTCACTTGTACCTGAGTGGCAGGAGGAGTCGCTCGGCTCAACCACGGCATTGGTGGTACTAGCGCGGGTAGTGCGTAGGTTTGCTTGGTGAGGCTCGAGGAGATGCCGTCTCGATTCTGCATCAGTGCCTTCATGCTCCAGTGAATATGGCCCACCCAGTTCTGACCTATGGTGCGGGAGTAATTGAGTTGTTTTAATATCTCTGAGGCGCGTCTTCCAGGATCCTCGGAGCTCTGGATTCTTGAAGTGGCAATTCCCGGCCACACTGGTCGATCTCCCTGCGCGCGCCACCACTGCAATAAGCTCACAAAGGACTGCTTCTGAGGGGAGATTCGCCAGTAGAGCTGTGGCGAGAGGTAGTCGCACCAGCCCTTTGCCAACCACTTCCGAGAGTCTGCCGCTAAGTGCTCATAGGCATCTATCCCCGCCTCTATACCACGGGGAACTCCCGGGCGCCAAATACCGAAGGGACTAATACCAACACGCACCCATGGCTTCACCTTCTTCACGTCTTTGTACATCCGCTGGACAAATTTATCCACAGCGGCACGGCGCTGAGATGCTGACTTCCCATCGGGAAACTGCTCAGCGACCTTCCCCCCAACAACCTGAGGATAGGGATAGAAGTAATCATCGATATGCACGCCATCAATATCGTAGCGACGCACAACATCTCGGATCACCTGTAGTGCTCGGTCCTGGGCAAAGGAATGGGATGGGTCGAGCCACTTATGGTTACGGTAGGTTTTCACAGAGCGAGGGTGTGTCCGTGCTACGTGGTTCGCCGCTGTGGGCATATTTTTATTGGGCAGAGCTCGAAATGGATTAAACCATGCGTGCACCTCAATTCCTCGTCGATGCGCTTCTTGAATACAAAAGCCAAGCGGGTCATAGCCAGGGGAGCGCCCCATCGTGCCACTAACCCAGGGTGACCAAGGCTCGATACTTGAGGAATACACAGCATCTGCATTCGGCCGCACCTGAAAGATAATCGCATTAAGCTTTAGCTTCTGTGCTTGATTGAGTAGTCGGAGGAGCTCTGCCTTTTGACTCGCCTGCCCTAACCCCGCCTTACTGGGCCAATCAATATTATACACACATGCCACCCATGCCGCTCGAAATTCCCGTGGGAAAGTGGGCGGCACCTCCTTACTGGGTCGATAAGCCTGCGCTAAACATCCAGACACTAGGGCTAAGTAGAGAAGAAAAATTCGCATTACAGTGTAAGTACTTCTCTGGTTCTTTTCCACATTGCAAGGGTGAATGTTATTTTGTGTTTCCTCATCACAAGCCATAACAATCTCCAGAGTGCGTCACTGGCACTCTGGGACTCTCCAGTATCACCTACTTGCGCGCAGGAAGAATTTGGCAGCTCTTCTTTGTAATTCCCTTCACGACAAAATCTTTCCCTTCGATCGCTTTCTTGCCATTGATGTATAATTTATCAATATAATGCTTCGCTACTCGCCAGCTACCTTGCTGCTCAAATGTGATAGATCCTCTCCATCCCTCTGTTAGGTGAATCTGGCTGTCATGTATCGCATGAGGTGTAAAAGGAAAGATGACAATACTGTTATCTTCTAGCGTTAAGTGTACTCGCCTAAGGCTGCCACATTTAAGAGTCGAGTCTTTGCCAAAAAGCACATGACTTTTCTCTCCTTTCTTTGCTTGTTTGCTGTAATTGGTCTGAAAGCCAGAGTTTTCCCCAAAAGCCACAGTCACTGCTCGAAAGAGGTGAGAGGTATTTGGCTTTAACAATACATTCTCTGGGAGAGGGTCTATCGTGACTACCTGATCTATCAGAATATTGTACTCACACAATGCGTTCTTGGCAATAAGGTGATGCTCGCTCATTTTAGCACCCTCGAGCTTCCAGTTTCTCACATTGTATAAATTAGAATCAGCCTCACCAGTCCATACCAGACGACTCTCGCCCTCAGCAAGTTCTGCCCGTGCGCGCTCGGGCTCTTCCTGCGCGGCAGGCGGGGTCTCCACCTTCGCACTCTGCTTCTCCTTTGGCTCTGGAGTTGGTGTTTCTTTTTCTCTCTTAGCTAGCGACTCCTCTCTCTCTTCTCCGGTTTCTTGCTGTGTGCTTTCTCGTAGAACAATTTCTGAGGAGCGTTCACGATCTTTGCCAAACACCATCCATATGAGGACAATAAAGGACACTATGATAACTCCAACAATCCATGGTAAATAGTTCTTTTCCTTCTGACTCTCTAATTGTGCCACTCCTCCTGCCACCACACTCGCCTGCACAGCACCTGTTTGCACAGCTGCAGCAGGGGTCTGCGCCACCATGGAAGTCAGCTGAGCTGGGGCATTCTGAATGTAGGCTGTTGTCTGATGCTGTGGCCGCTCAAACGCTGGCATACTCTTCACGGCATCTAGTAGTGAGTCTGGTCTCGCATTCGGATCTAAATCTGTTAGTTGGCTCACCCATGCCTCGAGCTCAGGGGGAGTGTCTTCACGAAATTGGCTCAAGGGCGGCACGGCTTCTTGGTGTGCTTGACGAGATTCTTCATAGTTTTTACCCGCATAAGGATGACCTCCAACAAACGCGTAGAAGCAAAGTTGTCCTACCATGTAGAGATCAGATTTTGCATTGGTTACCCCAGACTCAAACATCTCTGGCGCCATGAAGGAGGGATCCGCCATCGTTGACTCTGCTGAGTCTTCTCCAAGAATCAAAGGCTCTAGGCGTGCTAAGCCTAAGTCCATGATGACGTATTGATAGCCACCCCGAGGGCGCTCAATACAGAGAATAGAATTAGGATTGAGAGCACCGTGATAGACCCCCGCATCATGGGCTGTTGCTAGTGCTTCTAGAATCTGGCGCGCGAAGTCACAGAGATCGTAGGGGTCTAGTCTCTGCTTTTCTAACACAACATCATAAAATCGAGTCCCCTCAATAAATTGTCCCACCATGTATGGGCCTTCCTCATCGACACCTGCATCAAAAATGGAAAGTAACTCTGGGTGTTGAATGGCACCAAGCTGCTGGGTCAATGCGATAAACTCCTCTGTGTATTCTGAGGAGTTCTCATTCACATCATAGAAACGCCGTAGAGCAACTTTTCTACTTAAAACCTTATCTTCAGCTTCATAGACACCACCCGTGCGACCTTTGCCGATTAGCTGCTTTGTTTCATATCGATTTTCTTCCATGATTAAGAGTGCGCCACCTTAACAAGAGAAACATACTCATGAAAGCATGAATACCGATAATTTATTCCCTCTGGATGGTTACATGAAGAGTTCGTGGATGACCTTCGCTTTTTTCACACCAGTCAGTTTCTGATTCAGCCCTTGGAAGGGAACTGCTAGACGCTCGTGATCATACCCTAACATATGTACCATTGTGGCATGTAAGTCGCGCACGTGCACTGGGTTCTTCTCTACATGATAGCCTAGAGGGTCTGTCTCACCGTAGCTTAGTCCGGGCTTCACGCCAGCACCTGCCATCCACATGCTAAATGAGTTAGGGTTATGGTCTCTTCCTTGGAATGCCATTTCACCTCCACCACGATTCTCTTGCATAGGAGTTCGACCAAATTCACCACCCCAGACCACGAGCGTATCTTCTAACAGACCTCTTTGTTTTAAATCTGTGAGTAGCGCAGAAACTGGCTGATCCATCTGTCGGCACTTATTCTTAAATCCTCCATTCAGCGCCTCACTCTGACTCGAACCATGTGAGTCCCAGCCCCAGTCATAGAGTTGGACAAAGCGGACTCCATTCTCCACGAGTTTTCTCGCTAACAAGCAATTATTGGCCAGTGATTCTTTCCCGGGATTTGCGCCGTAGAGCTCTAGGGTCTTTGGGTCTTCACTGGTGATATCCATGACTTCTGGCACTGAGCTTTGCATCCGAAATGCCATTTCATACTGCGCGATTCTTGTGAGAATTTCAGGATCCCCGTACTCTTTGTAAGATCGCTGGTTGATTGTTTTTAGTGTGTCAAGGGCTTGTTGGCGCATGGAGGAACTCACGGTCTTTGGGTTCTGCACGTTTAAGATCGGACTTGGCCCTGACTGACACTGCACACCTTGGTACACACTCGGTAAATAGCCAGAGCCCCAGAGACTCTTCCCTACACGAGGTAATCGACCTCCTGAGAGCAATACCATAAAGCCTGGTAAGTTACTATTCTCAGACCCTAGTCCATAGCTGACCCATGAGCCAATGGAGGGGTGGCCCAAGTTCGCATTACCAGTCTGTATCATGAGCTGGGCGGGGCCATGGTTAAACTGATCAGTCTGCATGGAATGTATAAAGCAGAGATCATCTGCGTGCTTCGAGAGATGTGGGAGTCGGTCAGAAAAATATGCCCCTGATTCACCATGCTGCTTCATTGGATAAATTGGCCCCATGATCTTGGGCTTCCCTGATATGAAGGCAAATCTCTGCCCCTCTAGGTATGCGTCTGGACACGTTTTGCCATCATACTTCACTAACTCTGGTTTGTGCGCAAAGAGTTCATACTGACTCGGAGCCCCAATGAGATGAATAAAGATGACTCGCTTCGCCCGCGCCCTATAAGATGGTGCCAGAGGTGAGAAGGGTGTGCCTCTTCCATGGTCGATGTCTATCAATCCTGAGGCTCCCATGAGCTGCTGCCCTTCCAGTCCCATCCATAGGCCACCAAGTCCTGTGGCGCATTGTTTGAGAAAATGACGCCTAGTGGTGTGCTGTAAACTCTCTGCTTGGGCTTTCTGGAAAATATCGAGCATCATTTATTTGGTTAGAGTGAGATCAAGGTTAAGAATCACTGAGGCCACTAGGTTCATCGCGAGATTCTCAGATTGGGAGTTATGATTGATTTGGTAGAGTGCCACTAGATCATCGAGAGTCTCTGAGCTCGGTGTTTGGGAGGTAGCCAGGCGGTATCCATAAGAGATTTTATCTCTCACTTCTCGATCAGAGTGCTTCAGCATCCTCTGCGCAAAGGCTTCTGTGAATTCCTCAAATGCTGGATCATTCAATGTTGTTAGAGCTGCAATCGGTGTATTACTCACAAGTCGTCGCTTTGAGCAGACCTCGCGCGTGGGCGCATCAAAGGCGAGGAGTGATGGATAGGGAATACTGCGCTTCCAGTAGGTGTAGAGTGCTCTTCGGTAGCGGTCTTCATGCCCTGGCTCTGGCGTGCTCCATTTATCTTTTTTATCAAATGGCTTCCACACTCCTGCGGGGAGTGGTGGGAACACTGGGGGGCCGAATTTTTTAGCGGATAGTAATCCCGAAACACTCAGCGACATATCACGAATCGCCTCTCCTCGTAGCCTCCTGCGAGACCCATAGCTGTAGTATTGATTCGAGGTATCTAGTGCACGCTTCCCATCAGACACTGTCGCACTGAGTTGATAGACTTGGGAAAGTACGATCTCACGCAGTAACTTCTTCTGACTCCAGCCATATGTATCCTGAAACTGGATGGCCAAATAATCAAGTAACTCTGGGTGCGTGGGGGCGATTCCTGAGCTACCAAAGTCCTCTAGAGTCTCCACAATACCTCGACCAAACAACTGCTGCCAAATGCGATTCACAAACACACGAGAGGTCAGAGGATTCGCACCACTCACGAGCCAATTCGCCATATCGAGGCGAGTTGGCACTTCTCCTTCGACCTCCAGAGGGGGCAAGCTCGCAGGCACGCCTGGCTGGGTAATTTCCTTGCCGTGGTCTCGCCAATTTCCGCGAACAAATACAGCTGTTGGTCGCTCCACTCCCTCTGGCAGCTGATGAATCACAGGAACCTTCTGACTCCCTAACTTCGCTAGGCTTTGTTTTGTCTTATGATAGTCTTTGACCAAGTCATCATAGTTCTTGCGAGCACTTTGCCAGAGTTCTCCATGAGAATGGGAAAGCTTTAATTTGGAAGGAACCAAAGCAAAACTTGAGAGATAGACCTGTGGGAAATTCATTCCGAGCTCAAGTTCCTCCCCTGCTTTCAGCTCAATACTCTCCTTAGGTACTAAAATCACACGGCGCTTGCCATAGAGCTTTGCGTAAGCACCCCAGCCAGACTTGTTCTTAGGCTTCAGACTATCATCCCAAGCTCCCAGCTCAGGCTCTCTATCTGGTAAAATACGAGTGAGCGCGATAACTTCCTTCTCCCCATCGGACTTTATGTGCACCAGCTCCACGGAGCCTAATATAAATCCATTCTCGCCAAACACTCGCGCCTCATCCGCGTTCTTGGGAAAGATCTCCAGCTTTAGGGCATCGATAGTCGTGTCCTTAGGCTGCCACCTGACTTTATACAATGTACGCTTACGAAGAACACCATCAGCCTGCACCTCATCCCCCGTTGGCTTTATAACGATACTGGCCTTTGTGCCTTTTGTTGTTAGGTGAGAATCGGTGAGTGGTTTCCAAATGGCTGTTTGATCCAGATGCTGGCCTAATTGGAGTAGCTCGCTGAGAGTTTTACGGTGCTTAGGGAGGAGAGCCGACGAGTCCTTATAGTGTGTATAGTTCTTGGGAACAGCTAGTGTCGGGTGGTGATTGCCCTTATCCGCGTCTGCGGTATGATTAAAGAAGGCGTAAAACTTATAATACTCCTCGTGATCAAAGGTGTCATAAGGGTGAGAATGACACTGGACACAGCTAAAGGTCTGCCCTTGCCAAGCCTCCCACGTCGTACTCACTCTATCCATGACGGCAGTCACCCGGAACTCTTCATCATCTGTGCCTCCCTCGTTATTGGAAGGAGTGAGCCTGTGGAATGTCGTCGCCAAGAGATCATCAAGCTGAGGCTCCTCCAGCAAGTCCCCTGCAAGCTGCTTGCGAGTGAATGCATCAAATGGCATATCACTATCATAAGCCCGAATGAGCCAGTCTCTGTATGGCCAGACCGTCCAGCGGCGATCCACGCCGAGCCCTTCACTATCTGCGTAGCGTGCCAGATCCATCCACACCGAAGCCCAGCGCTCTCCATAATGGGGTGACTCTAATAACGTGTCGAGTGCATCAGACACAGCTTGCTGGCTATCCTTGCTGTATGCCTTTATGAATGTATCAAGATCCTCTATGGTCGGCGGCAGGCCAATGATATCAAAATGCATTCTCCGTAAAAGCTCCTCTGGTGAGGCCCTCTCTGTGGGCTCGAGTCCTCGCTTTGCCCATTCTGCGGCAATATAAGTATCAATGCCAGAAGCTTTCTTCTTCCTATCTATATCTTCCTCTAGCAAGGTCACAGCAGGTGGCTCAAATGCCCAGTGCACCTCCCACTCTGCACCTTGATCAATCCAGCGCTTAATCAGAGCGACATCGTACTCACCGAGTCTAGGCCCATGATCTGGTGGCGGCATCAAATCATCCTCATCATCACTCTGGATTCGCTCCAGAATATGTGAACTTGCCCTATCTCCTGCCACAATGGCACGCTCCCCAGACTTCGTTTCTCCTAGAGCTAAATGCCTGTATATCAACGATAAACCACCCGCCTTCTGCACACCTCCATGACACGACGTGCAGTTCGCATTAAATATTGGCCGAATATGCTCATTAAAAGAAACTTGCTCAGGTAACTCGAATGAAGTTTCGAGAGCCAGCTCTTCTGACCTCTCGCGCTCACTCTGAGCCTGCGAGTCCTTCTCTTGCCCGCAACTCGTAGCGAAAAGAATGACTGTTGGTAGCACATAGCAGGCTTTCCAAGTGAATTTCATAAATAATAAATAACTGTAAAAAAGTAGGAGACCAAATAGTAGTTTATTTTACTACAGTGCCAACACACTGCCTCATAACCATAATTGCGACATCTCTATTTTCCCTTCACGCCAATTTTTTTTTGAATTTGACACTCGTGCCTTGAGTTTACAATTGATAGTGCCTAGTTTCTCCGAAATAGTTCTGTCACTGAGTTCTCTCATCCAAGATTATGCCGAATACTTTTCTCAAAGCTAACTTAAGCTACCTTGCTCAAGCCACTTCACTCATCGAGGGGCTCAATGATGTCTGCTATGCAAAAAAGATTGAGGACTTCCACGGCGCTTGTGTTGGTGCACACATTCGCCACTGCCTTGATCACTATGATTCTTTTCTCAAAGGACTCAGTACTGGCCAAATCGACTATGACGCACGCCCTAGAAATGCAGCCACCGAAATCAACACCCAGACCGCTCTCGAGCGACTCCATGCCTTGCAGGCTGGTCTCAAGGAGGTTCATCTAGACTCCCTCAAAGGCGAATTACTGGTCAAAATGGACTGTGGTGTCGAGGCCACTGAGCCGTGGGTGCCCTCCTCCATTAGCCGTGAGCTCCAGTTTCTTGTCAGTCACACAGTGCACCACTTTGCCATTGTTGCTGCTATGCTAAAGAGCATGGGACACACCATGCCCTCAGACTTCGGCGTAGCTCCTTCCACCATTGCCCACCAAGCTGCGGCCTCCTAATTCTTACAGCTTCGAGAGCCTTCTAAAAGACCCTTATTAAGCCTACAGAAATGTTTGCTGTCACATCTGCAGATATGCAGCGCATCGAAGAAACTGCTTTCTCACAGGGTATTCTAGCTGAAGATTTGATCAAAACTGTCGGCAAGGGTATTGCCTCAGAGCTCATCACTCGCACTTCACAGAGAGAGCTCATAGCCTATATTGGTAAAGGCCACAATGCGGCTGACGCTCTAGTCACGGCGAGCCTACTCGCGGCCCAAGACTGGAGAGTGCAACTACGCCTCGCCTACCCACCAGAGCAACTCCGCCCTCTAACACACAAAGCATACGAGAGTGCTCTCCAAAATGGCGCGAGAGTCTTATCTGAAGCACCCCTCCAAGTAAAAGGCCTCATTCTCGATGGACTCCTTGGTCTAGGAACCAATGGTGAACCGCGAGCTGCCATCGCCACTCTGTGTGAGGAAATCAACACTCTAAGTGCAAGCAGCCAGAGCCAATGCATCGCTATAGATATTCCCACAGGGCTCGATGCGGACACCGGAATACCATCCCCGCATACCATTCGCGCCGATCACACACTCTCTATTGCCGTACTCAAACAAGGCCTGCTCGAACACTGCGCAGTCAACCATGTCGGCACGATCCAGAGAATCCCTGTGAAAGAACTCCCCCCACCAGCACACTCCGACATAGCCCTCATTGAAAACTCCCTGCACCAACATAAGCGCCCCTTTGACTTTCATAAGGGTCAGGCTGGTAGTGTTGGTATCTGGGCAGGCTCCACGGGCATGTTAGGGGCAGCCTGCTTATGCGCAGAAGCAGCACTGAGAGCAGGCGCTGGCCTTGTCACACTCTATACGAATGCGAAACACTACCCCATACTAGCGACCAAAGCCCCAACACCCATCATGGTGAAGCCTCTGAGTCACCAGAGGGAAATTCTAGAGACAAAACACGATGCCTATGTCATAGGGCCTGGACTCGGCTCAGACATAGAGCCTCCCGTACTCTGGGATATGTTAGAGAATATCACAGCACCCACCGTGCTCGATGCTGATGCACTCAACTGCATTGCGAAGCACGCAAAGCAGCACTTAATCAAAAGCCACCATATCCTCACACCCCACCCAGGAGAAATGCGGCGTTTACTCAAAGGTGCTGAGTCCATGACGCGCCGCGACATTGTCCAGCAGTTCTGTACGAGTTATCCTAGCGTACTTCTCTATAAAGGAGCACGCACTATTGTAAGTTCTAAGGACCAATCACTCTGGATCAATGCCACAGGTGGCCCAGGCATGGCGAGTGCTGGACAGGGTGATGTGCTAGCCGGCGCCATTGGTGGGCTCTGCGCCCAAGGTATCAGCCCGCTAGAATCTGCGAAACAAGCTAGTTACCATTGTGGCCGTGCCAGTGAAATTGCCACAGAGAGCGCACTCGCTCTAACAGCACTAGATACCCTAGCGGCCCTACCAAAGACCCTACCCTAGCGGCGATCTAGGAACGACCTCTCCAATACACTCGTTTTCATGGTGTAATGAATCATATTCATTAGAACTATCAAACTTTCTGAGGCTTCTAGCACTTAATTTGGCATATCGAGTGCTGTAGCATTCCAACCACTATGAAATACAATACACATTTATTACTCGCTCTCATTTCTGCCTGCACGGCCAATACAGCACTCGCTGGTTCTCCAGAAACCCCTGCCACACTCCCCAGTACCTCGACTACCCCGACTATTCCTACATTTGGCTCCAGTGGTGACTGGCTAAAATTCTCCCTCAGTGCACGCGCCAGAATCGAAGCTAGAAATGAACAAGGTCTTGATGGATCACTCGCGGGCACTCTCCGCGTCAGACCAGGCTTCACCATTGGAGAAGTCCACGGCTTCAGTGCCTTTGTGGAAACTGAGCACACCTACGCATTTATCGAAGACTTTAATGGCGGTGCCGGTGCTGATAGTGACCCGAATGTAGCTGGTAATACAGTCATTGCAGACCCAGAGAGTAATGATCTCAATCAATTTTACTTAAACTATAAGTACAACAACTTCCAAGTCCGAGTCGGTCGCCAGCGCATCATTCTGGATAATGCCGCTCACATCGGTAATGTCGGCTGGCGCCAAAACGAACAAACCTATGACGCAGCCACTCTCACCTACAAGAGCGATTCTTTCTCTGCTCACTACAGCTATGTCGATCGTGTTGAGCGTATTTTTGGCTCAGATGCCAACGGAGCTCTTGGCTCCTTTGAGGACGGAGATGGCGCCCACCTAGTGAACCTCAAGTACAAAGTTGACGACTCCCTAACTCTTGGAGCCTACGCCTACATTCTGGACTTTGATCAAGGAGCCTTCGCCAACTCAGACACGTATGGTATCTCTGCAGATTTCAAGGGCGACTTCGGCACTATCTACGCCGAAATCGCAACTCAATCAGGCCATGACACACGCAAAAATAGCGATGCCCTCTACTCCCATGTAAAATGGACAAAGCCCGTCAATGACTGGAAATACACACTCGGTGTCGAATACCTCGAAGAAGGCTTCCGCGCACCCCTCTCCACTGCACACGCCTTTGGTGGATGGGCAGATCGCTTTCTCCTTGCAAGACTCAATGCTGGGCCAGCCACCTTTGAGGGACTCTCAGATGTCTACCTCAGTGCCGGCACCCAGTGGAAAGGTGTGAAGCTCTCCACCATCGTCCATGGTTTCTGGGATGATAGTTTTAGTGAATTCTACGGCTGGGAAATTGATGCCGTGGCCGCTAAGAAGCTCACCGAGAATCTCACTCTTCTTGGTAAAGCAAGCTTCTACTTTGGTGACAGTGGCGCCGATAGCGCCTTTACCGCCAATGACATCTCTCAGGTATCCGTCCAGCTAGATTACAGCTTCTAACAAACACTGATCCATAATTCAGCATCGTAGCAAAAAGCGCTCGAGATGTCTCATCTGAGCGCTTTTTCATGCTCTGGATTCGCACGAATTATCCAATCCTGTCGGTGTTTTCAGATGAGTCCTCAGCTCCTTTTTCACTGTTTAAAAAAGAAATAGGAATAAGTGATTCGTAACATTTGTCTTACCTATAGTCATTACAATAGCCATACAATTATGAAACAACTATTCCTTCTCACGTTTTCCCTTTTCGTTGCATTTAGCACCAATATTCACGCCTCTGGTAGTAGCGGAGGTGGTGGCGGTGGCGGTTTTGGAGGAGGTGGTGGTGGTAGCACTAAACGCGGTATTGATAGTGAGAAACTCACTCTTGGTCGGCAGGTCTTCTCTGGCAGAGGAGTGGGGTCAAAAGTCATCTCAAAAGCCGCCTACCAGACTCAAACAACATCTCTCAAGTCACTCATCAGCTACATCGCCAAAAAACACTCTGTTGAGGAGGCTAAGCGTCTACCAGCACGCGAGATTGTCGGTAAGATGACCCAAAAGCAGATGAATGCGCTCAAGTACTACGTCCGCACTCACTACGGCAGAAGGAAGTAATACCAGTTAGTTTTTTGAGTTGGTATAAGCTCAGCCGCCACTTTCAGCGATACCTACATGGATAGACATCGCTATTGAGAGACAGTGACATCATCGCTACCTAAGCGAAAGACGATGCCGCTGTCTTTGTTTGATCAAATAGACAGCCAAAAATACGGCTCCGTACTCGATGACCTTCACCCACAAAGGAATCGCGAAGTCCGCGAGCTCCTCTCTTCCTAGGTTCTGCCCAGTGGCATAGCTTAAGCTCACAGCGGCAAGTGCCACCCAGCCCCAGCCAGAGAAGCGATACACTACGCACGGGAAGAGCCAGAGTAAGTACCAGGGATTCACCACGGGAGAAGTGAGTAAAAACACCGCATAAATGATGTCGAGCGGAGGCTTCACATCTGGGTCGAGCAGTCTATCCAGCCAATAGCGTAGTGTGAACACACCAAATATCAGGGCAAAGGCCGTAAGACAGAGGATTCTCGCCACTGGGGGTGTAAACCATGGGGCCAATATCGCATACAGAGAAGAGTTAAACTCCCACTCACTCGCCATCGCCCCTAGGCTCTTTCCACCGAGATCACTGCCTTTGAGAATAAAGTACAGATAGGCGAGAACGATCACACCGGAGAAGAAAAGAAGCTGTTTTCCCCAGACACTACGGCGCAAAATAAATGGCAGAGCGAGCAGAGCAAAGACCTTTGTGGCCATCGCTAGCCCAAGTAATGCCGCTGCCACTAGAGGACGCGCATATTCCTCCTTTTGCAGCACAAAGTACATGGCCATCACCATAAAGGCCACGCCAATGACATCGGGATGCGCCTGAAATGAAGTTTCAAATACCAGTAAAGGGCACCATGCCACATAGAGCCAATAGCGAGGAGCCACCATGCGGCAGAGATAGAAAAGAGCGATTGCCTCAAAGAGAAGAAACAGGCACTTGAGAACAACTAAGCTCGCAGGCTTTAGCCAGTAACTCAGCAGAAACACCCACTCCATCACAGGGCCATAGATCGTAGGTAACTCGGGATGGTTAATCTGCCACACAATCCCCTGAAAGACCCCTAGGTCTTCTTCTGGAAAATAAAAGGATGTCGGCGCCACGCCATAAGGATCACCATAGTGCGCAAACACATAGCCATCCCAGAGGAAGCGGAAATAGTCATCTTCGTACATCGGCAGTGCCGAGACGCCCACGAGCCGAAACAAAACCGCCCAGAGCACAATAGGGAGCCAACTCACACGCTTACCCACTCGATCATTCTTCTCTCCACGCCATGGCCTTCGAGCGTGGAAAAACCCATACACAGCCAGAGCCACCCAAGGGACAAAGACTAAACTGAGCACCAGCCATACGGAGAACGATGCCCCTTCTACCCCCTGAGTGCTCTCTCGACTAAGAACCGCGAGCCAGCCATAGGCGAATAGTGAGACAGCTCCAGTCAGATGAATGGCCAGATGATCTCTCGAGACAAGATCCTTTGCTGAGCTGCGAATGATGTGAAGTAGAGCGCCCACGAGCATAAGACGCTAGCTTGTGGAGTTTATTTCTCCAGAACCTTCTCTGCGTCTAGGATTAGGACCAGCCCTCATCTGGGCGAGAATTCCCCTCTATGAAGTGCTTGAGCTCGGGGTCTTGGCTACACTTAAGCTCCTCGGGTGTGCCTTGCCAGTAGATCTGACCTTGCTTGAGAAATATAGCTCGATCTGCGATACGAAAGACAGAGCGCATCTCATGAGTAATGATGACATTGGTCATTTCATAATCACGCTGTAGGTGCTTCATGAGTCGATCAATCGAGTCCGCGGTAATTGGGTCGAGACCTGCGTGTGGCTCATCATAGAGCACGCAGGCTGGGTGATCGATAATCGCTCGTGCCAATGCCACTCTCTTGCGCATACCCCCGGAGAGATCTGCGGGCATTTTTCCTGCCTCATTGGGCAGGCGGACAATATCGAGAACATCCTGCACTCTCTGCTTCACCTTCGCTTCATCCTTCTCTCCAGCTTGTCTAAGGGAGAAAGCGACGTTTTCTCCCACTGTCATCGAGTCAAAGAGCGCACCATTCTGAAACATCATGCCGATTTTTCGCCGCACGGGGCCTATCTGGCGCTCATTGAGTGTAGAGATATCCTCCCCCTCAACTTCCACAGTGCCCTCTAGTGGCTGCAGGAGACCTAAGAAATGCTTCACCAGGACACTCTTGCCACCACCAGAGCCACCCAGAAGCACAAGGGTCTCTCCCTTGTACACTTCCATATCGACTCCGCGTAGCACGTGGTTCTCACCGAATCTCTGGTGAAGACCTCTCACCGTGATAAAGACATCTTTCTTCATTACTCTAGTGGAGTAGGGTTAGAGCCTTTCCCAGTAACTAGCAAGGCACTAAATGAGCTTTTCTAGTGCTTCCTCCAGTGTGGGATAGGCAAAGGGGTAGTCCGCTTCTATGAGTCGGGTCGGTTCCACACGGTGACTCGCTAGCAAGGCTGTGGCAAATCCACCCAGAGCGAGCTTTAGACCAAAGGCTGGTGCATGGAAGAGCGCGGGCTTTGCGTAAGCACGGGCGACCTTCTGGGTGAAATCGCGATTTCGAAGTGGCTCGGGAGCCACGAGATTGAGTGCTCCGTGGATCTCGCCGCACTCTAGAGCGTGAATCAGACCACCGACCACATCATCCATATGCACCCAAGGAAACCACTGAGCCCCAGAGCCTAAGCGCCCACCTAGACCCAGAGAGAATACCTTCGCCATGCGCTGCCACGCCATCGTGCTCTTCCCGAGTACCACCCCTATGCGCGCATGCACTATACGTGTCACAGTATTTTCTTCTACATTTTTACCAGAACTCGCTGGTATGCTAGCAGCCTCTTCCCACGCTTCACAGAGCTCCGCTAAATACCCCTCACCTACGGGAGAATCTTCATCCAGTACTTGATCCCCACCATCTCCATAAATGCCAATCGCTGAGGCATTCACCCAGACTCTGGGAGGGGTGTCCATAGCTTCGATCCACCGGCTGATGTCTTGGGCGAGCCCCACTCGGCTCTGCCAGAATGCTTTTTTATTGCTCTCATTCCAGCGTTTATCGATACGATCCCCCGCGAGATTCACCACAGCCTCAGCCCCTGCCAGACACTCAGGCCCCAGCTCTCGCCAGCCTTCTCTGGGCGAGCGACTCACGCCAATCACCTGGTGCCCTGCGGCTTCGAGTCGATCCACGAGTACCTTGCCAATTGAACCTGACGCTCCGATCACTGCTATCTCCATGGTGGCAGTATAGCACTGGCTTTTGTTTTTTCTACAAACGAGCTTCCCTAAAGTTCTTTGAGCTCTATTGGTTCTCAAAAACAAGCTATTGCCAAATACGATTGCTTCTGTGCTTTGGAGGCACTATGCCCTTTATAGAAACTCCTTCTCTGGAGTCCACCACCACACACCATTCTCATGCCAGTACCTCGCCACGGAAGTAAAGTAACCTGTTTTTGTGATGTCCAATACCGTTGGAAATCACGTTCTACAGACAAAGGTTCAGAAATCATCGCCGAGTCCAATGAAGTCATTGACGGTCAGATGCTGATTGCTCAATTACCAAAGGTGCTCGACCTCAGATGGCTCGATGACATTCTCGAATATGCTCTTGAGAATGGCTGGACGCCTATGGAGAAGAAATCTGACTTCATCATTCGTAGAGTCAAAGACGGCTACAAGGTCATCTAGTGCTGATTTATCTGCGTTTCCCACGGAAGCGCTCGCCTCGGGGATCCTGCTGATCGTAGGTGGAATCGTCCTTGTACCTCAAGATCCCGTAGTGCTTGAGATTTTTCACAAAGGTCTTGGCGTCTTCGCCCACTTCTTGGTCATTGGTGATTTTACCCAGTAGGCCTTCGCTACGATCGAGACTCGCGAGCACTGTATCCATACGCTGCATGACTTGATCCGCCGACTTCGCCGCAGAGCTGAAGTTCTTTAGAGTCTCAGGGAGTTCGGCTAGAGAAGGCTCTAGCTGGAGAATCTGCTGATCGGCACTAGCAAAGGTCTCCTCAGCAGCCGCAGCAGCGGCTTTGATCTGGGTGAGTGCCGCTTTGACTTCCTCAAAAGCCGGTTTCATTTCTGTGCTAAATTGCTGAAAATTCTCCGTTGTTTTCTCGAAGTTCACTATGGAGGTCTGGAGGCTCTGGACATTACTCTCTGCTAGTAAGCCCGTGTTCACTGTTTCGATACTCTGAGCTAATTTTTCAGCCACGATACGGATACTATCTAGCGCGCCATCGACCTTTTGTAAGGTGACTTGGGCGTCCTTCATGAGCACACTCGCATCGCGGGTGATGGAGGCGGCATTGGACTGGAGTTCATCAAGCCCGCCAGCTCCCCCTCCCATGAGCTCTGCCCCATCTGCGATCAGACCAAGCTTCTCCTCAGGGGGCACAACCATGATCATCTTATCCCCGAGAATACTCACGGAAGTGATCTGAAACACAGATTCCTCATAGAGCTTCACGCGCTCATCCATTCTGAGCTCCACCATTACAGTGAGCTCCTCCGTCAAGGTCGGTGTGTTCACCACTTCCCCCACGCGAGCTCCACCCAGGCGCACCTCACTGCCCTTGATGAGACCCGCTGCATCCTCAAATTCGACATAGACCGTGTAATGATCACCAAATTTATCCCCTAGGCGCCCAAATTGCACGATCAAGCCTGCAATCACTAAGAGCCCTGTTAGAACAAAGACACCGACGAGAGCTTCAGAACGTTTTTGAGTATGCGCCATGTTGAAAGAGTCTTTGAGGGCGGGAGAAATTTCAAGTTACTTTTCTCACAGATCGTCTGGACACGTTCTGCTTTCGCCATTTATTGACTAGTTTTTACTATTTCTTCGTTATTTGAGAAATAGCTTAAGCTGTGTGGTGTGAGGGTGCGATTTCACCCTCTATGGGTGCTGCCACAAGTCCTTGCCCTAGGCGATACGTGAGTAGCGGGATAATGCCCTCGTGTGTCGCAAAGAGATCCGCCATATGGGTCTTTAGCTCTGTGTGCTGCTGCTCTGCGGCTTCACAGATTTCAGCAATGTCCCCGCCCGGCCCCGCATGTCGGCCTGGTGAGAGAAAGAGCATGGATAAAATCACATCTTTCTGGAAACCCACAGACCCCAGCAGATTCTCCAAAAGCGGCTCATTAAAGGCATATTCTTCACCCTCTCGGCGCTCCATGGAGGAGGCTTCTAGAGCGGAGACTTCACCCTTGAGCAGTACCGCGAGCTGAGCAGCTAGGTGATTTCTGACCTCATTCACAGCGATTCTGGGTGTACCATGATCCACGAGGGTGACTGCGGGCTGCTGGAGTCCTTCTTCCTTCGCTTTCTTGCGCACAAGGGTTGCGAGGATCTCAGCAACATAGGTGTCTTCGGGATTGGTCAGATCCACCATGCAGGGTGCCACTCTGACTTCGAGTTCTGGCCAGCCCTCTCGCAGTGCGAGTACTCGCTGGGGGAGATACTCATAAATCGCCGCACTATGCCCAAAAAACAGAGGTAAGATCACAAAGGAATTCTCCCCCTCTTGTCTCATTTTTTTTAGGTACGGCTCAAAAATCTCTGCGGGCACTCCACCGAGCTCTGCGGGGTCCACTCTCGTCGAGTGGAGCAGTGACACAGCATTCACTGTGTGACCGCTGGACTCTGTCACAGCTGTGGCTAATTTCCTCAGGCTCAATGTAGACTGAGCTCTATGAGATCCATTATCGACGAGTAAGATCGTTGGCATGCGGCCACACTACTCGAATTCGACTTAGATTCAATGGCCAGAGAGAACTTTTCTCCGAAATACAAGCCCATGCCAATGGATAAACTCACCCAGTGGCATCCATTCTTGTCAGTCTGGCGAATTTCCCTCATCATCTAACCAGAAGCAGCCCTCCCACTCACTCTCTGAGAGACTCTACAGTAACTATGAATAGCCCTGACACAGCCCTGAAAGAGCAGACCAAAACAGCTCCGCCCTGGAATGTCCTCATTCACGATGATCCCGTGAACTTAATGGAATATGTGACGCGCACCATACAGCGTGTCTTCGGCTACTCAGAGCAAAAGGCCGAGCGAATGATGCTCGAAGTCCACCAAAAGGGGAAATCACTTGTCTGGAGTGGCGAGCGAGAAAAGGCGGAGCACTATGTCGCCCAGCTGCATGGATTCCAACTCAAAGCCACCTTAGAACAAGTCTCATGAAAGCAGCTCCCACGCTAGAAGGCGGCCTCCGAATCGATATCGAAAGGAAGTCTGACTGGGCGATTCTAAGCCTAATCTGTATCGATGCCAAAGGGCCAGAAGACCACTGTCTCGCCGAGCAGCTCAGCCAGCTGAGCTCGAGCCACCCCTTGTCGGAAAACGAGGACTGGAAAGACTATGTGATTCCTGATCTCCACGACACTTTTGCCAAACAAATACGCGATGTCGCCGCCCAGATTAGTGCGGCCAATCAACAGCTCGAGGAAGCCAGCTCCCTACTCATCAAGCGCGAGCAGGTGGACACTTGGTATGGCACCCTTAATCAAGCGCGCCTTAACCTTGAGAATCAATACCAACTCTCTTGTCTAGCAGAAGAAGAACTCGATAGTCTCGTACGCTCCGCAAAGTACCGCTATGAATTCTACACTCTTGTCCAGAGCTGGTTGCTGAGTGTTATGCCATAGGGCGGCCGCCAAGCTCCACAATTTACTCACTAAACGCGAACTTCACGAATCACAGAATCCCTCTACATTTTTACCCACACTCCCTCCACTAACTTCACGCCTATTTGTGCCACCTATCCTTAAAGAAGAATACTCCCTACCTCGCCAAGAGTTGAAATTTCTCCTATCTAGAGAGACGAGTCAGCAGCTAATTTCTGCTCTTCTTCCCTATGTGAGAATGGATGAAAATACAGCAAGTCATGCGAGTTACTCCATTCTCACTCACTATTTTGACACAAAAGATCTCCGCAGCTACTGGCAAAGGCAAGAAGGCGTGAAGACTCGCAGTCGCCTGAGGCTGCGCAAATACTTAGACTCTGATCAAGATGAGTGGTTTTTTGAGCTCAAACAAAAAATCACCGGCCTCGTCTCAAAACGCAGACTCTCTGTGGCGACCCAGCACACTCAGGAGTTCTACAACTCTCTCACTCACCCCTCAACACCCCCAGAGGGCTCAAAGTCCCCCTCAGCCATTCTCCATGAGGAAATCCAGCATCTGCTGGCTCAAAAGGGCTACAAGCCAACTATTCTGATGGTCTATGAGCGCCAAGCTTTTCTCGCAAAATCCGATGTGAGAGTCACCTTTGATTCCAATCTCTGCTGCCAAACTCAGCAAGAATTCTCTCCCTACAGTACCGCTCCCACGTCACGATTTGTCGATAAAGACACCGTTATTTTAGAAATTAAGATTCAAAATAGTGTCCCTCTCTGGCTTGTAGACATCCTCGATCACTTTCACCTCACTAAGGCCAAATTTAGTAAATACTGTGCCGCCATTGAGCAGAGCACTCCACCTCTTCTCTAGGCGATTTTTTCTCTCTTCTCTCAAATTTCCAGTTTTTGCGTTCCCCTTACGCCCGTTTCCTATTCTTATTTCATTATGTCAACACTCCACGCACAGTCTCTCGCCTTCTTCTCTGAGCTCCCAAATCATGACTTCGCTAGCCTCGAGGTGGTGCTTGCGATGCTGGAGAGCCTGGTGTTGAATCTCATCGTCGCCCAAATTTATAAAAAGACCCACAAGGGCCCTGGCTACTCCCAGGACTACGTCCACACTCTTATCATCATCGGCACTGTCACCACTGCTCTCATTCTGGTGATTGCGGGGAATTCTGCCATTGCCTTTGGGATGTTTGCGGCCTTTTCCCTAATACGTTTCCGCAGGAATTTATTCCAAGCGCGCGATCTCGCCTTCATCTTCTATGCGATGGCCACAGGTATGATTGTGGGTGCTAGGCACTACGAAATAGCGGCCATCATTGTCGCCCTGCTCGCAGTCGCTGTACTATGCTTAGCACGCTTTGATGCCTTTTCTTCCAAGCAAGACACCCATACTCTACGCCTACGTGTCACCAGAGATACGGACTATCAAGTCGAATTCGAGACCTTATTTGAGCAGTTTTTACTCTCTCATGAGATGGAGAAAATCGAATCTGTCCAGGCAGGCACTCTTCTAGAGCTCACCTACACCGTCGTGACTAAGCCAAAGAGCTCGAGTTCGGATTTTCTAAAGGCATTGCAAGTGTGCAATGGTAATAACTGGATCTCTCTCACTAAGCAGCAGTAGAGAACATGAAAAGAAGGTTAAAAAAGAGAGGTATCCGAGGCTAATACCAACTCAAAAAACTAACTGGTATAAGTGAGAATCTCTCAGCTCTCCTCAGCATCTTTTGCTAACACATAGTTCCTGGGGGAGACACCGTGCACTCTCTTAAAGACCCGAGAAAAGTGAAACACGTCATCATAGCCGAGCATGATGGCGACTTGTTTCGCATCCATGCCGCTCTCTAGGAGGGTCTGCGCGGCATAGTTCATGCGTCGTTTTGTGAGGTACTGTAGGGGTGTTTGATTCGCAAATTTCTTAAAAATACGGGAGAGGTAGGCTGTTGAGATGCCACAAATTTCCGCTAACTGGGCAATATTTGAGATCTGAATGTAGTGGTGGGATATCACATGGCAGATCTTCTGGTAGGTCTGCTCGGATTGCCTCATGGGTTCCTGCATGAGGTAGTTATCCGTGTAGGATCTCCTCATGATGAGATTGAGTATATCACGCGATAGCGGCTTTGCTGTGTCGTCTGGGAGATTCGCACACTCGACGAGCTGATCGAAGAGACCAACGAGTAACTGGGGGCGCGACACACGCTTAATGGTGCCACCTCGCAGGTCAAATTGGCGCAAATATTCGAGAACCTCTGACCCCCTAAAACAGGTGAAATACTTCCGAATCGGATCCCCACTGAGTGCTAACATCTCATACACCGTGTCCTCTGTGTACACAAAGATGCTCCCCGGTCCCAGCACCCTCTTCTGGCCATTTATCTTAAGTAAGAACTCCCCTGATTCCACAAGTTCAAACGCACACATCTCAAAGCCTCTCTCTCTGTATACACGATAGTTTCGAGCGCAATCTTCTCTGCCGGCTCCAATAATTTGCACTCCTTCACCTGCTGGTTCTTGCTTGGGGAAATAATAACTCCCAACAATCACTTGGCGAGACACAAAGGGTGGAAGCTTCTTGCCTAGCTGTCTTTTCATTCTCCCACATGGTCAAAAATATCCATCTTCATGTCAAGAAATGGTATTCTTTTCTGTGATAGTATCTTAGACTCTCAAACGTTTTTATATTATCCCTAAATACATGATTATCAAAAATCCACAGTTATTTTACCATTCCGAATTATTCTAATCTACGAGACAAAGAAGACATCACTTTTTCATCTAAAGCTATATCTCTCTTATCTCAACTCTCAGATGATTCTCTCACTATTATGAACCATTCATTTTCGCTCTTCCTGCTCTTACTCTACTTTATGGGATCTTTCCCAGTGGTGGCTGAACCCACACTAGAGCTCCTGCAGACGCACTGCCTCTCCTGCCATGGGGAGAATGACAAAGTGAAAGGGAAAGTGGATCTGCGCGACATACGCTCACTCGCAGACATGAAGAACCATCCTGATCTACTCGACCAAGTGATCGAGGCACTAGAGTACGAGGATATGCCCCCAGAGGATGAGCCTCAGCCCACGCCCGAGGAGAGAAGCCAGCTCATCACAAGCCTTCAATCTATTCTCGATAGCGCGCTTGAGTCCAAGAGTGCCGCGAGCTCACCACCTGCGCCAATTCGGCGTATGACGAGATTCCAGTACGCTAATGCGGTGAAGGATATTTTTGGACTCAAGGTCATGGTCTACTCCCTGCCCGAGCGCATGATGCGAGACCATTCTAAGTATTTTGACCCAAGTACGGGTAAAATGCCCGATACCCTCAAAGTAGGAAGCCGCCCACTCGGTAAAGATCAGCTCTCTGAGCGCCGCCTCATCGGCGTGAGCGCCTACCCACAGGATCTACGCGCCGAGCACGGCTACGATAACCGTGGAGACCACCTTTCTCTCTCCCCCCTGCTGATGCGCTCCTTCTTCACGCTGGCGAATTCTATCGTCAATAGTAGTAATTTTAACAAAAAGACCGTGGGTGTCTGGAATCAGCTCTTTACCCCACCCAAAGAACCTCACCGTGAACTCGCACAGCAAAAGACGAATCTCAAGAAACGCTTACGACCCTTTCTCACAGCAGCCTTCCGAGGTGATGTGAGTGAGGAAACACTGCAGAGATACACCAGCTATTACTGGGACAAACGCGATGCTGGAGACGATCACACCACAGCGATGAAAGCAGTCTGTGCCGCTGCCCTAGTTTCCCCCAAATTCCTCTACCTCTATCACCAGAGCGAAGAGCTTAGCTCCGAGACGACCTCGGAGAATCAACCAGAGACAAATTCCCAAGAAGAGAGCCAACAACTCGCTGCCCAGAACCTCGCAAGTAAGATCTCCTTCTTTCTCCACGGTAGCGTTCCTGATTCCACTTTAAGAAAGCTCGCCAAAGATGGCTCCCTACTCAATCCTGACATTCTCTCCAAGGAGGTCGAGCGTCTGCTCAATGACAAGAAAATGAAGCGCTTCTGTGATGCCTTCGGTTCCCAGTGGCTGCAGCTCGACCGCCTGATTTCTTCTCAGCCTAATCGGGAGAAATTCCCCGGCTTCTACCACGGTCAGTTCCGCACCAGTATGTGGATGCAGTCTGAGCCCCTCTTGCTCTTTGAGACTATATTGATTGAAAACCGCAGTATCTTTGACTTCATCCAGCCTGATTTCACCTACCGAAGTAAAGAGCTCGATTCCTTCTACCAGACAGGCAAACTGCCAAAACGCCCAAAAATTGGCGCCACAGAGTTCTACAGAGTCGCTCTCGATGATCCCCAAGTCGGTGGCATCATCACCAATGCCGCCACTCTCTCCATGACCTCAGGTACGGAGAGAACCCACCCGATCACGCGTGGTGCTTGGCTACTAGGCACGATTCTCAATGACCCTCCAGAGCCACCACCAGCAGATGTCCCTACCTTGCCAGAGGATGATTCTCATGCTAGTCTCAAAGATAAGACAATTCGTGAAGTCTTCGCCATTCACCGTGAACGCAAGGACTGTGCGGAATGCCACAAGACCATCGACCCACTAGGGTTTGCCCTAGAAAACTACGATGTCATTGGCCGCTGGAGAGACACCTACGCCAATGGCCGCCCAGTGGACTCTAGTGGTGTTCTCTTCCGTAAATACCCATTTAGTAATATCAAAGAATTCAAAGAAGGCCTAGTGGCCGAACCAGAACGCTTCGCCAAAGCCTTCACTGCCCACCTCTTCACCTACGCACTCAGCCGAGACCTCACCGCCCTCGACCAGGCCTCCATTGACACCATTGTCCAGCAAAGTGCCAAAGATAACTACCGCTTCCGCACTCTCCTTAAGCACCTCATTCTCAGCCCCGCCTTCCGTGGGTCTCACACCTTTTAACCATTCTCCAAGCTCATCCATACCATGCACTCATCTCACAGCAGAAGACACTTCCTGCGATCCGCTACTGGAGCCGCGCTTTCACTCCCTTGGCTGCCTAGCTTAGCCAATAACTCGCGCCTAGAGACCAAAGCCCCTACTCGATTCGCGCTCTTTTACAGTCCTATCGGGGTGGTGAGAAAAGGCTTTTTCCCCGGTGAGAGTGACGTCGCAGTCCGCAAGTTCCGTGGCATGGAGGTTCACTCTATTGAGGGCGCGGAGTTCACCCCAGGATTCCACCCATTAGAACTCACTCCTAGCTTGGAGCCCCTCCATGAAGTCCGTGACTCGATCACTCTCATCACAGGACTTGATCGTACGTTTCAAAATGGCACAGACGTGCACGCTCAGTGTGGCTCTTGCTTCCTCTCTAGTGCCTCCCCCTACGAGGTGGAGGGCTCTGCATGGCCGCTCAAGCGTACTCTAGACCACATTATTGCCGATCAGATCGGTGGAGTCACCCCTTTCCGGACTCTCGAATTTAGCGCGAATTCTCACAAGGATAATAAAGAATCCATTTACTTTGATAATATCTCATGGTTTGGCACAGGGCATGTCGCCCCCTCGCTGCGTGACCCGCTCAAGGCCTACAATACCATGTTCTCTATGGGCAATAGTCAAAACGAGCTCGATATCACTGATCTCGTGCTCGCCGATGCAAAAAGCCTCCAGCGAAAACTCGGCCAAGAAGATAAAAACAAGTTCGAGGAATACTACGAATCTGTCCGCGAAATTGAGCGCCGAATCGGCAAGATGCAGGCTCTCAAAGGCAGCCTCACCAATATCCCACTCGCCGCCCCCACCGGTGCCTATCTGCCAAGAGGAGAATACATTTCTCTGATGGGTGACTTGATGATCGCTGCCCTCCAGACAGGCCTCACACGCGTGGCGACCTTTATGGCGGGACCTGAGCGCTGGGACACGCCCTTTCTCTTTGAGTCTCTCTTTGATGGCCCGCGCAGTCACCACGGTATGTCTCACAAGCCTGAGGAATATGAAAATGATCTACTCAAGCTGGATCAATTCCATGTGGCTCAGTACGCCCGACTTGTTGAAAAGATGAAATCCATCACCGAGGCTGACGGCTCCTCATTACTAGACAACACCATCTTCACCTATGGATCAGGACTCGGGGATGGTTCCACCCACCAGTACAATGATCTCCCTATTATTGTTGCTGGCCACGGCCAAGAAGGCAGACACCTCGCCATGCCCAGTGCCACACCTCTCGCCAATCTCTGGCTCACCCAAGCCAAGAAGTTCGGCTACAGCTCAGAGCGCTTCGCGGACAGTACTGGTGTCATCAAAGGGGTCTAGCCACTCTCCCTTACTTACTCTCTCTCCCACAACTTCCCAGGCTCTTTGCCACACAATTTCCACCCTGTAGAGCACTAGCAATACTAGGCTTCTAAACCAGTTAGTTTTTTTTGATTGGTAATAGAAATAGCCTAAACTTTCTCTTTCCCTACCTAACTAATCTTCCCAGACTAGTGCTCTATGATTTCACGTCGTAAGCAATGCTACCCGATTAGTCCTAGGCTCCATCACTATCTCTATCACTACGGGAGATTTTCTAACATTCCCATGGTTTACGATGAGCTTCACCGCTTCACGGGTGCGATTCCCTATGAAGATCCCTCTGGGGAGGAAACTCTCTGGCTCACTGTCATGTATCCTCCAGAGGTGATGCAGTCTCTACGCAAAAAGCTCATTAGCATCTACACGAGTCTCAAAATCGGTGGCGAAGAGCACCAAGACCACCTCGCTGTGGATCGTATCGACTTTGGAGAATTCGGTAATTCCCGCCCATTTCGGATCCGAATCACGAACCTCTATAATGATAACTCAGACTACTACTATGTAAAAGTCGCAGACGCTTCCCGCATTTATGGCCTCGAGCTCGAGCACATTCTCTCACCCAAGCGAATGAACTATCTAGTCAATGGTAATACGCTGATCGAAGACCACATCGCTGGAGTCCCCGGGAATGTCTTTATGGACGAGTACCTGCCAAGACCAGATCTCAACCGTATCCGAATCGCTAAGGAATTCACGAAGTTCAATGAACGCTGCTTTATTCGCCTACTCGGTGATATGCGCTCCATTAACTATGTGGTGGATATCACCCCAGACTTCGAGGAAGTCCAGTACACTGTGCGTCCCATTGACTTCGATCAGCAGTCCTATGAGGGCAAGGGGAAAGTCTACCTCTCCTACCACTTTGACTCAAATAAGCCCGTCACCTCGCTGAGCTTTCGCCAGCTCAATCGCGCAACCATTGCCCAATACGCTGCCGAGGAGCGCTCACAAATGGCCAGAAGAGCTAATGTGGAACTACGCCGCCTCAGAGGTCTGCTCTCCATCATGAAGCGCGACGAGACCTCTCCAGAAGAAAATGTCCAAGAACTCGCTACCGCTCTGGACAAAATGCATAAAACCACGACCTTTATCCAATGTAAAACTATGGGTGAGCTCACTGCTGCTCACATAGAATTCATGCTCAATATCAAACTCCAGCGACCCTCAAAATCATAATAGCCCACTGTCATGAACACCCACCGCCATGAAGACAAATAGCGGCATCGACCTCGTCGACACCATCTATGATAGTATTCTGGATACTCTCCTACGGATTCCGCTTGGTGTCTTTTTGGTCATTTTAGGCTGCTACCTCGGTATGCTGACCGTGCAGGTAACAGAGGTCTGTTCTAGCCTCTGGTTACAGCATGCCACACCAGACTGGAAATCTGTTCTCTTAGATATTCTCTGGGCCCCCCAAGTGGTCTTCACCACGATGTGGGGACTCATACTAGCCCCTATCTGCTTCTTTGGTATTCTCTTACTCACGCACTCCACCAATAGCCGCGTGGTGCAAAACTTCTGCCTCATCGCCAGCTGGGGAGCCATCACAGCACTCTGTGAGCTCAATACAGATATCAGCCCGCTCTGGGGACTAGCGATCACCCTTCCCATTCTCTTTCTCCCCGCTGCCCTGCTCGCTCGACACCTCTACCAGAAAGAAATGCTTCAACACGCAGAGTACACAGAGGCTCTACAAGAACAAATCATCCAGCGTAGTAGATCATTCATAGAAAATATCCAGACAGAGCAACTAGCCCATCAACCGCATGAGGCTTCCAGTCAGAGCAAGCCCCACGTCCCGCCCCCTTCACCAGGGCAAGATTACTCCCTGAAGCCCAAAAAACAGCGCAGCCAGACCATTTCTACCGCCTCACCAGTGCTAAGCACCTACAAAGACAAGGCGACACCTCCACAAACCCCTCCCCAGAGTACTGAAACTCACAAGAATCCATCTCACGCTATACGCGTCAAACTCAACCCCACCACTAAGGCCGCGATCACACGCTGCACAAAACTAAGTCGTCAACAGCAGACAACGACACCACCCAGTGACCGCCCCGAAGTCCCTCTACCAGAGCCAGATCTTCAGAAAAAGACCTAGCTGGAGAATAGAGAAAGAGCAAATGAGTGGTAAGCCCTAAGAACGGTAACCTTTAGGATGCTGGGTCTGCCACTTCCAGGCAGAGCGCACCATCTCATCGAGTCCAAGCTCTGCCTTCCAGCCTAAATGCTCATTCGAGTATGTCGGATCGGCAATACTCACAGCCACATCACCCTCTCGACGTGGTTGCACCACAGCTTTCACCTCTTTTCCAGAAATACGCCGAAATGCCTCGATCATTTCCTTCACAGAATAGCCCCTACCCGTACCTAAATTGTACGTCAGCGTCTCGCCTTTCGACCCAGATTTACCCTCAAATTCCTTGGTCAAAATATTGGCAATCGCCTGAACATGCGCTTTCGCAAGATCGACAACGTGAATGTAATCCCGAACCCCAGTCCCGTCCTCAGTGTCATAATCATCACCGAAAATAGAAACCTCCTCACGCAGACCAGCAGCCACCTGACTGACGAAGGGCAAGAGATTAAACGGATACTCTGGATCCTCACCGATCTGTCCAGAAGCATGCGCGCCCACGGGATTAAAGTAGCGCAATAAGACCACATCCCAAGCATTCACTCCTCCCACGTCCTTGAGAATCTGCTCCATCATCAGCTTTGTCTGGCCATAGGGATTGACAGCGCCTGTCTGAGCCCCCTCACGCAGTGGCATTTCCCCATTTGTCCCATACACAGTGGCTGAGGAGCTAAATACAATGCGTGATAGACCAAATTCCTGCATGACCTCACAGAGTACTAAAGACCCTGTGATGTTATTCTGGTAATACAAGAGAGGGTTCTCCACAGACTCTTTCACGGATTTCTTCGCAGCAAAATGGATCACAGCATCAAGCTCTCCCTCTTTCTTAAAAACAGCGCGCAAGGCATCTCGATCCAGCAGACTCACCTCATGAAATACGAGTGACTTCCCTGAAAGCTGCTCTACGCGCCGCAGAGACTCTAAGGAGGCATTGGAAAGATCATCCACCACTACGACATCATAGCCCTGCTCAAGCAGTTCTAGGCATGTATGTGAGCCAATATAGCCGGCTCCACCTGTTACTAAAATTTTTGCCATTCTTTCTTGGTTTCGCTTCTGTTTCTAATCGATTCTTTCACTATGCCATTAAGGACAATAGCGAAATTTTGTCTAGTCTTGCGTAGCATTCAGCTTCTCAACCCTGCATCTCCCGAAAACGATCCTGCAATGACAAATACATCGCTTTAATGTCTTCCATGGACTCTATCGCCTGCCGCTGATGAAAACTCACATCCTTTTCGCGTAACGATCTCGCCAGAGAGCGGAGCTCAGCATTCATCTTTATGACTTTCTCATAGAGTTCTTGTTGAGCCGCAGACACAAAAGGCTCCATCTCGGCAAGCTGCTGCTCAAGGGACTCATTCAACTCGTATGCCCATACACTCGAGAGTGAACTATACGCCTGCACACGCGAAATGCGCTGAAACTCACGGGTCAGGTGCATCATTTCCATCGCAAAATAACGATCCTCATACTCTTGTGGGCTCTCACTGGCACCCACAGCTAACAGAACTTTTGCGGAAATATGCTGAGGCCAGAGTTCTAGAATACGGGTGAGTTTTTCTCTAACAAAGGGATTTTTTAAAAACACCTTCTTTGATGAATGCTCAGGTGCTGTTTTGCGAATTTCCTCAAACATCATAGAAGCTTGAGCCAATGACTCATTCTTAGTAGTCGCAGAGCCCCAGAGGAGCGCTTCATCAAAATCGACAACACCCACGACCTCATGGCTTAACAAACACTCCCAGCGATCAAGAGAGATTAACTGCATAAAATCCTCCTCACTATCCGGAACCACAAGAACACGGTGTGGCCCACTCAGCTCGCAGAGTCTCTGTAGAACGGGCCAAAAGCTCGATGGTCGAATCATTCGTCCGTTTTGAGACAGGCCAAACCCTACCACTAATTTCTCAGAGAGTCCCTCCGCTCTGAGCATAGACTCCGCAGCCATAGTCGCTGACGCAGCCATTGAGGAACGACTCAAATTAGCAAACCCTTCTGCAACTCGAATCTCTAAAAGCCCGTTGGGCAAGTCACCCTTCCAGCGAGTTTCTAGAGCAGCCTTTGTGGACTCACTAACATCTTTCTCTAACAACTGCGAACCAGCTACTCCTGACTGCACTATGCGTAAACTTGGCTCATCGGCAGAAAGAACCCGAATACTCAACGCTATAACGCCGACTTGGGCTTCAGATTGGGAATACCGTCTATCTTCAGAACCAGCATACTCCTTTCTCTCCCGATAAAGAGACGTACACTGGAAGTTCGATACCTCCAGAAGATACTGCTCAGGATAAGACGCTCTCTCATCAGCTACTTCGTCTATGGCATCTCTACCGGCCGTGAGGACTGGCTGTGTGGCCTCCTCAGCCACTACAGCTGTAGTGCCTAGCTCTGGTTGAAGCTTCTCATTACTCGACACCAATGCATCACCAACTGGCTCATCACCTGAGTCGCTAACCACTGGCTCCTTAGCAGTCTCCTGCGCTCTATAAGCACTTAGATTCGCCACACCCCCCGCCCAGCGCTGCCGCTTCTCCTCATGCTCTGCCACAGCCTCATCTAAACCACCCACCACAAGGAGCGTATCCTTTGTCATTTCTGCGAGTAAATTCGCCTCTCTGCCCGCAGACTCTTTCCCGATATATTGGAGAATCTCCCTGATTCGGCGCGTGGCAAGTTCTATGTCTTCCGGCTCAGCGAAGCGCCTTAAGCGCCCCCTCTGAAGCATCTTATTGAGTTTCTTAGCTTGTTCATTATTCGCATCTAGCCTCAGTGCCAGCGCCAATAACTGAGCATTGCAGCGTAGTTGCTCAGCTATAGGCTCCTGCTGCCTCTGAGCCAAGGTCGTCAGTGCCTGCGAGAGCATCACCATAGTGGGAGCATCTAGTGGCAGGCGATCCACCCGAAGGATCTGCGCATCTTCAAAAGGTGCAACATATTGATCCGCCCAGAGCTGCTGTGTGCAGCCAGAGAGTAGAACGACTATGCTAAATATGCGCTTCATAATTCACCAACTAAACTGATTCTTAAACCATACATTTCATTTGTAAACTATGTCCTAGCAAGATCGCAAGATTACAAATTTCTTCTTTTTTATGGGCAGGCTCCATTACTAGCAATTATAGAGGAGTCATGCCACGAGCCAGCCACACTTTACTAGAAGAAGTCATGTTCTTTGATACCGACATCGGTGGAGTCATTCATAATCTCGCCTATCTGCGAATGATCGAAAAAGCTCGCACGCTCCTCTGCGTCGAAACGATGGACATGGATCTCACAGCCATGGCTGACACAGGTATCTACCCAGTACTGCTGCGTACAGAGGCTGACTACAGGCGCCCCGGCACCCTAGGAGACACACTGCGAGTGACTTCAACACTAGATCGGCTAGAAAAGGTGAAATTCTGGATTTGCTCCGAAGTTAGACGACAATCAGATGACACACTTCTTGTCTCCTGCCAGCAATCCTTAGCACTCATTAAAATGCCAGAGGCAAGACCCACTCGATTACCCAAATCATGGGTCGAGAAGTGGTCATAATTCATTCAGGGTACCTCCAGCAAGCTAAACTACCACTGAGTTAATTATCTTTTCCCTTGGATTTTTTCTAACCAAATAGAGAGCAAAGCAATATCGGCGGGAGTAATACCTGCAATTCGACTTGCTTGGCCAATCGTCTGTGGACGTATGTCAGAAAACCTTTGTTTCGCTTCCCTCTTCAGCCCATGAATCGCCTGATAATCGAAGTCTTGGGGTAATTTTTTATGATCCATCTTTGACAATCGATCCACCTGCTTACGCTGCCTCTCTAGATGACCCTCATACTTGAAGTTCGTCTCCAAGATTTCCCAGATATCCTCACGATACTGAGCGCGTATTTCTTCTGGTAGAGAAAGATAGGAATTATCATTTCTGCGAAACCAGTGATCCAGCTTCACACCTTCATAGGCCTTCGCGCGTATCATCTTCGATGCTTCCTCGATCTGCTGCTGCTTATCCATAGTACGAAGCTGCCGCTCCTCACCAACTATGCCACGAGCTGCCGCCTTCATTGTCAGGCGTAAATCCGCATTATCCTGACGCAGTAGTAGGCGATACTCCGCTCTGGAAGTGAACATACGGTAGGGCTCCGTACAGCCCTTAGTCACTAGATCATCAATCATCACACCGATATAGGCCTCATCTCTACCGAGATAAAATGGCTCTTCTCCCTTCACCTTTAGGGCGGCATTCACCCCAGCCATCAGCCCCTGTGCCGCAGCTTCCTCATAGCCTGAGGTTCCATTAATCTGACCTGCAAAATAGAGGTGAGAGACGCGCTTAGTCTCGAGAGTCGGATACAGCTGTGTGGGAGGACAGTAATCATATTCGACCGCATAGCCCGGACGGATGATCTCAGCATTCTCTAAACCAGAAATAGAGTGCAAGAAATCCAGCTGCACCTCATAGGGCAAGGATGTCGAAACACCGTTAATATAGTACTCCAGTGTTTGTCTACCTTCTGGTTCTAGGAAAATCTGGTGGCGTTCTTTCTCTGCAAATTTAACCACCTTATCCTCAATGGAGGGGCAGTACCTAGGGCCTACAGACTCGATTTTACCTGAGTACATCGGCGATTGATGCAGATTATCAGAGATAATTTCATGTGTCTGTGGATTCGTCCAAGTAATCCAGCATGGCGCTTGTTCCACGTGGAACTTTTCTGAACCCCAATGATTTAATGTAAATATATCATCTCTATTATATTCTATAGTGTCTGACATATAAGAAAATAGAGGTGCCGGAGTATCACCGTTTTGGCGTTCACATTGACTAAAGTCAATCGATCGACCATTAATTCGGCACGGCGTCCCTGTCTTAAAGCGCTCTACCTCAAATCCTAGTTCCTTGAGGCTGTCTGAAACTGTGGAAATCGCATCTCCCATACGCCCCCCCTTTTCATTCTTTAAGCCCACATGCATAAGACCCCTCATGAATGTACCTGCGGATAAAATGACAGTTTTCGCACGAATTTCCATCTGCAAACTCGTCCGAATACCGTAAACAGTGTCATTAGAATCTACCAAAATTTCAGCTACATTGCCTTGGTGGAGGTCTAAATTCTCCTGATTTTCCACCATCCACTTCATGCGAAATTGGTAGGCTTTTTTATCACATTGTGCTCTAGGAGCTCTCACGCTAGGGCCTTTTTTCTGATTCAACATCCGGAATTGAATACCCGTAGCATCGGTATTGAGCGCCATAGCACCCCCGAGGGCATCAATCTCTCTGACCATATGACCCTTTGCGAGACCTCCAATCGCTGGATTACACGACATCGCACCTATAGTATCAAGATTTTGTGTCAGCATTGCTGTCTTGCAACCCATACGGGCAGCAGCCATAGCAGCTTCTACACCTGCATGGCCTGCACCAATTACCAATACGTCATATTCTTTTGGATAACAAAACATTGTGAAAACTCTGAAAGAGCTAAACACTTACCTAAGCGATAGTGACTAGCAAGGATAGATTCTCTTGAATTTGTTCCACGTGAAACATTTTCAGTCGACAATATCACTGTTCCACGTGGAACTTACTACCCTACACTAAATCAAATAGCGAATTACAAACACATCCAACTTGCTACTCCGCTACTACTATCACACACTCCGCACCAATCATGAACGATCTCTATCGTAGATTCATAGCTCTCACTATAGTATTCACTGTTGCCTTTCTCACCGTATACGCCATCCGTGCATACACAGGTGACAAAGGTTTATTTCATTTCCTACGCGGTGATAATACAGCTCAGCACCGCCCCGAAATCTATACTTTACCCAAGGAAGCTCTCTTCTCAGGTGATAATTCCCTCTCTGCTCTAGAGAGAATTAGTAAAGAGTCCTCCAATTTAACACAAGCTGTCTTACCTTCTGTTGTAAGCATCAACACAGCAGGTATTGCCAATGAACAAGTCCGAGATATCTTTGGACGTACCTTTATTCGCCAGAGAAACACTTCAGGAGAAGGCTCTGGTGTGATCGTCACTAAGGAAGGCCATATTGTAACTAACTACCATGTCATTGAAAATAAAGACTCTCTGAAGGTCACTTTAAACAATGGTAAAGTCTATAAAGCAACTCTCATTGGTGAAGACCCTTCCCTTGATATTGCTGTCCTCAAGCTTCAGAGTAAAGATACGTTTACTCCTCTGAGTTTTGGCAATTCCGATAAGGCAAGAGTAGGTGAACTCGTTTTTGCTATCGGGAATCCTTTCGGCTATGAGGGTACTGTGACTCAAGGTATTATTTCTGCCAAAGAGCGCTCCCTTTCCGAGTCTCAGAGAGATCTTCTACAAATCAGTGCGGCTATTAATCCAGGTAATTCTGGAGGGCCTCTTGTTGATATTCGCGGTCAAATTATAGCCATCAATTCGGCGATTTTCTCTAGTGATAGTAAAAATCCAGGCTTTCAGGGTATCGGGTTTGCGATTCCTGCCAATGATGTCAAAAAGTCTCTCACTGATATTTTGGAACGCGGAAAACCAATCCGTGGCTATCTCGGTGTCATCATGCAGGACATTACCAGGGACGTCCGTACAAAACTTGGCTACTCAAAAGATGGCGGAGCGATTGTAGAATACATCCAACCTGAGAGCCCCGCACAAAAAGCACAGCTTTTAGAAAACGATATTGTTCTCCAATTTGATCATCAAAATATCGAAAATGTGAGACATATGATTCAGCTAGTTCATAGAAGTCCTGTGAACACTCCCATTCCTGTGACCTTATGGCGTAAGGGTAATATTCTGGATCTAAAGATCACTCTCACTGAAAATCCCAATGACAGTGATCCTGACATGCCTGTTCCCTCCAATAATCAAGAAGTCGCCTATGCAGTCGGTATAGAAGTGAGAAACCTCAGTATGAAGGAGAGAATTCGTGGCTTACGTGGTGTGGTGGTTGGCAATGTCCTCGCTAACTCTGCAGCACACAAAGTTGTGAAAACCGGTGACGTTATTTATGGCGTGAATAATCAACAAGTAAGAAATAGAAATGAATTCTTCCATTTCTTACTCCAATCTGCAGCCAATCGACCCACTACTCTACATATCTATAGAAATGGTGAACACTTAGAACCTTTAGAAATACCTGCTGTGGGAATTCGCTAATACTAGTTTCATATTTTATTTCACATTTACAAACTACCGAAATCCGCTTACACTCCACTCATGAGAAAATTATCTTTTGCTCTTATTACACTTTTTTGTGCGGGTATGCTACAGTCTTGCCAAACAATGGCTGGTTTTGGGAATGATTTATCCCACTTCGGCTCTGGGGTCTCTAATACGGCTTCAGGAAAAACTTGGGATGGAAAAAACCTCCAACCAAGAGTCCATGTCCCCGTACCTGCTCCTCGCTAGATTATACAGTTAGATATAACAGAATCATTGACCAGTATTGCTTTACTAGTCACTTAAACGAGCTCTAGTTAAGAGCTCGTTTTTAGGTATCTGGATTTCAATTTCTTCTACCAGATTCTTGTTTGACGTAATATTAGTCTAAGAATTTACCGGGATTGAGTATATTCTTAGGGTCTAGCGCATACTTGAGACTCCGATGCGTCTGCATGGAGACTTCACCCAATGCTTGTGCGAGCCAGCGTTTCTTCGCGAGTCCCACTCCGTGCTCCCCTGTTACGGCTCCTCCTTCTTTCATCAACCAACTAAAAAGGCGATCTAAGGTCTTTTCTGCTAACGCTCTAACTTCTGGATCTTCCCAGTCACCTACCATCACATTTGTGTGTATGTTTCCATCTCCTGCATGTCCAAAGCACGCTATAGCTAGTCCCGTTTCCTCCTGTAGAGAATGGGCAAATTCGACAAGTTCGACGAGTTTTGAGCGCGGAACAACAACGTCTTGATTCAGTTTTCTTAAACCCGTTGCCTTGAGAGAATAGGAAAAATCACGCCGTAACTGCCAAATGGCCTCACAAGCTTCTTCATTCGCGGCCACATCCACGCGCAGTGAGCCTAATTCCTTCACATAGGCTTCTAGCTTTTCTAGCTCCCTCTTCACAGTCTCTGGCTGACCGTCAATTTCTACCATCAAGTAGGCATTACCCGGCGGCATCTTCTCTGCACCCAGATAATCTCGGGCTGCTGCCATGGTAAACGAGTCTGTGACTTCCAGCGCACTCGGTAAGAGACCTGAGTTGAGAATCGACTGCACAGCAGAAACAGCTTGGGAAAAATCTGAGAATGCGGCTCCGATCATGGCTCTCTCTTTTGGATGCGGTATAAGGCGCACTGTCACTTCTGTGATCACACCGAGCATCCCTTCTGAACCAATGAATAAAGCACCGAGATCAAATCCTTGTTTGTTTTTATGACATCGACCCCCTGTTCGCAGGATATCGCCGTTTGCTAAAACAATTTCTAGACCTAGGATATATTGTTTTGTCACTCCGTACTTCAGACACCTTGGCCCACCAGCATTGGTAGCGACATTCCCCCCAATACAGCATTCCTTGAGAGAGGCTGGATCTGGTGGATAGTACCAGCCATGGCTGCGTACAGCGTCTTGGAGCTTCCCTGTGATGACACCAGGCTGACACACGGCAACGCCGTCCTCAGGACTGATCTCGATGATTTGATCCAGGTGCTTCAGTGAGAGGCTAATTCCCCCATTCACAGGAACACACCCTCCAATATGACCGGTGCCTGTCCCACGAGTCGTCACGGGTACATCATGGACACTGGCAAATTTCATGACCGCTGAAACGTCTCCAGATCCATCAGGATAGACGACAACCTGAGGCATAGCACTTGCATGCCATTTATCTGTCGAATGCTCTCTAAGGGCATTTTCGTCGCAAGTAACACGTCTTTCATCTAAGAGCTTAACTAGCTCTTGATATAAAATCTCCGAATTCACGCTATTGGCTTAATCTCGAATCCATAGATTAGCAATAGGAGATTCTTTACTAAAAAAACCTCCCTGTGCTCAGATAATATCTTGGGCTACTAGAGCTACCCTCTATTGTGCTGGAAAAATCTCTATCGCATACTGGCCATATTTATAAGAAGCTCCAGCTTGCTGTACGATGTAATCGAGTAACGCGGGTGCGGGTATGTTTTTTAAACGCAGAGTGACCAATTTTTGTCTGATTTTACCTTGTGGGTCTTTTAGAATCAGATTGACGCCATGATCTACACCATAATCTCTGTCCATATAAGCGTAGAGTGTATCGATGACATCAACGAGTGGTTCCTGTGAAAAATCTACGACAGCAAACCTCATTTTCTTAAAACTAGCGGCGACTTGTCTACTTTGTTTCTCTTTGAGGATTTTATCACGATGCGTTCTGATATAATTTAATTCATACTGTGCTTTCGAGTGGCGAGGTTGGAGCTGAAGTACTTCTTTGAAATGAAGAGCGGCTTGATCAGGATCAAATGCTTTTAGCGCTATGCCCTTGTTGTAGGCTTGTTGGATTTTCTCACTGTGTTGCTTTCGTTCGTTTTGCAGTTCGTCAGCGAAGCTTAAGCTGGTGACTACCATGGAGCTTAGTAGAATAGGAATGAGATGTTTGTTCATAATAGAAATGAGTCTTTGATTTAGTGTATACTATGTGCCATTGCACGGAAGGTTACAGGACTTTTCGAGAGAAGTTATTCTCTGAGTGAAAGAAGAGATTCATTATTTTAATAAAATATTCTTCTTCTTCTACGTGTGAATAAGTTGCTTTTATTGCCGTTCTTCACTGATTCTATCTATGTTCCATGGTGTGAATAGTCTGTGAATAAATTAAAGATGAATGGGAACGAGTTGAGCGAGTGGGATGCTGTTTGTTCACAGTTATCCACAGTTAACAAGTTCTTCACAAAGAGAGACTGGCTTATTCACAGTGAAATTTAGGGTGTTCATTTTTGATTGGTTGGGTCATTTTCAGTCATGGAATGTGATTCTACATGGATGCAAATTGCGCTCTCTGAAGCCAGAAAAGCGGAGGGCTGTACGAGCCCAAATCCTCTAGTGGGAGCAGTCATTGTTCGTGATGGAAAAGAATTAGGAAGAGGATTTCATAGCCAAGCTGGCCAGTGGCATGCGGAGCGCGAAGCGATTGCGAATGCTAGGGAGCGATTTGATATGTCTGTGCTAAAGGGTGCGACACTTTATGTGACTCTCGAACCCTGCTCGACGGAGGGGCGAACCCCTTCATGCACATCCGCTATTCTAGAAGCAGGTATTTCAAAGGTGATTTATGGGAGTATGGACCCAAATCCCGCGCATGTAGGTGCGGCAGACCGCCTTTTAAAAGAACATGGTATCGAGGTAAAGTCGGGAGTTGAGCAGCTAGCTTGTGATCGTTTGTTGAGACCATTTCGTAAATCGATGACAACGGGCCTACCATGGGTGATTGGTAAGACAGCGATGAGTCTGGATGGGAAAATCACCCGCCCTCCCGGTGAGAGCCAGTGGCTGACCTCTGAGAAATCCCGAGAAATTGTCCAACATTTAAGGCTGAGAGCAGACGCTATAGTTGTGGGTGGGAGAACGGTGAGAAAAGACAATCCTAGACTGACTCTAAGGGGAATCGATATTCCAAAAAACAAGCAACAGCCCTACCGTGTCGTGCTGACGAATCGCTCTAGAGCGAATTTACCCAAAGACGCCCATTTATTCTCTGACACTTATGCAGATCGTACACTTGTGTACGAAGATAAACCGATGCTTGAGGTGTTAAAGAGCCTTACAGAGCTAGGTTGTCAGACAGTTTTGTTAGAATGTGGAGGGCGTTTGATGGGTGAGTTTGTCGATCAAGACCTCATTGATGAATATGCGATTTTCTACGCCCCTTTGGTGACTGGAGGTTCTGATACTGGCTTTGCGGGCCACGGTGTGCAAAAAGCTGATATAGCCACAAAACTAGAGGA
Organism: uncultured Verrucomicrobiales bacterium; assembly: GCA_937928735.1. Taxonomy (GTDB): domain Bacteria; phylum Verrucomicrobiota; class Verrucomicrobiia; order Verrucomicrobiales; family Akkermansiaceae; genus Rubritalea. The sequence continues at coordinate 57,130 of CALFVF010000011.1, read as the reverse complement.
AATCAGCTACACTAAAATAGACAATGATGTGCTAGTCCAGGGTATAGTGAAGCGTTATACCAGTTAGTTTTTTGAGTTGGTATTAGCTACTAGTGCTATAGAGCGGATGAATCAGGCAATATCCGGCTATCTAAGTTAAAGACCTGACCTGAGGTGTGTGGTAAATGAAGATGGAGAAACTGGATGAATTCAGCGACTTGTTTGGCCGTGTTGAATCGACCCAGAGTGTGTTGATTGAGAATTTTGTTTCTTTGGGCTTCAGAGAGATTTGTCGTCATAGCACTGGGAATAAAGCCTGGAAGAATGCAATTCACTCGAATATTCTGCATTCCTAGTTCTTTGGCTAATGACTTTGTTAGGCCGATTAAACTGGCCTTTGAGGCGGCATAATTGCACTGGCCAGTGTGTGGCCGGTATGCTGAGTAACTGGAAAAAAAGAGGATGTGCCCTTCTTGCTTTCCTTGCTTTCCTTGCTGGGAGAGTTTTTGTTTAGCGAATGCTTGCGCACAGCGAAAGGCTCCATTGAGATTGGTTTCTATTGTTGTGTCCCATGTTTGCTCGTTCATTCGCAGTAGCAGCTGATCCTTTATGACTGCGGCATTACAGAGAAGAAGCTCGACATCATGGAGGCCAGAAAAGTAAGAAGCAATGGCCTGAGGATCGGTGACATCGAGCTCATTACGTGATGGGGTAAGTACTTCGCCTCTCAAGTACTGGGCGCATTCTTGAGCTAGAGTCCCCTGCCCTCCTGTAATGACTGTTTTCATGAATAATGGGAAGACTATGGCCTGAGAGTGTCTTTGGAAATCTCATTTCCCAAGAGTTCTAGTCTTTACTCTCTAAGGTCTCTAGATGAGGTGCCCTTAAGAAAAGAAGAGTGAAAAAGTTTCGCGTTTTTACTCTGGCTGGTTAGTTTTATGGCGTGGAAATGATCAAAATTCGAGGTGCAAAACAGCATAATCTTAAGAATATCGATGTGGATATTCCTCGAGGTCAATTTGTGGTCATTACAGGTCCCAGTGGCTGTGGTAAATCCTCACTAGCCTTTCACACACTCTATGCAGAGGGTCAGCGCCGCTATGTCGAGAGTCTCTCTGCCTACGCGCGCCAGTTTTTAGAACAACTTGAGAAACCAGATGTGGACTCCATTGAGGGTCTCTCACCGGCCATTGCCATTGAGCAGAAAACCGGCAGTGTGAATCCACGCTCCACAATTGCGACTGTCACAGAAATCTATGATTACCTAAGAATCCTCTATGCCGCTGCGGGTATTCCTCATGATCCAGAGACAGGAGAGCGCCTTGAGAAAATGACAGCTCAGGATATCGTGAAGGTCTTATTGGCGCTCGAAGAAGGCACAAAAGTCATTTTACTTGCCCCCCTACCCCTCTCTGAGATCGAGGACGCTGAGAAATTACTAACGGATATGCAGCGTCAGGGGTTTGTACGAATTCGGATTAATGGTGATTTGCTCGAAGTCGATGAGGCAGCGAGTCAGTGGCCAGATGTTCTTGAGTGCGTAGAGATCGTGATTGATCGCTTAGTGGTTCGAGAGGGCACGGAGAGTCGTTTTGCCGACTCGGTGGAGACATTGCTGCGAATTTCTAGCCAGCAGGCACTCGCCCTTGTCTGTGAGCCTGATGGGCAAGAATGGCGTGAGATCGTATTTGCGACGAGCTATCGGAATCCAAAGACAGGCTTTGAGCTCTCTGCTGTATCGCCGAAGCATTTTTCTTTTAACTCCCCTACTGGCGCCTGTGATGCCTGTCATGGTCTGGGAACAGAGCAGTTTTCTGACCCTTCCCTTGTTGTGCCGAATCGAGATCTTAGCTTAGCTGAGGGAGCCGTTTTACTGGGTGCTGGCTCGAAGGCTAAAAAAGGCTGGATGACTCGCCAGATTGAGGGTCTTGCGAAGCATTTTAAAGTAAATTTAGAGACGCCACTGGTGGAAGTTTCCGAAGAATTTATCCAAGCTCTCTTCTATGGTACTGGTGAAGAAGAGATTACCTTTTTATGGGAGAAAGATGGTCATACGATACCGTGGGAAAAACCTTTTGAAGGGCTCTGTCACTATGTGGAGAGACATTTTAAAGAAAGCAGCAGTGATACTGTGAAACGCAGTATGGGACGCTATATCACCCACCGTCAGTGTGTCCAATGCCATGGCAAGCGCCTAAAGCCTGAGATTCTTTCTATTGTTCTCTCTGGTTGGAGGGATTTGGGGATTTATGATTTTTGTGCCCTACCCATCGAGGAGGCACTAGCATGGCTAGAAACCTTGAGTCTTGAGAAATCAAATTCTGAAGCTTGTGTGAGTCTTGTGGGAGAGATTACAGAGAGACTCCAGTTTTTGAGTGATGTGGGGCTCTCCTACCTGACCTTGGATCGGAAGAGCGCGACTCTCAGTGGTGGTGAAGCCCAGCGTATTCGCCTGGCGACTCAGATTGGCGCTGGCCTCTCTGGTGTGATCTATGTTCTGGATGAACCAAGTATTGGCCTGCATCAAGAGGACAATCAGAGACTGATTGCAGCTCTCAAAAAGTTGCGAGACGCCGGTAATACGGTGATAGTTGTCGAGCATGATGAAGAGACCATACGTGCTGCTGACTGGGTGATTGATCTCGGGCCCGCTGCAGGAATACACGGCGGGGAATTACTTGCTTGCTGTGCACCTGAGAATCTCATGAAGGTCAAAGATTCTCTCACAGGAAAGTGGCTCGCGCAGAAGCAGAAAGAGATAGCTCAGAAAAAGAAAGATCAGAATGCTATAGCGACCACCATAGAGCCTGCACAGTCTCAGAATCAACGCGGAGAATTACGCATTATCAATGCTTCTGAGCATAATTTAGTCGGGATTGATGTCACCATTCCTTTGGGGCGATTTGTCTGTGTCACAGGGCCCAGTGGCAGTGGGAAGTCTACTCTAGTTGATGATATTCTACGCCGTGCCCTTGCGCGCCAGTTTCATGGTGCAAAGACACCACCTGGTCAGCACGATCGTCTAGAAGGTATGGATCTACTCGATAAGGTCATTGTCGTGGATCAGAGCCCTTTGGGGAAAAGCCCTCGGTCCAATCCTGCGACCTACACGGGTGCTCTAGATCATATTCGCGCCCTCTATGCGAAATTACCACTATCTCGCCAGCGGGGCTATAGTGCTGGGCGCTTTAGTTTTAATGTCCGTGGCGGCCGCTGTGAGACTTGTCTGGGAGATGGTGTCATTCGTATTGATATGCATTTCCTCGCGGATGCCTACGTGCCCTGTGAGGCTTGCCAAGGACGGCGCTATAACCGTGAGACACTCGAAGTGATCTATAAGGGTCGAAGTATCGCGGATGTTCTCTCGATGACTGTGCGAGAGGCGGCCCAGTTCTTCTCCACCATTCCTAAGTTGTGCCGTATTCTCACAGCTCTCTGTGATACAGGCCTCGGCTATCTGGGTCTCGGACAGCCAGCGAATACCTTAAGTGGTGGTGAGGCGCAGCGCGTGAAATTAGCGGCAGAACTGGCGAAATCAGGGGCTCAGCACACCCTCTACTTACTCGATGAGCCCACGACAGGGCTGCACTTCGAGGATATTCAGGTCTTACTGGGTGTATTACATCACTTGCGTGATGCTGGTCACTCACTACTTGTGATTGAGCATAATTTAGATGTCATCGCTGCTGCTGACTGGGTGATTGATCTAGGACCAGGAGGAGGGCGCCATGGTGGTCAGCTCGTGGCTGAGGGTACGCCAGATCAGATTAGAGCGAATGCCCAATCTGTGACCGGAAAGTGGCTCTGAGGCGAGTCGCTCAGAAGTGAGATGGTCGGAGGTGTCTTATAGTTTTATTATCAATATGGTAGTTTTGGTGATGAGTGATATTTTATTAGGCATATTTTATTGGGCATAGGAGGGCTTTCGCAGTAAGCTCCTAGCTCATGGAGGAACCACGTTCACCATTATTGATCGCTCTAACAGCCACAGCTACTGTTGTGGTTCTTGTTGTCTTTGTGCTCTACTCGAAGCGTTGTGGTGGCGGTCTTGACGATCAGGGTGGGGGCAAAGACGCCTCTGCATTTGGCTCTCTCGGTTCTAAAAAAGGGGATTTTACAACTGGTGACTCCCAAGATATCGATTCTGTGGCGATGGAGCAGCTCGGGGCCTCGCTGAGGTTCTCCGCGTCTCAGCAGCTGATGGATGAGATCGTGGATATTGCCAATCAGCAGAACGCTGGGGATCAGTATAAGCGCCTCGCAGGACTCATTGGTAAAGAGGCTTTGAGCGATGAGAAACAAGAGCGCTTGTTAGACCTGATTTATAAGCATGGTCTCACTCTTGATGGTGATGATCCTTCTCAAGTGATTGGTCTACTAGAGCAGGGCAAACAGGTACGCTGGGCTCTTAATCTCGAAGAAAAAGAACAAATCATCTTTGAGCTGAGGAAGCAGGCAGATGGTCACTGGGCTATTGAAGACATAGAACTACCTCGTAGAAAGCTTTCTAGTGATCTGAGTGGAAGTTATGACAAAGCTCTAGGAGCCATAGGAGAAGCAAGCGGGAAAGAGAGCGCTACAGAAAACGGGAAAGGTGGACTAGCTAAGGGAGCAGAGGAGCCTGAGCGCCAGCGTGATGCACTCGACTGTGCACACCATTTCGTAACTCACGTACTGGCACAGAGATTCGAGGCAGCCAAAGAGCTCGTCGAGTCGCAGAAAGTCTCAGATGCTAGCATAGCAGGTCTCTGTATCTTATTTGAAGAAGGGAAGTATCAACTTCATCGTCAAAAACCTCTGCGTGCTGTTTATAATCGGGATCTAGTGGCTGGATTTATTGCTTCTCTGGTTTCTGAGAATGGGAGTGAAGATGCAGAATTTTCACTATTGCTGCAGCGCGAGAGTGCCCAGTCAAAGTGGAAGATTCATGAAATTAATCTCGATAAACTCATCCAAGACTACGCGCAGAGAGTGGCAGGTGGCGATGTCTATTACACCCCACTGGCGAATCATCCACAGGGAGGGCAGACACTGGTGATCTACTTTGAGTTTGATCAGCAAGACCTCACGGAGAGAAATAAGAGGCAGCTCCAGATTGTCTCAGAGTTACTCAAGCTAGATGCTAATAAGAGTATTGTCATATCAGGCCACACAGATGCCAAAGGCTCCGCTTCTTACAATCAGACTCTATCCAGTCGCCGTGCGAACGCGGTGATTGACTACCTAGCGAGTCTTGGTGTCAAAGAGAGCCAAATTCGTAAGGAAGCCCATGGGATGAATCAGCCCAGAAGACCAAATACACTTGATGATGGCCGCGATGATCCCTCAGGGCGGCGTGCGAACCGAAGAACGGAGATCTATCTCGATTTTTAGAGAATGAAGAAACTCATTTTACCCCTCTGTATACTCTGTTTGATCCTAGGTTTTGGCTGGACAGCCACTCGAGTGTTAGAGAAACAAAGTATGCCAGAGCCTGCGATCCGTAGTTTAAAAGGGCCACAGCAGGCCTATGTGCCCTATGGATTTCCACAGAATACAGGCTCACTAACAGATACGAAATCAGGGCAGAAGAAGGTAGGTCAGTTTGATCCAAGAATGATGTTTCACGACTGCTTTGATCGCTTTCTCATCCCACAAGCACCGAGATTTGATTTTCCCATGGGTGTGCAGTCAGGAGCGATGACTTATAATGCGCAGAAATTCTGGGAAAATAATGGTTCGAGAGGTGGCTATCACACGGGTGATGATATCAATGGCATAGGTGGACAAAACAGTGACTTAGGTGACCCCGTCTATGCGATTGCTAATGGTCTGGTGGTCTACACAGGTGTACCCGCTGAGGGCTGGGGCAATGTCGTTGTGCTAGCACATAAAGACAAGAATGGGCGCCTGCTGCACAGCATGTACGCGCATCTAGAGCACATCGTAGTCTCACAGGGTCGTCTACTCGGGCGAGGTGAGAAGCTCGGCAGCGTGGGCACAGCTGGTGGTGCGTATTTAGCTCATTTGCACCTTGAGCTGCATCACTCAGATGGGGTGAGGCTCGGGCGTGGGTACACGAAGTTTCGATTGGATCGCCTTAATCCCTCAGAGCAAATCATCGCCCTCAGGGGGGTTGAGTTAGAGAATGTAGATAGAGAATCTTTGGGCTATTCGGCATTGCATGCCTCAAAGCAGAGAGAAGACTCTGATCGAGTGCTACCGACTCTTGATGCTGAGGGGATTCGTATTCTCTCAGAGTTAGGGACAGAGCCTTGATGTGTCACTACGCCATGATTTAGCTGTAAGGCTAAAAAGCGATAATTTACGTTGACGAAAGAGGAAGCTCAGTGCGAAATTTAAACAACCAATAGATGGTGAATTGAACTTAAGGAGGCAAGGTGGGATATAACGACGACTTATTACATACGGAGCAGATCATAGCAGATCGCAAAAAATTCTTTTTAGACCTGAAGTCAAACGCGCGGGGTAAAGTGCTAAAAATCACAGAAGATGTCGGTGGAAATCGTGATACGATCATGGTACCCGCAGAAATACTCGGTGACTTCATAGCAGCACTTACAGATATACGCGCGACTGCGGAAGGTGAGTGATCATTCGACTCGGCTCGCAGACTGCTTGGTCGATTTCTTTGGTTAGAGAAGAGCGTTAATGAGCTATTTAATAAGATATTTTTTGTTAGATTAAATAGAACAAATGAAACCATCAAAAAAGCACTACTTAAAAGTAGTGGCTTCTGCTCACGTTGTGGGTTGTATTATCGGGCTGTTGGTTGATGGTGGAAGTGGTGGAAGTGGTGTAACTCTGCTGAATCTAGTCTTTCTACTCATCGCAGCTCCAATGGTTACTTTTCTTTCGGTGGGTCATAAAATCGGAGGGACTCTTGCAGTGTACTTCTTGTTGGCGGCTTCATTGATATTGATCGTTTCTGCGTTTGTGGCGGCGAATACTCGCTATACGAGAGCTTTATTGGTAGGGACATTCTTCTCTATCTTACTGTGCAGCTTTCTTGGGAGTCTCGTAATAGCGAGAATGATGTCAGTATAGCCTGAGGCGAGAATGAGTGGAGTGGTGATAGCTACTGTTTCACTGCCTGATATGTGTTGATAGACTTTACCAGTGAGGTGCCTTAAGTTACTTAGCAATGAATGAATCAGAAACAAACATTCCAGCTTGATGATTTGGATGACCGCAGCGTGATTGATGCTGGTGAGAGCGTGCCAGCACGCTTCGCGGTGATTGGGGATCCTATTCATCACTCTGTCTCGCCGGAGATGCATCAACCAGCTCTTGATTTAGCTGGTCAAAATGCTCGCTATATTCGAGTGAAGGTGCCACCAGGTCAGGTGGAGGCTTGTTTTCGTAAAATGGAGGCACTGGGGTTTATCGGCTGTAATGTCACGGTTCCTCATAAGCTTGAGGCGATGTCACTCTGCTCAGAGCTTACTGAGGACGCCAGAGCCATGGGTGCGACTAATACGATATCTTTTCATAAAGAAGGCTGGTCTGGGCACAATACAGATGGCCCTGGGCTTTCTGCGGCGATTGCGCAGGACTTCGGTCAGTCACTGGGCGAGCTTCGAGTTCTGATCATGGGAGCGGGGGGAGGAGCCGGTCGCGCGATTGCCACACAATGCGCTCGTGAGGGGAGCCCTTTACTGGTTCTCTCTAATCGGACAACCAGCAAGTTAGAGCCCATTAAGCGTGATCTCATAGAGAATTACTCTGTCAATGAGCTAAAGATTGTCGGCACCACAGATGAAGAACTGCGTGCAGTGATGGCGAAAGTGGACCTCATCATTAATGCGACTTCTCTGGGTCTAAAGCAAGATGATGCACTACCACTACCCGTGGAATTTGTGACAGAGAGCCACTGTGTGTATGATACGATTTATAATCCTATACAAACACGCTTACTTGCAGAATCGAGCAGGCGGGGTGCTCGTATCTCCAATGGGCTATCTATGCTAGTGCATCAGGGACGATTTTCTTTCCAGCACTGGACAGATGTCTCACCGGATGTAGGAGTGATGCGCAGAGGTGTGAGTCGAGCACTGCATCTGGAGGAAGAATGAGGATTTCGCTCTTGATTGGCAGAGAGCCATCTTCTAAGCATATTCTATCATTTTTCGCGTGAAATCAGCTTTCTAGCGGCCTCTGTGATAAAAATTACCCCAAAACTACGAGATTCGCGTTTTTTTCTTTTCCTTTCCTCTGGGAAAGCGCATCTCTAAACCATAAAGATTCAACATTTATGAAAATCGCCCTATTCGGAGACATTCATGCCAATTTGGAAGCACTCAACACATGCCTGGAAGACGCAGAAGCCCAGGGATGCGAAAGCTATGTCTGCTTAGGGGATGTGGTTGGCTATAATGCTGACCCAGTGGCCTGCCTGGAGAAAATACAATCCATGGACTGCCCAGTGGTGAAGGGGAATCACGATGAAGATTGTGGTGGTGACCATTCACTAGAAATGATGAATCCTGTCGCCGCTGAGGCACTGCAGTGGACTCGCCAGCAGCTCGATGCGGAGCAGCGCGAGTGGCTAGCGCGCCTCAGAATGGTCAGACAAGTAGGTGACTTCACAGTGGTTCACTCCACACTAGACCAGCCAAATATCTGGAACTATGTGACCAATAAGTTCGATGCAATGTCGAACTTCTCCTACCAGTTTACCCAAGTTTGCTTCCATGGGCACACACACGTACCCCGTGTCTTTGTGCGTGGATCACGCGTGCAGGAAGTCCAGCCAGAGAGCGTGGCCATTGAGCCAGGCATGAAGTATTTTATCAATGCAGGATCTGTGGGCCAGCCTCGAGACGGAGACTGGCGCGCCTCCTACTGTATTTATGATACGGACAACAACATTGTTGTCTTCCGCCGCCTAGAGTATGATATCAAGACAACTCAGCAAAAGATCATGGACGCAGGACTTCCAAAAGTTCTCGCCGATCGTATTGCTGAGGGGAGATAGAGGTGTAGGCTGGCATAGAAAATATGCGCTATGACACTGCCCTACGAGTGGAACCCGATGCCTCACACTTTAGATGTTCGGTGTCCCTTGTGTGGTGAACTAGCATTCTTCGAGTTCGCTGAAATCGTTCGGATTCGTGAGAAGAAGGATATTTTGTTCTTTCAAGAGAATGATCAATTCGACTATCTCCTCTGCAAGGATAGTTGTGGCCACAGTTGGCATGCGGCAGTTTATTACGCCGGGTTGCATGGCCGGACAGTAGACACGATCAGAGAGCTTCCCGAAGGATACGATCGGTTAGATTGGGCGCATTCTAAATTCCTTTATCGAGGTTCGGGGTTGGACTCTGGTTCAATCACTTGTCCGAGTTGCTGTCTTCATCGTCGATACGAACTTCAGTGGCCCCACAACGCGTACTTTCAAATCGAATTCAAGAGGGACTTGCTTTGGGCATTCAACCTAGAAACCGCAATTGAACTGAGAGACTATATCATGTCATCAAATCGAGATCGTAGCGACTACAAGTGGCGATCGTTTCTTATGAAGATCCCTAAGAAATTTCTTTTGCAGGGCGCTCGAGACACTGTGAGTAAGCGACTTAAAAAGATAATAACACAATACCAAAACGGATCCAATAGCTCAGTGGTGGCGAGGGCGAATAAGGACGTTGGTCAGCTCCATTCTAAACGCCTTTCATCCTCTGTCGTGCCACACTTCAAGCGGTAGAGTTATTTTATAAGAATGAGCCTATCCATTCATGACAATCATATCATCTCATATGAAGTAGACGGAGTTTTAAAACAAATCATTCTCCATACTGAATATGCGTATGGAGAAGAACCTGCTGAGGAAACTGATGTTATTTTTGGAGGAGTTCTTGATCACTACTTTCGAAATTCGATTTTACCTTCGATCATCTTTGATGTTCAAGAAGTTGAGACTCAATCTATTTTGATTCGTGATCGTGACCTCATCAATGAAGGGCATAAAATAGCGGGGTGGCCTTCGTTTTGGAAAGATTCTATTGATGAGATGATTGAGGATCTCAGTCAAGGAGGGTACAAGATGTTTGAAATCTCGTCTTCATATGGGTTAGATGGTTGGGTAGTTGCAAATTCTTGCGAATTTAAATCTGTATAAATATCGGTAATCGGCACGATATTTCGTGTAGTTTAGATCGGCATGAAGTCCTTAATGTAAAGCACGGGAAATACTTTACTCGTTCTCTTCCTTCACCTCCTCAACACGGGAAACGAGGCGCCCTTGCTGGAAGTGGGTGTGGATGGTGTCACCGGTGGTGAGCGAGTGTGGACCTCTCGATGACTTTACCATCTTGAAAAAGGAGCGCTCCATTGGCCCACTATCTGAGAACCAATGCAGTTCTTACCTCCTAGCGAAACTTATCCATCTCCTCTATGAGAACACTCTGCCAAGGTGTCTCGTCTATGCCGTCAAGGTAGCTTAATAAATCCTTGTAGGAGTTTCTCATAGCGGTTTTATCCTTATTGATACGAGCCTTGGCCTGGGCGCTGAAAGCTCCCATAAACACCCATCCAATTATTGAGCCAAACCAGTCGATCCCATAATGTTTGATAAAATTCATAGCTTCGTCGGGTGACCCCATCTGATAGTATGGTGGGGATTCGAGATACATGGATGTTGGGTGCTCGATAAGAAGTGGGACGTATGGATTGAGCTTGATGGCCTCACGCATGAGTGTTTTGGCTTTTGTGAAGACTTGATTGTCGAATGTGGATGGTGCTAGACGTCCGTTGTGATCTTTTTTTAGTATAGTTTCAAAATCGTAATCAGTGTCCAAAGTCTTGACGAGTTCGAGTAAAACTCGACCGTAGACAATACCTAGATCCATATCGTCTGGGAATTGCTCGACGAGCCGTTGAGCTTCATCCAGTCGGTCGAGCTTGATGTAGCCGTTAAGAAGCGGTCCTCGAATCCCCTGATTGTCACCGGGATTAAGTGCTAGCATCTGCTCGTGAACGTCTAGGACTTTTTCAGCAAGACCGTCTTGGGAATAAAAATCGGCTAGACTCTCAAACAATCTCATGAATGGTCTTGCCTCGACATAGCCCCACAACCCGTGCTGCTCATCGATCTCTGCAATCAGATCGGCATGGAGCTCTCGACCATGTGCGATGCCCTTGAGGTGGGCTTCCTCGATCTTTTTGGGAGATTCGTAACTCCAGGCCAGCGTTTCCCAGGCCTCCATGCAATCTGGGGTGATATCGAGTGCTTTCTTGGCGTAGCGACGCTGAGACGTTAAAGGAGCGTCAGGATCAATTCTATCAAGAACGTCATGGGCTTCATCGAGAAGGCTCGGTGGTCGTGTGTCCCACTCAGCGAGAGAGTCAGACATGGATCGCCCTGTGAAAGCTTCGTTCAGAAATTGGGTCGCTTCCTCTGCAGAGGAGAAGTCCTTATCTGAGAGGACGTTCCCAATCATACCCAAGAACTTTTCCTTTTCCTGTTCAAATGGAATTAAGTTCTCTGGTTCCTTTCTCGAATTGCCTTTTTTCTTTTTCCCCATACCCAAAAGGTGAAAAGTTGAATACTCTAGGTCAAGCTCTAGCTGGTGGAGTTTTCAGATGCTTATGGAAGCGAACTGTTTTGTGGAATCAAAATAAACTCAAAATTCTTTTCATCCTTACATATTATAGCTACTAAACTGTGTGAAATATGGATGTATCGAGTTTAACCTATGAAGAGCTACTTGAGCTAAATAAGAAAGTGGTCGCTCAAATTAATTTCTTAAGAGACGTGAAACGGCACGAAAATATGATGCAGTTTAATCCAGGAGAGAAGGTAAGTATCGACATACCTGATCAAGGGCTGCAGCGGGCAACCATTCTCAAATTGAACAGAAAAACAGTGGGCATTATCACTGAGGCTGGTGAGCAATGGAATGTTCCTCCTAATACATTGAGAAAACTTAAGGAAGGTAAAGCTTCGCAGAATAAAGTCATAGATCTGTATGATGAGATCGAAGAGTCACAGGGATAATATCATCTCAGAGGACGTTCTGCATTGTGTAGGGTACTTACGGTAACCTCATTTCCGAAAATACCGCCAGCTTTCTTTATCTCTGTAATGCCCACAATTCTTATGAATTTATGTAGGAGAGATTGTGTCTGTCTTGATCGGAAACAATCTGAAGGCATTTTTTATCGAAAGCAGTTGTCGGAGGTGTCCTTTAGATTTTTTCAAAAATGAGGTCAGTCGAGGTACCTTGTATTGTCTGTGAATCAGGGTTCAAACAATGTTATGAGTGGGCGAACTAAACGATTAAGTTTGATTCTTTCCGCCTTTCTTCACTTCCTCAACACGGGAAACGAGGTGTCCTTGCTGGAAGTGGGTGTGGATGGTGTCACCGGTGGTGAGTGAGTCTGGGCTCTGGATGACTTTTCCGTCTTGATTCAGAGTGATTGAGAAGCCGCGCTGGAAGGTGGACTCTGGGCCGAGAGTTCTTAGTAGACCACTATAGTGGCTGAGTCTTGTTTCTAGGTCGGTCAGTTGCTGCTGATGGGCACGCTGTAGTCTCTGTGTCTTTTCTTTAAGCTGCTCTTGCTGGCGCGCTACGAGCTGTTCTGGGTGAAGTGGCTGCAGACGTAGGCTGAGTGTCTGTATGGCTTCCTGCTTGCTCTTGAGAGCTGTCTGCAGGCTCTCGACTAGTGCGCTATGGTTTTGCTCGAGTCGCATGAGGGGTTCTCTGAGTAGCCGCTCGTGCGTTTGGTTGAGAATGCTGCGTTTGCCTTGTCTTAGTCTGAGCTCTAGGTTTTCAATGCGGTTGTGGAGGCAGCGCTGGAGGGCTTGTTTGTTTGTCTGTAGGCGCTTGAGGAGTTCTTCTTTGTCCGCTGAGATGAGTTCTACGGCAGCACTTGGGGTGGGGGCGCGCATGTCTGCGACAAAGTCCGCTATAGTGAAGTCGATTTCATGCCCCACAGCGGAGACTATAGGGATCGGGCAGGCAGCGATGGCGCGGGCGAGAACTTCTTCATTAAAGTTCCAGAGATCTTCGAGTGAGCCCCCACCGCGGCCGACAATAATGACATCCACTGGGGGGAGCTGGTGTTTCTCGGGTGCTGACCATGCTTCTAGAGCTTTGACAATATCTCGCTCGGCTCCTTTTCCCTGTACGGGGACGTTGTAGAGGTAGGGCTGTATCCAGGGGGCGCGGCGGCCGAGGATATGGAGCATATCCTGAAGTGCGGCACTTGTCGCTGAGGTGATGAGTCCTACGCTGAGTGGGTGAGTGGGTAGGGCTTGCTTTTGGTGTTGTTCAAAGAGACCTTCTTTTTGGAGTTTGTTCTTAAGCGCCTCAAATTTGGCTTGGAGTGCACCTTGGCCGTCTTCTTCGACCTTGCGGATGATGAGCTGGACACTGCCTCTGGCTTCATAGAGTGAGACCTCGCCGTAGACGCGCACCTGGAGGCCGTCTTTGAGCTCAGCTTGTACGGACTTGGCCTGTCCACGGAAGAGTACACAGCTGATTTGGCCGCCATTGTCCTTGAGCGTGAAGTAGCAATGCCCGCTGGACTGGCGCCGTAAATTCGAGATTTCGCCCTCAACCCAGACTTCACCTAGCTCGATTTCGAGGAGATTGCGCATTCGCCGTACGAGGCGTGTGACACTGATGGTGGAGTCTTTGCTCATGGATGAGGATTAAATTTGTTTTTTGCGCTCAGCGAGTACCCCGATGACGATAAAGCCGACTAGGGTGAATACCACGAGATTTAGGTCTGCCGCGTGAGCAAGCTGGGCCTCGATGAACTGAGCGATCTGGAAGGTGAGCCAGCCGTAGCCAAAGGCGCAGAAGAGGATAAAGACGAGGACGCGCAGTATGATATTCCACTTTTTGATGAGATCGCGCAGTAGGGTAAATATCTCTCTGCCATAGATGACAAGAGTCGCAGCAACCCATGAGAGTGTGATTTCATAGAGGTGCATGCGTAGCCATTCCGCACAGTTCTGAACCAATTCGTTAAGATCCATAGCGCTAACTATCTTCAGTGAAGAGGCCTTGTCCAGTCATTCGGTAGACGATAAATCTTACGGATGGATTCTCTAGGGTGGTGGCTATTGCGTTACTGTGCTATAGGACACTTGTGAAATCATACGCAGAGAGGGGCATGGCATGGGCCAGAAACTGCCATAGTCCAGGAATGGACTGGTTGACTCTCGTGCTGTTTCTCATGATAGGGATTCAGATTTGGGCGAGCTACTCGGGAGGTGTAGAGGCCATGGTATTGCAGTGGCCACTGAGTTGCCACCGAGAAGGGGTATTAGGCGGTGAGGTTTGGACTCTGCTGAGCTATGCACTGGTGCATGCAGGTTGGTTCCACCTTGGGCTCAATACCTGGGGGTTGTGGTTATTTGGGGGAAGGATGTTTCGTTATGTGGGTGGTCTAGAATCGCTAAAGACATTTGCACTTGGGGTATTTGCGGGTGGGCTGTGCCACCTTATGGCGGACTGGTATCTGGTGGGGAAGGGTCAGCAGGAGATCTGGCTGGTGGGTATGTCTGGCGGGGTCTTGGCACTGTGGATTTGTCTGACCATTCTCTCTCCAGAAGCTCGTCTATGGCCGACACCGATTCGTGGGAAAGCACTACGCTATGGGATTTTTATCAGTCTAATCTGGTTACTGTGGTATCAGCTCAAGTTACCACCATTTGGTGGCGTAGCTGGTTCGGAGTTCGCCGGTCAAGCGACAGCTAATCAAGCTTCGGGTGGGGCAGAAAACAACCAAGTTGTCAGTCACGCCTGCCACCTTGGTGGGGCACTCGCTGGGCTCTGGATGGGGCGGCGTTTCCTTGGAAAAACTCTGACAAAAGCTGATCTGGCGCGCGCTCGTGCGAAGCGTGAGGCTAGAGAGGGAGAGTGAACCACCCTCATGGGGAGGAAAGTGGGAGAAGAGGGTGGTTCTTGTAACTGTTACCGGAGATACGTTTTAGCTAAAGAGCTCAAGAATCGGTTTTCCGTGGCGATTTCCCATGGAAAATGGGCGCTTTGATGGGGAGTAGATGACCTTATCGTAGGGGAGTCCCATGGCCTGTCCTATGGTTGCATTGATATTGGTCGCGTCGACTTTCTCACCAATAATATTTTCCCCGTGTTGGTCTGTCTCGCCGTAGACGAAGCCACCTTTGATACCACCACCGGCCATCATGGTACTAAAGGCTTTCGGGAAATGATTGCGGCCGCTGTTTTGGTTGATCTTTGGAGATCTACCAAATTCTGTGGCGACAACCACAAGTGTGGAGTCAAGTAGGCCACGGTGCTTGAGGTCATAGAGGAGGCCTGAGATGACTTCATCCACCACGGGGAGCTGACTCTCCATCTGCTCCTCTAGATCACCATGCCAGTCAAAGCCGCCTAACTTTAGATCCACAAACTTCACGCCATGTTCGATGAGGCGGCGCGCCAGCAGGGCTCCTTTTCCAAAGTTCGATTCACCATAGAGGCGCTGGGTGGCTTTGGTCTCTTGGCTGAGGTCAAAGGCTTGTAAGTCCTCACTCTTCATGAGCTTGAGAGCAGCATCATACATAGCATCGTAGGCGCGCACACTACTCTGGCCTTTGGCGAAGCTTTGGTCAAATTTGCTATCGAGGAGCTGGCGCATCTGCATGCGTTTCTCAAATTGTTCTTGTTCTACTCCTCTCGCGAGCGATGTGTTCGGTAGACCCTCTTGGGCACTTGTGATTGGTAGTGGGCTGAGGTGGGGAGGGAGGAAACCTTCGCCGGGGTGTTCGTTTCCAGAGTGGATCGAGATAAAGCCTGGTAGGGTGGCGGTGGCATCATGGGTGAAGTGGTTCACCCAGCCTCCTGTGGAGGGGTGGGTGATACTGGAGCGCGGTGTGTAGCCGGTGCGCATGAAGTACTGACCCTGACTGTGGGCGCCCTGTGTGCTCGTCATATTGCGAATCAAACTAATATCCTCAGACATGGCGGCGAGCTTAGGCAGGCAGTGGCCAAGCTGGATCCCTGGGGTCTTCCCGTTGATGGATCTAGTGGTTCCTCGTATATCAGCAGCGGCATCAGGCTTTGGGTCGAAGGTGTCTAGGTGGGACATCCCTCCAGTCATCATCAGATAGATGACGTGCTTGGCCTTTCCTCCAGCTGAGCCAGTGAGAGAATGTTTGAGAGAATTTGCTGAGGCACTTTGTTGAAACATGCTAGCCATAGAGCCACCGATAGTGAGGCCAAAGCAGGACTTGGCGGTTTCGGCCAGAAAGTGGCGGCGCGAGAGTGAGTCGAGGTGTTTCATGATGATTTGGGGTGATTGTTGGGTGGTTATTGGGGTAGGTGGATTATTGGAGGAAGAGGAAGCGCTTGGAGGTGAGCATAGCGCGCACAAGTGTGGCGGTGTCGAGAGGTGAGTCCATGAGGGGTAGCAGATCCGTACGCTCTCTCTCCGTCGGATAGCTACTGTAGATGCTAAGAAATAGAGTATCGAGGCGATCTTTAGGAGAATCAGCTTGGCGGATTATTTGAGAAAGGCGGCCTTTTCTATCTGCGATACGCTCGATGGCTTGGCCATTAAAGATGCTGAGAACTTGGGGGATATTCGCCTTTGTGTGGCTGGCATCTGGGGTCTCGCGGTCAGAGCTGCCGAATTGCTTTAGTAGAGAATTAGGCCGGTAGGGAGCGGGGAGCTCAGAGGCGCGTAGTGGGGTTTTAGGATAGGGGGTTCTCAGGACGGGCTGGGTGAGGGCAATCACGGCCTTGGTGTAGGTGCTTTGGTTGGTGAGTTCTTTGGATTCCTTAGCGACGGCTTGTAACAGGGCGCGAGTGCGTTTGATCTCTGCGGGATCGTTACTTGATTTGGCCTTTTCGTGGCTAAGGCGTATTTTGTTACGCTTACTTTGTAGGGCGTAGCGTTGCTCTTCATAGGCTTGGTAGTTCTTGGACATTTCCATGACTTTCTCGAGTGGAGCTTGGCGGACGAAATCGATGTACTTGGATTGTTCCTCTAGGGTCTTAGTAATGTTTGTGTTTTGCTTAGGATCGAGGTTTCCATGCTCGATAGTTAAATAAGAATCGTAGATCTCTTCGGCAGAAAGGCGTCTGAGTACGGGTCCGTGGAAGGTGTGGGCTTTACCGAGTTCGATTTCTTCGGGCGCGACTTGGCGCTGGAAGAGAGCGGTGTGGTACATGACTCGCATTGTTTCTTTCACATCAAAGTCTGTGACATGCATGACTTTCTGGAGCATGGCGAGAGTCTCTGGGTGGGAGGCTTTGGTGGAGGATGTCCAGGCGTCGAGGGGTTCTGCTAGACCATAGCCGAAGACTTGCGCCCAGAGGCGATTGACGATGGTCTTTGTGAACATGGGGTTTTCCCGAGAAGTGACCCATGCGGCAAAAGCGGTCTTTGAGTTCTCGTAGTTCTCAAGATCTGGCATCTTACCAAAGAGAGTGTGTGGTTCTACGACATCGTTAGGCTTCGCGTCATTGTAGGGATAGTCGTGGGGTAAGCGGAGTTTCTTGTCTGGTGAGGAGGTGATTTCTGAGCGGCGAAATTGTCGAAAGAGCTGGGTGATTTCTTTGAGCTCTGGACTGGCTCGGCGTTGTTTTTTGCGTGCTTTTTTACGGCTAATAGTGGTTTCTGCGGGTTGTTTCTCGCGGAGCTGGGTATTGAGTTTTTGGATACGTTTTTGGGCAATATCGGAGTGATTGTAGCGAGTCTGCCCACTAAAGGCGGCAAGCTGATAGTAGTCTAACTGCGTGGTGTCCTCAAAGGGATCATCATGACACTGTGCGCAGCCGATCTGGGTGCCAAGGAAGATCTGGACAGTGTTGGACACATTATCGAGGAGCATATTGCGATCACGCAAGTAGTAGCCAACGGCGGGATTATCCCGTGCATGTCCCTCGGCACTGAGCATGGCATAGACCATCTTGTCGTAGGGGAGATTCTGCTCCACAGCGTCCTTGAGCCATAGGTGCCAGCTTGCACCCGCTCTCTCATGGTGGGTCTTTAGGCGAAGCATATCAGCAAACATATAGAAGATGTTATGTTGAAAACCTGGAGAATCTATGAGCGAGTCAACCAACTCGTGGCGTTTACTCTCTGTAGAGTCGCTGAGAAATGCTTTTGACTCCTCTGCTGTGGGGATACGGCCAAGAATACTCACATAGGCGCGGCGCAGAAAGGCAGAATCATTGAGAAGAGGTTGTGGCGTAATGCCCAGTTTCGTGTACTCAGCTTGCATAAGAGCGTCGATTTCTAAGCTGGTGTTACGAGCGATCGAGAGTGGATTTTCTGCAGAGCTGAAGGTAGAGCTCAGGAAGAGTAAGAGCCAGAAGTAGGTTTTATGGAGGATGATGGAGAGTGTCTTCATGAGGGTATGTTCTTATAGGGATTTACTAAATTAACCCAAAAAGGTGACAAAGAAGATGCAAAAATAGTTAAGAGAAAGTTAAAACGAATGAGAAGACTCAGTGCAATAGACGAACTTGAGTACTACCTATTTGAGCAGAATCAGCGTGATTCCGTGTCAGTAGAGATGGGCTAAAATTTTCAAAAATTTAGCGTGGGAGGATACCTATATCTCGCGTATGATATCCCCATGATGAGTAAAGCAGCGTTACTTAGCCTCTCGTTTGTGGTGGCGACTTCCGTGACTTCAGTGAGTGGTGCAGAGCAGTTTAAGCCCGTTCCCTTAGAGATAGGGGCGGAGGCACCAGACTTTAGCTTACCTGGCACCGACGGTAAGACATATAGCTTAGGGGACTTTTCGGATTCGCAGTATTTAGTTGTGATGTTTACCAGTAATCACTGTCCCGATGCCCGCTGTGCGCGTGGACGCATCAATGAATTTGTTGCTGAGTACAAGCAGAAGGGTGTGGGATTTGTCGCCATTTCTGGAAATGACCCCGAAGCGCTCCAGCTCTGGGAGTATGGTTACTCCGTGTATGGGGATACTTTTGAGGAAATGAAGAAGGTGGCAAAGGAAGACGCCTTTCACTATCCCTATCTCTATGATGGTGATACCCAAGAAGCCTCAAAAGCCTATGGGGCACTCGCCACGCCACATTGTTTCCTCTTCGGGCCAGATCGTAAATTACTCTATCATGGCCAGTTTGATAATGGTCGCCGCTCCTATGGGCCAGCTCCACGTGCAACTCTACAAGAAAAAGTCGACAAAGTACTTGCAGGGGGCACTATCGAAAAGCCCGTGGAGCGCTGCTATGGCTGCTCAACAAAGTGGGCCTGGAAGAGAGAGCTCGCTGAGCAAAAGCGCGAAGAATGGCAGAGCTTGCCAGTCAGTCTGGAGCCCATCACAGCGTCAGAGGTTAAGGAGCTAGCAGAGAACAAGACAGATCGTATCCGTGTGATTAATGTCTGGGCGACCTACTGTGGCCCCTGTGTGGAAGAATTTCCCGATCTCATTGACGCCTACCGTAGGTATCAGCGCCGCCCACTAGAAATGATTACCATTTCACTCGATGGTAAAAACGAGTCCGCCAAGGCACTGAAGTTTCTCAAAAATGAGCACCTGCCACTGTCTCCACACACAGTGAAGCAGATGGAAGAAGGTGAAAAACGCACCACCAATAACTTCCACTACCAGAGTGATGACCTCGACGCCTTAGCTGATGCCCTCGATACCGAGTGGCAAGGTCCTATTCCCCACACAGTAGTCATCGCTCCGGGAGGAGAGGTACTCTACCGCCACACAGGTCTCGTGGATATTATTGAGATGCGCCGCGCAATTGTACTAGGGCTTGAGAAGCTGACGGGAATGGTGGAGTAGGCATCAACCCAAATATAGCTGCTAAGAGAGCTAGTTTATCAGAAGTTAGGCTAGCGGAGATGCCGCGTAAGTGATGGATTATTTCGCATAGAACCAAGCAATGGGAGGGCATGGGAGTTTTGTGAGGTTTTCAGAGGTGCCCTTTATTAGGTTTTGGAGAATTATTTCTAAATAAATGCGGGTTTAAGCTGTTCTTTAGAGTAGATCATGTAAGAATTCCTTCTTATCCATTTTTGATTGGTTGGAGATTTTCATTCATATCCAGACACGATTGTCTTGGTAGTTCTCAATTGGCCCTTTCTAAAAAGATTTGAAATGCCAATATGATACAACAAAAAATTGACTCCACGGATACAGCTTTTTTCTCCACTACAGCCACTACGACAGCTCAGCCATCGAATGGTTGTATGGAAACAGCTATCGTCTATTGCGAAAATAATTTCGGCAAAATTGACGGTAAAACCGCCAACGGTCTTGTTAGGCACTCAGAAAAATATAAAATACTAGCAATCATTGATAGTACCCTGAGTGGCCAAGATGCGGGAGAAGTCTTGGAAGAATCAGCCAATGGCATCCCCATCTATAAAGACTTGGGGACAACTCTGGCGCATTTAGGCAAACTTCCAGATCATTTTATCTTTGGCATTGCGCCCGCCACGGGAGTGCTTTCCCTGCTAGAGCGAAGAGTGATGCTTCGAGCCATTGGTTATGGGATGAATATTGTCAACGGATTGCACGAATTTCTCAATGATGACCCAGAATTTATTGCCGCGAGTGAACAATCTAACATCAGGATACGGGATGTAAGAAAACCCCGGGATAAGAAAGAACTCAGAGTCTTTAGTGGAGCGGTGGAAGATATAAATTGTCTTCGTATTGCTGTGCTGGGTACGGACTGCGCTATAGGTAAGCGCACGACCGCTAGTATACTAGCACAGGCTCTTAATGAGCGTGGTATCGAGGCCATTCTGATTGGCACAGGCCAGACAGGTTTAATGCAAGGAGCACGCTATGGGCTCGCGCTTGATGCAGTGCCCTCTCAATTTTGTGCAGGAGAGTTAGAGGGGGAAATCATTCGAGCCTGTGAGCAGGAAGCTCCTAAAGTCATTCTCATTGAAGGACAAGGAGCTCTCAGCCACCCCGCTTATTCGACTTCTAGCTTTATTTTACGTGGTAGCTGCCCTCAAGCTGTCATCTTGCAGCATGCACCTGGTCGGGAGCATAGATGTGACTTTGAGCATATGCCAATGCCTAAGCCCAAGTCGGAGGTGAATCTTATCGAGACATTTTCTAACACTAAGGTAATTGGCCTAACTCTAAATCATGAAAACATGTCAGAAGAAGACATTCATTTAGCCATAGAAGAGTATCAAAATAATCTCAAAATTCCAGTCACCGATGCTCTCAAGCGACCGAGTCAGGATTTAGTAGATATGGTCTTTAGAGCCTTTCCTCACCTGGGAGGCGCTACCGCTAATGAATGAGGGTTCTTTGCTCCCTTGTCCTCGTCTAGAAATTCATCTTGCAAAACTTTCCCATAACGCTGCGACTTTAATCACGCGTTTAAACAAAAAAGGCATCGCAGTAACAGCTGTCACGAAAGCGACTTTAGGAATGCCTGAAATAGCGGCAATGTGGCTACAAGCTGGCGCTGCGGGCTTGGGTGACGCGCGGATAGAAAATATCCGCTCCATGCGAAACTCAGAACACCTAAATTTACAGGATCAATCTCCTATGTCATTGATTCGCACGCCAATGCTTAGTCAGGTAGCTCAAGTCGTGCAATATGCAGATATTAGTCTCAACACCGAGATAAGTGTTCTCACACGGCTCTCCAAAGAAGCGCAAAAGATCAATCGTCACCACGGCGTGATTCTCATGGTAGAGATTGGAGATCTTCGTGAAGGTATTTTACCTGAGCAGTTAGAATCGGTAGTGCGTCATGCACTTTGTTTGCCAAATATTCGTTTTCTAGGTATCGGTGCGAATTTGGCCTGTCGTAGTGGTGTTGCCCCTGACCAGAGAAATATGGATCAACTCTCAGAGCTTGCTAATCTACTTGATAGAACATTTGGTACGATCGTAAAGGTCGTCTCCGCAGGTAATTCCGCTAATCTGAACTGGGCGCTAAGCTCCATGGATCTAGGACGAGTGAATCATCTTCGTCTTGGTGAAGCGCTTTTGCTTGGCTGTGAACCACTGCAGCGTAAGCGTGTTGAAGATCTGCATACCGATGCCTTCACTCTGGTAGCGGAGGTGATAGAGGTAGGCATAAAGCCGGCAAAGCCATGGGGGTGTATCGCGCAGGCAGCCTTTGGAGAAACCAAATCTAACAAATTAAAAGGTAACATTACCCAAGCTATTCTCGCTATTGGTAGGCAAGATACCGATCATGAGGGCTTGCTGGCGCCAGAAGGCATAGGAATCCTATCAGCGAGTAGTGATCATCTTGTGATAAGCATTAGCAAACCACATCCACCGATTCATGTCGGAGAAACTGTAAGTTTTCAGCTCAATTACAGTGCACTGCTTCGGAGTATGACTTCTCCTTTTGTTTCTAGGGCTTTTTAGGGTGCTTTTGATCATCTGTTGGAGAGCGTAGAAAACTTTTCCCCATGACATAAAGAAACATTGACTCACTAACAATCTATTAATTATTTTTTAGATAAAGGTGAGTTTTTATGAATTCTAAGTCACAAATTCATAGGGAGTCTGGGCCACGGTGTGTTCGTCATGGTTACGCATTGGTGTCGACTCTTCTTCTCGTGTCTGTACTAGTACTTGTGTCCCTCTCGATGCTGCATCTGAGTTCAAGCACCAGAGACGAATTTGATGAAGAGACGCATCGATCCATTGCTCGCGCGAATGCGAGGCTGGCACTCACACTAGCTATCTCGGATTTACAGAATGCGCTGGGCCCGGATCAGCGAGTGTGTGCGGAGGCAGCCCTACTGGGAGAAGTGGAGCATCCTCATTGGCTCGGTGTCTGGAAGACAACTATGGACGGTCAGGAGGGTGGTGATTTCCCAGTGATTGGTAAAGGAGATCCCAGTAATACACCTTATGAGAGCTCTGCTTACTATTCGGATCAGCGGGATCATGGCTCACAAGAATGGAGAAAGGAGTTGCTGCAGAGCTGGCTGGTGAGTGGGGATCTGGCACCTGTGGAGAAACTAACAGATCCAGTAACACTTGTTGGAATGGGAAGTCTCGGGGCGAGTGCAGAGCAAAGTGAGTTTGTCCAAGTGGAGAAGATCAAACTTAATCATGGTAAGTATGGCTGGTGGATCGCGAATGATAATCTCAAAGCAGACATTGGATCGACATCATCTGGTGAGTCATCTGGTGAGCTATCTAATGAACTTTCTGATGAGAATGGAGAGAGTGACTTAGCTCTAGCAGTGTATGAGGCGGCAGATCCTGAGGCGATCGCATTGGATGTGACTGGTAAAGAGGGTGAGGTTGAGAGCGTGTCTTTTTTAGGATTTCGTGCGGCACGAGACCGCCAGCAAAGAGAAGTGCTTAGTTATCGAAGTCTTGAGCTCACGGAATCTTCCTACAAGGAGGCGCTTCAGTTAGGCTACCACGACTTCACTCATCACGCTGAGGGACTCCACGTGGATGTGAGTCTAGGAGCGCTAAAGCGTGATTTGACACCTGTATTGTTTGCTAAGCCAGAGGTAGAATCTCTTCACTTCGAGGCACCAGATGGGCGGGTGTTTTCTACAGAAGAGCCAATGATCGCGGGTACTGATCATGGCGTGTTAGGCCCTTCTTTTGCTGCATTGAGACACTGGGGGCTGGAGCGCTATAGGTCAGATTACACCTTAGATCGATTACCAGATTCCGCTAGCCGTAGAAGGCCGAGTAAAGCGTGGCCCTATGAGATCTCAGATGGCGTATGTGCTGATATGAGACACTGGTCTGTACGAGCGCCGAAGATTCAGCCTGTGATGACTGACTGCCGCTGGCACTTTTATTTCTCCCATGATGGAAAGGGAAATATACGCACGCACATTCAGCCCAGAGTCTGTCTGTGGAATCCGTACAATCGAACAATTAAGACCCCAGAAATGACAGTCTTGATACCTAATCCATTCTATAATGGGCATGGATCTCTGTTCTTTTTCCTTAGCGACGGTGCTGTAGAGACAGCTGTTAGGCAGAACCCTAGTAACTCGGTGTTCACGGATTGGAGAAAAGAAAATTACCAAGGAGGGCTACTGGGGAAAGGAAACACAGAGGCCTATCAATTCCGCGTGAAGTTAGAGAAGGGGCGGGTCAATAGTAGTTTGTTTCCTGGTAGTCGATTTCTCGCTTTTACACTAGAGCCTAGTGACTTTGGCCATGGGGAATGCCTCGTTTTTCTCCCCATTATAGAGAATGCTGCTGAGAGCGCAGGGGGCACGATAGTTACTCATTATGACACGGAGAATCCGAGTCGTAATCGTCTCAGTGCGAGCTCTCTACCTAGTGAGGGACATCATTTCATCCATCAAATGCAAGGTGGACTCTACCAGCGACATAAGAGGAGGGGTATTCGTACTTTGAGCCTAAGCGATCGACAATTGTTAGACTTTGGTGAAATCTTTGACTACCAGATTAACTATACGGTGAATCGGGCACTGACAAAGAAGCCGAACTTCTACAGACAGCCAGATAACTTCGCCTATGTGCTTAAGTATGGGAGTGCGGAGAGTTATGAAAACATAGAATATCTACCAACTATGCAGCTCCTACTGGGTGGGGCGAGTGGCGTGGCTTCTTCGAGCTTTCATCAGTTTAGCTCACAGTCGATTGGCTATGCAGGTTCTGGCTCTGGTGGTCTGTTTGGAAACTTAGAAACGTTTCGTGAAAATCCTCAGAAAGTTGGCCCTAACACGCATGCTTTTGGAATCAAGTTACTCTGGTTAGATGAATCCAAGGCAGAAGCTAGAGGAGCTCCCTATCGAGTGAATAAGTGGGAGGGTGAGCACATGGCGGTGAATCCAGCGAGTATTGCGAACTGGAATATGCGTGCCCACTTAGTGACTCGCTCGCCAGCTTCTGCAAGTGCGAGCCACTGGGCGGCGATGAATAGTGGCGCGTGGATGACGCAGATGAATGCACCAGCGCCCAATGATGTGAGAGACCAGCCTATCTTTGAGAACGGCAAGCATAAGAAGAATCCTTTTGGGATGACACAGGACTATAGCGCCTCTCCAGATGTTATCCTCTTTGACCTTCCTCATCCGCGCTATGGCGCTCTCTCGCTGGGAGCGCTCAGGCATGCCCAGCTCAGTCCGTACTCCTGGAGTCCTAGCTATATTATTGGAAATTCTCTGAGAGACTTGCACGCTCCTGCACAAGCGACAGCTCACCGCGAGGTCACGAAACCCTCACCAGATACGATGATTGCACAGACACGCTGGGACTATTTGTTAGGTGGATTTACCACCTCGGGTGAAGAGCTCTTTGAGCATGGGCCACGTGCCTACCAGCTCGAATCAGCAGGGCTGCTACAAATCGGAAATGAAGCCGCCTCTCGCACAGTAAACGGCCAAAGCTATAGCTCAGAGAATGAGCTACTAGCCTATGATATCGCCTATGAAGTGAACCATAATTTATGGGACGCCTACTTTCTATCTGGCCTAAAGCTGAAGAAAGATGGCTCAGCCTTCCGTGGAGATGGCTCATGGAATACCAATATCATAAGGACGAACTATCGGAGAGGTAGTGAGAAGGAAATCGAGGATTTGCTCCGTAGTGAAGATAGCCTCAGCTATGGATTTTGGCAGAATGCGCAGCATCTAAGCTACCGAGGCATGTTCAATGTCAACTCTGTCTCAGTACCTGCGTGGAGAGCCTTTTTATCAACAAATCTCGCTAAGTCACGCCCCTTGGCTGGAGGTGGGCGAGCAGAGGCGGCTGTGTCCTATAGTCGCTATCGTAGAGCCCAGAAGCAAGGTGATAGCACAACAGTATCACCCCAGCACGAGGAAGCATGGCAAGGAGCTCGCCAGCTCACTGCTGAGGAAACCAAGCGCTTAGCGGAGGCGATTGTAGCAGTAGTGAAGGAGCGTGGCCCCTTCTTATCGATGAGTGATTTTATCAATCGGCGCTTAGCACCCGCGCAGAGAGAAGCCTCAAGATCAGGTACCTTAGAACACGCTATCGCACAAGCAGAGCTGAATGCACAGGTCGACTCTAAGTTCGATACGAGTACAGTGGATGAGCTAGCAAAAGGATCCAAAGACAATAACCTCGCCCTCTTTTCTAAAAGCTACTTGTATGACTTGGAACAAGAAGGAGCGAAGAGTGACGAGAAGCGTACAGCACAACCAGACTCAAAGGCGTGGGGTCTCCCCGGGTATATGATTCAATCAGACTTGTTAGAGTGCCTAGCACCCGCCATGACTGTAAGAGGAGATAGTTTTACAGTGAGAGCGTATGGAGAATCCTCGAGCTTGGGGGTGATCCACGCCAAAGCTTATCTAGAGGCAAGGGTAATGCGTTCGACAAGTTATCTAAGAAACGATCAGAACGCACCCACAGAGAGTGCCTTAGTCATCAATAAGCAAACAGGTGCTGTAGAGAAAGGAAATCTCTCAACGCTGAATGAGCGCCACGGAAGGCGATTCCAGATCATCTCCACACGCTGGCTCTCAGAGAGTGATATCTAGACCTATATGTTTGTTATGAATTTATTTCCTATGTATTGCATTCTACTTGTTAGTGTCATGGTTCAATTTCCTTGTCTGGGGCAAGTAGGGTTAGATGTCACAGAGAATCATCAAGAAGATCAGAGTGCCTACATCGCCATTGTAGCTATAGGCCCATTACCCCAGAGGCGATTTAGCGTGGCAGGTGAGAATGGAGAGAGCTATGAAGGTCGAATGCTAGCCTCTGAGTGGGAAGAAATCCTACCAAATCCAGTCTGGATATCAGCGAATCAGTCAGTAAAGATAGATTTTGAAAATTCAGATTCTGTTAGAAAATCACCATTCACCAGAGTCAAAGTAAACCACATCCTCTCAGCACCAAGTATTAGGTGGACTGCCGTGCCCGCTGATAGCGCACTGCAGTGCTACCGAAAGGTGGAGTCAGGGTCTTCCCAAAAAGTAGAGTGGTTTTCGCTAGGCGCCCTCAGAGCCAGGCAGAGGCAGCTTCTCTTTGTCTTTGCAAACCAAGGGAGAGAAGAGTCGGGGGAAAATCAGAAGAAAGCACCTTGGTTTGAGGGCGTGGAGGTGAAAGCACTTGATCTCAGTGAATATCTGAAGACCCAGCAGCTCTTTATTGCCGTGAATCACTCAAGATTGCATGTTGCACAAACCTTGAATGGCCAAGTATCGAGCCTTGCACCAGGCCAGTACCGCGCAGAGTCTGTGATAGTGGGGGAGAAAGTCCACGAAGTGATAGCGACTCAAGGAGTCAGAGCAACTTACCAAGACAGTGCTAAGGAGCACTCTCCGAATCAAGAGCGCATCATCACACGCTCAGCTCTGCGCTTTAGAAAGAAAGACCAGATACACTGCCTAGTCTACACAGAAGATAGAATCCATAAGCCTGATGAATCTAATAAAAATCTGATAGCTATAAGAATTTTATTGTACTAACAAATATCTATTACCTGGACAAAAATGCTTCATAGATAGTGGCAGATTCTGGCTGAGGGCTGTAGTATGTCTCGCTGCGCTGAATCAATTTGTTAGATAAGGTTTCAATATCGGCGAGCCCAGTCGCATGGGCAGCAAGCATGGCCGCTCCCAGAGAGGCCGAGTCAGGAGACTGGAGCAGCTGCACCTTTCTGTTGAACACGTTAGCAATCGTCTGGCAGATACCAGAGGAGCGGGAGGCACCGCCTGTGACATAAATCGTGTCTTCTGGCAGAGGAATCCAGCTGGACTGCTGCTTGATGTTGAGGAAAGTATGGTCAAGGACTTGGCGAATCGTCTCTGCGGGCTGGTCTGAGCACTCGCGCAGCTGTGCATTGGCTGCTCTAGGTGGTGTGATTTCATCAATCACGAAGGGATTCAAATCTGGCTGGATCTCTGTAGGAGGTTGCTGCGCATAGTGGTTAAATTCTGCCCAGTCTAGCTGGTGGGCTTCCCGCAAGGTGTCATTGGTAAGAGCACCATTGGTGAAGCAATTCAGCGCCATATAGCCACCAAGAGGATTGGCAAACACATGACCATAGCCCTGAGGATCAATGTTAGGCTCAGTCATCGAGGCAAAGACCGTGTAACTTGTCCCTAGGCTAATAATGAGGCGTGGCTGATTGGTGCCCCCCATACCCACTAGACTCGCAGGATTATCACCAGACCACGGCAGAATAGTCGTACTAGGCAGGAAACCATATGTATCACAGAAATACCTAGCGATAGAGCCCACAGGTTTGGTGGAGGCACTGAGCTCAGGGAGTTTCTCTGCGAGATCGGCAGCTGTGGCATCCAGTACTTGCTGGTTCCAAGTGCCTGTAGAGAGATCCAGCAAGTTCATACCAGAAGCATCTGTTAGATCGAGAGGGGCTAACTTACCCGCGAGAACGGAGCAGAGAAAGGAACTCGCCATATGAATACTCGCGGTGTTTGCGTAGGCTTCAGGCTGAGTTTTAGAAAACTTACGAATCTGGGGGCCACTAAAGCGCGCGGTAGCCAGTGAGCCCGTGGAGCGGTGTAGTGCCTGAGCACCGACTTCATGAGAAATCTCAGCACATTCTTGCTGAGTGGTCTGATCCATCCAGATCGGACTAAGCTCTCTGCTCAGAGCTGGGGCGATTTGGCTAGAGAGAGAGGAAGAAAGAGCCGCAGAGTCTGAGAGTCCAGCGAGAAGGGAGGGGAAGCTGGCATTGAGATAGACAGTAGCATGCTGCTGCGCTGTCCCCGCGATACTCTGGATACGAGAGAGATCAACTCCTTGCTTTTGGAATTTCACTAGCAAGAGCTCAAGGGCATCCAGCCACATGAGAGGTGAGGCGAGAAATTCATTTTTCTCATTGGTCACATAGCCATTCTGCGCCTCGTACTGGGGGAGTTCTTGGCCAAAGTTGATAGAAACACTCGCGAGCAGACTATGCTGTACTGTGTCAATGATGGTGCCAGTGAGGCTTTGAGTCGAGCTGTCTAATCCAAGTGTATAGGCCATAGTAGAATGAAAATTATGAACACAATATGACTATCCCCGATGCGAGATAGGATCAATGCGATTCCTTTGTCCGTATTCTGAATATACCGTGAAAAATGGAACGAGGAGAATATCGTTATGAATACAATACTTCTCGATCTGGTGGCGATTTCTTCGAGTTGTTCTTCACCAGTATTATCGAAGTAATGTGTATTGGACATATTATTCCGTTTAATCGATACCGACTTATTATTGATGAACCCATTGAACTTGAGTGTCGTGCGCAAGTCTGTGATCTGCTCGAGAGTCTACTACATTTCGCTCTCAGCCGTGTTGGACTAATTACTTGATTACGCTACTTTCAAATTCAGCTTCTTTGGAGAATGTGGGCAAGGGAAATGAATGGTTTGAAAAGTTTAGCTTGTTTTTCTAAGTGGATTGGGAGAACCTAGTCGGCGTCGCGGTCTCGGTGAGTGTCATCGGGGCCTTTCGCTTTTTAGGAATGGAAAGATTTTATACCCCAGTTTTTATAGTCTTTTCCGAACTTTTGTCGGCCACCTTTGCAGAAAAGTTTCTTCTCGAGCACTTGGAAAGCACGGTTCTTTTGATCATCACGAAATACGCTGAGACCGATTGGGCGAGCGACGAGATCCGCCAACTGAAGTCCCGATGACATCGCTTTCTTATCAGAGAAGAGAATCTCGAAAGGAAAGTTCTTCTCAGAAACGTTTTGACCATCGCAGATCCTGCGGAATTCAAGTTCGAGTTCGTTGTTTTCTTTTTTACCACGCTGTTCGACGACAACGTGAGTCAGTGCCTTTTCCTCACCCTCTTCCTCTAGGAATTGGTGGAGAGTTTCCAGGCAAAATCTGAGGGCTATGTGATAAGGGTTCGAGGGCTTTTCTTGCTGATTCTTCAGGCGTTCTTTATCGATTACACAGCTGATCAAGATGAAATTGCTCTTTTCGATGATCGTTGTTAGCTCATCGAGAAATTGGTTTTTGTGTTTCCTTGTGGGGAAGATTCGAAATTTACCTTATTCTTTGCGGATTTCGCTCTCATGTAAGACGATTTGATCGTGACCGAAGTGTTTGAACTTAAATTGCTCGAGGGCAGGAACGACCTTCTTGCTATAGTGCCCCTTGTGGAAGATACAGAAGGCGAGGAGAAAAACTGGAAATTGTGTATCAATCGTTTGCATTCTATGATCTCCACTTTCATCGACATAGACAACGTATTTACTATGGGTGTGTTCGCCTTTGTCTTTTTTATCTGATGAAGAAGAGTGACTTGGGGGTAACGATGCAGAATAGTCTTGTTCAAAAAGGTCGCCTACGTAATCACGGTTGGTGGTCATTGTTTATGGGTGGTTTATCTGGTTACTTTGAGCGGTACTTGTGAGTGGTCTTTCCTGAGTGATTGAGCAGGGAAGAACCCAGCGACGGAACTGCACTCCACGCGGTAGCCGACGGCGAGAATGGCCTCTAGATTGTAGAGAGTCAGTGGGCGCCGAACCTCGCGTTTCCCTTCTTTTTGAACTACCGAGGATTCTTCGGTAGTTGCATCTCGACTCAGTTCTTCATCTTCAAAGATGTTTTTGAGATGCGAGCCCACATTATCTTGGCTGACATCGAAGAGTTCGCTCATTAGACGCTGGGAGAGCCAGATTGTGCCCTGATCGGCGCGCAGCTGGATCTGGCTTTTTCCATCTTCAGTCTGATAAAGGATAAATTCTTGCATTTCATGATAGATTCTAATGCGCAAGGTAAAGACTCAAGTTCAAGTGAACATCTTTTCTAAGTAGGCGCCTTTTACCAGATTGTTTTCTTCACTGGTATAAAAAAGCCTGAACGAACTAGCGTTGAAATACTTGTTTCGTTGATTTTGATAAAATGAATCCTAGTGAATTATTTTTTATGAATAAATCCAAATACGCTGCCGTCGAAGTAGGCGAACCACTGATATAGCTTATGAAAAAACTACTGACACTTATGACGACTCTGATTGTGGGATTTGTTCTGACGCCTTCTCAGGCGGAGGCTCAGTCTTACAAAGGTAAAGTAATTCACTCGAAGACCTATGTCAGTGGGCACGCTAGCTGTGGCTGTAAGGTGCATTCTAAAAAGGTCTTTAAGGGCTACAGCTACGGGAAGCCTGTGTATAGCTACTATCGCCAGCCGATTCATCATACTTGTGGGATATATAAGAATACTTCCCACCACAGAAAGGTGCATTCTTCTGTGAAGTACAACTATAAGCCGAGGTATAATTACTCGAATCACTACTCTCGTAGCTACTCAGGTAGATCTCACCGTGGTTCTTATGGGCATTCAGGTAAATCGTACCGTAGTTCTTATGGATATTCAGGTAGATCTCACCGTGGTTCTTATGGACATTCGGGTAAGTCGTACCGTGGTTCTTATAAGTACTCATCTTATCGAAGATAATTGAGACAATTTGCTCACGCCACGGGTTGTGAGTCCATGATAATACCAACTCAAAAAACTAACTGGTAGAAGAAGCTTCTGTCACTGTGTGTGATGGGGGCTTTCTGGTTTCGGGGTCTATGGCTTCACTGGCGATGGTTTTACTACTGATGGTTCTGGTGAGGGTAGGATTAAGATTGCTCTGGTCTTTGTTGTCGTTAGGGTGGCTGATGTGAGAGGCGCTTTCTCGAGAGAGGTTTGTTATTGCTTAGGGTATGCTGTGGCGACTTTGCTTCTTGCGGCGTCTGTAGTGCCTGTGCTCTATACTGTGGGAGGGTTTTTGGGAGATTGTAGCCAGCGGGCTGGATCTGGGGAGTTTGCTTCGGGTGGGTTTTGGAATTGGCTGGGGGAGCGCTGTGCGCGTGCTCCTTATCACCGCTATTTTAAGCGTGCGCTCTTGCTCTCGGCTTTGTTGCTGTTGCCGTTTTTCATCCGTTTGCTGAAGCAGCCAAGGCTCCATGTGGGCTTATTTCCGTGCTCAAGTCTCTGGCGAGATTGTCTTGTGGGCTTTGGTCTTGGGGCGGGGTCTATGGCGCTGTGTGTCTGGGTGGTGTATGCGCTTGGTTGGGTGGTTCCAGAGGTGGAGGTAGAGTGGTATCGCTGTTTTATTTCCTTTCTGCTTTCTGCTCTTGTGATTGCGTGTTTGGAAGAATGGTTCTTTCGTGGTGTGTTATTGAGTTTATTTATGCGGGCGGTTTCACTGAACTGGGCCGTGTTCTGGAGTGCCGTCTTTTTTGTCTTGGGGCATAGTTTGGATTCTTCCCATTCTATGGCTATGGATGACTTGGAGAGTCCTTGGGCAGGGTTTGTTCTACTGGGTTTATTGTTTACGGGGGCGACGGATGTGGTGGAGCAGGCGCCGAAGTGGGTGAGCTTGGTGATGATTGCGTGGTTGCTGAGTGAGGCGAGGTTGAGATCTGGAGGTCTCTGGCTGTCAATTGGGCTGCATATGGGCTGGGTTTTGGCCATTAAATGGAGCCAGGAGTTAGTAGATTCTAAGAATTTCGCGGTACCCAGTCGCAGGGTCTGGATGGGCAGTGAGCTGTGGACAGGGCTTCTGCCTTGGGTGTCTCTGCTACTGGTGATGGTGGTTTTAAGAATCTATCTGGCTGGGCGAGGGGGTGCTCGGGAAGTGAGTATTCAGAGAGGAAAGGGGTCAGAATGAGGCGTAATTTTGGCCGAGAGCTACTGCGTATTCTCTACCCTCCGCATTGCTATTTCTGTCAGCAGGCGATTGAGGAGGATCACTACTTATGTGGAGATTGTTCGCAGGATATGGCGAGGGTGGAGATGCCATATTGTCAGTACTGTGGAGAATCTTATGATGGTGTGATCGAGGCGCAATTTCGCTGTCCTAACTGTAGTGACATGGAGCTGGCCTATGGTTTTGCGAGGGCGAGTCTAGTGAGTAGTGAGGCTTCTCTAAGTCTAATATATGGCCTGAAGTATCAGAAACAGAGACATTTGGCGCGCGCACTGGCTTTCTGTATGGCTGAGGTCTTTGAGAATGATGAGCGCTTCATGAACGTGGAGAACTGGTGCTTAGTGCCTATTCCTTTGCACTGGAAGAGGCAGTGGCGGAGAGGCTTTAATCAATCCGAGGCTTTAGCGGAAGAGCTCTCTAAGCTGGTGCATCTGCCTGTGAGAAAGTTACTTAAGCGTGTGCGTAGTACGAAGACGCAGACCAGACTCTCTAGAAACCAGAGACTGGAGAATCTCCAAGGTGCCTTTCGGCTGCGCCCCGAATTCCAACGCTACAAGTCACAGAGCGAGGGCGTGATACTGGTGGATGATGTCTTCACGACGGGGGCGACTGTGAATGCCTGTGCTGCGATACTTGGGCAAGAATTTCCGCGTGAAAACATTGTTGTCCTCTCCGCGGTGAGAGGCTAGGCTGGCGCCAGCAACGAGCTACCACAAGCTATCATACTATGGGAATTTTTGATAAACCACAGCTTCGCAAGGCCAAGAAGAACGAGAATATGCCAGATAATCTCTGGACGAAATGCCCTGATTGCGAGGCGCTGATCCACTCACTTGATCTCAAGCAGAATGATAATGTCTGCCCGCATTGTGAGCATCATTTTTTACTGGGATCTCGTGAGCGTATCCAGATGCTGGCGGATGAAGATAGCTTTGAGGAGACCAATCAGGATCTGTTTTCTAAGAACCCACTGGGCTTTGCGAAGTATGAGGACAAGGTCAGCATTCTTAGAGAACGCACGAAGCTTAATGACGCTGTTGTGACCGGGAAGCTGACGATTCAGGGTAAGCCCACCATGATCGCTGTGATGGACTTTAAGTTTTTTGCGGGTTCTATGGGTTCTGTAGTGGGGGAGAAGATCACTCGAGCGGTCGAGGATGCGATCAAGCAGAAGTGCGGCATGATTATCATCTCGGCGTCTTCGGGTGCGCGCATGCAAGAGGGTATGCTCTCTCTCATGCAAATGGCAAAGACCTGTGGAGCACTGGCGCGACTCAGTGAAGCGGGGCTACCCTATATTTCGGTGATGACTCATCCAACCACTGGTGGTGTGACAGCTTCTTTTGCTACAATTGGTGATATTAACTTGGCTGAGCCGAAGTGCATGATTGGTTTTGCAGGTCCCAGAGTGGTCAAAGAAACTACTCATCAGGACTTACCTCCTGGCTTCCAGACTGCCGAGTTTATGCTGGAGCATGGTCTTGTGGACACGATCGTGCATCGCCGTGATTTACGTCAGAAATTGGGCCAGTTACTGGGCTATCTACTCGTCTAGGAAGCATTACTGATTAGAATGAAGAGCCACGAAATGAGACAGTGCCTATGAATTATCAAGACGCTCTCGACTGGCTCTATTCGACGCAGAATTTCGGCATCAAGCTCGGTCTTGATGCACCCCGCAAGCTCCTGCGCCAGAGCCTGGCCTTTCCGGACTATGGCGTGAAGGTCGTGCATGTGGCAGGCACTAATGGCAAGGGCTCGACCTGTGCGATGCTGGATGCTCTGGGCAGAGATAGTGGGGTGAAAGTGGGTCTCTTCACCTCTCCTCATCTAGTGCACTTCCGCGAGAGGATCCGCGTGGCAGGAGAGATGATTTCTGAGGAGAACACAGCGCGTCTGCTCACAGACTTAAGGGAACTGGTGAGTGGCTGGCCGAATCATCCGACATTTTTTGAACTCACTCTCGCTGTGGCGATGAAGCATTTTCGTAACCAAGGCTGTGAAATGCTCGTGCTAGAGACAGGTATGGGTGGGCGCTATGATGCCACCACTGTAGTGCCAGCAGATGTCTGTGTACTCACACCCATAGGGATGGATCACTCCGAGTGGCTGGGAGAAAATCTTGAGGAAATCGCTGGGGAGAAAGCCGCGATTATTGTGGAAGGGAAGCCAGTGATAGCAGCGCACCAGCACCCAGAGGCACTGGGAGTGATCATGGAAGTGGCGAATGAGAAGAGAGCGCCACTAGAGATCATTGAGGGGCCTCTGCTGGGATACACCGTGAATCTAGCGGGGGAGCATCAGCGACAGAATGCACACCTTGCGGTGAGTGCGGCGCATGCACTGGGGCTGGATCTGAAGTATGATACGGTAAAATCGGCTCTCGAGAGTGTCAGCTGGCCGGGAAGATTTGAGAAGCTCTGGGAGTATGAGCACAAGAGGTCTGATTGTGAAGTCGTGCTGGATGGCGCGCATAATCTACAAGCAGCAGAAGTGCTCGTGAATACCTGGAAGGCAGAGTATCCGGGGGTAAGGCCTACGATTATCTTTGGCGCTGTGCAGAGTAAGGATGTGGGTGGGGTGCTCGGGAAGCTCACAGAAATTGCAGAGACAATCATCCTCTGCCCAATTGAGAATCCACGCACACACACGGCAGCAGAGCTGGAGGCATTCTTACCGGATCAGTGGCAGAATGTAGAACTCGCTGGTAGTTTAGAAGACGCGTGGGCGCTGGCGAAGGGTCAGTACTTGCTGGTGGCAGGGTCATTGTTTCTGATAGGGCAGTGTAAGGCTGCTCTGGAGCAGAGTGACTTTGAAACAAGCAGCCAGTGATCCTATGAAATCAGACCAAGGTGTGATTCTCAGGCTCACGAAACTCACAGATAGCAGTCTGATAGTGACATGGTGTATGCGCTCTGAGGGCATTGTCAAAACAGTGGCGAAAGCGGCGAGACGGCCAAAAAGTAGCTTTGCGGGGAAACTAGATCTGTTCTTTCAAGCAGAAGTTCAGTGGAAGGAAAGCAGGACGAGTGAACTCCACACACTCAAGGAGCTGCAGGTGGCGCAATACC
Organism: uncultured Verrucomicrobiales bacterium; assembly: GCA_937928735.1. Taxonomy (GTDB): domain Bacteria; phylum Verrucomicrobiota; class Verrucomicrobiia; order Verrucomicrobiales; family Akkermansiaceae; genus Rubritalea. Next base: position 21,541 of record CALFVF010000011.1, on the reverse strand, counting down.
GTGAGCATCTGCGTAAAAACTACCGAAATATGGTACTGGCGAGCTACTTCTGTGCTCTGGTGGAATTTGTGATGGAAGCAGGCCAGTCTGCGGAAGAACTCTACGATTTGCTACAGAGAGGGCTCGGCTATCTAGAGAATGGAGAGGCGAACTTAAGAGCCTTTCATTTCTATGAAAAGGAGGTAGCGAGGGGGTTAGGAGTCTATGAAGAGGGTGTTTCTACCCAGACCTGTATTCAGCGTGCTTATGGTCAACTGCCCCGTACGCGCCAAGCTTGCTATGATCTCTTATACGAGGATTCGTGAGTGATAGCATGGACGCAATAAAAAAGCTCACCACATTGATGAGCTTAATAAAATAACTAGAATTGTACAAGTACTCTAGCAGATAGCGTGCGGGGTGGTGGGGCTGTTAGTTAACAGCTACCGCTTCACCGCCAGTTTCACCAGTACGGATGCGGATCGCTTCTTCAACTGGGCTAATGAAGACCTTTCCGTCACCGATCTTGCCAGTATTGGCACTCTTCACGACAGCCTCAGCAACTGCTTGTGCTTGGTCGTCATCGACGACGATCTCAAGTTTTACCTTAGGAAGGAAGTCGACGGTGTACTCACTGCCACGGTAGATTTCTGTGTGGCCTTTCTGGCGGCCGAATCCCTTGACTTCGGTGACAGTCATTCCCTGAATGCCGACTTCAGCGAGAGCTTCTTTTACTTCTTCGAGTTTGAATGGTTTGACGATAGCTTCGATTTTTTTCATGATAAATAGTGGTTGAATTACAGAGTTTAAGTCGTGTTAGATCGCGTGATAGAAACAGAATTTAAGAGATATATGGAAATCTAGAGCAAACTGTGTGCCATATTTAATCCTTCTTTAGTGTAGGAGAAGAAATCACGGTCTGCAATCATTCTGTACATGATTTTCATGAATTGCGCTCATGATTTATGATTGTTAGGCGCTGTGTCCTCTCTGGGCGTAGCGCGCACCTGGTAGTTTTATGATGAGGCCGAGTAACTCGAGTGCGAGTAGAGAGGGAGAAACGGTGGCGATAGGGAGTTGGGTTTGTTCTGTGATTTCATCCAGTAGAAGTGCTTCATTCTGTAGGCTGCCAAGGATGGCTGCTTGCTCCACTGGGAGCTGTGGGCTTGGAGGCTGCGAGGTAGGTAGCTTGGGCTCTTGTGTCTGCTGGTTCGTGAGTTCTGGCTGGAAAGGTACAAATCCACTGGAGCGTGTTTCTTGGAGGTCGTGATGAATGTGGGAGGCTTCTGTCACTAGTGTGGCGCCCTCGCGAATCAGCTGGTGACAGCCTGCGGCGAGTGGCTGCTGGATAGAGCCAGGGACGGCGTAAATGGGGCGGCCGATGTCGTTGGCTATATTTGCAGTGATCAGAGAGCCTGAGCGCGAGGGTGCCTCAACAACTAACACCCCACTGGACCAAGCCGCCACAATACGATTTCGCATAGGAAAGGTCTTTTTGTCAGGAGCTTTATTGAGGGGGAACTCAGAGACGACAGCACCCCGCCCATCTGCAATACGCTCGGCGAGTGCCATATTCTCAGGTGGATACATTTTTGTCAGTCCTGAGCCTATGACGGCAATTGTTCTGCCACCTCCAGCGAGAGCGCCCTCGTGGCTGTAGGTGTCGATCCCGCGCGCGAGGCCTGATATTACTGTGTAGCCGAGCTGAGCGAGCTGAAAGGCGAACTGGTGGGCTGTGTCACGACCGTAGTGAGTGGTGCGCCTTGAGCCGACCATGGCAATAGCGCGATTATCCTCCGCTAAGATTTCTCCCCAGAGATAGAGGCAAAGTGGGGGATCATAGCTTTCTCGGAGCGGTGCTGGGTAGCAGGCGTCTTCTTTGGTGATGATGCGTATTTGGCGCTCTCTGGCCTGCTGGATTTCTTGGCTCAGATCGACATAGTCCTGCCAGTGGCGAATGATGTTTGAAATCGAGGGGCCGATACCTTGGACGGACTCCAGGGTCGTCGTGCTGGCAGAGAAGATGGCCTCGGCAGATCCCAGTGAATCAATGAGATTGCGGACTTTAATGGGCCCTAATTTCGGCAACATATTGAGTGCGATGATGGCTTCTCTCGATGTCATAGTACCATTTCTGATAGAGAGAAACTGGAAGCATTTCAACACTATTTATGTTCATTTGATTACTTAAGGGCGTTTCCAGTAGCCTTATTTGCGAAAATGCATGCAGCTTTTTCGGCCTCTGTGTTACCCCTAATCCTTATGAAATTATGCAGGCGAAATTGCATTTGCCTTGATCTGAAAAACCCTGAAGGCATTTTCCATTGAAAGTAGGTTACTGAAGGCGGACTAAAGGCTTATTCTTGGCCATAGAGGCTGTTGCATCTCGTGAGCGAGCGTGCTAGAACTGGCGCAAGTTAATCATGGTAGAAACTTATGGTAGAGGCATTACGTAAATTAGCATCACGCAGAGTAGAGGGTCTTGAGGACTTATCTGACGCGGAGATTGTGGATCTATGTAAGAAGGAACTGCCCAATGACCTGACCGCGTATCGTGAGCTTTTGCGCCGGTACGAGGGCCTTGTTCTCAATACCTGTGCGAAGGTGATTGGCTCTCGGGATGATGCCGAGGAGGTGGCACAAGATGCCCTTATTCAGGTGTTTCACAAGATCCATCAATTTGAGGGGCGCTCACAATTTAAGACTTGGTTGTATAAAATTGTGCACAATTACTGCCGTAACCGCCTCTCAAAGATAATCCGTAAAAGAGAAGGCTCTGAGGCATACCAAGAACAAACCGTACAATTGACACCAGAACATGATACATACCAACAAGATGAAGAGCTCAGTGAGATTGTGCGCGAGGTGATCGGTAAGCTCAAAGACGTGGATAGAGAGATTATTGTGATGAAATTTATTTCAGGATTAACCATTCAAGAAATAGCAGACGTTCTAGAAATAGGGCTCTCTGCAGCCAAGATGAGGCTATATCGGGCTCTGGATGTCTTTAAAGAAACCTACATGAAAACCACCGGAGGAGGTGACCTACCCCTTACCTAGATAGAGTGATGATTAATGATGAAAACTACAGCCAACATGAGCGCCAAATGCAGCAGCTTTTTCATAAAGCAGGCTGGGTGGTTCACGAGACGCCTAATTACGAGCGTATTGATCGCATTACAGAGAGGGCAATTCTTGAGAATATTCTCAAACAAACCACCTCATTTGTCTTCATTAGTTTCTCAGAAGCTATTACAGGGTTTTGTGGGGCATTTTTTGGCTCTATTTCAGGAGATAGCTCGATTGATTATAAACCGTAGAAAATTTCATACACAACGCACACAATTACTATGAATTTACCAATCGCTCAAGTGACAGACACCGTCGAAAACCAGCCAAAGGAAGAACTGGCTAGTCAAGTCCAAGAGTCCCAAGGGGCACTTGATATCATACTTGACCCTATCATTAAAACCTTCACAGGCATGTGGGAGGGTATCGTCAACTCATTACCTAATCTCATAGGCGGGGTGGCAATCTTACTTGTCGGTGTCTTTGTCGCGAAGTTTTTACGCCGTCTCGTCGGTAAGACCCTAGAGGGCTTGCAGTTTGATACCTTATTGGAAAAGGCGGGAATAGCTGCGATCTTTAACCGCCTAGGCCTCAAAGGCTCGCCCACAGAAATCATCGCCAAAGGGATCTTTTGGGTCGTGATTCTCTTTGTGGTGAAAAATGCTGCGGATAATCTCGGTGTAGAGGATGTGACAGCTCTGATTGATCGCGTCATGGGCTTCCTGCCCAAGGTAATGACGGCAGGAATTATCATGCTTGTGGGCTTCATGGTCGCAGATTTGATTCAGAATGCGGTTCACTCTGCCCTCGACTCACTAGGGCTGTCTTATGCAAAGACATTAGCGAACATTCTATTTGGCTTTGTCTTTGTGTTGGTACTCACCGTGGCACTGAGCCAGCTTGGTATAGAGACGGAACTATTAAACTCATCGGTGAAAATCATCCTCTCTGGACTCGCCCTTGCCATAGCTATCTGTATGGGGCTTGGTCTAAAGGGACTTGCCAAGAGTATTGTGTCAGGTGTTTATGCGAGAGATCTCTACACGGTAGGAACGGAAATCGAATACCAGCAAGAGCATGTGAAAGTCGCAGGAGTGGGACCAGTGACCACGAAACTACAGCGCAGAGACGGTGGCTTTATTATTGTGCCAAATGAAGAGCTAATTAATCAGGCCGTACGTGGACGCTCCGCAGAGTAATTTAGAGCATCTTGGGGCTTCTTGTGGAGTCCCAAGGTATTGGTTTTTCTCATTGGTATTAGCAGACCAAGGTCTCTTTAGCATCAACGATACGTAGCGTGTCGTTTTTCTTGTAGATCGAGCTAAATGTGGAGCCCATCTTAATGGCCTCTTTAAGAGTCTCTGTCGTGGCGATATTAGCGGTCTCGCCCTCTTCCTCCATAAGAACTCGATAGGGAGCCTTGAAAGAATCTGTGGAAAAAATATCTGGAATGACCTTTGGCCGGTAGTTCAGTTTTGGTAGAACCTCCTTGAAAACTCGTGTGAGAACTTCGTGTATACGGGAAGGAATGAGCTCGTGAAAGGGAATGAGCTCTTCTTGTTCGTCTTCCTCGTGAATTCGAGTGAAGAGGTGAAATATATGTGTTTCAGGATCGCCCTCAAAGGCGACTTTGGTCGGTAATTCCTTATTACCAAAGCGTAAGCGCATACCGAGTAGGTAGATTTCCTGATCAAGAGGACTTTCAGTTTCGAGCTCAATCACCTCAAGAGGCGTGTTATTTGACTTCACGAGAGTGGCCGCACTGAGGATCTCAGGAGAAAGAATATCTCGTGTGATACGATCCATGTCCAAGCAGCCGTCACGCAGCTTTTGCCGATTGAGAATCAATTGATTTTGTTCTTTGGCATGGCGCTTCTCATCCACCTCGGCTTTGTAGTCGCCAAGAGGAGTTGGGTGGAGTGGATGAGGTTGTGAAGATGGAGAATCGTCTGTCACGGAGTGAGATAGAGTGTAAAAATCTGTAGAATTCGATGAGTGGCCACGGAGGTTTACTGCTTAGTGTGTCAACATGTTAACATGGAGAAGGAGTAGTCGCCAAGGATTCGTTCATAAAATTCTCTGGTTATCTTGATCTTTATTTTGTTATAATCGCACACATTATGCAAAAAACTGGACGTATAGGTACCCTAAAGGATGAGTCGGAGAGAACTTGAATGACAAAACAGCAGTGGATATAGCAAGAGAGAACTAGCCACAAATGAACAAAAACGACAATAAAGAAGGGGCCGCCCAAGTAGGTAAGATCGCGATAGTGGGGTCGGGAGCTGTGGGGAGCTACTACGGAGCACGTCTAGCGCAAGCAGGGGGAGATGTGTCGTTTTTGCTACGCTCAGACTATCCCGCGGTGAAAGAGCGAGGACTAGAGATTCGCAGTGTGAGTGGTGATTTTAGCCTAAATCCAGTGCAATGTTTTTCCAATAGCGAAGACATAGGAGAGGTCGACTTAGTCATCATTGCGTGGAAGACCACATCCAATTGCGCTGCGAAAGCAGTGATTTCACCCCTAGTGGGTAAAGAAACAAGACTACTGACACTGCAGAATGGTCTTGGAAACTGCGAATACCTAGCCGATTTATTCGGAGCACACAGAGTCCTTGGGGGATTGTGCTTTGTTTGTATTAATCGTCTCCGTGCGGGAGTCATATCACACACAGCCTCTGGGCTCATACGAATCGGAGACTACACGCAGGAGAACTCAGCCTATGTGCGAGAATTAAAAGTAGTCGCACAGCAGGCAGAGATTCCTTGTGAAATTGTCACGAATTTAGAAGCCGCGCAGTGGCGAAAACTCATCTGGAACATTCCCTTCAATGGCCTAGCTATTGCTGAGGGAGGGGTCGACACCCTCACGCTCTTAGAGGAAAAATCACGAGAGCACGAGGTGAGAGAACTCATGCAAGAAGTCGCTAAAGTCTCAGAGGCACTTGGACACCAGATACCTGCGAGCTTTCTTGAGGAGCAAATTCGTGTCACCTACACCATGGGAGCCTACCGCCCCTCCAGTATGATTGATTACATCGAAGGCCGTGCTGTCGAATACGACGCCATATGGGCACGACCACTTGAGATCGCTAAGAATCTAGGTCTCTCTGTACCTGAAATGACAGAACTCGCACAGCGAGTGAAGCAGTGTATAGAGCAGCGCAATAAGGCACAGTGCGGTAAGAAATAGCGCAATAAGAAATAGCGCGATGAGGATTGCTCTACAAAGTAGGGTAAATAACAGAAGTTATACCAGCCCCATAAGGTCAACGACCGTGTAGGCAGACCAAATAAAAGTACAGATGTGTGCGACAATAAATAGGTAGATGCACATCTTGATTGTTTTTTTCTTCATCATAGCTCTGTCAGTGAGATAAGTTGGCAGTTGTGTAAAGGCTCTAGTCTGCGGGGTAAAGCGAAAATCGTTTGAAGAACAAGGATGTGAAGAGGGAGTGGTTGGAGAAACTATAGAACTACTTCTTACGAGAAGCCAGCTCGGCCTCTAAACAATCGAGCACAGCGTTAAATTTCGAGGTATTGTCCGCATCTGCCTCACAGAGCTGCTTGTGCGCATCAAAAATATGCTGAGTGCTGTCTGTATTCTGGATGCTTTTAGGAGTGCTGAGTTGCTGATAGATACTATCAAGCTGGTTTGTCCAGATTGGTTCAGAATTGTTGATTTTCATGACGGCATCTAGACCAAGATCCTCTAGTGATTCTTTATTTTTATCACTGGCATGGGCGATCTCCATAAGACCTCCAGTCTGCATAAGCTTCATGGCAGCAGCGGCAATTGTCCCCATAAAGGTAGAATCCATAGCCGTGCAGTGAGCGAGATCAACCACGAGATGTTGGACACCTTTTTTGAGGCGCCCATCAATCCAGTGTTTCATCTCAGGGCTATTGTGAAACGAACCTTTGCCGTCGCACCGAACCCAGATGAATCCGTCAAATTGACCTACTAGAATAGAGTTAGTATTGCTCACGATAGGGGAGTTATTACCTTGATGACTGTCTCCCATAAAGCTAGCATAAGATAGCTGATAGTCAACGAGAATGCGTGGATTCTAGCTCTGTGAGTGAATTGGTCTATCCGTGTCAAATGGGTGTTTAAAGCCCTTTATAGATAGCGAATCAGATAAGAGGGAGAGCTTTAGGCGGGCATAGAGAATGCTAGAGGATCTGTACCGTGTGCTTCTTGCTGAGGCGTAGGATATCTCCGGCCTGGAGTGTGACTGTGGCTGCTGGGTCTTGGAGTTTTTCACCATTGAGCTGGATGGCTCCGGGGAGAATGGATTGCTTCTTGAGCTCGCCATTGGACTTGGTGATGCCAAAGCCGACTTTGAATGCGGCGGCGGCGAGGGTGAGAACGGTGAGCTCGGTGGGTAGCTCGGTGAGGGCGAGTTCTTTGGCCCCGGCGGACTGGTCGCCTTGGCCGCGTTGCATCCAGAGTTCGCAGGCGCTTTTGGCGCTGTTAGAGTCGTGGTAGCGCGTGGCGATCGCTTCTGCTAGGGCGAGTTTGGCATCTCGTGGGTGTAGAGTTGTGTCTCGCTGCTGGCCGAGTAAGAGGCTGTAGTAGCGATCCATGAGTTCATCGGAGACACTCATGATTTTATTCACCATCTCTGTGGCTGGCTCACTTACGCCGATGTAGTTTTTAGAGGACTTCGACATCTTTTTGATGCCATCGAGTCCTTCGAGTAGTGGCATGAGGATGACGACTTGCTGAGGCATGCCTTCTTCTTTCTGCAAGTCACGGCCTACAAGGTTATTAAAGAGCTGATCGGTGCCGCCGAGTTCGACATCTGAGCGCACCATCACGGAGTCCCAGCCTTGCATGATAGGATACTGGATTTCATGGAGGCGTACCTCAGTGCCTTCGCTGATGCGTTTCTTAAAGTCCTCGCGCTGCATCATCTGCTGCATGGTGACGCGGCTATTGAGTTTGAGCACTTCCTCGTAGGTCATTTTGCGAAACCAGTCACCATTGTAGACGATTTCTGTTTTCTCGGCATCGAGGATTTTAAAGGCTTGGTCGGTGTAGGTTTTCGCGTTCGCAAGGACTTCCTCTCGCGTGATAGGTGGGCGTGCCGCGGAGCGGCCTGTGGGATCTCCGACAGTGGCTGTGAAGTCTCCGATGATGAGCACGGCAGTGTGGCCGAGTTCTTGGAATTGGCGCAGTTTCTCGATAGCGACAGTGTGCCCGAGGTGGATGTCGGGAGCTGTGGGGTCGACGCCGAGTTTGACTCTCAGTGGGCGATCGAGTTTGAGTTTTTCTTTGAGTTCTTCTGTGTTGAGAACCTTCGCCACTCCACTGGTGAGGATCTTAAGAGCATCGTCTACTGAATGTGCCATAGCGTGTGGTGTGATAGAGCATGAGAGGGGTATTTCAAGCCTCTTTGTTTACAGGCTCAGGAGATGGTTTATTTCCTCGCAGAGGGGGTTACTCCTCAGAGAGGGAGTCACCGCAGCGGCGGCAGTAGTTCGCATCTAGTAGGTGACCGTGGACGCCACAGGATGGGCAGGCATCTGTGGTTTCATCTTCGTCCTTATAGCTTTTGTAGAATTCTGCGGACACGATCCCTGTGGGTACCGAAATAATGGCGTATCCTGCGAGGATGAGAATGGTGGTGAGGAGCTTGCCAATGAGGGTCTGAGCTGTGATGTCTCCGTAGCCCACGGTGGTCATCGACACAATAGCGTAGTAGATGCTTGTGGGGATACTGGTGAACTGGGACTGCGGGGTGTCCTTTTCGACAAGGTACATGAGGGTGCCAGCGATGACTGCGAGAACAAGCAGGGTGAAGAAAAAGACGGTGATCTTCGCTCGGGCATTGATAAGGCCGCGCAGAATGACGCGCGCACCACGAATATGGTGCACCATCTTGAGCACGCGAAACATCCGCAGCAGGCGCAGGATACGAATGACAACGAGGGAGGTGCTGGCACCAAGTCCCGGGAAGAGAAGCAGGTAACTGGGCAGAATGGAGAGTAGATCGACAATGCCAAAAAAGCTCTTCGCGTAGTGGCTGGGGCGCTTCGATACCCAGAGTCTGAGGATGTACTCGAGCGTGAAGAGAATCGTAAAGACCCACTCAGCGATATAGAACATCTCGCGGTAGCGATTACCGATACTAGAGACAGTCTCTAGCATCACTGCGAGTACACTGAGTCCTATCAGCCAGAGTAGGGCGATATCAAAGAGCTTGCCCAGAGGTGTTTCCGCCTCAAAGACGATGTCTCTGAGGCGTTGTCTGAGTGAAGGGTCTTTTGTGCCTTGAGACATCAAGGCGAATTATCTCTCGATTTTTGGGAGAAGTCAATGCGCCACCATGGCAGCTTCAGAGTCAGTGACTGCATCCGTGCTGTAGCCGACGGTGTTACCACGGCTATGGACTCGAATGTCTCCCCGCAGGTGAGCGCGCTGCTCAAGGAAGGCGAGGAGGTGCTCACGGAACTCAAAGAAAGCGGGATCTTTAAAGATGACTTCTCTGTTTCTTGGGCGCTCAAAGTCGATTTCTAGAATTTCACCAACCTTCGCCTTGGGGCCATTGGTCATCATGACGACTCGATCAGACATAAAGACGGATTCATCGACATCATGGCTGACTAGCACTGCGGTGAGTTTCTCACGATCAATGATTTCAATGAGAACATCTTGCAGCTCCATACGTGTGAGGGAGTCGAGTCTACCGAAGGGCTCGTCTAACAAAAGCACGCTGGGGCGCAGGGCGATCGCACGCGCTATACCCACTCTTTGCTGCATGCCACCAGAGAGCTCACGTGGGTACTTCTTCATCGATTCTTTTAACCCCACTGCAGAGAGGGCGTATTCGATGATTTGCTGGCGCTCCTTTTTACTCGCGTGTGGATAGACATTATTCACGCCGAGCTGCACATTCTGGTAGGCGGTCATCCACGGCATGAGGCAAGGTGCCTGGAAGACCACCGCGCGGTCGGGACCTGGGCCTGAGATTTCCTTGGGGCCGACAATGATACCACCGTCTGAGATCTCATTGAGCCCTGCGAGCATAGTGAGGACGGTGGATTTGCCACAGCCACTGTGGCCGATGAGGGAAACAAATTCTCCCTTTTGAATATTGAGGTTAAAGCCATCGACAACTCGAAAGTCTTCTCCAAAGGGATTTGGATATTCTTTAATGAGATTGTAGATTTCGACGAATTTTTGCTGGCTCATTGGTAAAATGAAAAGGAATTGTTAGATGTGTGGTGGGCGATTTAGGCCTTTGAGCTGGATGCAGGGCTGACAGCCTGGAGGTTCTTAAAGCCGAGGCGCTTGGAGGGGAGAGAGAAGTCCTTAGGCGCGATATCTGGCATAGGGACTTTCGCGGCGGCAGCTTTCTTCTTCTCCTGACTGAGCCCCATCATATAGGAGGTGATATCTGTCTTTAGACGGATGAACTCTTGGTTGTTATTGAGCGTGTAGCGATCACGAGGACGCGCCATATTTACCTCAAAGGGTGTGTCCAGTGTGGCAGCGGGCCCCATAGTGAGTGGCACGATACGGTCTGTCATAAGAACGGCTTCATCCACGTCATTGGTAATCATGACGACCGTTTTCTTATCTTCACCCCAGATGCGTAGAATTTCATCTTGCAGGTCAGAGCGTGTTAGAGCGTCGAGAGCTGAGAGTGGCTCATCTAACAATAGTACTTCAGGTCTTATGCAGAGTGTTCTGGCGAGTGAGGCTCTCTGGCGCATACCGCCTGAGAGCTCATGGGGCTTCTTGTCTGGGGCGTGGTCGAGTTTCACCATGCTGATGTAGTGCATGATGTAGTCCTTGCGCTCAGAGCGTGCGATTTCTGGGCGCGCACTGCGTACGGCTAGGTCGATATTTTCATACACACTCATCCAAGGAAGTAGTGAGTAGTTCTGAAACATCATACCTAGCTCTGGACCAGGGCCTGTGATCGGCTGGCCTCTGAGTAGTACCTCGCCCTTATCTGGTTTCTCCAGACCGGCGAGTAAGTTCATGAGGGTGGACTTACCACTGCCAGAGAAGCCAATGACGGCGACAAATTCATTCTCTTTGATGGATAAGTTTACATTCTGAAGCACCTCGTAGCGATTACTCACGGGGCCAAATCCGATGGAAACATCCTTAAGTTCTAGAAAAGACATGGTTCTATTCGTGTGTGTTAGACAGTGGCGCCATCTTCATCAAAGGAGACGAGGCGTTGGAGACAGATCATGAGTCGATCGAGGAAGAAACCAATGATACCGACAATGAAGCAGGCCATAATGATATTGGCGAAGGAGAAGGATGAGCCATTTTGGTATTCATCCCAGACGAACTTGCCGAGACCATCTGAGGAAGAGAGTGCTTCCGCAGCAATCAGCACCATCCAACCAACACCCAGTGAGATACGCAGTCCTGCGAATACGAGTGGTAGGGAAGAAGGGATGATGATCTTAAAGAGACGATCGAAGAAGCCGAGCTTAAGCACACGGGCGACATTGAGGTGATCTTGCTCAATGGAGGATACCGCAAGAGCCGTGTTCACAAGAGCTGGCCAGACAGCACACATAGCTACTGTACAAGCAGAGAAGACCATCGCTGGGTTGACCCCAAGATCCTGGATGAAGGGCAAGGTTGAGGAGAGAACAAAGAGGGGGTGGTTCTCTGGATCTGGGAAGAAAGCACCGACAATGATCTGGAAAATCAAGAGCCACACCACAGGGGAGACGGGCTTAAAGATCGAGATGATCGGGGTGAAGCAAGCCATGGCAATGCGGTTGAGACCACACATCATACCGATCGGTATGGCGATGACAGCAGCAATAACGAAGCCGACAAATACAGTGAAGATACTGCGCTTAATCTGGTGCCAGAAGACAGTGGAAGTCGGGGCGTATTCGCGCTCTTGGACATCTTCGATCTTCTTGGTATTGCGTACTTGGTCTTTGGCGGCTTTGAGAATGTCTTTGGGGTCTTTTGAGCTACTTGCGAGAGCGGCAGCAGCATCTGCCTTGGTCATTAGTTCATTGACCTGATATTCTCTGTTTTTCTTCTCGTAGTGATCAATGACACTATTTGTGTGTTGAATTTCATTCGCCACAGCATTGGCACGGAGTCGCGCTGCCTTAAGGGCATCGGGATCTTCGCGGGCTTCCGTGAGCTGCTTGTTGAGCTCTGAGCGCTTTTCGGTGAGAGCTTCTTTCTGCGTCTCGAAGTCAGCGATGGCTTGGATCAGAGTCTCAGGCTTAGCTGTGCCAGCAGCGATAGCATCGGCGAGGGCGGTTTGCTCGGTCTTCGCGCTACTTGTTAAAGTCTTTAGCTTGGCCGCGATGGCTTCAATTTCCTTTTTAAAGGGGGCGAGATTATTCTCTATTTCTGTGAGAGAGCTTTCCTCTACTTTGGTGAGTTCACTCTGGGCGGCCTTGGATTCTTCCTCAAGTGACTTGAGGCGCTCTTTGGCAGCTTTGATTTGAGCGTCTCGTTCACTGCCTGTTGTTAGGAAGGCGGTTTTCTTTTCCTGCTCTCTCTCATACTGTCTGTAGTTAGTTTCGACAGTTTCAATCACTTGAGAAGGAGTAGGTACCTGGCCAGATTTTGTCTTATGCGTTGGGGCAATACTCGCCCAGAGCCAAATACAGACGAATAGGAAGATCGTGGGGATAACAATGTACTTGAGGATCTTTGAGGTCTGCTTGGCAGGTTCTTCGCCAAATAGGAGGCGAACGACGGGATCAAAGATGGTGAATCCACTGACGTCAATAATGCGCAGTAAACCGTATTTAATAGTATCGATAGATTTGTTAGCCATAGGGCAATACTCTCTTTTTAAAGTGGGTAAGGTTCCCTGTGAATAGTCTGAAACACAGGGAACCTTAGGTAGTTTAGGGAGTTTTTGGGTCGTTAGTAACGTTTGGGAGGAGTTGTGTGTCCTGAGGACAACTTTTATTGGTTGTCTAATTCCGCAGGGTCTTTGAGGCCAATTTTGTGGCTATTGATGTAGCTAATTGGCTTCTTCGCATCATAGGAGATACCGTCGATGAAGTCTGAAGTTGCTGTTTTGTAGCCATCACTGTCCCAAGGAATATCGCTTTCGGTGATATGGCCTTCTTCTAGCAGATGCTTTGCGGCAGCTTTGTAGACATCTGGAAGATACACAGACTTCGCAGTCTCATGATACCATGAGGCAGGCTTTGCCTCGGTGATTTGACCCCAGCGGCGCATTTGAGTGAGGAACCAGATACCGTCTGAGTACCAAGGGTAGGAAGCGTGGTCTTTAAAGAAGACGTTAAACTCAGGCATCTCACGCTTATCGGAGCGCTGGAAGAAGAAGTGGCCAGTCATTGAGTTCTTGAGCACATCATAGTCAGCACCGACATAGTTAGGCTTTGAGAGTAGGCGGCAGGCTTCTTCACGGTTAAGAAAGGCTCCAGATTCATCGGTAGCGTCTAGCCATTTACCGGCGCGGATGAGGGCTTTGACAACAGCTGTGTGCGTTTCTGGGTTTTCCTCTGACCATTGCTTGGTGACGCCAAAGACTTTCTCAGGATTATTCTTCCAGATGTCATAGTTTGTTGTCACAGGTACTCCGATGCCCTTACTAACAGCTTGCTGATTCCATGGCTCACCCACGCAGTAGCCTGAGATATTACCAGATTCCAGAGTGGCTGGCATCTGTGGTGGTGGCGTGACAGAGAGCTCGACTTGAGCATCTGTGAAGCCTTTGATATCCTGGGAAGTGTACATACCTGGGTGAATCCCCGCGGAGGCTAGCCAGTAGCGGATCTCGTAGTTGTGCGTAGAGACCGGGAAAACCATACCCATCTGGAGCTTTTCACCCTCTGAGAGCTTACCCTCGACGACGGGTACCAGAGAGTCTGCAGTGATCGGGTGAGGTGGCTGATCGACAGCGAGTTTAGGATCATTTTCCTGCATTTGCTCCCATACAGCGTTCGAGACTGTGATGCCATTACCATTGAGATCGAGGGTGTAAGCTGTGACGATATGTGCTTTTGTACCAAAGCCGATGGTAGCGGCAAGGGGCTGGCCTGAGAGCATGTGGGCGCCATCAAGTTCACCATTAATGACATTATCGAGAAGTTGCTTCCAGTTTGGCTGAGCGATGACTTCTACAGAGAGGCCTTCTTCATCAAAGAAGCCTTTTTCCTTGGCGATGACGAGTGGGGCGCAGTCAGTGAGTTTAATAAAGCCGAGCTTGAGTTCATCTTTTTCAATATCGAGCTGTTCGGCAGAGAGTGTAGAGAGGCCGGCTAATGCGAGCAGGCTACTTTTAAATAGAGTGTTCTTCATAAGGCAGATGATTGGTTACATCATCTATAGAAAAGCATTTGGCATACCACGAAGAATTAGAAGAACTCATGAATTGCATGATTGGTATGATTATACCATATGACCTCCTGGACTTACGGCTGTTGTTCGCACCCCTCTTTAGAGCTTTCCATGGCTTTGGGGTGCGGCTTGATTCCGCTATGGGCTGAAATGATCTAGTTTCTGAAAATGCCTTCAGATTTCTTCATCTCTCTATCGCCCATAATTCTTATGAATCCGTGCAAAAGAAATTGCGTTTGCCTTGATCGGAAACAGTTCGAAGGCGTTTCTCTATTGAAGGCAGGTGAGCTCTAGTGACCTAAAGCCCAATTTTACGCTTGGCGATTACCTTTGAGTCTAAAACAGTCCCTGAATATGTGACGAGTTGTACGGAGAAGTCTCCGCCTGGTTTAGAAATCACGTCGTGACTTTGGGTCACATTAGGCGCGATAGTGATAATTTTCTCAGAATTAACAACTAATCGTGCGTGGACGTTGGAGCGTGCCATGACGACGATATCTTTGTATGTCTTACCGCCTTGATTGTATGTGCGTGTTACCTTGGTAGAAATCACGCCTTTTGGGTCTGCTGTTTCTTCTGTGGGCCCAGATGTGCTTCTTGTGATTGTGCGAGGCTGTGAATTGCTAGCGACTTGTGAGCGACTTCCTGTGGAGCTACGAAGAGAGGAAGAGCTCTTACCTTTGGCTTCTTCTGCGCGGCGTTTGATCTCATATTCCGCGGTTTCCTCGTTGTAGCCGATCTGTTCAGAAATCTCTTCGGGAAGTGCATCATAAGTGAGGGTGACTTTCCCGCTCTGGTGCATAATACCGATGTCAATGGGTGAGGCGGAGACGACTTTTGCGGAGAGATATTCTTTGCCAGAGTTGGTCTTTAGG
Source organism: uncultured Verrucomicrobiales bacterium (assembly GCA_937928735.1). Taxonomy (GTDB): domain Bacteria; phylum Verrucomicrobiota; class Verrucomicrobiia; order Verrucomicrobiales; family Akkermansiaceae; genus Rubritalea. The sequence goes on along the minus strand of CALFVF010000011.1, from coordinate 6,289 downwards.
CTCTTAAACTCTGTTCCAATAAAGGTGTCGAGAAGGGCTTGCTGCTCATCAACGAGGCCTTTAATACGGCGTAGTTCCCGCTCTTCTTTGAGTGCTTTGAGTGCGGCTTCTTTTTGAGAGGCGTCATCCGCACTGCTGTCAGACAGTTGCAGTTCTTTGAGTGTGACTTCTGCGACAATCGCTCTTTCTCTGTATTGTTTGTACTGATTGGCGTAGTGGTCACGTTCATTTCTCAGTTTGTTTAGAGAGCCTTCGAGTTTATGAACTCGTCCTTCGAGGTGATCAATTTCCTCAAGGAAGGCTTCCTCGTTGTTTGTACAACTGGTGAATAGGAGAATACCGGAAAGGGGGAATAGTGGAAAACAAGATGACAGCTTCATGATAAGGATTGGCCTAAGAATATTCTATTTGAAGCATATGACGTGAGGACAAGTCAAGTTAGAAACCTAAAGCTGTTAGATTGTCAGCTGCAATACCCCAATACCCCAATACCCCAACTGCTTATAGATAATCTCTCAGTTTACGTGCTTGCCTACTCACTATAGCCTAACCATGGGCCTAGCCATGTTTCTGCCTTTTGGGTGTCCCAGTCCTTGCGGGTGGCATAGTCTTCGATCTGGTCTTTCTGTAAGTCACTGATAGCGAAGTAGTGAGACTCTGGGTGGGAGAACAGAAGGCCAGAAACGGCAGCCCCGGGGTGCATGGCACAAGACTCGGTGAGCTCGACTCCTGTGTGGGTGGGGGCATCGAGTAGCTCAAAGAGCGTGGTTTTCTCGGTGTGGTCAGGCTGGGAGGGGTAGCCGGGAGCCGGGCGAATGCCTCGGTAGATTTCCTTAATGAGCTCATTGTGGTTAAACTCATTACTGCGCTCATAGCCCCAGGCAACTCGCGCACGATGGTGGAGGAGTTCGGCACATGCCTCAGCGAGACGATCAGCAATGGCTTTGACCATGATGGCCTTGTAGTCATCGAGCTGTTTGGTCTTGAGTTCCTCGGCCCATTCGTCAGCTCCGTGAATACCCACAACAAAGCCGCCGATATAGTCATCGGCCTTATCGGGGGCGACATAGTCACTAAGAGCATTGTTGGGCTTGCCACTACTTTTCTCAATCTGCTGGCGCAGTGTGTAGAAATTCGCTCTCGGTGTCTGGCGATCTTTATCGCTCCAGATTGTGATGTCATCTCCCGAGGAGTTAGCAGGGAAGAAGCCATAGACTCCACGCGCGGTGAAGCGCTTGTGCTCAATAATGTCTTCGAGGAGTTCTTGGGCATCGATGTAGAGCTTGGCAGCCTCGGCGGCACCGGCTTCATTGCGCGTTTTGAGGACTTTAGTCTCTCGGTCCCAGACGCCGCGCAGCTCCCAGGCGTGGAAGAAGGGTGTCCAGTCGATATAGTCGGCGAGCTCGCGCAGGGACTGGTTTTCTAAGACGCGCACTCCTGTGAACTCAGGCTTGGCAGGTGTGTAGTTTTTCCAGTCGAATTTGGGTGCATTTTCGCGAGCTTTGGCCAGTGAGATGACGGGTTTGCTCTTTTTATTAAAGGTGTCGCGCAGCTTCTGGTGGCGCTCTTCATTCTTCGCAATAAAGTCTTCTCGCTGCTCTTCACTGATGAGGGAGGTGGTGACAGGAACTGAGCGTGAGGCATCCAGTACGTGGACAATTGCACCACTGTAGTGATGGGCGATCTTCACCGCTGTGTGGGCGGGCGAGGTGGTGGCTCCTCCCACTAGTACTGGGATTTTTAGGCCGCGGCGCTCCATTTCCTTTGCGACGTGGACCATTTCATCCAGAGAAGGGGTGATGAGGCCAGAGAGACCGATAACATCGACTTGCTTCTCCACAGCGATTTCAAGGATCTTGTCACAGGGCACCATGACTCCTAAGTCAATGACCTCAAAGCCATTGCAGGCGAGCACGACCCCGACAATATTTTTACCAATATCATGCACGTCTCCTTTCACAGTGGCCATGACGATACGGCCAGCGGACATGGACTTTTCGACCTGAATGCGGGCATTGGACTCACTGAGCTCAGGAGTTTCTATTTGTAACTCAGAAATGCGCTTGAGAATATGCTCTTCCTTTTCTTCCTCCATGTAGGGCTCCAGATAGGCGACAGACTTCTTCATCACACGGGCGGATTTCACCACTTGGGGGAGGAACATTTTACCCGCACCAAAGAGATCACCCACCACTGACATCCCATCCATCAGAGGGCCTTCAATGACCTTGAGCGGGCGGCCATACTGCTGGCGCGCCTCCTCGGTGTCTTCGGTGATAAAGGTGTCGATACCCTTGAGTAGGGCGTATTCGAGGCGCTTCTCCACGGTGGTTTCGCGCCAGCTGAGATCTTCCTCTTGCGCTTTCTTTTTCACGCCACGAAATTGCTCGGCATAGTCAAGTAAGCGCTCAGTGGCGTCTGGGTCGCGATTGAGTAGCACGTCTTCGACGTGCTTGAGCATCTTGGGCTTCACCTCATCGTAGACTTCTAACATGCCGGCATTGACAATGCCCATGTCCATGCCGTTTTTGCCAGCATGGTAGAGGAAGGCGGCGTGCATGGCCTCGCGCACGGGGTTATTCCCACGGAAGGAGAAGGAGACATTGGACACGCCTCCTGAGATCTTGGCACCGGGGAGATTGTCTTTGATCCATTTGGTGGCGTTAAAGAAATCCACCGCGTAGTTATTGTGCTCCTCGATACCAGTGGCTACAGTGAGAATGTTAGGGTCAAAGATGATGTCTTGGGGATTAAAGCCAACTTCATTAACTAGAATCTTGTAGGCGCGCTCACAGATTCGGATCTTTTCCTCATAAGTCGCGGCTTGTCCCTGCTCATCAAAGGCCATCACAACCACAGCCGCGCCGTATTTCATGATGGTGCGCGCTTGGCGTTTGAAGTTCTCTTCTCCTTCTTTTAGCGAGATGGAGTTCACGATACCCTTGCCCTGGAGGCACTTGAGGCCAGCTTCAATAATCTCCCATTTGGAGGAGTCCACTGTAATGGGAACCTTGGTGATATCTGGTTCAGATTGTACCAGATTAAGGAAGCGTGTCATCATGTCGACACCATCAATGAGGCCGTCATCAAAGCAGATATCGATGACGGGGGCACCATTGTCCACCTGCTGGCGTGCGACACTGAGCGCGTCTTCGAGTTTGCCCTCTTGGATGAGTTTTCTAAACTTCGGTGATCCTGCGACATTGGTGCGCTCCCCGATCATTAGGAAGTTCTTATCCTCGGTGTGATTATAGGGCTCGGTGCCAGAGAGTCGCAGCAGGGGCTCGGCTGTGGGAAGGGTGCGAGGTTTGACGTCTTTGACAGCTCGGGCAATTGCCTCGATGTGTTCGGGGGTATTGCCACAGCAGCCACCAGCGAAGTTGATGAACCCTGCCTCCGCGAAGTCCTTGAGATGCTCATACATATCCTCGGGGAGCTTGGGGAAACCCGTGGGGGAGAGTGGGTCTGGCATGCCGGCATTCGGGTAGCAGGAAACGAAGGTTTCACAGCAAGAGGAGAGTTCGCTGATGAAAGTACGCATCTCATCTGGGCCCAAGGAGCAGTTGAGCCCTACAGCGAGAGGATTCACATGGGAAACGGCATTCCAGAGTGCTTCGACCTTTTGGGCAGAAATCATGGTTTCCCCACCTCGCCCGACAGCCGCAGAGATGATAATGGGCAGGCGGATACCGTCTTCTTCAAAGATGTCTTGGGCGGCGACTAGAGCGCACTTGGAATTCAGCGCATCAAAGATGGTTTCCACCATGATGATGTCTATCCCACCTTCGATAAGAGAGCGAATCTGGCGTTTGTAGTCGAGGTAGACCTGATCCCAGGTGACGACACGAAATCCAGGGTCATTGGGATCAACTGCGGAGTTATTGAGCCCCACAGTCATAGGGCCAATAGCGCCCGCGACATAGCGTTTGATCCCCGTAGCTGCCTCTACTTCATCACAGGCACTGCGTGCGAGCTTGGCGGATTCGACATTGAGTTCGTGGGCGAGGTCGATGAGAAATTCGTTCTCAATGACGCCTTGGTAGAAATCGGGATCCTTGCGGCCTTCCCCAGACTCGCGTGGATCTTCAATAAAGAACTCAGACTGGGCGATGGAAGTCCCTGAGAAGGAATTTGTCTCCACGATGTCAGACCCTGCTTGGAGGAATCGCATGTGGATATCCCGAATCACATCTGGGCGTGTGATACTGAGAATGTCTCCATTGTTCAGCAGATCCTTGTCGTTGTCCTTAAACTGCTCACCACGAGCATCTTCTTCGCTTAGGCCATAGCCACGAATCGTGGTGCCCATCGCCCCATCGAGGACTAAAATTCGCTCGTTGAGAGCCTGGGTGAGTTCTGCTGTGCTGTCTGGTCTGGCCATGAGATAGTGAGCGGTTACTGAGAGGGGTGAGAAGGGCGAAATTAGAAGAGAATAGGGGAATAGCAAGGCCACATATCCTCATATCATGATGAGATGATGCGTGAGTTCCTTTTTAATCGAGTTCGAGTCGGTAGCGTGGCAGTGAAGAATCAATTTGTTGGCTGTAGGCATCTATCCCGCCCTCGAGCCCCTTGGTTTGAGGTAAAGAGTGGCCGACAAACCAGGCGACTTTATCCAGTACATCACGGCCTGTATGATCATAGAGAATAATAGTGCTCTCAGGTGTGCACTGAGCAAAGATGCTCTGCTGAAGAGCTTCTGTTAGAAACTGCGAGTCAGCAATGCTCACAGCCTCGTGCTCCTCACGGGTGCGCGTATCAATGAGCTGGAATGGAGCGCTGTTGTCTATCATAGACGCGAGTTGCTGGGGACTGATGAGGAGTTCTTTATCGTGCTTGTGGGAGTCTTCCACATGTTGGATGACTTCGGAGAGATCCAGAGAATTACGCAGGCAGACCTCAGAGATTGTTTCCTCAGGCTGGTAGGCGCAGGAGCTGCAGCCACCGATATGATATTTTGCAAACAAGGCACGCCTCGCTCCTGGGTAGCTGCGTGTGAGCTCGTCCATTGTGGAGTCTTTGTCTAGGGAAATCATAATGTGTGATATTACTGGGCTGGGTGGAATTTTCCACTGTTTCTTCATCTGATCCTGTGTTTCTTAGGAGGTGACATGAGTGAGGAGGACTATCAAGAGCCTAAAATCTATTTGCTACCCAATGCAATGACAGCAGGGAATCTCTGCTGTGGGTTTTTGGCGGTCTTAACGATTTTCAATGGGATGCAGGTCGAAGCCTTCGACAAGGCCTATCCGTTTTATCAAAACGCAATTTTGTTTATTTTTGGCTCCTGTATCTTTGATTTACTCGATGGACGCCTCGCTCGTCTAGGGGGGCAGGAATCACCCTTTGGCCAAGAGTTTGATTCGATAGCGGATGTTGTTTCCTTCGGAATGGCGCCAGCACTATTGGTTTCCAAAGCCGTATTATTCTCTCTCCCAGAGAAAATTGGCTGGATCATCGCCTTTGTGTATTTGCTCTGTGGAGCAATACGTTTGGCGCGATTTAACTGCCTCGCGAATATGCCCAAAAAACCCGGTGACTCCATGGACTTCCGAGGTATCCCTATCCCGATGGCAGCGGGCTTCATCGCCTCACTAACATTTCTACTGATTCACCTCTACAATCAAGAAACCGACATGCCCGTGGCATGGCGCTGGATATTAGCGGCAGCAATGCTTGGACTCTCAGGTCTGATGATCAGTAATGTTAGGTATCCAAGTTTTAAGAAGGTGGACTGGTCCACAAAAGGCTCTGTTTGGAGTATCTTGGGCTTCGTCTGCATTATATGGTTACTCGTCCATGAGCTCACTCGGTGGTACACTCCAACAGTTATATTTACATTGTACTTACTGTATGGAGTCTTGAGGCCTTTACTTTCAAAGAACTGGCAACGCAGGATTGATTCTGCGGAATAATTAAGCGTATGTTCACAAAGAAATTAGAGAAAAAACCTTGTCGTTAAGGTAAAAATAGTTATTGTTCACAGAGATCCGCACTGATGGATACAGGTTTTTGGGAGGGATCCTGTAACTGTTTTCAGTGCGGGTCGCTTTTTTTAAGCCCAGTGTGTTTTCTAACCGATAGGATCTATCATGAGTTTTTTCATGAGTGGAGAGATCCGTAGAAAGTAATCTAGCCGCTAGGGCGCTAAATAGGGCTTCCTGAAAAACAGCTCATCCTGCCTGAAATCTAGCCTTTTGTGAGATTATGGATGCATAAGGTGCACGGGTTTGGTAGAAACCCTCTCAATAGCCTTGCACCTACATGATCAGAAATCATCCTAATCAGA
>CALFVF010000010.1 GCA_937928735.1 uncultured Verrucomicrobiales bacterium | reverse complement strand
GCCTGTTCTTGGTTTTTTAGGGCCTCTGAATGTTCGCCAGTGTTTGTCGGTAGTGTCACAAGTTGACTTTTGGCCTGAGCAGGATAGGCAAACTTTGTTTCACCCCCGTATGAACGATAAAGAGCGTCAAATATAAGTGCTGTTCGCTGATAAATGTCTGTATCTTCTATTCCGTGATCGTGATAACTATCAATCAAGCGCTTGATGTCATTGGTTAAAGAGTTTTTTGTATTTTGCCAAGCGTTGACGTCATTAACAATAATGTTAATTTTAATTAAAGCTGGATCCTTGCGCTTCATGTGGCGCTTAATCATTGTGGTGTAACTACAGTCGGCTCCTTTGTGAAAGTACTCGGCGCCAAAAAAGTCATAGCTAATGCCTTTTGGTGGTTTCTGAGGTGAGGAAAAAAAGAGGAAATGAGGGTCTGCATCTAATTGGCGCATGATATACCATGCACAAGCACACCGGTCGATTTGTACTGTTTTCTCGGTAACATAGGTTTCTGCCTGTAGTTGTACAGAGAAGGAGAAGAGAACAATGAGAAGAGAAATGTTCTTCTTAATGTAGTAAAATGGGGTTGGCATAAAGGAATAGATTACAATGTGAGAAATTTAGATTCTGTGGTTATCTGATACTTTTCACCAACTTGCGGCTTACCGAGTATTTTTGCGGTAATCTTATCAGAAGAATTATGATCTTTTGTCTCTGCTCCATTTTCGACGAATTCTCCCATAAACTCGGAGTTGCTCATTCCTGGCAAGTAGTAATGACGAATTAAAGTGAATTGACCACCTTGGATAGGTTTTGAGACGAGGTGTTCGGGGCGTATTACGTATTGTGCGTGTTCTTCTGTGTCGTTCGAGCTGTGACTTTGTCCTTGGTTGCTGGTGAGTTCCCCCGTTGTTTGCTCTTGTAGAATGGGGTTTCCATTTGAAAGACAATGCTTTATCGTGCTTGGTATTATTTGTATACTTCCAGTTAGACTAGCTTCTGTAAAATTAGCTGGTTCTTTATAACAAGATTCTGGTGAGCGAGGCTCAGACAGTGATCCGTTTGTTAGGAAGGATAAGCTGTCACAGAGTGTAAAGATTTCCTCCATGGATTGAGAAATAAATAGGCTGTACTGGACTGACTCTTGTTGTGCGAGGCGTAACCATTGGTAGGCTGAATTTTTAAGAGCTGGGTCTAGATAACTAAAGGCTTCATCAAGGATGAGTACCTCTGGGCGTGAGGCCAGTGCTCTGGCTATACTGAGTCTCTGCTTCTGGCCATGAGAGAGGGTTTTAGCGAGATCTCGACTCTTATCGTGTAGTTGAACCCGTTCTAGCCAGAGCATGCTGTCGTGTTTATTCGCAGCTATTTGAATGTTATTGAGGACACTGACTTCTGGCCATATGGCAAAGTCTTGCTGAATTAGCATGCACTTTTTAGTTGGAAAGGCTTTTTCTCCTGTTTGTTTTAGAGGTGTTAGGCCGCTGAGTATCTTTGCGAGTGTTGTCTTACCAGAGCCGTTTGTACCCATAATGCCATGAGTTTTTCCTTCTTGTAGCTTTATAGACAAGTTTTGGAGTACTTTGGTCTTCCCGTAACGGTAGTGTATATTTGAGCAAGAAATCATCGTCTAAGGAGGTGGTAGGATAACAGGAAAGGTGAGAGAATGATAAAACCAAAAATCAGCTGGAAAAGACAAAGAGTGGTGACTAGTTCTTTCTGATCGAAGTGTAACATGGTTTCAATAGATAATACTAAAGTGGAGCCTCCAGGAGGGTAATTGAGAAGGGAGCTAGTGACTTCTTTAAGTGCTAACAAGACTCCAATGGAGCAGAGAACTAAATACCTTGGGAGGTAGATTTTTCTTATGAGAGGCGATTGAGCTCGCAAATAATGAAGAGGTGAGAGTTTGAGAGTTTGCTGCTGAGAGGTGGAATTACGAGCTAGGAGGAAAGTGCTAGAGAATAATAATAAAGGAAAAATGGCAGATCCTATAGCGAGGAACTGGCGGATTGTACCACTGATTCCTGCGTATGTGCATAAACTGGCTGTTGTGATACCAATCAGTATTGTAGGGGTGGTGATGAGTAAGCTAATACAGACAAAATGAATGAGATTGTTTTTTCTAGAATCAAAGAGCGTCGATAAAATATAACACAGTAAGCTGGTAACTAGCGCCACTATTGAGCTAGTGTAAGCTGTGTTTTTTATATCTTGTGTGTAGTTCTTGTATATTTGGAAGATTTCTTGGCCGTCTGGTAGCTCTTGTATAATATAATAAGAAGGAATGAGCATAACCAGTAGAGGCGGGGTGAAAAGGAATAAAGAGCGTAACCAAGTTAACTTGTTTTTTGGTTGTAGGTTTCTCTGATCAAGAGAATTACCTCTTTTTAAGAAGAGTAGAAAAGGTAGGGTTAAAAGAGCCCATCGGGCACTGTAGAGAGTGTAACCCAAAGCTTGGTTGTAATCGAAAAATGAACCAAATGCAGCATAGAGCCCCAAGCAATAGTTTGTCTGGCGCAGCATAGAGGGCATTTCATATTGCCAAAAATTTAACCAGAAGAAGAGAGTGAAGTAGCTCAACAAGTGGAAGCGGTAGAGGGAATGTTTAAGAAGTAGTTTTTTAATAATGTTAGGCTTGCATAGAGCTAGCGTGTTTTCTTGCTCTTCAGTATGCGATGGGAGGGTAAGGGAAATAAGAATAGCTGTAAATGGTAGGTAGTAGAGTGTCTGAAGGGCAATAAGCCCTGTAGTACTATGCAGTAGCTTGGTGAAATTTAAGGATCCAGCTGCGTTAATCCAGCCTTGAGTGAGAAAGTAGGGCGAGGTGAGAAAGCACAAGCCGTATAGAATGAACCAAACGATCGATTTAGGTGTTGCTCGAATATGAGAGCTTAGGCAAACCCCTAGGACAACGGTAAGAAAAGAAGACCAAGCTGCAATGGAAGCTGTTTTTTTTCCTAGGGCTCTTAGTTGTTCAGACTGGATGCTTTCTTTGATTGAGAGCCACTGAATCTCTGGAGCCGTGAGTATAAGTGTGATGATTGGGGCGGTAAGCAGTAGGAGAAATACTAATACGAGTAATGTTGAGTAAACTCGCTTCACGGTTCTAAGAAGTTTGTTTGAATAAACTGCCCTGCGTCATCGAGCGTTTGAGAGGCTCTTGGGAAGTCTGCACTGATGATTTTGAGCGTTTTCATTTCTGAAACATGTCGAGGGGTATCAACTTCCTTGCGTAGGGGAATCTGTGAAGATTGCGAATGAGCGAGCTGCGATTCGACTTCAGTACTGAGTAGGTAGTCGATTAACTCTCTGGCTGTGTCTGGATTTGGACCATTGCGAATGAGGGCAACCGTGTTTGGTATAAAGAGCGTGCCTTCGCTTTGTTTATCTTGATCTGGATAGGACACTTTAAAAGGTTTGTCTTGCAATATAGAAGACCATGCGTCGTCTGTATCTGTTAAGCAGAAGTCGATCTCACCTGATAAGACCATATCCCTAGCCATAGCGTTACCGGGAACGATGATGGCTCCGTTTTGTTTGAGCTTTTTATAGAACGCTCTTGTTTTTTCTGCACCCCATTTTTGCCATTGTACGCCAAGATGAGTGTTTGTTGTGCCAAATAGAGGATTAGCGATAGCAAATTTGCCTTTCCATCTAGGATCGAGCATATCGTTAAGTTCTCTAGGTGGAGAGGGGAGATCTTTATGAAAGAAAAAACAGCGGCATCTAGCAGCAAAGCCAGTCCAGTGGTGATCTGGATCTTTCATATGGCTGGGAATAGACTTAGCTTCGGCAGATTGATAAGGTTCTAGAATATTCTTTTCCTGTAAACGAATTGTCCGAATGACCTCAGAGTTCCAGAATACGTCTGCTGTCGGATTTCTCTTTTCAGCTATGAGACGGTTTGTCAGGCCTACAGTCTTTGCTGCTTCTGTGTCGTAGACTGTTTGAACAGTAATGCCTGTTTGTTCCTCGAACTGTCTAATGACAGGCTCTGAGTGTGGTCTATCAAGAGATGTGTAGAGAACGACTACTTTCTTCGTGTCAGTCTGCTCTGAACAAGAAAGCAAAACTAGGAAAGGTAGTAAGCTGATGGAAAACTTAAGTGTATGGTAGAGGCGAAGAGAAATCATAGTGCAATGCGTTTGAGATTCTATGAATTGCCTTTATCAGATCAATCGCGGAATTCTGCATGGCAAGATTTGCAAGAAGTCGAGAGAGCTTGAATATTCTTTTGAGCAGCAGTGTAGTCTTTTGCTTGTAGAGCTAATGTGAGTTTTTTTGATGAAGTTTCACTGTGCAGCCTTAGTGTTTCAAACTCTTCATGAATGTAGTCATGCTGGATACGCTTTAGTTCTCGTATTTTCTCTTCCAGTAGGAGGGCGATTTCTTCGTGATTGGAGTCGGGGGTTACAGGCCAATTTTGTTTGTTGGCGGATTTGAGTTTTTTGAAGAGCTTGTCAATATGTGACATATTTTCAATTATATCTTCAGGAGGATAGGCCTTACGTAATTTTCGAGGTGAAGGGAGTGATTTACCAGGTACTGCATCATGGATTGCTTGTTTTAAGCCTTTGTAACGATCTGCTAAACCGGATTTCTTGACGTGATCTAATGAGGTTTCTAAGTCGATCATATTCATGCTGCGAAGTGCTGCTGAAATAGCGACAGGTGCTCGGTGTTTACCGTGATGGCAGTGAATATATACGCCTGTCTTTAATTCTTGGCTAAGACGAATCGCTGAGATGATATCTGAGAGCTGTTGGTCAGTGATTGTCGAGTAGCCCACGGGTATATGGATGTAGTTAATCTGTTCTAGGTGGGAGTATTTCTCTGGAGGCGGAGGTCCATCTACGCTGATGATTGTTTGAATTCCCATTTCTGCTAGCACTAATAATTGGCTATGGTTTGGAGAGCTTCCGGAATGAATGTTTGGTGTTAATGACAGAAACTGTTCTGGTAAACTGATCTTAGGCATTTCAGCCATGGAATCCAGAGCACTGAAACACAGAACGAAACGAAAGAATATGAGGTAAAATGACTGCACCAAAAGAACGTGTTTTATGAGAACAAATAACTTTGTAGCAATTAACTTTATTGGACTACTAGATCAAGCTCTAAAATAGATTCTTTAGAGTAGTTTGATCTACTCATTTTCTATGAACAAATCCGCGTTAAAAATACCTTCTTCTAATGATGAGTCAATACAGACTCGATCTCCACTATCTATGTGGGTGAAGGTGTTTTTCTCGTAATTTTACGATAGATTCGCTTTATTGGCTTGCGCGGGTTTCGGGCAGTGCGTTTAGACGGCGGTTTCTTACTGTGTTTGAGCGAGCTTGACCGTCATCTAGGATATTACCGCTGAAGGCTGTGTTTGGATAATCTGTACGAGTGATGCCTGAAATACGAACACCTCGATTAGCGTCTTTGAGATCGCCTTCAAAGCTGTAGACTGGTGTGGATGTCGGTGCCACGATGTACTCTTGAATACGTCTGTCATTTTGGGTTACTGATCGACCTGTGTCGTTGCGGTTAATTCTTGAGCGTGATTTGCGCCACTCCGTACCGGTGAGTAGCTCAGCTGCGACTTTATAAATCTCTTCTGTTCCTGTAGTTCCATAAGTGGAGTGGATACTGGCGACACTTGAGTTTGTGAAACGGCCTCTTCTTTGTAAGGCGGAGCTATTGGTGAAGAAACCTTGAGCAATCCTCACAGAGTTAAAGTTACCTGTACCGTGTACGTTGGTGACATTGCATCCCCGGGAATCCGCCCAATGTGGTGAGAATACGACAGTACTCTGACCGCGCTCACCGCGTATATTATCGCCATCGCAGTTGACGAGAGCGTTTCTGCCTGGGAATTGATCTGTTTCAAAACGTAGTTGAACTCCTCCGAAGCCTGAGAGGTTTTTAAAGAAACAATTATCCGCTCTGTAAACTTGAGTGATGCCATAGCCACGGTGGGCATTGGCCTGGAAAATATCTCTTATTGTGCCTTCGTTAGGAGTGTTAGTGTTAGGGACGGGGTTTTGAATGAGCCAGATAGAAGCTCTTCTCGTGAGTGCTGAGTCTAGAATATTAATGTTACGAACAAGGAAGTTTGCGACATTAGAGATACGTAGAAACTCTGCTGGAACATCGAAGCCCTTACGGTTATTGGGAGAGAGATCGACAGTGCATTTATTATTGGCAGCTGGGCCATAGATGCCAAAGTTTCGGACTCGAGTACGGCCAGTGCCAACGCGAAACATGATTTGATCACTCTCTCTGAGTCTGAGAACTGCACGTGCGTTTACTTCAATAAAAATATTACTTTTATTAACATGGATTTCTCCTAATTCGTAATTCCCTGCTCCGAGCTGTAATCTTAAGCCTGCGGCATCAGCATTGTTAATTGCTTGAACAATTCGTCCTTGAGCCCCATTACCAGAGGTTATTGGCATTGTAGGAATGGAAGAAAAATTACTGGGTCTCGTGTAGTCTGCATAGGCTAGTTTAGAGAGCAGGATGCAAGTTAAGGCGATTAGTGTTTTTGACATATGCATTTTTGTTTGGTCCCTTCAAAAAGCTGTAAATCAATGAATACAGCAAATTAAAATCATGAAATTAAATCATGGTTTTTCATGAGGTGGCAAATCTATTTGCAGATTTTATTCAAACACTAACGTGAATTTTTTTGGTGTGTTTTGTCTACTTTCGTGGAGTTTATACTTTAAGGTGTCGAAAACAGGGAATAGCTGGCGGTCGTTTTGTGCTTTACCTACAAAGGAAAATCACTTTCAGAATGCTGAGGCACAAGTTTTGATTTTTATTTTTGTTAGGCTAAATTAGTGGGAGATAGAAAACATGAGGTTTTATTTTTCCCTTATCATGCACTTCACGTCGCAGGGTAGATTTGTAAAAAGCGGATTGTGATATTGGAAAACCAAATGACTCCACCAGTATAGCGATAGTTAGCGTACTAGATAGTTTGTAAGAAATGAGATTAGCAAAGGGATCTAGATAGAGTGTCAGATAGTCTGAAACTATCTTCTAACACGAATGAATTGCTTTTAAAAAATCCTTTGAAATCGGATCGGTGAATGAAGGGAGCTTCAGGCTCTAGTGGGGGAGTTTATAACAAAAAAAACAGCGACTCCTGCTAGAGGAATCGCTGTTTTTTAGATTGTGTTAGGCAGCAACTGCTGCCTTTAGCTTAGACGCCTCATCCGCCTGAGGAATCGATGCTGCAGCTGGTTTTTTCAGCTTCTTGTGCATTATCAAGTATTTGATTAAGCACGTATGGCAGGATACCACCGTTAAGATAGTAGTCGATTTCCGCTGGGGTATCGAGGCGTACAACGAGAGGAAGTTCGAGACCGCATGAGGTGATGAGCGTGGCTTCCTGCATTGGTGTGAGCTCGCCAGCAATACCTTTGATACTAAAGGTGCAGCTGTGCATGTCCTTCACCTTATCGTAGTCCTCAGCATTCTTGAAGTTTAGTGGGAGGACTCCCATGCCGATGAGGTTAGAGCGGTGAATGCGCTCAAAGGACTTGGTGACAACAGCACTCACTCCGAGTAGGCGAGTTCCTTTCGCTGCCCAGTCTCTGGAAGATCCCATACCGTAGTCTTCACCACCGATGACGATGAGATTGGTATTGTCCTTCTTGTAGGCCATAGCGGCATCATAGATGAAGGCTGGTTTGCTATTTTCTAGTGCAGCAATTTCTGTGTCTGGCGCAGGCACTTCCTGAGAACCGAAGTACTGCGTGTAGCCACCTTCTGTACCTGCACACATGAGGTTCTTAATGCGAACATTCGCAAAGGTTCCGCGAGTCATCACACGATCATTACCACGGCGTGAGCCGAAGCTATTGAACTTCGCTTTTTCGACTCCATTCTCTAGCAGGTATTGACCAGCTGGAGATGTGGGAACGATCGCACCTGCTGGCGAGATGTGATCTGTGGTGACAGAGTCCGCGAAAATTCCCAGTGGGCGAGCATCTAGGATGTCCTTACCTTCTGTCGCTGGTGTGCGTGAGAAGCCTTCAAAGAATGGTGGATTCTGGATGTAAGTAGAATCATCATTCCAGCTGTATGTCGCTCCTGTAGAGCTCTCGATGTCGACCCAGTTTTGGTTCGCATTATCGAGGTCATTGTAGAGTGCATTAAAGACCTCTGGTACGAGGGCGGAGTCGATGACTTCCTTGAGCTCGTCTTGTGTCGGCCAGATATCTTTGAGGTAGACGACATTACCGTCCTTATCAGTGCCGATAGGGTCATTGGCGAGGTCAAGGTCGACTCGGCCTGCGATGGCGTAGGCAACAACGAGTGGTGGTGACATGAGGAAGTTTGCGCGGATAGAGCCGTGTACACGTGCCTCAAAGTTACGGTTTCCTGAGAGAACAGAAGCACAGACGAGGTCTCCTTCTGAAATCGCACTTTCAATCGCAGGAGTCAGAGGTCCTGAGTTACCGATGCATGTCGTGCAGCCGTAGCCCACTGTGTGGAAGCCGAGTGTATCGAGCTCTTTCTGCAGGCCTGTGGCATTGAAGTAGTCTGTCACGACTCGTGAGCCTGGCCCAAGAGACGTTTTGACATAGGGTGCTGTGGTGAGTCCTAGCGCATTTGCTTTTTTCGCTACAATGCCCGCAGCTAACATGACGCTGGGGTTTGAAGTATTCGTGCAGGATGTGATCGCTGCAATGAGAACTGATCCGTGTTTGAGCTGTGTCTGGACAGCGGCTTCTTCGGTGGCGACATCATTGCCTGCTTCACTGAGGAGTTGCTGACCAGTTGGTGAGAAGCCCGCTGTGGTGTCGAGGTTGAGCTCGACTGTATCGTGGCGGCTCTCTGCTGTGCGGCCAAAGCCACCATCAGCGACTGAGTCTGTGAAGAGGCTATCAAATTTAGAACCAAGGTCTGTGACATCAATACGGTCTTGTGGGCGCTTAGGGCCTGAGACAGCAGGGACAACACTGGAGAGATCTAGATCGATGGAGACTGTGTAGTCGATATCTCCTTTTTGTGGGATGCCCCACATGCCTTGAGCTTTGAAGTAATTCTCGAGAGTCTGGCAGACTTCCTCTGAGCGCCCTGTGCCCTTGAGGTAGGCGACAGATTCTTCATCCACTGGGAAGAATCCCATGGTGGCTCCATACTCTGGTGCCATATTGGCAATGGTGGCACGATCAGGTAGGCTGAGAGCCTTTGCTCCTGGGCCATAGAATTCGACGAACTTGCCGACAACTCCCTGTGCGCGAAGAATCTCTGTAATACGGAGAGTCAGATCTGTGGCTGTGACACCTTCCGCAAGATCTCCGTGGAGATACACACCAACAACCTCTGGAACGAGGAAAGTCACTGGCTGACCGAGCATACCGGCCTCTGCTTCGATACCACCGACACCCCAACCAACAACACCGAGGCCATTGATCATGGTGGTGTGAGAATCTGTACCGACGAGTGAGTCGAAGTAGTAGACTTCCTCTTTCTCAAGAACACCTTTCGCGAGGTACTCTAAGTTCACCTGGTGAACAATGCCGATTCCTGGAGGGACAACTCCGAAGGTGTCAAAGGCCTGCTGACCCCATTTGAGGAACTCATAGCGCTCCTGATTACGGATGAATTCGATCTGTAAGTTACGATCCAGAGCAGCCTGTGAGCCCGCGAAGTCTACCTGTACGGAGTGGTCAATGACGAGATCAACAGGTACGAGAGGCTCGACCACGGAAGGATCAGCCCCTGCTTCTGCTGCGGCATTACGCATAGCAGCGAGGTCAACGACAAGTGGCACACCTGTGAAGTCCTGAAGGACCACGCGTGCGACAGTGAAGGGCACTTCGTAGGAACCTGGAGACTCGGCCTTCCAGCTCGCGAGGTTTTTGACGTCATCTTCGCTCACTTTGCGGCCATCGCAATTGCGCAGCAGGGATTCGAGGACGATACGAATGGAAACTGGTAAGCGTGAAACATCAGCAATGCCGAGTTCCTTGAGGGCTGGAAGAGAATGGAATTTTCCTTCGGAGCCTGAACCAGTGGTGAATGAGCGGACTGTGTCGAGTGCCATGGTCGTTATTCTATGATAAGTCTATAAATTAAATGAGAGTGAAAAGACACACACCGCGAAAGCATGCTGTCAGTTACTATGCGTGGGAGGATAGAGACTCAGGCTACTAAGAAAAGGAGAATTTTGGGATGTTATGCCATAAGCTCTCTCGCGAAAACCTTTCTCAGTGGGAATTCTTTCTCAGTGGGAATTCTCTAAAAAACACTCTCAAATCCTTTTTGCACTCGTGCTATGAGGCTTTTGTCAGAAATAGAAAGAGGAAGAGGAGAGTGGTGATAAAGAAAATAGCGCAGAGACTCTGCCAGAAGCGCAGGGGGTCACGTTCTTTTAACGGGAGGAATTTCGCCTCGGTGAAGGCGGGGTTGGGGTGCTTGAGATCATGGACGAACTCACTCATGCTCGCATAGCGCGACTCAGGAGAGATACTAAGAGCCTTCTTTAGGGCGCCATCTAGCCAGACGGGAACCAGTGGCTGGTGGTGATAGCTCGGCGTGTAGCTAAGCAGGCTGAAATCATGAGAACTAGTGGCGCTTTTCCAGGCTTCGCCATAGGGACTCTGACCCCGGGTAAAGAGATAGTAGAGAATCATCGCGATGGAAAATTGGTCAGAATGCCCACCAATGGCACCGCCTTGAGGATAGCGGTATTCTGGAGCGCCGAATTCGAGAGTGCCTGGAGCTTGGAGGGTGCTTCTTGAGTCAGCCAGAGAGGCGATCTTGCAGGAACCATAGTCAATGATCATGATTTTACCATTGGGCTGGATCATGATGTTATCGAGCTTGAGATCTTGGTGCAGAGTCTCCATGCGGTGCAGTGCTCTGGTCGCAGAAATGAGCTGTTCTGCGATATCGATGAGCTGCTGAATCTCGATGCTCTCACCGCGTGCCTTAGTCCACTGCGAGAGAGTCTGGCCCTCGATCTTCTCCATCAGATAGTAGAGCATGGTGGGTGTCTCTCTTGGCTCCAGCACCTCAATGAGCCCAGGATGACTCACTCGCTTGCCGATCCATTCTTCATTAATAAAGCCATTGATGTAGTCGGAGTCGTCCTGGAAGTTCGGCGAAGGAGTCTTCATCACCATCGACTTACCAGTGACTGTATCTCGCACGGCATAGAGCTGGCTTCTGGCACTCTCGTAGAGAATCGCTGTGACCTCGAGACCATCGAGTAGAGTCTTTGGCTTCAGTAGAGGAGGAAATGGGCGCTGCTCCAGCAGGCGTGTCATTTCTTCTTTTTGCTGCGCGGGAAGTTCTTCGACTTGGATAATCTGGCAGGTTAGATTATCTAGGCTGCCATTGGCGAGGGCTTTGGAAACGATGTTGGTCGCAGCAGCATCGAGGTTTTTCTCCTCTAAGTAGTATTTAAACTCAGAATCACTGAGCCACTCGTGGACACCATCTGAGGTGCAGACAAAGAGATCTCCAACTTCTAGATCAAGATCATGGTAGTCGACCTTGGGGGAGAGATTGAGCCCCATCGCGCGATTCAGATAGTTCGTGGAGGAAGACACCGAGGTACTGTGATCTCGGGTGATGAGCTCCCAAGCATTCTCTCTGAGTCGATAGATACGAGTGTCTCCGATGTGGAAGATGTGCGCTGTCGTCGAGTGGAGAATCAGGGCACTGAGGGTCGAGAGGTAGCCTCTTTCGACCTTGTGGCCTTCTCGCTGCCCTTGAGCGTAGAGCCACTGGTTAAGGGCATTGAGAACGCGCTGGCCCGCGGTTTTTACCGCATAGGTATCAGGTGTGCTGTAGTAGTCTGCGAGAAAGGCCTGCACGCACATCTCTGCAGCTATCTTACCGCCACTGGCAGCACTGACACCATCTGCAATCACAGAGGCGATACCTTTGGTGATTTTTTGTCTGTGCTGGGGGATTTGCACCCCCATGCAGTCTTCATTGATAGGCTTGACGCCAGAAGTTGTCGCTTGGCCGACAGAGATCTTGAGCTGCGCGGACTCTTCTGGGTGAGCTGTCATGGAGGAGTTAGTCTACTTTAATCAGTTCCACAGTACCATCAGGGAGTACCTCAGCTGTGTGGCCTTTGGGCTCTTCTAAGAAGAGAGTCGCGATAAATCCTATCGCACTAGAGCTGGCAATAATCATGAAGAACTGCGAAGCATCGACAAAGGAGAAAATAGTGAGAAATGTCACAGCACCTACATTACCGTAGGCACCTGCCATACCAGCGATCTGACCTGTCATTCTGCGCTGAATGAGTGGCACCATCGCAAACACAGCACCCTCACCAGACTGCACAAAGAAAGAGCAGAGCATAGTCGCCACAATAGCCATAGGAATCGCCCATGTACTATCGATCTGGCTCATCAGCATGTAGCCCACAGCGAGTCCCACCATAAAGATAAGCATACTCTTTCTGCGACCAAACTTATCACTAATCAGGCCACCAGCAGGGCGAGCGACGAGGTTCATGAAGGCAAAGCCAGAGGCGAAGAGGCCAGCCTGTACAGGTGTGAGGTCAAAGGTCTCCATAAAGAAGAGAGGCAGCATAGAGACAACAGCAAGCTCAGAGCCAAAGGTCACGAAGTAATTGAGGTCTAAGATCGCCACTTGCTTGAACTTAAAGCGGAACATTTCAGGCACACTACCTTCCTTGAGCATTGTCTTATTCACACGGTAGATCTGACTGACTTGGAAAATAAAGAGCACCACAAGCACTCCGTAGAGAATGTACATGACCTTCGTACTGATGAGATTGACCCCACTTGGTGAGAGCTTCCAGCTGAGTACCCCAAGAGCTAAGTACATGGGGATAGTCATGAGAATGAGGAAGTAGAAATCACGGCGCGTAGAGACCTCCATGCCGCCAGATTTCTTCGGCTTAAAGTAAGTCGCACCCTCTGGTGTATCACGGGCGACAATGCCATAAAAGATACCATAGAGGAAGGCGACGGCACCAGTCGTGTAGAGTGCGAGTCTCCAGCCATTCTCACCACCGTAGGCGACAACGAGAGAGGGGAGAATAATGGCGGCAGCGGCAGAGCCGAAGTTTCCCCAGCCCCCATAGATACCCTCAGCGAGGCCAACTTGGCGAGCAGGAAACCACTCACCAACCATTCGAATACCAATCACAAAGCCAGCACCGGTAAAGCCAAGCGCGAAGCGCGCTATCGCCAGCTGCTCATAGGTTTGGGCGGAGGCGAACCACGCACAGAGCCCCCCCGCTATCATCAGCAGGGAGCTGTAGGTTTTACGTGGCCCCAGTTTATCAACGAGCATCCCCACAATCACCCGCGCTGGAATGGTCAGTGCGACGTTAAGAATGAGTAGAGCCTTCCACTGAGCTTTGCTGAGGTTAAACGTCTCAGAAATCACTAAGCTCAGTGGGGCATGGTTAAACCATACGACAAAAGTGAGAAAGAACGCTACCCATGTGATATGAAGAGTGCGAATATTCGGGTTCTTCACATCGAGGACATTCAGCGTTTGATTAGACATGCTAACACCTTCAGCAAACCATGTGCCAACACTTAGGGAAATAAGTAGAATTCATAAAAACCGTGTTTATTTTTAATAATGAAACGCACTCATGATTTGCATAAATGAAACAAGTTTCTGAGCCCAATGCTGTGGCTGATTCATACCCTTTTAGAAGAGGTGCTTAAAGATCGCGCTCTTTTCTCAGCCGAAGCTGACCACAGGCAGCGTCAATATCGTGGCCCTTTTCCAAGCGCATGGTTGTCATCACACCGAGTTCCTTTACGGTATTACGAAACTCATGACAGTGAGCTGTACTTGGTCTCTCCCACTGAAGTCCCTCCACAGTGTTGTAGGGGATGATATTCACGAAGCCTCCGATACTCTTGGCGCGCTCTGCGAGTTCTCTGGCTGCGTCGAGACTATCATTGATATCTTTAATGAGAATATACTCGAGGGTGATTCTCTGATTGTTAGAGTCTCTAAATTCCTTGAGAGCGTCAAAGAGCTCCTCGACATTCCATTTGGCATTCACAGGCATAATGGTGTCTCGAATCGTGTCATTGGGGCCATGGAGAGAAATGGCCAGTGAAACCTGGGGCTTGCGCTGGGAGAGCTTACGGATCATCGGGACGAGGCCTGATGTAGAGACTGTGACGTGGCGCGAGCCAATGCCCAGTCCCCAGTGATTGGTGATAATATCGAGTGCCTTATCGAGGTTCTTATAGTTCGCCAGAGGCTCTCCCATCCCCATAAAGACCACATTGGTGATGGGTTTCTCACTGAGCCGGCGGATTTCCAGTAGCTGGGCGATAATTTCTGCCGTACTGAGATTACGCGTGAAGCCATCTAAACCAGAGGCGCAGAACTTACAGCCATAGGCACAGCCGACCTGTGAGGAGACGCATACTGTCATGCGCTCTGAGCGCTTTCCGTCTTCTGTCGGTGTTGCAGGAATAAGTACGGACTCAATGTAGCGACCATCATCGAGGCGAAAGAGAAACTTTTGGGTCGTATCGGCAGACCCCTGTTTCTGGTCGACTTCGAGAGAAGAGAGCGTGAAGTGCTCACAGAGAGCGGAGAGATAGCGCTCATGCAGACCTTCTATCTGGTCGAGTTCTGAAATACCTAGTCTGTAGACTGCATGGAGAACCTTTGTGGCGTGGTACTCGGAGCCACCTAGTGAGGAGAAGAACTCGGTGAGCTCATCCTTAGTGATGCCAAGAAGGTTTGTTTTCGTCAGTGCAGACATGCCGAAGCAATGGCAAATAACGGCAAGAAAACGAAGTGAAATTTCTGAGAAAATGGTGGGCACCCTCTAGCTTGGAGCTACTTTTTCCGGAGGTGCTCCTAGGAAGAAAGTAGTTGCTTGAGGGTGTCTTCGTCGAGACTGAGTTGTCTAGTGGCACCTGTGAAGACATTGTCAGCGAGGCCTTGTTTTTTATCCTGCATCTGGTGAATGCGCTCTTCTACCGTGTCTTGGCAGATCAGCTTGTGGACGATCACAGGCTTTGTCTGGCCGATTCGATAGGCGCGGTCTGTGGCTTGGTTTTGGGCAGCGGGGTTCCACCATGGGTCGTAGTGGATGACAGTGTCTGCTCCTGTTAAGGTCAGTCCCGTGCCGCCTGCCTTGAGTGAAATGAGGAAAATATCGGCTTCACCACTCTGGAATTGCTCCACGAGGTCTTGGCGGTTCTTAGTCTCGCCGGTGAGTTTTAAATAAGAAATGCCGAGCTGCTTGATATGGTCTTCTATGATCTGGAGCATCGAGGTGAACTGTGAGAAGACAAGGACGCGGTGCTTTTCCTTTAATAAAGTGCCTAGTAATGTCTTGAAGTAATGGAACTTTGCTGACTCGACATGGTCATAGCTGCTATCGAGTAAGCTAGGGTGGGAGCAAATCTGGCGCAGCTTCAGCAAGGCATCGAGAAAAACTATGTTAGACTGATTACCAGTGGCTGCTGCGAGTGCGGCGCGTACCTGCTTATCCATGGTGGAGCGCACTGTTTCGTAGAGGTCTTTTTGATCTTCGTTGAGAGGGATAGTTTGCAGGACTTCGGTTTTTGGCGGGAGCTCCTTGGCGACATCATGCTTTGTGCGTCTGAGAATAAGTGGGCCGATTCGCTTAGCGAGAAGCTCAGCGGCACGGCTTTGGCTCTGCCCTTGGTTTTGTTTCCCCTGTTTCTCAATCGGAGTTCGGTATTGTTCATTAAATTCCTCATGACTACCGAGTAGATCAGGCATGAGGAAGTCCATGAGACTCCAGAGTTCCCCGAGGTGATTCTCCACTGGAGTGCCTGAGAGGCAGAGGCGCTGGTGGGAGTTCAACTTTCTAACAGATTGGCCGATTTGAGTCTTCGCGTTTTTGATGTGCTGGGCTTCATCCAGAGCGATGAGCTCAAAGAGCTGGCTGCTGTAGGCATCCATATCACGGGGCAGAAGGGCGTAGGAGGTGAGAACGAGATCATAGCTCGAGATTTCAGAGAAATGCTGATGACGCTTGGGCCCTTGGAGAACAAGGACACTGAGCTGGGGGGTGAACTTGCTGGCCTCACGCTGCCAGTTGAGCACCACAGAGGTGGGAGCGAGTACGAGTGAGGGGAGGCTCTCTGTGTCACTCTTTCTGCTTTGTTTCACATGTAAGATGTGGGTGAGGCATTGGAGGGTTTTCCCCAGTCCCATATCATCAGCGAGAATGCCGTGGAGATCATGGCGCTTGAGAAACTGCATCCAGTAGTAGCCCTCGAGCTGATAGGGGCGCAGTTCTGCCTGGAGACCATCCGGCACGGGGAGTGCCGTGATCGAGCGGAAGTTCTCAAAAGCCTCGGAGAGTTCATAGAGAGTCTCTGGTGCTTCGGCTCCGAGGTCTTCGAGCTCGGTGAGAGCGGCGGCATCCGTCTTCTGTACCCGAATAGGGCCCGAGCTAAACTGATAGTTCACCAGGCGGCCGAGTGTCTCTAGAATATTTCGGAAGCGTCCCACGGGAAGAGCTAGGCCGCGACCATCTGGTAAGAAAATGAGGAATTCTTGACCCTTAGGGAGGTGCTTGGTGAGTTCAAGAAACTGCTGCTCAACTAATGTAGCGAGAATGGGCTGCAGCTCAAACGCTTCTCCATTAATCTCAAAGCCTGCTGAGAGATGGAACCAACCTTTCCCTTCCTCGACAATATCAGCGCGCCAAGTATCGGTGCGGAAGACGAGAGGCTTCAGCCCCACGTGGGCAGAGAACTCGACACGCCATCCACGGGACTCCAGAGCGGGCACGCCCTCGTGGCGGAAGCGCTGCCAGTAGAAGTCAGGACTTGGCCATTTCTTGCGCTCGATGGCCCAGAGTTTCGCCGCATGGGGAGGTTTGGCGAGTTTCTTTAGAGACGGGGGAGCTTCCTCAGCTCCGGGAATGAGGTCAAGCGCGTACAGGAGCTGGCAGGCCTGCATTTCTAAGTTCTGCTGGCGGCGGATTTTCTGGGAACCTTGGATAATGGGGGGAAGGAGACCTGAGGGCTCTAGGGATACTTTATGAGAACCATAGAGAGCATAGGCATGGGCGTAGATCTCTGGGAGCCAAGAGTAGGTCTCGCTCGCAGGCTTGCGCTCAATACGAATAAGGAACTCGGGGGTGAGCTGAGATTGCGCGGTTGTTCTAGGTGACTCGTGTTGAGATGGAGTCTCGCTGTGTAAGTCATGTTCTGGAGGGGCGGCAGATGGGGAAGGCGCGGATGAAGAGGAAGGTGTGTTTTTTGTCAGTGGTGTTTGGTAAGTCTTCTTGGCTGCCTGGGGTATGTTTGTTGACTGAGATTCTCCATTTGATTTAGCGAGAGATCTATCAATAGATCCATCGAAAGCCTCTGCGAGATGGTTCGCACGTAGCAGATACTCGATTAGGGCTGCGGCATGCTGGCAATTCTGACTTTGAGCACAGCTGCACTCGCTCTCCATCTGTAGAGTCTCTTGCTCGATCCAGAAGATCAGAGTGGTTTCGTACTGGGTTCTCGTCTTATCTGTGAGGTAGCCACGAATTTCAGCATCATCTCCGGGGAGGAATTCCCCAGTGGCCTGATTCACGAGTCGCGCACGTGCTAGAGTGTGGCCTTGGCGCAGGGCACTAACCTCAAAGGTGATGTTCCATTGATTGGATTGAAGAAATTCTGTGAGTCGCTCAATATCCACGCCAGAAGCATGGAGAAGAGAGGGCGTGAGCGAAAGTCTCGTTTCCGCTTAATTATTGGATCAGATTATTTTCTTCACAGGTATTTGGGCATTGAGGGTCTAAAGCTGAAATAAGGAGTTTGATGTCAGAAAAATGGACGATTGACCCTGAGCGCCCGAGGGGCTAGCTTGCGCGCCTGAAATCATGAGCACGGATGCATCACAGTACAAAGACACTCTTACTCTACCTCAAACCACGTTTCCAATGCGTGGAGATTTGGTAACTAAGGAGCCGAATCGCCTAGAACAATGGGAAAAAGAGGGTCTCTACGAGCGAATTCAAGCGCGCCGTAAAGCTCAGTCTGCACCGAAGTTCATTCTCCATGATGGCCCTCCATTCGCCAATGGTGACGCGCATATGGGAACTGCTCTCAATAAAGTGATGAAGGATATCGTGCTGAAGTCAAAGACCATGGCTGGCTACGAGACACCTTACATCCCAGGCTGGGACTGCCACGGTCTCCCTATCGAATTCAAAGTCTGCCAAAATGCACGTGATTTAGAGCCTGCAGAGATCCGCCGTCGCTGCGTAGATTTTGCAAGTAAGTGGATCGATATCCAGCGCGCTTCATTTCGCCGTCTTGGTGTCTTTGGTGATTGGGAAAATCCCTATTTAACACTCGATGCATCCTATGAAGCGGACATTATCCGTACTTTCTCCGCCCTCATACGCCGAGGAAATGTCTATCAGTCCAAAAAACCTGTGCAGTGGTCCTATGGCGCCCAAACCGCTCTAGCAGAAGCAGAAGTCGAGTATAAGGAGAAGAAATCGATCGCACTCTATGTGGAGTTCCCGTTGTTAGGAAATGGTTTTGATCAGCCAGTTTCCATGGTGATCTGGACGACCACACCTTGGACTCTCCCTGCAAACCTCGGTATCGCTGTTCATCCCCAGCTTGACTATGTGTTAGGGAGCTTCGAGAAAGAGAAGAAGGACAAGAAGGGTGAAGTTGTAGGTCTAGTGACGAAGTCATTTGTTATTGCCAAAGACTTGCTAGAGGCCTTTGAGCAAAAAACAGGTTTTGTCCTGAAACAAACTTTCCAGCAAGTGAAAGGTGAGGCGTTTTTAGGCATGGAAGCAGAGCATCCATTTTTAGAGCGAACCTCTAAGCTGATTGCTGCGAACTTCGTGACTACAGACTCTGGTTCTGGTGCTGTTCACATCGCCCCTGGGCATGGTGCGGATGACTACGCTGTGGGTATGCAAAATGACCTTGGCGTGCTCTCTCCAGTAGATGATGAAGGGAAATACACCGAGGAATGTGGACTACCAGAGATGGTGGGGGAACATGTCTTTGAGTGCAATGTGCCGATTATTAAGCTACTGGCGATGAAGGAGCGTCTGGTGGGTAAGGAGAACTACCTCCACAGCTATCCTCACTGCTGGCGCTCAAAAACGCCGATTATTTTCCGCGCAGTCGAGCAGTTCTTTATTTCACTAGAGGGGATTCGTGAGAAGGCTCTTGAGGAGATTGATAAGGTCAATTGGTTACCGAAGTGGGGTCGGAACAGACTCTTTGGTACGGTGGAGGCGCGCCCTGACTGGTGTGTTTCTCGCCAGCGTACTTGGGGTGTGCCCGTTCCTGTGTTTTTTGATGAAAAAGGTGAGGCCGTGATTGATGCCGACCTCGCTGATCGTATTGCTGATTTACTCGAAAAGGAAGGCTCGAACTTATGGTTTGAGCTCAGTGATGAAGAACTCGCCAAGCGCCTCGACCTCCCAGCGGGCTACACAAAATGCCGAGACACACTCGATGTCTGGATTGATTCTGGCTCTTCGCACAAGGCTGTTCTAGATCGCCATCCAGAGCTCAGTGGGCCAGCAGATCTCTATCTAGAAGCGACAGATCAGCACCGTGGTTGGTTCCAGTCCTCGCTGATGCTTTCTGTCGGGCTCAATGACCACGCACCATACAAGTCTGTACTCACACACGGCTTTGTGGTGGATCAGGATTTACTTGAGCAGAAGAAAAAAGGGAAAATCTCAGCAGAAGATGCTAAGATCTCTAAGTCATCTACGAGCGGGAAACCGGTTGATGCGAAGTACTACTACGAAAAATACGGTGCGGACATTGTGAGACTCTGGGTGGCCTCTGTGGACTGGCAAACAGAAGTGCCCTTTGGCGAGAAGCTTTTCACACAAATTGCTGAGCCATATCGCCGCCTGAGAAATACACTACGAATTCTGTTAGGCAATATAGACGGCTTTGAGGTGGAAGCGCAGAGAGTGGCGAAGGCTGATATGCCAATACTTGATCAATGGGTACTCGAGCACCTCTACACACTCATTGAGAACTGTAAAGAAGCCTACGAGAAGTATGAGTTCCGTAAGGTATTCTCTGCCGTCAATCAGTTCTGCACGGCGGATCTTTCTGCTGTCTACATTGATGCAACAAAAGACAGAATGTACTGTGACGCCTCAGATAGTCTCCGGCGTCTATCCACTCAAACTGTCATGCATGATGTCTTCTGCGCCTTGACGAAACTCCTAGCACCTATCCTCTGCTACACCACGGAAGAAGCCTGGGAGCACGCAGGATTTGAAGACTCTGTGCACATGCAAGATTTCCCTGAACTCCGTGAGTCTGATGCACCGGGAGAGGTCTCAAAGACAATGGCCGAGCTCCTAAGTCTACGAGGGACGATTCAAGCGGCGATTGAGGAGAAAATCCAAGCCAAAGAATTCACAAAGAACAATGAGGCAGATGTCACAGTGACGGTACCGAGTGATTATCCGCACAGAGACTTGATAGCGAATCGTGATTTCTCAACAGAGTTCTTCATTCTCTCTGACCTCAAGGTCATAGAGGGCGATAGTCTAGAGGCAAGTGCGCAGAAGACAGCGTACGCCATGTGCCCTCGCTGCCGACGCTATGAGCCACTGGGAGAGTCGGGGCTGTGTGCACGCTGCGAGGATGTGATTTCGTAACTGTTATGAAGAATAAGACCGTACTCTGGTTCCTCATGATTGTGGTGCCACTCTTTGTGTTCGATCAGATCTCGAAGTGGTGGGTGGTGCTTCATTTTCACGTGCGAAAGCTCGGCTACACGAAGGACAATGAAGTTGTCAGCTACTGGGAAAATAGCGAGGGAAACTCACATATAGCTCTGATAGAGGATTCCTTTAATATTATTCGAGTGCATAATCAGGGGGTAGCATTTGGTCTGGGCAATGGCACCAGCTGGGCACCAGTGGTCTTTCTGATTGTACCATTCATTGCACTGATTGTAGTCACTGTACTCTGGCGTAAGAATGTCTTTGTGGGGGTGGCGCGCTATTCTGCACCACTACTGATTGCAGGAGTGGTTGGAAATCTGACAGACCGCCTCACTCAGGGGTTCTATCTGGAGCATCTCAGAGAGGGCTCCTTCTGGGAGCGGCTGAGTGCCGGCTATGTGGTGGACTTTATTGATGTGACGATCCCGTTTATCGACTACAGATGGCCGTCCTTTAATGTCGCTGACAGTTGTGTCTGCATAGCGGCGAGTTTGCTCTTCATCTCTGGGTGGAAAGACACGTCGCAGACACAAGAAGAGTCCTCGTAATTCTCACGTGAGTCAGAACGTGCGTGCTCTGAGTGCGTACTTGAGAGTAGCAGGGAAGGTAGCAGGGTGTGCGAAAAGTGCCCCAGAATCTGATGGGAGCTTGACCTATGATGAGGTGTGGACTAGTTACATCTGTTACTGATGAAAGACCCGATTACAATTTCCATTACTGGTGCCGCTGGGCAGATTGGCTACGCACTCTTGTTTCGTATAGCTTCAGGAGCAATGTTTGGCGTAGATCAACCGGTTTCTTTGAGACTCATCGAGATCGAGCCCGGGATGAAGGCCTTAGCAGGGGTGGTGATGGAGCTCGACGACTGCGCATTCCCTCTTCTTCATAGCATAGAGGCTACTTCTGATTTAAATGTTGGCTTTACAGGTGCGAATTGGGCGCTGCTAGTCGGTTCTGTCCCTCGTGGGCCAGGTATGGAGAGAAAAGATCTATTGCAAGTGAACGGAAAGATTTTCACCAACCAAGGTCAGGCGATTGCTGCCAATGCCGCGAATGATATACGCACTCTTGTTGTGGGTAATCCATGTAATACGAATGCCCTCATTGCCATGAACAATGCGTCGGGAGTGCCTAAGGAGAGGTTTTTTGCGATGACACGCCTCGATGAAAATCGCGCGAAGTCCCAGCTTGCTGCGAAAGCGGGCTGTCATCACAGTGAGGTGTCTAATCTCTGTATCTGGGGAAATCACTCAGCCACGCAGTACCCTGATTTCATCCACGCGAAGATCAAAGGCCAGCCGGTGACCAATGTGATATCAGATGGAGCTTGGCTCGAAGGAGAATTTATTTCCCAAGTGCAGCAGCGTGGAGCCGCTATTATTCAAGCGCGAGGTGCATCCTCAGCAGCATCAGCGGCCAATGGTGTTGTTGATACCGTGCGTAGTCTGACCACACCGACTCCGAAGGGTGACTGGACAAGTGTTGCTGTTTGCTCAGATGGGGCTTACGGGATTGAAAAAGATTTAATCGCCTCAATGCCGATTCGTACAGAAGATGGTAAATCTTGGGATGTGGTGCGAGACCTTGAGATAGATCCATTTTCACAGTCAAAGATTGACATTACTGTGAAAGAACTCTGCGAGGAGCGTGCGGCTGTGAAAGATTTGATCAAAGTAGATTCTTAGTGTTGGACTAGAGGGCCCTAGTAGCGGTTTATTAGAAACAGTGGCTCATTCATTGAGGTGAGTGCTCACTGGAGTGTTCTAAATTTGGGTGTATTTTCTAGTAGCTTCCTCTCAGAGCTGCTGTAGTCTGACTTATCTATGAATTGTAAACGCTGCCAAGCCTTGCTAATCCGACCTTCTGAACCAAAAGCGAGAAGGGCAGTTGAAATGCGTTTTATGCGCAATGGGGCAGTTTGTGAAGATTGCCGCGAGAGTGAAGAAAAGGGGCAAATGCAGCAGATCGCGCTCTGTGCCACAGGTGTGGCTTTACTCGTAGTTGGCTATATCCTTGAGTCTATAGGCTGTGTGGCAGCAGGCTTAGTGAGTCTGTTGGTGGGTGTTTGGCAGCGTAAGTTTGCGTAAATTTTCTCCATTGGTTTCGTGGATAACTCCAGTAACCTGCTTTTTATCAAACAGTGCCTTCAGGCTTTTTTTTAGAAATGTGGTTACTGGAAGCACCTTGGTAGTAGATTATTTTTGTACTGATCAAAAGCACTTTGATCTCCCACCAAATCTCTTCGCGCTTTCTACCAGGTAGTTTTCCTCATTGCTATAAGGTGAAAAATCTAGCGTGACAGGCTTCCTCTTTCTACCCATGCTAACTGCCTAATGGTTACGGATCCACTACTGAAATTATTACAGACAAATGCTCGCTACTCCAATGAGGATCTAGCGGAGCTGCTCACGCTCTCGCCTCTAGAGGTTGCCTCGCGCATTGCGAGTTTTGAGGCGGATGGCACAATTAAGGGCTATCAAGTTGTGATTGATCCAGATGCAGCGGGGGATGAGGATGTCTGTGCCTTTATTGAGGTGAAGCTTAGCCCTGAGCGAGGTGAGGGCTTTGATAAATTAGCCAGCCGTATTGCGAAGTTTGATCAAGTCCAGAGCTGCTATTTAGCGAGTGGTGGCTATGATTTACTGCTTGTAGTTGAGGGGGCAAATTTGCAGGAAGTCGCCGCCTTTGTGTCGCAGAAACTCAGTACGATGAGTGGTGTCTTATCCACGGCGACAATGTTTCGCCTCAAGGTGTATAAGGAAAATGGTCTCTTGATGCGTCAAGAAGATGGTGATAAGCGCCTTCCTGTGAGTCCATAATTGTTTTCGTAAAATGGATTATAGCAGTAAGATTTCGCGCCAAGTGGCGGCTGTGCCTCGCTCAGGCATTCGTGACTTTTTTGAACTCGTCCAGGGCAAGGACGATGTGATTTCACTGGGTGTTGGTGAACCCGATTTTGATACACCATGGCACATACGTGAAGCCGCCATCTATTCTTTAGAAAAAGGGCAGACGAGTTACACGTCTAATCTTGGGCTCGTGCAGCTGCGCCGAGAAATCGCCAGCTATGTGGAGGATTTCTTCCATGTTTCTTATGCCGCAGAGTCGGAGGTTCTTGTGACAGTGGGGGTGTCAGAGGCCATTGACTTGGCTCTGAGAGCTCTACTGAATCCAGGAGATGAGGTGATTTATCATGAGCCATGCTATGTCTCCTACAGTCCTAGTATTGTGATGGCGCATGGGGTGGCGCGTGGTGTAGCGACAAGAAAGGAAGATGGATTTTCACTCAAAGCTTCTGAATTAGCTAAGGCCATCACACCTCGCTCCCGAGTGCTGATGCTAAACTTCCCAACAAATCCTACCGGAGCGACTGCTTCACGAGAAGATCTCGAAGAAATCGCGACACTCTGTATCCAGCATGATCTTATTGTCCTCAGTGATGAAATCTACAGTGAGCTACGCTACGAAGAGGAGGCTCACGTCTCTATCGCGTCTTTACCGGGCATGCGCGAGAGAACGATTCTTCTGCATGGATTTTCCAAAGCCTTTGCGATGACAGGGTTTCGTCTCGGTTATGCCTGTGCTCCTGAGCCGATCATTGAGGCGATGATGAAGATTCACCAATACTCCATGCTCTGTGCGCCGATCACCAGTCAAGTCGCCGCCATTGAGGCTCTGCAGAATGGTGCGGCAGCGGTTGAACATATGCGCCAGGACTATCAGAGAAGGCGTGACTATATGGTGGCGAGGCTCAATGCCATGGGGATGGAGTGCCACAGCCCTGGTGGGGCATTTTATGTGTTTCCAGAAATTCCTGATTGTGGGATGACGAGTAAGGAATTTGCACTCAATTTATTAGATTCGACGAATGTTGCCGCGGTTCCTGGTGACGCCTTTGGTGAGAGTGGAGAAGGTTACTTGCGCTGCTGCTACGCGACGAGTCTAGATGACATTAAAGTCGCTATGGATAAGATGGAAGCATTTATCGAGTCAGTGACTTAGGGAGTAGATATGCGAGAGCTATTTTCATCCATCAAGCGAGATAAGACAAAGGCCCATGTTGTGCCCTTTGCCCTATTTATGGGGTTTTTATTTCTCTTGATGTTAGTGGGAGATTCGAGTCTTGGCTTTATCTGGAAGCATGCGGATGCTCCCTGGTGGCGGCGCTACCCAGAGCACTGGCTCTATCCTCTCCAGTCTCTGATTGTGATATCTATGCTCTGGTACTGCCGTAAGCAGTACGAGTTTAGATGGGAACCCTCAAAGATTCTCTTTGGGGCGATCCTAGGTGCTATAGGGATAGGGTTCTGGATATTACCTTCCATAACCTACGATTTGTTAGGTCTAAAAGAAGATCCTGATAACTGGATGAAGTGGCTAGGAATCATAGAGAGGGATAAAGGCTTTGACCCCGGAGTATTTGGTAATACGGCAGGTTATTGGTCATCTCTGACGCTGCGTATGTTTCGCGCAGTGGTGGTAGTTTCTCTTGTGGAGGAGATTTTTTGGCGAGGGTTTTTAATGCGGTTTTTACTCAAACCAGATGGGAATTATTGGAAAGTGCCGTTTGGAACCTTTGCTTGGAAGTCTTATTTGATTGTGACAGCCGCCTTTGTCTCTGCTCATCAGGCGTGTGATCGACCTGCTGCACTGATTTATGGGACATTAGCGTATTATGTGACCGTGAAGACCAAGAGCCTGTCAGCAGTGGTGGCTATGCATGCCGTGGCGAACTTTATCATGGGGTGGTATGCGGTGACTTATGATAAGCTAGGACTCTGGTAGGGTCATTTGATCCTTACATTATGCTTGAATGAATAATCTATGAACATTGGAATTGCCCAAATTAATGCGACCATTGGAGACTTCAGCAGGAATGCAAAACGTATCTTGCAGGCGTATCGTGCTTGTATCGATGCAGGAGCGAATCTAGTGTTGACTCCCGAAATGTCTCTGGTGGGCTATCCTCCCAAGGACTTAGTCATGAAGACGAGCTTTGTGGACAAGTGCAAACAAGCTCTCGATTACTTGGCGGATGAGACTGGTGAAGTGCCTCTTCTGGTAGGTTATGTGGACTATTACGATTATCAGAACTCGGGGAAACCCTTACGCAATGGCGTGGCTTTTTTGCAGAATGGAAAGGTGAGGCATCGTGTCTGGAAGACTCTCCTGCCGACATACGCCAGCTTTGATGAGCATCGGTATTTTGAACCATCCAATGTGTGCGAGCCATTTGAGTGGAATGGTATCAAACTTGGGATGACGATTTGTGAAGATATCTGGTTTGATGATTTCCTAGAGCGACCGACCTATAAGAGAAACCCTGTGGAGGAGCTGCGTGCTAAGGGAGTTGATGTGATTCTTAATATGAGTGCCTCTCCCTTTCAGAAAGGAAAACCACAGGACAGGGCGAATCGTTTAGAAGTTGTCGCCTGTGGTGCGGGTGTTCCCGTTGTGTTTTGTAATGCTGTGGGGGCCAATGACTCATTGGTCTTTGATGGTCACTCGATGGCACTGGATGCAGAGGGCAATGAGATTTGTAGTATGCCTGGCTTTGAGTCATGCTTTAAGGTTTTCTCTTTATTCAGCAAGGGAACACACCCTCCAAAAGTAAGAGGCAATGACCGTGAGCACATTTACCAAGCTCTGGTGTCAGGTCTCCACGATTATGTGAAAAAATCTGGCTTTGAAACAGTCTGCCTGAGTCTCACTGGTGGTGTGGACTCCGCTCTAACAGCATCTATCGCTGTGCATGCTCTGGGAGAAAAAAACGTCATGGGACTGATCCTGCCGAGTGCGATTACCCCACAGCAGAATATTGACGACGCTTATGCTCTCGCTGAAAACTTAGGAATAAAGGTAGAAATGATTCCCATTAGTGAAAGTTGTCAAGTGGCTGAGAGTTCTCTGGACTCAGTCTTTGAGGGACTAGCCAAGGATCACACCGAGGAGAATATACAGTCTCGCATACGGGGGATGTTTTTGATGGCTTACTCGAATAAATTTAACTCACTCTTACTGACATCGGGCAATAAGAGTGAATTCTCTATCGGAAATTGTTCCGCTTATGGAGATATGTTTGGAGGCCTTGCCGTGATTAGTGATGTGCCAAAAACCTGGGTGTATAAGCTAGCGAAATTTGTGAATGAGAAGAAGGTAGCGATTCCAAGTCGAAGTATTACAAAGGAGCCTTCCTCAGGTCTCGTTGCTGGTCAGACAGATGCTGATCGCCTGCCTCCCTACGAGGTGCTTGATAAGATATTAGAGCTCTATATTGAATTCCAAGTAGCGGCTTCTGATATTGTCGAAGATCACCAGTTTGATGAGGCGACAGTGCGCTGGGTGCAGAGACGAGTGGATCTGAATGAATGGAAACGCAGACAGTCACCACTTGGCTTACAAGTGACATCAAGAGCGTTTGGCATGGGGCGGCGAGTACCGATTGTACAAAAATTTGTCGACTAGTGAGTGAAATTATGAAGCATCCTAGTCGACTAAGCATGTGACTTGGAGTTCTGAGGACTTCTCGTCGAGCCTGCTGGTAAAACCCCATCATTTATGAAGATACAAAGCAAATCTAGTCAGAGCCCCTCAGCGGAGGAGTGCTCAGATCTAGAGCCTCAGGTGGCAGAATCTGATCGTGATTTTCCCATCCGCAGAGGAGTAGCGCGCTGGATTTGCTTGATTCTACTCGTAGCTATCGCGGGAGGTGCGGGCTACTTCTATCTCAGTCAAAAGCGTGTGATTCGCGAGATAGAGAAGCAGCGGGCACAGAATCGGCAGAATCTAGAAGAGCGAAGAGCGAGTGATGCTAAGGACTCCCTTGCTGTCGCCCAACAAGCACTAGAGAGTGCTGACTGGCCACTCTTTGAAAAACGGCTGAAGAGAGCGAAAGCTCTGGATGCGGGAGGTGTGTTAACAAAAGATATCCTCATTCTGGAGCAGCTCAAAGCACGAACAGAGACTCTAGAGAAAAAACAAGAGACGATCAGTGCGACCTTCAGACAAGCGCGCGCGTACAGTCAGAAACATGAGTACGAAGCTGCTGAGAATCTCTATACGAAAGCCCTCCAACAGTACCCCCAGAGCGCAGAGCTAAAAGAGGCAAAAGCCATTCTACTCGAAGAGCACAAAGCCTATCTCAAAAAGGAAAAAGAGAGAAAGATATCAGAGTCTATCCAGACAATAGAACTCCATATCGAGAATCATAAGTGGAAAGAAGCCCGCCAGCTGGTCGGCAGATTAAGAGATCTCGGTGCGGAAGAGAAAGCACAACAAGAGACCTTAGCCCGTATCAAGCAACTTGAAGAGCTGGAGAAAGAACAGCAGCGAGAAGCCATAGTACTTATGGAATCGATCCGCCAGCTAGATCATGGAGAGTATTCTCCAGAGGCGATTGAGCAGCTCGATAAGCAAATTAAGATGTTGCCGAGAATGCAAGCACTGCTGGATTATAGAGAAGAGATCTACCAGCGAACTTGGATCCTTAAGATCCCGGAAGACGTAGAGACTCTGGCAGAAGCTCTCGAACTCTGTCGCGAGGGTGATCAGATTAGTTTAGCCGCTGGGACATATTCTGGAAATATTCGTGTAGAGAAAGGGATCATTCTTAGAGGGCGGAGCCGTGAAGAAGTGATTGTGGTGAACCACGCCGATGCAGGGCCAGCACTGAGCTTTCATATAGGTGAGAGTACTCTTGAGAATCTAACAATACAAGGAAG
This sequence comes from uncultured Verrucomicrobiales bacterium, assembly GCA_937928735.1. GTDB lineage: Bacteria > Verrucomicrobiota > Verrucomicrobiia > Verrucomicrobiales > Akkermansiaceae > Rubritalea. The sequence goes on along the minus strand of CALFVF010000010.1, from coordinate 73,072 downwards.
TGGTATCCACACCTCAGAGCATGGTTATGCGGGAGTCACTCTGGCAGGGGGGAGGCTTCACATGAAGGGAGTGACCGTATCAGGAGCGAGTGGGCATGGAGTCGCTGTGCAATCCGGGGAGTTAGTAATGGAGGACTCAGAGATTACAGACTCTTCTTGGAATGGATTAGCCGTTTATGGGGAGAAGAGCAAAGCGTCCTTAAAGAACGTGAGTATCGAATTATCCTGCCAGCATGGGATAGAAGTCTGGCGGGGCGGAGGTCTCACAATGTCTGGAGAGAGTCGAGTCGAGTCTTCTGCGGGAGCTGGCCTAGTGCTGCAAGGTCTAGGTAGTCGGGGACAAGTGATGTCGAGTGGATTTCATAAGAATAGACAGAGTGGAGTCGCGCTGTCTGGAGGTGCCGTAGTGCAGCTGAGTCGCTGCCAGATGAAGGGGAATCTCTACAGTGGTCTCACAGCGGAGGGCGAGGGCACAAAGGTGTCTCTCACAAGATTAGAGGTATCAGAGAATCAGCAAGCGGGCATTTGGTTAGAAAAGAATGTTATTGTAGATGAATACAGAGACTGTCAGGTGGAAAATAATGAGCTGCTCCAGGTTTATATGCCGCAAAGGAAGTCTCAGTGAGCAAGCGGAGATCGCTGATGACATGAACAACATTCTAACAGAAATTATTAAGAACGCTTCTCAGTACTGGAAGAATCATGGGAAAACGATTCGACATTCCGAAATTTATTGATAAATAAACTAAATAAAAAGGGAATAGGCCCTATTTTTTCACCTCCTAATCTCAGTTAACTACCATTATGCCATCAGAACCTAAACTACCCTGGGAACAAGTAGGGTCAGAATTTAAGAAGCAGAGAGGCCGAGTTGGCATGCTTCTTGACCTTGATCGTTGTGTTGGCTGCCACTCTTGTAGTGTCAGCTGTAAGACCGAACACGAAGTTCCCCTCGGTGGGTTTAGAATGCGAGTCCGCTACATGGAGCGGCCAAGTGCAGCGACTCTTGCCTTTGCCCCACTGATGTGCATGCACTGCGAAGATGCACCATGTATTAAGGCATGCCCCAATGACGCCTTGGTAAAAATGGAAGATGGCAGAGTGATTGTTAGAGAGAAGAAATGCGACCTGGACGAAGAATGCATTTCAGCCTGCCCCTATGGTGCGATCTTTATTAATGAAGAGAAGGAAGTCGCAGAGAAATGTGACTTCTGCTACCACCGTACAGAAGTGGGTCTTGAGCCATCCTGTGCGGCGACTTGCCCGAGTCAGGCGATTCAGTTTGGCGATCTCAATGATCCCGAAGATCTGATTTCTAAAAAGATCAAAGAGAAGAATGCGAAAGTCTGGAAAGAAGACGCAGGGACAAAGCCCTCTGTCTTTTATATAGGGCATGAAGCATGGATGGAAGAGAAGGCCAATACAGGTGTACAGCTTGATCCGAAGGACAAGGACATCACCTACGAGCAGAATAATTTAAAAGATAACAAATAAATTACCGTGTCTACGATTCCTACACGTCGCGATTTTTTAAAGCTCAGCGCAAGTGCACTCGCTGGAGGGTTTTTACCCAGTGTCTTTATCCCAGCAGCCAGTGCTGTGACTCAGGTCGATATCCAAGATCTCATCAAGGGTAAGATTGATTACACCAAGGCGAAGGCCACGCCGACCATTTGCTTTGGTTGTACCAATCACTGCGGAGTGATTGGCTGGGTGCAAGACGGTCGAGTTCGCAAGATCGAGGGTAATCCCCTAGATCCTAACTCTCAGGGCAATATCTGCTCGAAGGCTCAGGGAATGATATCTTATACGTATTACCCAGAGCGTTTACTCTATCCACTCAGACGAGTCGGTAAGCGTGGTGAGGGTAAGTGGAAGCGCGTTTCTTGGGATGAGGCACTCGATGAAGTCGCTGATAAGCTCAAGCCTCTCCGTGAACAAGGCAAGCACGAGGAATTCGTCTTCCACTATGGTCGTGATAAGACCAAAGGATTTACCAAGCGCTTCACCAATGCCTTTGGAACTCCACATAGACTCAATCGCCGATCTATTTGTTCCTCTAACAGACGCGCACCTCTGATGAGTTTCTACGGTCGTGAGTTCGAGTGGGAAACACAGGATCTCGAAAATACGAAGTACGTTGTGAACTTTGGGGCGAATCCCATGGAGGCCTATCAGGGTGGTCTCTACATGATGCATCGACTCAGAGAGTCGCAGGCCAATAAGGGCACCAAGATGGTGACCTTTGAGGTGCGCCCGTCAGCGACAGCCTCTGTCTCAGAGGAATATCATCCTGTGATGCCGGGGACAGATGGTGCCATCGCCTTCGCGATGATTCATGTGATTTTAAAAGAAGGTTTAGAGAACGTCGAATTCTGGAATCGCTGGGCGAATTACCCGCTCGATAAGGTTCGTGAACTTGTTAAAGACTACACACCTGAGTGGGCGCAGTCTCATTCTGGAGTTGCCGCTGCGGATATACGCCGCATTGCCATAGAGTTCGCGCAGGCAGCCCCTGCATGCTGTACGATGTCGAATCGTGGTTCTGCAAAGCATTATAATGGAGTGCAGGCAGACCGTGCGATTCGTATGCTAGATGTTCTCGTCGGCAATGTAGGAAAGCCAGGGGGCTTCTGTTTGAGCTCTGGTAGTGGCTGGGGTGGTAAGTATGGACAAGAAGGCTTGCCAAAACTCTCTATGCCTGGGCCAAAGCCCGCAGACCCGAAGCCATGGGGCATAGGGGAAGGGTTCAATGAAGTTGCGTTTAAAAAGCTGCCCAAAGAAGTGCAGGAGCGAGTCAATAACTTCCCAGATTACTGGAAGAAGAAATACTTTGGTGAGCTAGCCACACCTAGTGAGTTCCCACTGGCGTGGCACTGGTATCAGATGCGAGTCGGCCAGCTAGTGTATCCCTACATCAAAGATGAGATACAGAAGGTGAGTGTCTACATGTCCTTCACCTTAGGGGCTTCTTATGGTTATCCAGAGGCCGCCCTAGCGCGTGAGGTCTTACTGGATGAGAAACTCATTCCATTCCATGTGGCGATCGATATCGGCTACAGTGAGCAGGCAGCGATTGCGGACTTGATCCTCCCAGAAGCAACTAGTCTAGAGCGCTGGGATCACCACTCGACTAATTGCTATGGTTTGATCCCCTACACAGGTGTGCGCCAGCCACTTGTGAAGGCAGCAGGAGAATCTCTCTCTGTGCAGGAAATCTTGCGTGACCTCGCCCGTAAAATCGGTGGCGGTATGGAAGAATACTTTGCCATGGATGATATCGAGGCCTTCTACAAGGACTGGTACAAGAATCTACCCATGGAGTGGGAAGAGTTTAAGAAGCGCGGTATCTGGCAGGACACGACACGTCCAAAAGACTATGAACTCTACGAGCGCCCACTCACTAAGGCTGAGCTAGAGGGAACTAATGTCGAAGAAGGGCTTGTGAAACGTGATGGCACGACTGTTGGTATCATGATGGATGGGAAAGCGGTGAGAGGCTTTCCAACTCCAACTCGTAAAATACAAGTTTATGATGACATCTGGCCAATCGCTGCCAAAGCTGTGGGACTACCCATGGATGATGTCAATGCGAGTCCGATTGCGATCTATGACACAGTGCCAGAGCACAAAGATTTAGCAGAAGACCGCTTTATCTTCTCCACCTTTAAGTGGAATGTTCATACCCAAGGCCGCTCGGCTCACTGGAAGTATCACTCCGAGGTTGTGCATACAAATCCTGTCTTCATGCACCCAGATACAGGCAAGTCACTGGGTCTGAAAGAAGGAGATTCTGTGCGTCTTTCTGTTTTCCGTCCACTAGGGCACACTTACCGCAGTGGTGATAAGGATATCGTTGGTGCCTTTGAGAATCATGTTCGATTCTTAAAAGGCATGCATCCCAAAGTCATGATGTGCTCACACCACGTTGGCCACACAGAACACGGAGTTGTTGGCCAAGCAGAGGTCAGTTCTTCAGCACCTCAGAATGGTGTCGGTGACAACACCGAGAATGTGGAGGCAAAGATTCTCAAAGATGGTGTCTGGTGGGCGAAGAAAAAAGGCGGTATAGGTGGTGGAGTTCACATTAATGACTCGCTTCCTATTAACCCATGCCCACTCACAGGTGGTCAGAACTGGTATGACAATGTCTGTAAAGTGGAAGTCATCTAAGCAGTGATTAGCACGACTGAGCAAACATCACTAACAGGCCTCTATTTACTCATAGCCGAGCTCCTGCGCAAGGAGCTCGATTCTGAGTTGATCGGGGTACTCTCGCAGCCAGAGATCGAAGCTGTCTTTGTACAAATAGAGCCCAAATGCCAAGATTATTTAAGGCAGGACTGGACAGCGGCAAGGTATGAGCTCGCCGCTGTGGAATTCTGTGATCTATTTATACTGGCTGAGGCAACTTGTTCACCACGAGCTGCGGCTTGGTTAGAAATCGGTGGAGAGCTCACTGCTGAGTCTATCGATGCGGTTGTGCAACATTTCATTTCCCAGTGGGGCATTGAGCTGCCAGAGAACTATCGCCATCTCGCCTACGACCACCTCTCATTAGTACTGTATCTTTACACTGTCATCCTAGAGCAGAATAAAGAGCTCGCAGATGAGTATTTCGTGACGCTACTTGACCCGTGGTTGAGTGAATTTGCCAAAGCTCTCTCGCGGGCGGATTCACCCGTCTACTCTGCTGTAGGTCAGATGTTGACGGAATTGGGTCATAAAATGAGCTGATTTTTATCTATTTTAGCTTTCTAACTTTTTGTGAGCTTTTATCGTTAAGAGCTAAGGCAACTAGTGTCACAGAACTAGTCGCTGAAATATTCTCAAAATTCTATGAAACCTGTCTCTATCCTGGCCGCACTCTCTGCTCTCTTCACTTTGAATGCAGAGGCTAAGAAGTATGTTCTCTTTTTATGCTCTGATGATCTACGTCCAGAACTAGGTTGTTATGGTGCCCCACTGGCTAAAACACCCAATTTGGACAAGCTAGCGGCAGAAGGAGTGCTTTTTGAGAATGCCTATTGCCAGCAAGCGATCTGCAGTCCGTCCAGAGCAAGTTTGATGACTGGTAAGCGTCCTGATACCATCGGTATTATTGAAAATTACGCGCACTTCCGCGAGGAGAATCCAGATATCGTGACCTTATCGCAGTACTTCATGGCGAATGGCTATGATGCTGCTCATGCAGGCAAAATTTTCCATTCGAGAAGTACAGATGACTCAAAGTTCTCATGGAACAAGACAATGAATCCTGCTCTCCTGCCCTATAAACGAAAGAACACTCCAGGAGACTATCAGTTAGAAGAAAACCAGCAAATCGTAAAAAAACGAAGAGCTGAAATGGAGGCTAAGTATGGGAAGGGTAACACTGGAGGCCTCGTGAATGGGCCAGCTTATGAAGGCGCAGATGTGGAGGACTGGAAGTACATAGATGGGCATTCGACACAATTGGCGAAATATTTTCTAATCGATCATGTAAAAAATAGCCCGGATAAACCACTATTTCTGGGAGTGGGCTGGAAAAAACCACACCTTAATTTCCTAGCACCTAAGAAGTACTGGGATATGTATGACCGTAAAGACATACAGCTAGCAGTGCAGAATGCAGCACCTGAAGATGGTGCTTCCTTTGGTCTTCATGCTTCCTTTGAGCTACGCACTCGCTATGGCATTCCTAAAAAAGGGCCTATTGATGAGGAATTAGCCACGACATTACTCCACGCTTACTACGCGTGTGCTAGCATGGTGGATGCTCAAGTTGGCATTATGTTAGACACCCTGGATGAGTTAGGTATTCGAGATGAGACACTGATTGTTTTTTGGTCTGACCACGGTTGGCATTTGGGAGATATGGGAGTGTGGGGTAAGGCGACGAACTATGAGATTGCGACTCGTGTTCCATTGATTGCTTGGACTCCAAATATGCCTGATGAAGTACGTGGTAGCCGAACAGACGCTCTTGTTGAGCTGGTGGATCTCTACCCAACTCTGGTGGAAGAAGCTGGCTTAGAAGTTCCCAAAGATCTCGAAGGTCTGAGTTTTAGCCCATTACTCAAAGACCCCAAGACACCGTGGAAGAAGGCGGCATTTAGTCAGTATCCTAATCCGGCTCTTAGAGAATGGGCAGCAAATCCTCTCTCAGAGGGCATGCGTGGCACATTCTTCGGGCCTTTGATCGAAAAGGTAGAGGGCAATATCGCAACACAATTCGGGGAGAATTGGGATCGTGATTTCTTTGAGAATCACCTTATGGGTTATGCGATGCGCACGGAGCGCTATCGCCTTGTCACATGGCAGGACTATCGTGATCCTTCTAAGGAACCAGTCTTTATTGAGCTCTATGATCACCAGAAAGACCCTGATGAGACAAAGAATATTGCGAAGCAACACCCAGAGCTGGTGAAACGCCTCGTATCAGAGAGCAAGAAAGGCTGGAAAGGCGCCCTGCCGAAGTGAACTTAACTATCTGTTAGTTAGGCTATGAACCAAGCAAAAATGAAACACGCTTTCGGAATTATTGGTCTCGTTTTTGGAATCTTCGCAATAGGAGTTGCTATATTTCAAGAGAATTTACGTGAAGTTGTAGCTCCTCCTCCAGTCATCGTGGAGGAAGACCGCTCATTCAAGGAGCTTGCAATCGGAGTAGGTAAGAAAATGTTAGCTGAGAAGCTGGATGGCGTAGAAGCTCCATCTCCCAAACCTGAAGAGACTGGCTGGTTTTCAGGGCTAAATAAGAAGTATGATTCGGTAGCTCTTATTTATGCTTTTCTAGGATTTATCGCTATCGTGCTGGGAGTAATTTCGTGGGTACGAAGAGATCATGTCCGGATTTCAGGTGGTGCAATATCGCTCGGCTTGATGGCGGTAGCATGGCAATATGTCCTCGTAGGCATTGGTATTGCGATCATCATCTTCATATTAGCGAACATTAGCGCCTAACAAGGCGCTGTACCCAATCCGTGAACCTTTTTGTGGTGTTGTTGACAGACTGTTTGGACAGACTAGAGTGGACCAACCCTCGCCCCAAGGTCATGGATGGGGGAGCTAAACTGATGATTACGAGATCCAGCTGGCAATGTCGGCAAAAACAGTTTCTCGAAGGTCATCATACATGAGTAAGTGGTAGGCTTCTGGGTAGAACTCTCTCTTTGTTAGATGAGGCTTCGCGAACGTGCTCTGCCACTGCTTAATCTCAGATTCAGTACTGAAGTAGTCTCTGCCTCCATGCAGTATGAGGGTGGGTAGGGCTATATGAGGAGAGACAGCGGGCATAGTTCTGATGAGTTGGCCGAGAGTGGAGATGAGGCCGAGACTATGGGCAGGGACATGGTAGTCATTTGTCGTTGCTTGTTCTGAGTGTACAGTGTCTTTGGAGACTTGTACTTGAGTGTCTTTGGAGAGTGCTTCTAGCTCAATCTTGTAGTGTGGGAGTAGTGAGGCGATGAAGTGGAAACAGCTTTGCTGCCATGGCTGGATATGGCGGTCAAGATGGGTAACTGGGGAGCTAAGGATAAGAGCGTCACAGCTTGGCCTCTGGCCCTTAGTGAGATTAGCGAGAGCGTGAGTGCAGATGAGAGCGCCCATGCTTTCGCCCATCCAGATGACTTTGGCAGCAGGGTGTTTGTTTCTAACAATTTGGGTGAATGCTTCTAGGTCTCGATACCAAGAGGAAGGGTGGTCGATATGGCCGCGCCTCTGCTCATCATTGTCTAGACCTTGTCCTCTGGTGTTATGGGCGTAGAGAGCTGTGTTAGATTTGTGCTTCGCCAAGTAGGTGGCGAGATTTTGATAATCTGAGGCTGCTCCATTAATGCCGTGAGTGCCGATAATAACATTCTTCGAGGATGACTTCGCATTCCAGGTTATATAGCCGAATGTTTCTCCATCATAGGAGGTGTAGGAGGACGAAGTGTGCGCTGAGTGGCTGGGCGGATGGTCTGCTGCCGAAGACATTATTCGCTCTAGTGTCAGTGATTTCTTACTCAGAGAGGGAGAATGCTCTACAGAAGTGCTGATGATAGCAGCTAGTGAAATCTTCCACGCTAATGGTTCTGCCTAGTTCTGAGGCTAGACTTGTGACTTCGACCCCGTCGAGCCCACACGGGGTGATGTGATGAAAGCCTGTGAGACTCTGAGCTGTGATATTGATCGCAAAGCCATGCATACTGATCCATTTTCTCACACCCACCCCGATAGAGGCGATTTTGCGATGATTGGACCAGACTCCTGTAAGCTGATCACGCTGCTGTGCTGCTAGGCCAAAGTCTTGGCAAGCGGCGATTAATGTCTCCTCGATCAAGCGCATATGTAAGTGCAGATCCTTACCGCGTCTGCGCAGATCAAGAATAGGGTAGCCAACGAGCTGGCCAGGCCCATGGTAAGTGGCCTGACCTCCACGGTTAATCTCCACACTGGGGTGTGGGAGAGTGTCTGCTTCACCGAGGGAAGATCTATCTCTGGTGCGACCAATCGTGTAAATGGGGGCATGCTCTAGGTAGAAAATAGTCTCAGGCTTATTTCCCTCAAGAACAGCGATACGTCTCTCTTCCTGGAGTTGGGTAGCCCTCTGGAAGTCAATCTCAGCACCAAGGTATTCCGCGTGGATCGACATGAGTTTAGCGGAGTTTTTGTAGAGCCTCCAAGCGTGTAAGTACTGGAGGGTGGGAGTAATCGAGAAAGACTGGCAGCGGGTGAGGTGTTAGATTCGAGAGGTTTGATTTAGAGAGCTTTTTTAATGCTGCGATTAAGTGGTCGGGAGTTTCCTGGGCTTTTGCTGCATAGGCGTCTGCCTCAAATTCATGCTTTCGCGAGGAAAGGTTTGAAAAGACTCCAAGCACGCGACTCACTGGGCTAAATAAAATACCGAAGAAGATAAGACCTGCGTAGACAGAGATATGCTCGACTCCAAAGGCCTCAAAGAGCATCTGAGCGAAGGCATTGTTAGGGTTTGTCACCAGTCCTAGTAAAAAGAAGATTGCGGATGTTTTGACGATACCTGAGATGAGGCGCTTGATAATGTGTTTGCACTTAAAGTGGCCAATCTCGTGTGCTAGGACACCGACGAGTTCTTCTGTGGTGTGGTTTTCAATCAGTGTATCGAAGAGTGCGATTTTTTTATTCTTACCAAAGCCTGTGAAGAAGGCATTGGACTTAGTGGAGCGTTTTGAGCCATCCATGACAAAGAGTTCAGTGAGAGGGAAATCGACTTTTTTTGCCATCGCATTGATCGCCTCTTTGAGTTCGCCCTCAGGCATTGGCTCAAATTTATTAAATAGCGGCATAATATAGGTCGGGGCGAGGTAAGTCAGTAAGAGTTGAATGCTTGTGAAGGCGATCCAAGCGTAGAGCCAAGCGATGCTGCTGAGGGAAAAAATCCAGAGAATGAGGGCGAGAATAGGGATGCCTATGAGTCCCATGAGCAAGAGCCCTTTGAGCTGATCCACAATAAAAGTAGCGACTGTGGTTTTATTAAATCCAAATTTTTCTTCGATCACAAAGGTGCTGTAGATTTCAAATGGAAGAGAGAACATACTCTGTGCCGCGGTGAGGCCGATGATAAAGGCAATGCCTGTGAGAGTCTCATTCCAGCCGAATTCTCGCACCCATGTGTCAAACCAGCCAAACCCACCCACTTGCCAAAAGGCAATGAGTAGAAATGTAGAGAAAACACCTTGAATAAGGCCGAACTTTTCTCTCGCCCGTGTGTAGGCCTGAGATTCCTCGTATTTCTGCTGATCAAAGACATCGGAGAATTCCTTGGGCAGTTTAGGGTTCAGAGCTTTGATATTGAGTAAGCTGGCTATAAAATCGAGTTTCCAGAGAAGAAAAATAGCGATGAGAATATAGATGGCGACGGCATTCTGCATAACACAGAAAGTAGGCACCCCTGAGCGCTATGAAGCAAGTTATTTGTGTGATTTCCACGCCACAAGGCTTCTGGATTAGACTTGAGCTAAATAAGAGGAGTGTTACCTTTTAGGAGTAATGAAGAGATCACTGAGAAGATGTGTTTTTGGGAGTCTGTCTTTGTTGGCATTACTCTTGTTTTCATCATGTGGCAATGAATCAGGGGGAAGCTCCCAGACTTCGGTTTCGACTAGTTCACGCGCATCGAGTGGCTCACTAGATTCTCGATTTAGTGGAAACTATAGCTACGATAAGAAGACGGGCAGAGTGCAGTCTAGTGAGCGCAGTAATTATGAGAACCGCAGCGCTCACGCTGGTGGGCGCGACTTCCGTGGTGATGCGTACAATACACAAGGCTATAATGCGAAACGCTGGAGTGGCTCAAAGGATTATAAAAAGCAATCTTACCAGGGCAATACAGATGCTAGCCGCTATAAGACATCCCCTCACTTTGTCCAGCAGCAGGCGCGCGCTCAGGGGCAGCGAGCCCATAGTGATGGGCAGTCTTACCGTTCACAAGGACAATACCAGACAGGGACTTCACACCTTAATAATACGCAGAGATTATCCAATAATCCCTCTGCCTATGCTGAGAGTCGTAGTGATAGTGTACAACAAGATCTCCACGTCACGGACTACCGCAATACAGGAGGCCTCAATGTCCAGCAGACTAATAGCCTACTAGGTCGCTAAAAGTCCCTGGAGGGCGCGAGGGTGAAATACACGGATTTGTTTTAAGAATACCTTCGTGTCGTGATGAAAATACCATGCTTAAGGCTGTGAACTGTGAGTTCTTGTAGCGGTTGTTACAGAGGGAGGCTTATTTGGTGTGATTTTGAGCAATTATTTTTTTTGGGCTCTTTTAGAAAAGGGAAGAAGGAAAGAGTCTTAAATGTAAAACATGAAGAGAGTTGTCTAAGTGGGGGGTAAATAGATTTTATTAGATTCTGAATTTATTCTATTAGTTTGATCTTAGGCTCACTTGGCTTGTATAGACTTATCATAGAAGCAAACTGATTGCATCGAATAGAAGAGGGTCTTTCTTTTTTACTTTAAGTGAATGATGAGACTGTTATTGCAGTTTATGGTTTTTTGGGTGACGAATAGTATCAATTTATAGGAGCTTTTTTCTGTTTAAATAAAAAACTATTGATCGGTGAAATTCATTTTTATATTGATGTTTTTATAGAATGAGAGAGCATTAAGTGATATGACAAATGACGATTTTTTTCAAAAAAATAAGTTGTTTCACTCTGCTGTAGATCTATTTGAAGAACTCCCAGGTTTTTTGTACTTTGTTAAGGACGCAAGTCTTCGCTTAGTTGCGGTGAATACTCGTCTGGCAGAGAAGATTGATGTGAGTGATCAGCGCTCGATCTTAGGAATGACAGATTACGATTATCTTCCAGCGCACATGGCAGATGCGTACAAGGAGGATGACGAGTGGATCTTGGCCAATAACAAAGCGATTAAGAATAAAGTCGAGCTAGTCACCCGTGGAAATGGTTTAGTGGACTGGTCAACGACCACTAAGACTCCTCTGCGTGATCCAGAGGGTAATGTCTGTGGCATCATGGGAGTGACGCGTCCTTTTGAAACAGGTGTGACAGGGATACAGACCAATGAGGAGCTGGGGCGAGCCATTGAGCTAATGCAGACAAAGTTCTACGAAAATATCTCAGTGAAGACTCTTGCTGAGACTGTGTTTCTCTCAGTTAGTTCTTTTGAGCGTAAGTTTAAGAAGGCCTTTAAAATGACGCCTAAGCAATACATGCGCCACCTCCGAGTGCAGGAGGCCTGTCATAAGCTCGTACAGACGACAGACCCTTTGGCTGTGATTTCCGGGGACTGTGGCTTTGCGGATCAGAGTCATTTCTCCCGTGAGTTTTTGCGCATTATGAACGAGTCCCCCAAGCACTATCGCTCGCGCTACCGCAGCTAGCCCCTGATGTATAGCAATAGGGTACTGGTGGTGCCCTAGAGATTTGACTCTTTTCTGTAGTAGAGTATCTAGGCGCTGACTATGGCAGAAGCATTTTCATTTTCGAGTCTCAATGGTGGCCAGAGAGAGGCTGTTAGCAGTCTGGATGGGCCGGTTCTTATTCTTGCGGGTGCGGGTACTGGGAAGACTCGCACGGTGACATGCCGTATCGCTCATATGCTTGAGCGTGGCATCCCTGCTGCGGGCATTCTAGCTGTGACATTCACCAATAAGGCCGCCGCTGAAATGGGGGAGCGTGTCGCAGGCATGTGCGGCCAGTCTGCCAGTGAGGAGATGACGGTGTGTACCTTTCACTCTCTCTGTGTGAGAATCCTCAGAGAAGGCATCGAAAAACTAGGGTACAAAAAGAATTTTTCAATCTACACGGGCTCTGATCAGCTCGGACTCATTAAGCAGCTGATCGTGAGAAATGGGGGGGCAGATGAGAAGCTGGAGCCTAAGTTAGTGCTCAGTCTCATTTCCAATGCTAAAAACGCAGGGCGAGCCGTGGACTCAAATGACGATGATCTCGTCAACATCGTAGCTAGAGCTTATAACAATGAATTAAGAGCTCAGAATGCGGTGGATTTTGATGACTTGTTGATTCTGGCGGAGAAGCTCCTTAGAGAGCACGAAGATGTTAGAGAGCGTATGCGCGCGAAATATCAGTACGTTACGGTGGATGAGTTTCAGGATACCAATGGTCTACAGATGCAGTTGCTCCAGCAGCTTGTGGGGGCTCCCTATCACGTTTGTGTAGTTGGTGATGATGACCAGAGTATTTATGGCTTTCGAGGGGCTGACCCTGCCAATATTTTACAGTTTGAGAGGTTTTTCCCAAACCCCAAAGTCATTCGCTTAGAGATGAATTACCGGAGCTCTGAAGCTGTGCTTCACACCGCAAATTCATTGATCAAGCAGAATATCGGCCGCCGCGAGAAAGAGCTCCGACCCACAAAGATGGGAGGCCTTCCTGTGCGCTTAGTATCTATGCCAGGGGATGAGGAAGAAGGTCTCTTTGTGGCAGAAGAGATCCATGATCGCCAGCGGAGTGAGGGCAGACCCTGGGAGGACTTTGCGATTTTATTCCGCACAAACATGCAGAGCCGTATGCTCGAGGAGGGGCTACGTACCCTAAAGATCCCTTATCGCATGGTGGGTGCTCAGAGTTTCTATGATAGACGTGAGGTTAAAGACCTAATCTCCTATCTCGAAGTGTTTAGTAATTTAGAGGCCGATGTGCCGCTGCTACGAGTCTTGAATTCACCCCCGCGTGGTATTGGCCAGGGATCGAGCGTGTTGATTACCGATGCAAGTCGCGAAGCAGAATGCTCGGTCTGGGAGGCTATGGGCATGGAGAGTGTGCACCAGCAACTGAGCACGAAGGTGCGAAATTCACTCAATCGATTTGTGGAACTCATGATGGGCTATCGTGATCGCTTACTCTCTAGTGGCGAGTGCATGGGGGAGGTATTTAAGGAATTTATTGAGGAAACGGGCTATATCACTTGGATGAATCGTGGCTGCAAGACCGATGCGGAGCGCGAGCAGAGAGCCTCGAGTGTGCATGATGTGATCGATGCCCTGCGTGATGCTTCCTCAAAGAAGAAAACGCTGAAGAAATTCTTAGATCAGTCAGCCCTCGCTTCCGATAAGGATGACGATGATATCGAGAAGCAGAAAGGCGTGTGCCTGATCACCATGCATGCCTCAAAAGGGCTGGAGTTTCCCATCGTCTATCTCGTGGGAATGGAGGACGGTATCCTGCCGCATAAGCGTAGTATTGAGGAAGGGACAGTGGATGAAGAGCGGCGCATTCTCTACGTAGGTATCACGCGAGCTCAGGAACAGCTGGTGATGAGTTTCTGCCAATACCGTAAAAAATATGGTGAAATGGTGTTTTGTCAGAACTCTATGTTTCTGAAGGAAATCGACTACAAGTTTATCGTGGAAGAAGACTATGATGACATTATGGGGGCAGAAGCCTCTGAGGAGGAAACAGAGGGGTTTTTCTCTGACATGCGAAGCTTGTTAGATGGTTAGCTTGATCGATGTCTGATATGCGCTATGAGTACTTGTAGAAAAGTAGAAATGAGACGAACTCTTCCATGAGTGGAACCACGAAGACACCAAACGCGACCTATGATAGTCGGCAGCGCCCTTTACGAGATCTGAGGATCTCTGTGACAGATCGCTGTAATTTCCGCTGTCGCTACTGCATGCCCGTGGAGGTCTTTGGTCGTGATTACCAGTTTCTACCCAGAGAGGAGATTTTGCGCTACGGTGAAATTACCCAGATTGTCCAAGTAATGGTCGGCCTAGGAGTGCGTAAAATCCGTTTGACAGGAGGAGAGCCTCTACTGCGCCGAGATCTAGACCAACTTATTGCCTCCATAGCAGAGATGGAAGATATAGAAGATATCGCAATGACCACAAATGCCGCACTACTTGCGGATAAGGCAGAAGTGATGCAGAAAGCTGGACTGCAGCGAGTGACAGTCTCACTCGACGCGATTGACCCTGCGATTTTCAAATCAATGAATGGAGTGGGGGCAGAAGTCTCTAAGGTTCAAGGCGGTATTGAGAAAGCCCTAGAATGTGGTCTAGGTGTGAAAATCAACACAGTGGTGAAGTACGGTACCAATGACCAAGAAATCGAACCCCTCGTGGACTATGCCCAGTCTATAGGAGTGCCCGTGCGATTCATCGAGTATATGGACACTGGTAATGTCAATCAGTGGAAACTCGATGAAGTACTTGCCTCTAGAGAGATTATAAAACGACTCCGTGAGAGTAGAAATCTCATTCCACTCGAGGAATCACAACCAGGAGAGACCTCAAGGCGCTATGGCATCAAAGGTGATAGCTCGGGCTTTGAGGTAGGTGTGATTTCTTCTGTGAGTCAGCCGTTTTGTTCTAGCTGTAATCGAATACGCTTGTCTGCCAACGGTGAACTACACACCTGCTTATTTACGGGAGCTGGGCATGATATCAAAACAGCCCTGAGGGGAGGGGCTAATCAAACCACACTACAGAGTCTCATCGCAGCCATCTGGTCGAGTCGAGCAGATCGGTATTCGGAGCAGCGCTCAGAAGGACTTGTTTATACAAAAAAAGAAATGTCATATTTAGGAGGATGAACATCCAGATTCAACAAATTTACCGCTCAGAAGGGCACAATTACTACGGCCGCTATGGCAAAGGATCTCTCAATCACACGCACGAAGCTCACGAGAGTGTTGAACTTGTCGCAGGCAAGGGCATAGTTGGGGATCGATTTTTTGACTACAAGCCAGACTACAAAGGCCAGATCACCTTCTTTGACTGGGCTGTGTACAAGGAAGTCGAAAGTGAAATCACCAAGGCAGAGCTAGATCCAGCCCAATTTCGCCGCAATGTGTTAGTGAAAGGAGTGGATCTAAACACTCTGATTGGTAAACGCTTCCGTATCGGAGAGGTCGAGTTTACAGGTTCCTGTGAGTGTAGCCCATGCTTCTGGATGGATGAAGCTTGTGGAGAAGGTGCAGAAGACTTTCTAAAAGGGCGTGGTGGCTTAAGAGCGAGAATCCTCAATGATGGAGAAATCAGTGTAGGAGACTTTGAGCTCGAAGTACTCGGGGAGGTTGACTTGGATGAGTGATTGTTTTCAAACAATCGTCATTAGAAAGTACCAAGGAGAAGAATGTGCTTCTGCTAGAGATACACTAGCGCAAGAAGAACCCCTACAAATCACACTCGATGGAGTGCCACTCGCTGTTGTGATGCGCACAGGAGGTCACGATGAAGACCTTGTGGACGGGTTTCTCTACACAGAGGGAGTCATTAGAGAGAGAGCAGATCTAAGACGAATCGATCTGAATCAAAAGAAAAACCATGCCCTTGTCTTCCTAGAGGACGGTGTTGATATCGATCACCAGCGGTTTCAGAGGAATCTCTACAGCGCCTCTTCCTGTGGCATTTGTGGTAAGGCCTCTATTGAGGCGATCTGCCAGAAGCTACCAGAGATCACATCAAAGAAGCCCTTTGAGCGAAGCATTGTATTACAAGGGCCCACACTTCTGCGTAGCTCACAAGAAGTGTTTGACTCCACAGGTGGCTTACACGCAGCCGCTCTGATCAGCCGTGATGGCACTCTACTCTGTGTGCGTGAAGATGTCGGCAGGCACAATGCGATTGATAAAGTCATTGGCTGGGCCTGGAGAAATCAGATTGGTATGGGTGACTATTTTCTTCAAGTCTCAGGTCGTGTCTCCTTTGAGGTGATGCAAAAGGCTCTATCTGCGGGAATTAGTACCGTGAGTGCCATTTCCGCGCCGACTTCACTGGCAGTCGAGTTTGCCCGTGAAGCTGGGCAGACTCTGTTAGGATTTGTTCGTGGTGAGAACTTTAATCTCTATGCAGGAGAAATCCCAGAAGAAAACTTATAGAAGTTATATAAGTCATAGAATAATAGGTCTCGAACTTAATATCTGTTAGTTTTCCTCAGTCTGGAGTAATCCGATGAGTTCAGAGGTCCAGTTAGAAGAAAGACTGTTCTGCATATTGGTTTGAATAAATTCAACCATATTTGTCGAAGCTTGTTTCTGGTCTCCACTAGAAAAAAGATCGACTTCTTTCTTCCATAGTATCTGTGGTTTTACATCACGCTGAAAGGTCACTAGGGCAGGTGTCGGTAAGCTTTTTGTCGTTCGCTCACTATACTTGGCTTCACGTTCCCAGTTTTGTAGACTGATTTCATGAAACAGAACCATTTGGTCCCAAGCTTTTCGTAGAGACGCAGTGTCCTTCTCTTCACGGTAGAGGGGGAACACAATTTTCTGATAGATACCAGCCAGATCTTTTGGATGACTCGGCCAAGCGGCTTTATTGGGATCATTTTTTGTAGAGCTTTTCTTATTGGCTGGATCACTTAAGCTAATATTAATGTTTGTGTCACCAGCACTCCAACCTGAGATGGAGAGAGTATGAAATCCATAAGCTTGGGCGAAGGCACTCTGTAAAACATCACGCGCTAATTCACCCTGCACGGCTCTGTTGACGCGATCATTTTTAGAAACAAGGTTTTCGGCGTCTTGATAGAGCTCAGAGAGTCGCTTGATAGCTTCTATTTGTATTCGCTCGCGATCATCCTTATCGCCTGTGTCAGCCGTGCTAGCCTCGATACTGAGAACGAGCCAATTGAGCTGGTGGCGAAGAGCACGCTTAAAGGCAGCATCGTTCAGTCTATCATCATTTCTGCGCTTCCATTCTCTGAAGTCAATATCCCGTAAGCCACGCTGTTTGAATTGAGTGAGTTCAACACACTGTAAGTAGAGACTCAGTGCAGCAGCATCACTCTGAATACCTTTTTGAAAGGCACTTGAGGCTGAATCTTGTTTTTTAGTCAGCTCTCCGGCACTACTCTCTAAGACAGTCTCCAGTGTTCTAAGAAGTACTGCACGGTCTTTTTCTGAGAGGACTTCGGCGTGGATTGGAGAGGTGAATAGGGTGATAAGGAGTAATGATTGGCGAAGCATAAACACTTCATTATAAAACAAAGTGTAGTCTGTCGATGAAATCTTAAGAACTTTGGACGTTGGCAGAGTTGAGATAAGGAGAAAAGCGCAGACAAAGGCATTTAAGAAGTCGCTGGGAATTGTTTCTCCAAGCGCTCTATTTCATCACTGATCGTTTCCCAGCGGCTGTAGGCTGTTTCTAGTTGCGAGCTAAGAGCGGTATATGCCTGAGAGGCTTCCTGCATTTTATTGGAATCCGCGGCTGTTTCGGGCAGAGACATATGTTCGGTCAGAGTGCTTTGAGCTGCCTCTAGTTTAGCGATTGTCTCCTCGAGCTGGCTGAACTCCTTCTGGAGAGGTGCGAGTACTTGCTGACGTTTTTGGCGAATTTCCGCATCTCGCTTCCGCTGCTCTTTTTTGGAGATTTTATTGGCAGGGGCTTGTGGCTGAGAGATCGCTACTTGGCGTGTCAGCTGTGCTTTTACAGGTTTTTGAGTGTTGTTCTCTTCTTCCTTTTTATCGAGATAGTAGGAAATATTGCCGTGGTAGAGTTTGGGAGCCTCCCCAGGGCGAAACTCTAGAGTCTTTGTCACAATGGGATCAAGGAAAGAGCGATTGTGAGAAACAATGATATAGGCACCTGGATAGTCCTTAAGTGCATTCTGGAGAACCTCCTGAGATTGGACATCAAGGTGGTTCGTGGGCTCATCAAGAATGAGGTAGTTCGCTGGCTGGACAAGCATGCTCACAAGTGCGACCCTTGAGCGCTCTCCACCAGAGAGAACACCAATTTTCTTGAAGACATCATCCCCCCGGAACAAAAAGCACCCTAAGATATTTCTCACAATCGGAGCATTCTCCCTAGAGGCGACAGCATTGACTGTCTCGAGCACTGTCTGATCAGGATCGAGTTCGTCAGCATGGTTTTGGGAAAAGAAAGAAAGGGCAGATTTCGCCCCCAGAGTAAACTCACCTCCTGTGGGTTCTTCTTGTCCAGTAATCAGGCGACAGAAAGTCGATTTGCCAGCACCGTTAGGGCCGACAATGGCGATGCGCTCACCACGCTCTATCTCAAAGTCGAAGTCAGAAAACACAGACAGGTCTCCATAGACCTTAGAGGCACCCTCGAGTTTCGCCACAGACTGCGCGCAGGGAGGGGGAGAAGGGAAGACGAAATTCATCACCGCGTCATCCTGCTCGATTTCGATGAGTTCGACTTTCTCTAACTGTTTGAGTCGACTTTGGGCTTGGGAGGCCTTAGAGGCTTTCGCGCGGAATCGCTCAATAAATTGTTTGGTTTTTTCGATCTCTCTTTTTTGGGATTCGTATTGCTTGATAAGAATCTCTTTGCGCAGCTTAGACTCTGTGAGGTAGAATGAATAGTTCCCTGCGTATTCTTCCGCACGACCGTGGGAGAAGGCAATCGTTCTTGTTGTTAGGGCATCAAGTAGGGCTAAATCGTGAGAAATGATAATAATTGCCCCTGGGTAGCTAAAGAGATATTGCTCGACCCAAGTCTGGGAGTCGATGTCGAGGTGGTTGGTCGGTTCATCGAGTAGGAGAACCTCAGGCTCCTGGAGAAAGAGCTTCGCCATTGCAATTCGCATCTGCCAACCACCCGAAAACTCAGAGCAATCACGAGTGAAGTCAGACCGCTGAAAGCCTAGACCTGTGAGTACCGATTCGATTTTTGGCTTAATGGTATTTGGGTCGAAATGATCCAGCTTGAGCTCCATTTCCCCGATGTCTTCGAGAGCCTTGATGTACTCAGGTGACTTCGAGTCCAGTGTCTGGAGAGAATCAGAGAGAAGATCGATTTGAGTTTGTAGCTCTGTGGCCTCTGAGAATGCTGAAGAGGCCTCATCCCATAAGCTGATGCCAGAAATGTGGATGCCTTCTTGGGGCAGGTAGCCAATGCGGAAGTCTTTGGGCTTCGTGATTTCCCCAGCATTAGGGGCGATCACATTCCCAATGCACTTCATCAGAGTGGATTTTCCAGCGCCATTGTGACCTGCAAAAGCGATTCTTTCTTTCGCGTTTACCGTGAAGGACAGATCTTGGAAGAGCACTCGTGCGCCGAATTCGACGCGTAGATTTTTAACAGAAAGCATAAAAGAAGAGGATGTATAGCGAAGGAAAAAGAGAAAACGCCGCCGTGTGT
Source organism: uncultured Verrucomicrobiales bacterium (assembly GCA_937928735.1). Lineage (GTDB taxonomy): Bacteria > Verrucomicrobiota > Verrucomicrobiia > Verrucomicrobiales > Akkermansiaceae > Rubritalea. The sequence goes on along the minus strand of CALFVF010000010.1, from coordinate 53,523 downwards.
TTCCACTGGGCGGCGTTCGTCAAAAAGTAAGATAGAGAGTCGGTCTGGATAGCTTAGAACTGAATCATATTAAGAACCGGCTGAGCCGTGAAGCCAAAGACGATAGTGGCAATAGTGAAGATAGAGATCACAGCACGCGAAATGACGGGCAATACGATCTTTGTGTCCTTCTCAGGAGCCTCCCAATACATGATTTTAATGAGCTTAAAGTAGTAGTAGAAGGCAGTAGCACCACCAATGATCGCGGCCAAGATCACCCACATTGGAGCGAAGGCAATGGCGTCTTGGAGCATAAAGAGCTTACCCCAGAAACCAACGGTTAGAGGCATACCAGCCATCGCTGCGAGGTTAATGGTGAGAGTGAGAGCAAGGATAGGATTACGCTTCGCGAGACCACGGAATACTTCCATTTCATCGGAGTCTTCCTGCACGCGGATGAGTCCTAAGATGAAGAATGCTGTGAAGGTCATCACCAAGTATGTGGCGAGGTAGAAGGCGACCTTCGAGTAGTCACCAGCAGCTAGGCCGAGCATGATGAATCCCGCGTGAGCGATTGAGGAGTAAGCGAGTAAGCGCTTAAAGTTCGTCTGAGCAATGGCTGCGAAATTACCAATGAGTAATGTAGCACCCGCCATAATAAAGAGCACCATACTGACACTCTCACGTGTCACATCAGAGGCTAAGAATGGAGCTAAAATCGTTATGCCGACACCGAAACCTGCTGCCTTAGAGGCGACAGATAAATACGCAGCAATTGGAGAAGGTGCACCTTGATAGACATCAGGAATCCAGAGCTGCATAGGAGCGGCTCCCACCTTAAAGCCGATAGAGAGAATGATTAATGCCAGCCCAAAGAGTAAGGTTGGCTTATGGAGATCTGGGTTAGAAAGAGCTAGAGTAATGCCCTCGATACTCGTGGCTTGAGTGGCGCCGTAGAGCCAAGCGATACCGTAGACGAGAATGCCCGTAGAGAGAGCACCTGTGATGAGGTATTTCACACCAGCTTCCAGTGAGCCCACATTTCGGCGCATAAAGGCGACGAGCACGTAGAAAGAAATAGTGACTAGTTCCAGAGAGACAAAGATCGAGACAAGATCAATAGAAGAAGCCAACCACATGAAGCCCGCACAAGTGAAGACAGGGAGGAAATAGAATTCTCCAGTGTTTGTGTTAGAATTATCCAGACTGGTGAAACGATTCAGTACCTTGGCAAAATCAAAGCTCATGAGAAGCACAAGGATGGTCGCAATCAGAGCAAATGATTTAAAGAAGAGTGCCTTGCCATCGTGGTGGTAGAAGCGCTCTAGCCACTTATCTGTTTCTGGTGAGAAGTTTGCAAATTGAAGAACCAGAAAAACCGCTGTTAGGCCAATGGCAGCTGCAATTCCGATGTTTTTCTTTTGCACAGGTGGGCAGAAAGCCTCCCAGAGCAGTAAGATGAGGCCCAAGCCAGCGACAGTGAAGTCTAGTAGATACGCTTGCATAGTGAGTAGGAAAAGAGATAAAAAGTGTCAGAATTAGTGCTTGGGAGCTTCAGTATTTGTTGCCGTGCTGGCAGGAACAGAACAGGAGGAAGAACAGAGAGGTTCTCCTGTGATTTTCTTAATGAGTAAGTTGGGATAAAGACCAACAATCAGGAGAGCGGCTGCCATGAGAGCTGGAGCGACTTTCTCACACCAGTGAAGGTCTTTGACCTCTTCTGTAGAACTTGCCGTAGCACCGTGGAATGTATTGCGGAATGCGCGCAGCATATACACAGCACTGATGACAACACCCCAGATCGCAATAATAGTCGTCCACTGCACATTGCCGAGCCCCTCTGAGTAGTCCCAGTTCTGGAAACCAGAGAAGAACACTAAGGCTTCCCCTGCGAAGTTCGCTAGACCCGGTAGGCCGATCGAGGCCATAGCGGCGAGACCGAATAAGAAAGCAAGACTAGGTGCTTTCTTGGCGAGTCCACCGAGGCGATTTAACTCAAGAGTTTTTGTCTTACGCTCAATGGTGTCTGCGAGATTAAAGCTCATAGCGATCGATATACCGTGAGCAAACATCAGTAAAACAGCCGCTGGCACAGCAATAGTTCTAGTAGGATCTGCCGCGAGAGCGGCGAGCGCGAGGAAGATGTAGCCCATGTGCATCACGGAGGAATTTCCAAGCAGGAAGTCGAGGCGCTTTTGGTTGATTGTCACATAACCCACCCAGATGATGTTTCCAAGTAGTAGGACAAGTAGAGTAGGTACCCAGTATTGCATCCCTTCTGGAGCGACTTGGAAGCCGACAACTAGCAGACCATAGAGGCCGAATTTTTTAAGAACTCCGGAGTGCAGCATCGCTACTGGAGCAGGGGCACTGGCGTAGGCAGGAGCTGCCCACGAGTGGAAAGGGAAGAGGGAAACCAGTGTGCCAAAGCCAACGATCAAGAAGGCGGCGATACAGATTTGTTTCTCAGAAGCGACTTGGAGACTATCCATATCAAAGCCAGAGCCATATTGGACAGCCATGAGTAAGCCCGCTAAGAGGACAAGTGAGCCGAGTGCGAGATAAATTGTTGTCTTCCAGGCAATCGCCTTACGATCCCCTCGACCAAGGATGCCAATCGTGAGGAAGGTCGGGATGAGTGCTAATTCGTGGAAGGAGAAGAAGAAGAAGAGATCACGGGAGAGGAAGGCTCCATTGGCACCAGCAGCAATGAGCATAATGCTAGAGTACCAGAGTGCTTCTTTCCCCTCTGGGCACTTACCACTCCAGAGAGCGGCGAAGGTCACGAGGACAGAAAGAAGAAGCATCACCGCACTGATACCAGTCATACCTAGGGAGAAGGTGATGTTAGGATCATCGAGAACTGTGAAGAAGGTCTTTGTGCCAATACAGCTGCTATTCACGAATAGGAAGAAACCAGTCACAAGAGTGATAGCCGAAGCGGCTAGCCCGAGTATTTTGGCGCGGTCTTTCATCACAAGCATAAGAGCTGCGGCGATGAGAGGAACAAGGATAGGTAGGAGAAGAAGCATTTCTCTAGTAAAGTAAAGTGGTTAGATAGAATTAGAAAAAGGCAGTGAAGTAGATGACAAGCACGGTACCCAGCCCAAGCACAAGAGCATAGGCCTGTAGATTACCAGATTGGATATAGCGCCTAAAGCTATGGCCGAGACCTTGAACAGAACGAGTGAGACCTCCCACAAAAAGCCCGTGAATGATAAACTCATCAAAGAAATGGACGACAGCGGCGAGTAAGTCCTGAGCAAACTTCACAACACCCGCGTAGAGCTCATCTATGTAGAACTTATTGGCAAATAGGGGAATGTTGAGCGGCTCTTTTTTCTTACCGAGATAAAAAACGCACGCCGCAGCGAGACCAACAACAAAAGCTGAGATCGAATACCAAAACAAAGCATCCTCGGGGTGAACTTCCGTAACAGGTTTGAAATCTTCTGATGAAGGAATAATGCTCCCCACATAAGGTGAGCCAATCGCCATGCCAGCTAAGAGCACTAGAGGTAGCCACATAACTAATCCCACCTCTTTCGCCTTTTTGGCATTCTCTGAGCGAGGCTCACCAAGGAAGGCGACAAATATGAGACGGAACATATAAAATGTCGTGAGTGCGGCCACACCCACAGCCACCCAGAGGAATGGGCTGTGTGCCTCATGCGCTGCATGTAAGATACCTTCTTTTGAGAAAAAACCAGAGGTGAAAGGTACAGCTGTGAGTGCGAGAGTGCCAATAATGAATGTGATACCTGTGATTGGCATTTTCTTCAGCAAGCCACCCATCTGCCAGATATCCTGCTCGTGGTGGCAAGCGTAAATCACAGCACCAGAACCAAGGAAGAGAAGAGCCTTAAACCAAGCGTGGGTGAAGAGGTGGAACATGCCAGCATCAGGTGCGGCGAGACCCACAGCCATCACCATGTAGCCAAGTTGGGAAAGTGTAGAGTAAGCGAGAATCTTTTTGATATCATTCTGTTGTGTTGCCATGAGGGCGGCGAGTAAGGAAGTGATACCACCGATCCAGGTGATCGTATTCATCGCCCAGAGACCATCGAGATTCTCGGTACCAATGGCAAAGAAGAAGCGAGCCATCATGTAGACACCAGCGGCCACCATAGTTGCAGCGTGAATGAGAGCTGACACTGGAGTCGGGCCCTCCATCGCATCGGGAAGCCAGACGTGGAGTGGAGCTTGAGCTGATTTACCGATCGCTCCACAGAAGACGAGAAGAACTGCAATACTCAACCAGCAAGTGTGAATTGTGGAAGCTGCCAAGCCACTACTGATCTGATCAAAGACAAAGGAACCTGAGAATGACCAGATCATGAGAATACCAATCATGAAGCCGAAGTCACCGATCCGGTTTGTGAGGAAGGCTTTCTTCGCAGCATCAGCAGCGGAGTCCTTTTGGTACCAGTGGCCGATAAGTAGGAAAGAGGAGAGGCCGACTAGCTCCCAGAAGATAAACATCATTAAGAAATTATCTGCGAGGACAATACCTGTCATAGAGAACATGAAGAGAGAGAGATTCCCGAAGTAGCGCGCCTTGGCAGCATCATCCTTCATGTAACCTAGTGAGAAGAGATGCACGAGTAAGCCGATACCTGTGACGACAATCATCATCCCTGTGGAGAGCTTATCGAGCTTGAGGCCAATATCGATGGAGAAGTTCTCACCGATACTAATCCACTCAAAGGATGGAGAATCTGTCTTCCCGAGTAGAGTAATAGCGAGCGCAAAGGCAGCGCCAGTAGCCGCTGTGCCATAGTAGGAGGCTAATGTAGCGAGGCGTTGCTTCAGCGCGAAATGAATGATCAGCGCACTAAGCAGAGGCAACAAGAGTAGAAACCAGGATGTATTCATGGAATAAATGATTAGAATGAGAAGCTCAAATTAGCCTTTGAGAGCGTCAAGTTCATCGGTGTTAATGGTCTGTCTTGCTCGGTAAAGAGCCACGATAATGGCGAGACCTACAGCCACTTCCGCAGCAGCCACAGTGATAATGAAGAACACTAACATCTGGCCATCAAAGTCAGGGAGACCATCGACCGTGTGGAATCGAGAAAACGCCACAAGAGTGAGAGAGGCAGCAGCCAGCATCATCTCTAAGCACATAAAGATGACAATGATGTTGCGCCGTGCAATCACACCCGCAAGTCCCACGGCAAAGAGTAGCCCTGAGAAGAGTAAATAATCGTTGAGAGATGCTTCAGGCATAATAATTGGTGAAAGATAAATTAGGCTCTAGGTGTCTTATCCACGGTTTTTTCAGAGCTCCTAGAAGGTGCTGCACTCTGGCCAGCAGGCACGGGCTTGGTGGCAATTTTCTTAGAAAGGCAAATACAGCCCACAGTGGCTACGAGCAGGAGAAAACCGACCATCTGGAGGGGGAAATTATAGTGAGTGAAGAGCTTCTGGCCGATGATATTGACATCAGGAAGCTCGCCTTGATTGAGGTCTGCAATGATATTGGAATCAGCTGAGATGTTATCGTCGTTTTTGTGGACTAAAGTGGCAGCCGCGGCGGAGAGAGTCTCTTGATTGAGAGGGGCGAAGGCATCAGAGCCTTCGCGAGAGCTAATCACCGTAGAGATCTGGAAGACCAGGACCAGAGGGACGACGACAGCGGCGCCGAGAGTCGCCGGGGAGAACTTCGGGGCGGAGTCCTTCTTTAGATCCAGCAGCATGATGATGAAGAGAAAGAGCACCATGATCGCTCCTGCATAGACAAGAACCTGGAGTGTCCCCACGAAGTAGGCATTGAGCCCGATAAAGAGAGCGGCAAGACCGACAAAGGAGCCAATCATCGAGAGGGCGCTAGAAACCGGGTTTGGTAGTGCGACGACGCAAATACCACCTACTAACATAAGTAGGGCAAAGAAGTAAAACAGTGGAAGTGGCATAATCAGTGAGTGAAAAAGGCTAAAAGAATCAATTACTTAAGGTCGTTCCATTTATTGACGAGGCCGACTCGCTTACCGCCGATTTCATAGAGCTTCTTTTTATTGTGCACCATCTCTTCACGGCTCGTACCAGTGATAGCGTAGTCCTTTCGGAGGTAAATCGCCTGCTCAGGACAGACTTCTTCACAGAGTCCACAGTAGATGCAGCGGATCATATCAATCTCGAATTCTTCGGGGCGCTTCTCCACTTTCGCCCATGGATCGTCCTCAGGGATATCACCAGGCGTGATCTTAATGGCCTTTGGTGGGCAGATGAATTCACAGAGCTGGCAGGATACGCAGCGCTCACGATCTTGTTCATCCGTGACAAGTGCTGGCGCTCCACGGTAGTACTCGGGGAGATGGTCATCCCATTTCTGCTCAGGGTACTGCATCGTGATGCCCAGTCCTGAGGAATTGAGAGATTCAGCACCACGGGACTTACCACGTACAGATCTCAGTGCGTGACCAAGTGTAACGAGAGAACCTTTAAAGATCGACCAGAGGTAGCCTTCTTCGGCTCGGTTGAGCTCAGGACGTTTGAGTTTGGTGACTTTAGCCATAATGTGATGGTGTGTGAATGAGACTCTTTAGAGGGATTCTACAGGGATTCGCTCGGTGAGGGATCATCGAGATGATCCGCTAAGGATTTTGGCTTATTGATGGCTTTATCAAGACCCTTAGCGACCTTGATCATCAGAATGGTGAAAATGATGAGGCCTATACTCGCAACGATTGTCTGGGCAGTTCCCATGTGTGGAGCACCGATAATGATCGCGGCCAAAAAGATATTGATGAGAGCTGCTTCAAAGAACACCACCCAGCCGAGTCGCATGAGCTGATCAAAGCGGAAGCGTGGAACTGTCCAGCGGATCATGATGAAGAAGAGAATGAAGGCGATGATCTTCACTAAGAAAACACCGAGGTGAATGAGACCCGCGAAATCACCAAAGATTCTCTCAACGTGTGCATCCAGTGTGAAACCGATTGACCAGCCACCAAGGAAGAGAGTCACAATCAGGGAAGAACCCACAATCATCGCTGCGTATTCTCCAAGGAAGAAGAGCGCGAATTTCATCGAGCTGTATTCTGTGTGATAGCCACCGACGAGCTCAGTCTCACATTCTGGCAAGTCAAAGGGCATGCGGTTGGTTTCTGCAAAGATAGAAATCGTGAAGATAAAGAAGGCGATCGAGAGAGGAATCAGTAGTAACCATCTCTCTAAACTCTGGCCATCACCCCAGAGAGGGAGGAGTAACCAGCCGTGATCCGCCTGATACTGCACAATATCGTAGAGATTAAGCTCACCAAAGACCATGAGTACCGGGATAATAGAGAGCCCCATGGCGATCTCATAGGAGATCATCTGTGCACAGGAGCGAACACCACCGAAGAAAGAGTATTTATTGTTCGATGCCCAACCAGCGAAAGTGATGCCGTAGACGGAGAGCGAGGCAATCGCGAAGATCATAAGAGGGCCCACACTAACATTGGCAATCACCAGCTTCTCTCCAAAGAACTCAGAGCCGAAGGGAATCACCGCAAGAGTGAGGAGTGCTGGCACCATGGTGAGTGCAGGAGCGATCCAGAAGAAGAATTTATTCACATGGGATGGTGTGAAGTCTTCTTTGAGAATGAATTTCAAACCATCGGCGAGGGGCTGAAGTAGACCTGCTAGAGGAATGTCTTTTTTACCGCCAAAGAGAGTGAGTGGGATACCCACTCTGTTAGGGCCGACTCGGTCTTGAATAATCGCTGAGAAGCGGCGCTCCGCATACACAGAGTAGGCGATGAGTGGTAGCCCTAGAGCGAAGGTGAGACCTACGATTTTGGCGATGATGATGAGATAGGGTAGGAGCAATTCCATGGTGGTGGTTTGTTCTATTAGGTGGAAACATTCATGGTGGTGACTTCAGATGCCAAAAGCTGACGCGACTTAGCCGACAATCTCACGATTGGCAACACGTGCTTTCTCTTTTTCTATCAGAGGTATGGTGACTCCGGTGTCACAGACTGTGTAACCTAAGTCTCCGATTTTTGAGTAAGTCGCACCTTCGAACTCAGGATAAGCCTGAGTCATAGCCTTGAGCACATCCTCAATCATAAATACCTCATTCTTGTTACCAGTGATGGTAAGTATCAGATCGCGAATCACTTCCCAGTCATCACGGCTGTTAGCAGGTGTGGCGATAGCGGCATTGAGCTTCTGTAGGCGCCCACTCACATTGATCATGCTGCCACGCTTTTCCGCGAAGCTTGCTGTCGGGAAGACGATGTGGCTGGCTTGTGCTGTAGGATTGGCCAGGGTGTTTGTGCTAATGAGAAGCTCGAGTTGATCGAGATCTTCTTGGGTGAACCCTGCATCGGCGAGTAAGTCCTCAGAAAAGACCACTAGTGCCTTAATAGCGCCACTGCGCACAGCGTCACGAATCGCACTTAGCCTTGCTCCAGGAGATGGTAGGTTAAGAATGATAGAAGCCCCTAGAGAGTTCGGATTTCGATCCGCAGAGACGAGCTTGTCGTCTGCTTCACCGAATCTCTCAATAGTAGTCATCTCTGAGCAGCCAAGCGTGTCTCCAAGAGCACGTGTGAGGAAGAGTTCTTCATTGGTCTGTCTGGCAGAGGCAATGATCGCGATTTCTTGAGCATCAAATTGCTTCAGCCCATCAGCGGCAGCTTCGAGAGCGGTTCTCCAGTCTGCGACTTCGTGCTTTTGACCTTGGCGAATCATCGGCTCAGTGAGGCGGCTCTCCGCGTGCACTTGCTTGTGGAAGGCTAAGCGGTGACTATCTGGCATCCAGTCAGAGTTGACGTCATTATTACGGCGTGGTGTCACACGATAGACCTTATCACCACGTGACCAGAGAGTGATATTGGTGCCAGTAGCACAGTTTACATCAATCGAATTTGTTTCCTTAAGGAACCATACACGCATCTGGAAGCGGAAGTCCTTTGAGGTGAGAGCACCGACTGGGCAGAGATCGATGATGTTCATGCCGTAGTTACTATCCACCTTGCGATCAGGGTGGCAGGTGAGTGTGGTATGCGTACCACGCTGCGTGAACCCTAGAACGGCGTCATCAGCCACTTCATCCATGAAGCGGATACAGCGTGAACACATAATGCAGCGCTCATCATCGAGGTTGATGCGAGGGCCAATGTCCACGTTCTTGGGCTTTTTGACCTTATCTTCCTTAAAACGGGAAACACCTTTCCCGTGTTCGACAGAGAATTCTTGCAGTGTACACTCACCAGCTTGGTCACAGATTGGGCAGTCCAGTGGGTGGTTGATGAGTAAGAACTCCATCACACCCTCGCGAGTTTTCTCAACGAGATCACCCTGTGTGCGAATCCCCATATTCTCAGCCACTGTGTTCGCACAGGCGATCACTGGGCGCGGCATCCAGCCGATTTCTTGATAACCTTCTTCACTGTACTCAGGATCTTGCCCGGGTGCGAGACGTGGCGGCATACCCATCTGTACCAGACACATACGGCAGTTTCCGGGTGAGGAAAGCTTCGGGTGGTAGCAGTAATGAGGGACTTCCTTTTGCGCGATTTTACAAGCCTCGATCATTCGAGTTCCCTTAGGAACTTGGATCCAGTGTCCATCAATTTGAACATTAACGAGGCCTTTCTCTGCGGCAACGTCCTTAGGAAGTAGTTTGGTGTCTGTGTCTGACATGGAATTAAAAAGAATAAATTGTTTGGGGACCAAGAGGGTCTTCGCCGTATCTATTAGGGCCTATGGTTCCAGTAACGAACATGAGAAGTATTGCACTGATACATACTCCAAATCCTGGTAATAGAATTGAGCAAATGAAAAAGGAAGCAGCAGAATGGCTTGTGTCATGTAGTCTCTGGCAAATAAGAGGTATGCTAAAGAATATAGCGATTATTCCAGAAATTAGAAAAACTCCAGTAGCGTCGTTAGTATTACTGTTTAAACTTAAGATGAATGACAAAACTGGGGTCGCCCAGAGAGATAACAAATATTTGAGATAGCGCACGCGCGACATTCTTCCATATATCGTAAAGAAGGGTGCTAGAAAATGTTTGCGTTCTGTTTTAACAGACGGCCGTCCACTAAATCCCTGTGAAGAGAGAATAAGTTTAGGTTTCATTTGTCTGTTACACTTAGTCATTTGTTACTCTGAAAAATTATTGGGCTAAATACGCCTCGCGTTGGAGTTGTTCCTTGCTGAGGTGTTTATTATTCTCTGAGGTCTCGGCAATGAGTTCATCGCGGAATTTAGAAATGATCGCCTCTACTGGCCATGAGGAAGCTTCGCCGAAGGCGCAGACTGTTTTCCCGTCAATCTGGTAGGCGACATCCTCGAGAGTCTGGATGTCCTCAGGATTGGCACTTCCATCGACAATTCTATCAGAAAGCTTACGCATCCAAGTTGAGCCTTCACGGCACGGTGTGCACTGACCACAGGACTCGTGGGCATAGAAGTGGTTGATGTTATTAAGCACCCAAGACATCTTGCGTGAGTCATCGAGCACGATCACACCACCAGACCCTGCCATGGAGCCACAGGCCGCGAGGGTGTCAAAGTCGAGCTGAATGTCCCAGAAGGTGATTTCTTTGGCATCATCACCACGGCCGATCTTAAAGGTCTCATCCGCACGGAGGATCTTCGAAGAAGAGCCACCAGGGATCACAGCCTTCACCTTGCGGCCATCCTTAGGACCTCCGCAGACATCATTGATGAGTTCACCCATTGTGAGCTTGCCCACTTGCACCTCGTAGTAGCCGGGATTCTTTACATCACCAGAGACACAGAGGATACGGGTGCCTGTGTTTCGCTCTACGCCGAGCTTGGCGTATTCCTCACCACCCATTTCAAGAATGTGTTTTACGTGGCAGAGTGACTCGACGTTATTGACAATCGTCGGCGCCATGTAGAGGCCGAGAGCAGCGGGGAAATAAGGTGGCTTAATGCGCGGGTAAGGGCGCTTACCTTCGAGAGACTCGATCAGGCCAGTTTCTTCACCACAAATGTAAGCTGCGGCACCACGGTGCACCCAGATTTCTAAGTCAAAGCCAGAGCCATTGATATTCTTGCCAATAAAGCCTTTCGCACGCGCTTCCTCGATCGCCTTCTCCATGGTGATGGCGGCCTCTGGGAATTCTTCGCGCATATAGATGTAGGCTGTGTGTGCTCCCACTGCAAAGGCTGAGATCACCATGCCTTCGATCAGCTGGTGCGGATCTTGGTGAACGATATATCTGTCCTTAAAGGTGCCTGGCTCGGACTCATCACAGTTACAGATGAGGTAGACTGGTTTGGTATTGCCCGGTGGGATGAAACCCCATTTGACACCAGTCGGGAAACCAGCACCGCCACGACCACGTAGGCCAGAGGTTTTGACCTCATTGGTGATCGCTTGTGGCTCCATGGTGAGCGCTTTCTTGAGCTGGTCATAGCCGCCATCAGCCATGTAAGTCTCAATGCTTGTATCCCAGCCCTGGCGGTCGATATTTTTGAAAATCAATCGATGCTCACAGGGATGTGGTTCTTTGCCAGGAAGATATTGGATCTCGCTCATGGTAAATGTTTAGTAAAGGGAATAGAGAGAGGATTAAGGCTTGTAGGAATCAACCAGCGCTTGGGCTTTGTCCGCGGTGACGCCTTCGTGGAAGTCGTCATTAACAAGACAGACTGGAGCGGTACCACAGGAGGCGAGGCACTCTGCGAATTCTACGGAGTAGTTTCCACATGGGGAGACGACAATCGGGTGATGATGTGAGAGCTTGCTGCGGTCAATCCCTGTGATCTCACAGAGTGTATCCATGAGTTCGTAGGAGCCACCCATCGCACAGGAAAGTGTGCGGCAGACTCTGTAGTGAAACTTCCCGGGTGCGTGCTGGCGAAATCCGGGGTAGAATGTCACCACTGAGGTGACTTTGATCGGTTCTACCTCAAGTTTATTGGCCACCCATGTGATCGCTTCCTTCGAGATAAAGCCGAAGTGATGTTGTACAATATGGAGAAGGGGGAGAACCGCGGAGAGCTGGCTCTCAGGGTAGTGGCGAATGCGCTCATCTGCGAGGGCTTCTATCTCAGCGGTCGCTTCGAAAGGTGGAAAATGCTGCTCACCCGGAGTGGGTTCCGAGGCAACAAGTTGTTCGAGAATTTCTTGAGACATAGAAAGGAAAGTTTAAAATGAAGTGGTACTGCAGTGGAAAAATTAAGGCGTAGGCTGTTGCGAGTATGGTGCTAGTATGGACTGGGCTCAGACCTGTAAAGAAGAACTAGGGTCGTTTCTCTAGCGGTCACATTCTCCCATCACAAAGTCGAGTGAGCCTAAAATCGCTGGGACATCAGAGATCATGGTACCCTTCAGCAGCTCCGCACAGATCGATAGATTCACAAAGGATGGGCTACGGATCTTTAGGCGGTGGGGAACTCCACCTCCTTTTGAGTGAATGTAGAAGCCGAGCTCACCCTTCGGATTCTCGTGGCCAAAATATACCTCTCCCTCTGGGGCATCTATGCCCTGAGTGGAGATAATAAAGTGGTGAATGAGCTCCTCCATGCTCATGAGCACGCGCTCTTTATCAGGAAGAGTGCTTTTGGGATCAATGACGTTTACAGGGCCCTCGGGAAGAGTCTCGATGACTTGGCGAATAATTCGGATCGACTGGCGCATTTCCTCCATGCGAACTTGGTAGCGTGCATAGCAGTCACCTTCTTCAGCAACTGGTACATCGAAGTCATACTTCTCGTAGCCGAGGTAGGGGCTGTCTTTGCGCAGGTCGCGAGCGACTCCTGAGGCACGAAGGTTTGGCCCAGTCATGCCGTAGGAAATAGCGTCTTCGGAGCTAATGACGCCGACATCGCACATGCGCTGCATGAAAATCTTATTCTTATCGAGGAGAGCGGCGATTTCATCAATCTGCACCGTGCATTCATCCAGAAAGGTCTCGAGCTTGCCGATGAAGCCTTCCGGAAGATCACGAATCTGACCACCAATTCTTGTGTAAGAGGTAGTGAAGCGCGCTCCAGTGAGCTGTTCACAGAGGTTGTAGATCTTCTCACGCTCATTAAAGGTGTAGAGGAATACTGTCATCGCACCCACGTCCATCGCACAGACACCCACTCCTAGCATGTGGGAGGAGATGCGAGCGAGCTCGCAGGCGAGAACGCGCACAGCTTGGCCGCGCGGTGGTAGCTCCCAGCCAAGGAGCTTCTCGACAGCACAGGCATAGGCGACATTATTAGCGAGAGGGGCGAGGTAATCGAGTCGATCTGTGTAGGGGATAAACTGATTGTAGTGCATGTTCTCGGCGATTTTCTCATCACCGCGGTGCAAGAATCCGATATCAGGCTCAGCCTTGGTGATAGTTTCGCCCTCAAGTTCGAGAATGAGGCGGAGCACACCGTGAGTAGCGGGGTGAGAAGGGCCCATATTGAGCGTCATCTTCTCGCCCATCAAATCATCGGTTTCTGATTGATAGTCAGACTGCAAGTTGTTGGCTGCGGTGGCTGATTTCGCGGCGTTGTCTGGAGCTTCGTATGCTTGTTTTGTGCTCATAAGAGTATTCGGCAGGCAAAATTTGGGATAAAATAGCGCAGGTAGCAAGCCCCTTGTGAATTTTTTCACAAGCGAAGCGAAAAGCTTAAGATAAATAAAGGAATGGAGTACCAGTGGTTCTTTAGAAACTCATTTTAAATAAAGAACTCGTGACAATGGCGCCCTTAAGAATCTAAAGGGCAATGGTCTGACCCCCTCAAGAATCGGAAACATTCTACTATCAAGCATCAAGGAGCTTGTTACGCACTGGGCGGATACTGGCTACTTTCATCTTTCTCTTACGATGACTCGTTTTTTATTTGCGCAGAGGATGGATGCGGTATGAACTTAACGAGTCATTTTAGAAATTATGAATCAGTTAGAACAGCTTAAACAATTTACAACAGTTGTTGCCGATACAGGCGACTTCGAGTCCATTAAGGCCTTTGCTCCACAGGATGCGACGACAAATCCATCTTTGATCTTCAGTGCCGTGCAGATGGATCAGTACGCTCCACTTCTCGATCAAGCTATCGCAGACGCTAAGTCAAAGGGAGCTAGTGGCTCAGAGCTACTTCCAGTCGTCATGAATGAGCTTCTCGTTGCCTTTGGGGTGGAGATTCTCAAGATCGTCCCAGGTCGTGTCTCTACAGAGGTGGATGCTCGTTTATCTTTTGATAAGGAAGGTACACTTAAGATCGCTCGTGAGCTTATTGCCCTTTATGAGGAAAAGGGGATTTCACGTGATCGCGTGCTGATTAAAATCGCCTCTACTTGGGAAGGTATCCAGGCTGCTGTGGAGCTTGAGAAAGAAGGCATTCACTGTAATCTCACTCTACTCTTCTCCCTCTGTCAGGCGATTGCGTGTGCAGAAGGCGGCATCCAGCTGATTTCACCATTCGTTGGCCGTATTCTTGATTGGTACAAGGCTTCTACCGGCAAGGACTACACTGCGGCAGAAGATCCAGGTGTTGTTTCCGTTCAGGAGATTTACAACTACTACAAGAAGTTTGGCTACAAGACAGAGGTCATGGGAGCGAGCTTCCGCAACACTGGTGAAATCACAGAACTCGCTGGCTGTGACCTACTCACTATCGGGCCAGCACTACTTGAGCAACTCCAGGCTTCTACAGAGCCACTTGAGCAGAAGCTCAGTGCTGACTCTGCAGCAGCTTCAGACATCGAGAAGATCGACATGACTGAGAAAGTATTCCGCTGGATGCTCAATGAAGATGCTATGGCGACAGAGAAACTCGCAGAAGGTATCCGCAAATTCGGTATCGACATCGACAAGCTCGAGGCGATTGTTTCCGCAAAGCTTGGCTAAACACAGCCTGATATAACAGTTTAGCGCCTTACGAGCACTAAGCGAAATTGACTTTCTAAGCACTCTAGGACTTGCTCCTTAGGGTGCTTTTTTGTGTTTTTATGTTCGGCTTCGATCTGAAGTGTCTGTGTTGCTAAAATGTACTTATTGTGGAAATTCTATATTGATAATTCTCTGTTAAACAATGGTTTAAATTTATTTTTACTTCTAAATTGTAACACTTTTTTTGGTGGTTGAGAGCTGTTGGATCTACTTTTAAAGATGAAAGTCACGTACGACCGTAGTGCTTTCTCACTCTTGTTTAGCTTTCTTACCAAACTGGGATATTCTTGACATTCTAAGCAGCTGACTACTAGTTAGCGCCGCATCGCTCCCTGGGTGGTCGCGGTTCCCTTTCGTAAGGAAGAGGAGTCGAGGAAAGTCCAGACAGCATAGGGTGACGTGCCTCATGCAAATGAGGGACAGTGGCTTAGAAGAGTCGCTGGACGGAAAGTGCCGCAGAAAGTATACCGCCGATGACCCTCTGGGAACAGGTAAGGGTGAAAGGGTGGGGTAAGAGCCCACCGCTCCAAGGGTGACTGAGGAGGCATGGTAAACCCCACGTGCTGCAAGACAAAACAGGAGAAGGGTCGCCCGTCCGAATAGAATCTCCGGGTAATAGTCGCACTGCTACTTCGGTAGGGTATCTCGTTTACGGGATAAGACAAATGGCCACACAGCCTCATTTCGAGGTGGACAGAATCTGGCTTATAGGGGAGCGATGCATATTTTTAACCCCTAAAGAATTTTGTGAAAATCCTACTACGGGTGCTCTATTTTGTAGGAGACTAGTCTAGGATCTTTTAGGGAGGCGGCGAAGAGAAAGGCCTGCCCTTTTATACGCGCCATCTGCATCGCGTAGTAGATAGGGAATCCGACATGGTGGGCGTAGACTGGTGTGAGAAGCCCTGTTTCCTCTAAGTAGCAGAGTTGGATACTCTCATCATCTCTGGTGGCAGCAGCGACTAGTGTGCGTGATTCATCAAGAGACAGTGAGCCCAAGCGTGTCTGCCCCTTAATTAGAGTACGAGAGTCACCCTGCATGACGGCACGCGGCAGGAGTTCTCCCTCTGTGTTCACCTGAAAGACAGTGATGCCATCTCCATGGTAGTAGAATCCTTTTTTCTTAATAAAGTCAGAGTTCTTATAGTAAATGTGGTGCCTGTGCCCAGTGATCACGAAGTGGCGCTTTCCTATCTGGGCAGAAATGACAGGATAAGTACCATTGAGAAACATCGTGTGGTCGTCTTTGATATTACTCACGTTTTGAAAACCACCACCCTCCATGAGGCGAAAACTACTCACCCCACTGTCCTGAAAACCACCTGTGAAGAGATAGGTCTGCCCCTCAATGGTATGGGTAGACATCCCGATGATCCCATCCGTGAAGATCTCTTCATCATCAGGTGTGGACTGGATGTGCTCGAGCCTGCCATCATCGTGAATACGAAAGCTACTTAGTCCCGGGGTCTCTTCTAAACCTCCCACATAGAGATAGGGAATGCCACTGAGGTGGACGACATCTAAGGTAATGACGACACCGAGGTGCATCTCGTCTGTGTCTTCCTGCACAAAGACTCGCTCCAGCATACCATTCTGATCGATACGGTGAACTTCCACCGCATTGCCGAATTTATTACCAACAAAGAGGTAATGAGTGTCTCCGATCTTACTGGCGACAAGGCCTCGAGTCGGGCCTTTTCTTTCCCAGAGTTCAAAGGACTTTAGAAACTCTAGCTCGCCCTGATGACTGACTGAGAAGACTTCAATTTCCTTGGCACTGCCACCTGTGTAGAGGAAATGACGACCATTGATGTCATGAACAGTCATAGACACCGTGTTTTTTGAGGTATTTACAGAACTGATTTGTTGGAGTGAAATGGAGTCAACTTCCTGAGTTTCCTTAGCCTGAGAACATAGCGTGAAGAGAAAAGCTAAGAAAAAGCTGAGGACAAAGTTGTCACTGTAACGAAGGAAAATAAATTGAGGCTCATGCCGGGCATTCATGATCATAGATGAGCCTAAGGTAAGACTGTTTCCAATGGCGATGATAAACCCAGATTATGTATAGGTGTAGCGAGAGCTCTGAAGACCTAGAAAGCAGTTGCCATTTCAGAGCAGCTAGACCATGTAGTTTCACCAGAACGCTATGAGTCATCCGAGCCAACCAAGCCAGCCCGCTGAACCAAGTCAACTTGAGCAGCCTAAGCCACCGAAGGGTCTCTTTATCACAGGCACAGACACAGACTGTGGGAAGACCTATGTCAGCTCGTTGATCCTCCAGGCACTGCGTGCTGAGCGAGTGGATGCAGTAGGCTATAAGCCATTATGCTGCGGAGACCGTAATGACGCATTGGCGCTGAGTGCAGCCTCTCAGGATGTGGTGACTGTCGACGAGGTGAATCCAGTCTGGATGAAGACACCCGCAGCACCTCATGTAGCTGCGATGTTTGAGAACCGAGTCATCGAGCCCAAGGAACTACAAGATGGCTACGAAGCTCTGGCGGCGAAGCATAACTACGTGGTTACTGAGGGAGTGGGTGGCTGGCGTGTTCCTATCAAGGGGGAGGCCTATGGAGTGCCAGAGCTCGCCGTTTCCCTCGGCTTACCAGTGCTACTAGTGGTGGGCAATAAACTCGGAGCGCTCAATCACGCCATGCTAACAATTGACTCAATTCGCAGCTATGGTCTCGAGCCAGTGGGAATGGTGTTTAATAATTTAGTCGATGAGATGGAAACAGCCACTATCACCAATAAAGGTATCATTGAGGAAATGACAGGCGTGAGTGTGCTCACTGATGTGATCTATGGCCAAGAAGAGATTGAGGCCTGGCCGTTTTTAGAGATTTTGGGTTTGTAGTCTCGCCATTTTAATCAACCTCAATTAACTATAGAGTCATGATTGATATGCTCGTTCACCTCACGAAGTTACCAGAGAGTACAGCTCTCTATCAAAGGGTATCGGATCAGGGAGTGATACTGCGCAGAGCGCGGGCGTATGAGAGACATATCGTGGCAGACTGGGTAGCGAAGCATTTTTCCCCGAAGTGGGTGAGTGAGGTGAAGATCGCCTTTTCTCGCCAGCCAGTGAGTTGTTACATAGCGACGAAAGAGAAGAAAATACTTGGTTTTGCTTGTGTTGAAACGACAGCGAAAGGTTTCTATGGCCCCACAGGAGTAGGAGAGGCCGCTCGCGGGACAGGTATCGGCAAGGCACTACTCTTTCGTGCCATGGAAGATCTGCGTGAGCGAGGCTATATCTATGGTATGATCGGAGGTGTGGGCCCTAGAGAATTTTATGAAAAAGCCATAGGAGCCATAGAGATCCCCGGGAGCACCCCGAGTCTCTACACCGATATCCTACCAGACCCTGATCAATAAAGACCCTGATAAGCAAGAAATATTCCTATGCAAGATCCTAAGTTCGTCAAAAACGCCTTTAGTAAAATCGCTGACCGCTACGTGGTGACGAATCATGTTCTCAGCCTTGGGACAGATATTCTCTGGCGGAAGCGAGTCGGCCAGATTATTATGGAGTGGGCTCCAGAGGTTTTGTTAGATGTCGCCACAGGAACGGGCGACTTAGCACTCGAAATTCAGAGAGTGTGTCCAGAGACAGATCTTGTCGCTTCTGATTTCTGTCCCGAAATGCTCACGCATGCGACCTCTCGTGGCGTGAAGCAAACCATGGTGGTGGACGCTATGAATATGCCCTTTGAGAGCGATAGTTGTGATGTGCTTACAGTTGCCTTTGGTCTTAGAAATATGGCAGATTATCCAGCCGCACTCAGTGAGATGCGGCGTGTGATTCGCCCAGGAGGGCACCTGTTAGTGCTTGATTTCTCCACTCCAGAAGGACTTCTTAAAAAGCCCTACGGACTCTATCTGAATCACGTTTTACCCAAGGTCGCAGGAGCTCTCACCGGTGAGGGTGGCGCCTATCAGTACTTGGCGGGATCTATCGGAGACTTTCCCTCAGGCACGGCGATGTGTGAGTTGATCACAAAACAGGGCTACAGTGAGGTGAAGGTCGAGCCCTTGAGCGGAGGTATCGCCTCGATCTACACGGCAGTGGTGTAGTCTAGCGCTGGTTATACCAACTCAAAAAACTATCTGGTATAATTCGCTAGATCTTTGACGAGATACCATCGTTGTCACCCATCGGAGATACTCGCATCACCGATGGGTTCCGCCTTGATCTCCCACCAAATTTCTTCGCCCTTTCTACCAGTTAGTTTTCCTCATTGGTATTAGATGCAGAAATGAATTTGCTGCGAGTGTGTTAGGCTTCTAACTTGCAGGT
Source organism: uncultured Verrucomicrobiales bacterium (assembly GCA_937928735.1). GTDB lineage: Bacteria > Verrucomicrobiota > Verrucomicrobiia > Verrucomicrobiales > Akkermansiaceae > Rubritalea. Next base: position 34,397 of record CALFVF010000010.1, on the reverse strand, counting down.
ACACAGAAGGTCTTTTCACCTCAGCAAGGACAAAGAAAAAGCGACTTCATCATGGAAGCCGCTTGGAAATTCGATTTGTTATACGAGATTACTACTAGAAGTGGATCGCGTGACCATCCGCATCAAGAGTGGCCTCATGAATCGCCTCTGCGAGAGTCGGGTGGGCGTGGATCGTTGAATGAATCTCATCTGTGGTGCACTCCATTTCGAGAGCAAGACCCATTTCAGCAATCAGCTCAGTCGCATTCTCACCAATGATGTGAGCGCCGAGCAGCTCACCATGTTCCTTACCAAAGAGAAGCTTCACAAAGCCCTCTGTATCACCTGCAGCTTGTGCTTTGCCAATGGCTGAGAAGGGGAAGTTACCGACCTTGTAATCCACACCTTCTTCTTTCAGCGCTCTTTCTGTTTTACCCACAGAAGCAACTTGAGGGTGAGCGTAAGTGCAACCAGGGAAGTTACCCACCTTGCGCGGTGTGTGACCATCCACAAAGAGACCTTCGACACATTGAATCGCCTCAAAAGAAGCTGTGTGTGCAAGCCACGGAGGGCCTGAAATATCACCCACAGCATAGACGTTAGGGAGACTTGTTTCATAGCGATCACCGACTTTAATAAATCCACGCTCGCAGAGTTCTGGCTGAGTGCCAGCAGGTAGAACCGGTGCGACACCAATGGCTACCAGGCAGACTTCTGCGGTGACTTCTTGAGTACCCTTTGCTGTCTCGATCGTGAGAGTCACAGAGTCGCCATTGTCCTGAGTGCCTACGACTTTAGCACTTGTTAGACAGTTGATGCCTTGTTTAGTGAATGACTTCGTGAGAGCAGCACCGACTTCATCATCTTCGACAGGAAGGAGGTTTGGCATCATCTCGATAATTGTGACCTTCGTGCCAAAAGCATTGTAAATATAAGCAAACTCAACACCAATCGCGCCAGCTCCAATAATAACCATGTCCTTTGGCTGCTGCTCAAGCACCATAGCTTCTTTGGAGGAAATCACAGACTTACCATTGAAAGGTAGAGGAGGAAGCTCACGTGACTTACAGCCTGTGGAGACAATGATGTTAGCACCCTCGAGTGTTTGCTTGCTGCCATCAGCGGCAGTGACTTCCACTTGGTTGTCACCTGTGATGCTGCCAGCACCACGGACGTAATCGACCTTGTTCTTTTTGAAGAGAAATTCGATGCCACCAGCGAGGCGTGTGGAGACTTTACGCGAGCGGCTAATCACATTACCCCAGTCGTACTGGAGGTTCTCAAAGCTCAGGCCGAACTCTTTCGCCTTTTTTGTCAGTGTTTGATAGAGCTCTGCATTCTTTAGGAGTGCTTTCGTCGGGATACAGCCCCAATTGAGACAAGTGCCACCAGCACGGTCCATTTCCACACAAGCTACTTTTTTGCCTAGCTGAGCGCCGCGAATGGCAGCAACGTAGCCAGCAGGGCCTCCACCGATAACTATAAGGTCGTATGACATGATCAGAATAATAATTTATGGTTTAACTAAGAGGCTCCCAGATCTGTAAAAACTAGTGAAATGAGAGCTCCTCGAAAATGCTTGGCAGAGAGTGTGAGCTCTCGCACGGGAAGTCAACACTAGGAAGCGGCAACACTCAAATTCCTCGCCACGCTATAGACTCCGCAGGCGTTTCCCAATGGAAAGAACGGAGTGAAAAGCAGGCAGCAAACACACACATTATGGGAGAAATTGTTCTGCCCAAGGCTGGTATTCCTGCGGTATAGGTGCGCTAAATTTCATGCGCTTTCCACTCACTGGGTGTGTCAGCTCCAAGTGTCTCGCGTGGAGCATCAGACGCCCTGGCTGGGATTTCTGGCGTTGAGGCTTCGCGTAGATGGGGTCACCCAGAATCGGGCAGCCTAGATGCAGCATATGTACACGTATCTGGTGTGTTCTACCAGTGTGAATATCGCAGAGAATCAGTGAGCTCTCTTTAGACTCATCATGGCCAAGTACACGATAATCCGTGATCGCTGACTTACCACTGCCGGGATTCACAACGGCCATCTTGAGGCGATTTACAGGGTGCCTCCCGATATTTGTGAAAATCGTATCTTCCTCAAGATTAGGACATCCCTCTACCACAGTGAGGTACTGCTTACTGGTTTCTCGCTGAGCGAACTGGTTGACCAGGCTCTGGTGCGCGGCATCGGTCTTTGCGACAACAATGCAGCCGGAAGTGTCTTTATCCAGGCGATGCACAATCCCCGGGCGCTGCACACCACCGATACCTGCGAGCTGGCCGTGGCAGTGGTGGAGCAGAGCATTCACCAGAGTGCCGTCCTCATTGCCATTGGCAGGGTGAACCACCATACCTGAGGCTTTATTGAGAACGATGATCTCCTCGTCTTCATGGAGTACCTCAATAGGAATTTGCTGCGGCTGTGCCTCAGCAGGGGCGGGCTCTGGAATATGAACACGAATCGTATCACCAGTAGAGACAGAGACCTTAGGCTTCACAGACTGCTCATTGAGTAAAATATCGCCTGATTTCAGCAAGCTCTGAATACGAGAGCGAGTCAGCTCAGGGAGCTGAGCCGCCAAATAGAGATCGAGCCGCATGGCAGATGTGTCTTCCACTTTGATAATCATAGCCGGTGTGTTTGAAACGAGAAAGAAAGGCTGAAGAATGCTCTGTGCTGGTGCCAGTAAATTCGACGTTTTTAGGGGATTTTCATCGGCGAGGGTGAAAATACATAATTAAGAGTGTGAATTGTCTAAAAAGTACTATCCTGGTTGTATCTAGGAAGTTAGACTTAGTGTTGACTTGGATTTTTGTTAGTTATAAATTGTGTTTTCGTTGCCTTCTCCACCGACAGAGAAGACCTAGGGCGGAAACGAAAATAGAAAAGATAACAGAAACGAAAGACTCGTAATAATGATAGAACTTATCTCCCTACTTATCTTCATAGGAGCCTTGCTGCTAGGACTCTGGCTAGTGCGAATACTGACTACAGGTCATGCTAGTGGTGGTAAAAATAGTCCCAAAGAATATCACTACCAAAAATGTGATAGCCTGCTAACAAACACAGAACTTCAATTCTATAAAACCTTGCAAGAAGTGGTGAGAAAAGACCAAGACATCATGGTGAAAGTCAGATTGGCTGATCTCATTAATGTTGCAAAAGGCGCGAAAGGGAAAGACTGGGGAGCAGCATTTAATCGAATTAAGAGTAAACACGTCGATTTTCTAATATGTGATAGTACTGAGCTAAAGCCGATTTTAGCGATCGAGCTAGATGATCGATCTCATGAGAAAGAATCCAGAAAAGCTCGCGACGCCTTTTTTAATCAAGCGCTGGAATCGGCCGGCGTTCCTCTACTAAGAGTGAAAGTCGCTCGTGCTTATGACACAGCCAAGCTAAGAGAAGACATGATTCAAGCCTGGCGACTACCAACAGCTCCTCGAAAAGCGACGAGTGAGTGAGGTGCTCTTTTCAGGATGGAGGCTGGGCAACTATCTCTCGACTAGGGTTGACAAGGCTTGTGTAGAGCCTATGACGTTCTTGCCAAACCGCATGAAGTAGCCTGTGTGTTTGTTTTTCAAATGCAGGGTAGCTGCTTCTGTACTAGAGGTCACTGAGTTCTCCCTCAGTGGCCTCACTTGTTGGTGGGTAGGTCTCTACCGATGTTCTTACCTAGTGGATTTTCGATGCGGCCTCATGCAGAGTGAGGACAAATTTTGGTTGTGTTTCTGATCTTAAATTTGGCGCTTTTAGAACGTACATTAAATCTGTAAGTTGGTATTAGCTGCTAGCTGAATTACGACCGACTCTTATGAAGAAATTTTCTCTCTACTGTATACTCATTTTCTCCGTGAGTACTCTCGCGGCCTCGGCAAAGATGAAGGCTTTGATCGTGGATGGTCAGAACAATCACGTTGTCTGGCCAAAGTCCACAGTGATGATGAAGCAATATCTCGAGCAGACAGGGCTATTTGAGGTGGAGGTCGCGCGTACGCGCTACACTTGGAAGGCAGAGAAGCATGAGGCGTTTCTGGAGTTTGCAGGTGCTGGTGAAACAGAGAATTTAGCAAAACCAAAGCCCGATCCAGACTTCGCGCCGAATTTCACAAGTTATGACGTGGTGATTTCTAACTTCGGCTGGAAGGCCTCTCTCTGGAGAGAAGATGTCCAAGAAGCTTTTGAGAGCTACGTGGAGAAGGGTGGTGGCTTTGTCTCCGTGCATGCCGCGAATAATAGTTTCCCAGAATGGAAAGAATACAATCAGATGATTGGTCTTGGTGGCTGGGGTGGTAGAAATAAGAAAGACGGCCCCTATGTGTATTATACCAATGAAGGGGAACTTGTTCGTGATCATTCTCCGGGTAAATGTGGCGCTCACGGGCCAGCATCTGAGTTTCCCATCACTGTGCGTGAGCCAGAGCACCCGATCACAAAGGGAATGCCTAGGGTCTGGCTGAGTTCAAAAGACGAGTGCTACGCTATGCTGCGTGGACCCGCGGAGAATCTGACAATTCTTGCGACTGGCAAGGACATGACTCCGAAAGCTCCAACAGACCGTCATGAGCCTATTCTTATGGTGCTCGATTACGGCAAGGGGCGTATCTTTCACACAACTTTGGGGCATGATACACCTGCCTTTGAGGGTGTTGGCTTCATTACCTCATTCCTACGCGGTACAGAATGGGCTGCAACTGGTAAGGTGACGATCCCGATTCCAGAAGATTTCCCCGATGAGAATGCACCGAGTGCTCGAGAGTTTGTGCTGAAGAAGAAGTAGTTTTTTAACAAGAAACGAAGTCAAATCGAGCTTCCCCTCATGAATTGGTACTGTTTATAGGAGGTAAATTCTTTTTTGGAAAAATGCATGTGCGAACGGTATCCAAAATGGAAAGGAACTATGATTAATGATTATACGAGTTAGAGATTTAATTCTAAATATTACGTGTTTTTTTATGGTCGTTTCATGCCAGTCTAATGATGAAGCGGGAAAGAGCAGGGGAGAGGCAAATGTTCTACCTAGAGAGTCTTTTGTAGATGAAGAGGTAGTGAGGTTATTTTTTGATGATAACAAAGGAAAGAGTCTGACCTATATAAAATCCATTTTATGGACTCCAACAGAAGAAATTGATAATGAAGATGGTAAGAGCATTCATTACTCGTTTCTAACACTTGAGCAAACTTTGTACCCTGAAAATTTTTTTAAAGAAGATTTAATACTAGAAAACATGTCTCTTAATTTTGTAAACAATAAGTTTTCTTCGTATGATATTGGATTCATCAGTAACAATTGACAACTTGGATCCAAATTGGAAGAGCACTGTTTCGCATTTGGCTGTTTTTTAGCGTTCTTGTCACCAAGGAACAGCTAGATATTGTCATATATACCTAGTTCCGTTTCTAGAGATCACTTCAAGATTATTGGAGACCACGTCACAAAGCCTAATCTAGGGCGCGCCAGTGTAATATTGTTTGGCATTGGAGAAGGGGTATGATTCGTGCGTGTTTACAATATCTCCTCAATAGGGATCTTCCCGTTCGAGGCGACAATCGCCCAGACATCTGGTTCACCAGGTGTGGCGGTGAGCTCTGTTTTTCCACCTGCGGCTTCGAGTAGGAGCTGGCCTGCGGCGATATCCCAGAGTGAGATTCGTGATTCGATATAGGCATCCATGCGGCCTGTGGCGATGTAGGCCATGCCGAGGGCGGCACTACCCATCATTCGCATTTTACGCGCACGCAGTGAGGCCTTGCGGAAGCGCTCAAGCCCTGTGTTGAGGGCTTCTTCTGTTTTCCCACAACCGACAAAGAGGATGGATTCCTCGATTTTTGTCCGTGGGCTTGCTTGAATTTCTTTGCCATTGAGGTAGGCAGGGCCTCCTTTTTCGACTGTCCAGAGCTCATCGGTCGAGGGGTCATAGATCACGCCGATGGTGAGTTCCTCTTTGATGCGCATAGCAATCGAGATACAGTAATGTGGAATACCATAGAAGAAATTCACGGTGCCATCAATCGGGTCAACGATCCACTGATAGTCAGAAGATTGATCGCCAGCGAGTCCTTCTTCACCATAGATCGCGTGATCTGGGAAGTGTTCGAGGATGATGCCTGTGATGAGCTCTTGGCTTTCTTTATCGAGGGCGATCTTTAAGTCGTGGTGGAGAGCTTCATCGACTTCGAGAGCTTTGCCGAAGTTGGCTTTGAGCAGGGCACCTGAGGCACGGGCAGCTTTTTGGGCGACGTCTATGTAATTCATGATGGTTCTGTGGTGAGTTGAAAATTTATGCTTGGGGGACTGGTTTCTGCAGGACAATGGCGCTTCGAGAGGGAAGGTAGAGTTTCAAGTGAGTTTGGCCAGTGGTATCTTCTGAGGTGGGGTAGAGAATGCTCTGATCGATTCGGTTCTGTCCTCCAAATGGCTCGGCATCTGTATTGAGGATGATACGGTAGTCTCCTGCCTGATAGAGTGGGATACTGTAGTCGGCCTGCGAGTTCTGGGGGTGGAAGTTAAAGACAAAGAGGTACTGACCTCGCTCAAAGGCGATGATTTGATCTTCATTATGAAGCCAGCGCTCTTGGGCTGTGTCATCATTGAGAAAGCTCTGACCTAGAGAGAGCATCGCACGCTCAAAGGCATGCAAATGGGAATATTTGAGATCGGGATGATCCACCAGACTCCACTGGCGACGGCAGTGCTGGAAGGACCACTCGTTTCCCTCTCTAGGGAAGTCTAACCACTCAGGGTGGCCGAATTCATTCCCCATAAATGTCAAATAGCCTTCTCCAGCGGCAGCGTAGGTGATGAGGCGAATCATCTTATGAAGGGCGATGCCGCGCTCGATCACAGGATGCGAGTCCTCCTTAGACATATGCCAGTACATCTCTTTATCCATCAGCCAGAAGGCGATGGTCTTATCTCCCACGAGAGCTTGGTCGTGGCTCTCGACATAGCTGATATTGGGTTCATTATGTCGTCTGTTAGACAGTGTGCCATAGAGCTCTTCCATATTCCAGTCTTCGTCTCGCTGGTGCTTGAGTAGTTTGATCCAGTAGTCTGGAAGTCCCATAGCGAGTCTATGAGTGAAGCCTATTCCTCCCTCTGCGATCGGGCGGCAGAGTCCTGGCATGCCACTCATGTCTTCGGCGATAATGAGAGCGCCTGGCTTTAGCTGGTGGGTGAGGGTGGTAGCGAGCTGGAGATAAGTGATAGCAGCGTGGTCAATACCCTGCTGGAAATAAGCATCATAGTGATCGAAGGTGATATCACCATGGTGCTCGTAGAGCATACTGGTGACTCCATCAAAGCGGAAACCATCGAAGCGGAATTCTTCTAACCAATGGCGTAAGTTAGAGAGTAAGAACTGCACGACTTCTTCTTTCTGATAGTCAAAGCACTTCGAGTCCCACTGGGGGTGGTCGCCTTTTTTCCCACCATGGAAGTATTGATGATCGGTGCCATCAAATGCATTAAGCCCCTCAGCATGGTTTTTCACAGCGTGGGAGTGGACGATGTCGAGCAAGACGGCGATGCCCATACCGTGGGCGGTATCAATGAGTTCCTTGAGCTCTTCTGGCGTGCCGAATCGAGAACAAGGCGCGAAGAAATTCGAGACATGGTAGCCGAAGGAGCCGTAGTAGGGGTGCTCCTGTACGGCCATGAGCTGGAGAGTATTGTAGCCAAGGGCCTTGATCCTAGGAAGCACTTGCTGGGTGAATTCTCTATACGTGTGGACTCTGGGTTCTTCACCAGCCATGCCGACATGTGCCTCATAGATGATGGGAGCTGTGATCTGGCTTGGGTCATAGCTGTGCTGCCACTGATAGGGCTCGGCAGGACTCCAGACTTGGGCTTTAAAGTCCTTAGTATCTGGGTCTTGGAGCACGCGAGTGACACAAGCTGGTAGGCGGTGTCTCTGGCTGTCATCTGCGCCGTGGATCGCGAGCTTGTAGAGACTCTGGTGCTGGAGCGTGTCTTTGGGCAGGGTGATCTGCCAGATGCCGTTCTGATCGCGCTGCAGTGGGTGAGCGGACTCGTTCCAATCATTAAAATCTCCTATGAGAGAAATTGCTTTCGCATTTGGTGCCCATTCTCGCAGAGTCCATTGCTGAGTATTTTTACAAAAATGAAGACCAAGTGTGAGGTGGGTCTGGGCGTAGGAGGAGAGTGAGCCGTGCTGCTGAGTGATCTCGTAATGAGCTGTATGAAAGGAACGAATTCGCTCCGAGATGGCCTCAGTCTGGGGCTCTAGCCAGCTATCGTTTTGGACCAGAATAGGCACGCTTGGTATAGTCTCACTCACTGTGCTAAGGTAGGATAGGCGGGTGTGAATACAATGCTATTTCCTGATCTATTTTGGGACGATCCCGCAGAAAATAGATCTTTCAGAGCAGTCTGGAGAAAAAAGAGGAAGAATGAGTGGAGTTTCGCAGTATCTAGGCGTAGATTTTTCTACTAGACGATGTCAGGACAAGATTTTAATATATCACTGGATTTCACCCATAGGGTAAGATTCACACGAGATGCCTTCCGCCCAGCGAACCGCATGCTTGCGGAGCTATTAGAAACTAGGGGGCACGCGAAAGTACTTGTCTTTATAGAGGATGCAGTGGCTGCAGAGTTCTCAGATCTAAAGAGTCAGATCGAGAGCTACTTTAGTAGTACACCAGGTATCGAGCTGACTTCTGTGAGAACAGCTGTCGGAGCTGAGGAGTGTAAGCGCAATGAAGATGTCCTGCGTCTCGCGTGGGAGGCGATCGAGGAGGATAAAATTGACCGCCACAGCTATATATTTGCCATAGGGGGAGGTGCCTTTCTTGATGTGATTGGATTTGGTGCCGCGACAGCGCACAGAGGGGTGCGTCTGGTGAGATTTCCAACAACAACTCTCTCCCAAGATGACAGTGGAGTGGGGGTGAAGAATGGGATTAACGCCTTTGGAAAGAAGAACTGGATAGGCTCCTTTGCAGTACCTTATGCCGTTATTAATGACTTTTCTTTCCTGCACACTCAGCCCGAGGACGTTCGCCGCAATGGACTTGTAGAAGCGGTGAAAGTCGCCCTTGTGCGAGATGGTGCTTTTTTTTGCTGGTTAGAAGATAACGCCCAGCTACTCGCCCAGCTCAAGCCACACGCGCTGGAAGAAGCCGTCGAGCGATCAGCGATTCTCCACGCAGAACATATAGCCCAGGGGGGAGACCCCTTTGAGAGTGGTAGTAGCCGCCCGCTGGACTTCGGTCACTGGGCAGCGCATAAGCTTGAGCAGCTCACGAGCTTTGAGCTCACGCACGCAGATGCTGTGGGTATCGGCGTGGCACTAGATACCGTGTACTCATGGCGCTCAGGGCGCCTCACTCGTGAGCAGGCCCAGCGTGTGTTAGAGCTCTTGCACACGCTCAAATTACCACTCTGGCACCCAGAGTATGAGACTCGCACAGAGTGCGGAAAACTCAGCGTGCTCAATGGCCTAGAAGAGTTCCGCGAGCACCTAGGGGGTGAACTCACTGTGCTCTTGCTCAAAGATTTAGGCCAAGGCGAGGACGTTCACGCGATGGATGCCACACTGCTAGAATGGTGTATGGGCTTCATGAAGCAATATGTAGCCGCTGGGGGACAACTCGCCGAAGAGGTCTGGGAAGCATAGAATCGTAGAGGGTATCTCTGCTAGAGAATCTGTTCTACTAGGTGATTTTACTATTCAATAAAGGCTGAAAATCCCGCTTCGTCGAGAATAGTGACACCTAAGCTGGTGGCTTTCTCCCGCTTTGAGCCTGCTTTTTCTCCGCAAATCAGATAGCTGGTTTTTGCAGAGATCGATCCAGAGACTTTCCCGCCGAGTGACTCGATGGTTTCCTTGAGGGTGGATCTTGGCTGGCTAAGGGTTCCTGTGATGACAAAAGTGAGACCATGGAGCTTGGCGCTTTCTTGGCTTTCTTGATTCTTCTCAGCACGGGGGGCGTAGTTATTGGATTTTGGAGAAAGAGCGAGTGAGTCGAGTTGGTTGAGGAGATTCTCACCGGCAGCAGATTGGAAATAGCGAATGATGCTCTGTGATACTGCAGTACCTACCTCTGAGGCTATGGCGTAGGGCTCTAGTTCGCACTGGATCTCTGTGATTTGTTCTTTGAGAGCCTTGTATTGTTCTTCGCGCTGGAACTTCTCGACATCATCCCGGGGTGGATTGGCTTTATTGCGAGGTGAGATATCGCGCTGCTGCCCCTCGAGCGTGGCGAGCTGGCTGATTTGGGCTAAGAGCTGGGAGTTCGCGATTTCTTCAAACGAGTTGTGAAGACGGGAAATCTCCCGAGAGGCTGATTCGCCGACATGGGGGATACCCAGAGCGTAGAGCCATTTGGCGAGTGGTTTCTGAGTCTTGGCACTTTCGAGTGCTGCGAGGAGTCCCTGTGCGCGGCGCTCGCCGAAGCGGCGCGGCTTAGACGTACTACCATCTTGGAGCTTGGCGGAATCTAACTCCAGATCTGCGAGGTCTAAGAGACTTAACTGATAGAGTTCTAGGGGAGTCGTGGCTAGCTGTGTCTCGACGAGTTTGATGGCGACAGACTCGCCTAGTCCTGTGATGTCGAGTGCCTTTCGCTGGGAGAAGTGTGTTAGCTTAGTGACAGCTTGGGCAGGGCAGGTGTAGTTCTCACAATACCATGCACTAAAGCCCTCTTCACGTGTGATCGGGCCACTGCAGGATGGGCACTGGTGATTCACGTATTCTGCTAGATTAAAGGCTGCGGTACCAGCTTCGCGGTGTTCTGTGAGAACCTTGATGACAGCGGGAATGATTTCTCCTGCTTTCTCAATGATAACTCGGTCGCCAATTCGGATGTCTTTACGCTGGATCTCATCTTCATTGTGTAGTGTGGCTCGTGACACAGTAGAGCCAGAGATCAGTACAGGCTCTAGCTCAGCAACGGGAGTGAGAACTCCCGTGCGGCCGATCTGAATAGTGATATTAAGAAGGCGTGTTTCTTGCTGCTCAGCAGGGTACTTGAAGGCAGCTGCCCAGCGCGGAGCGCGTGCGGTGTAGCCTAGTGTCTCACGGTCAGCATGATCGATGACCTTGACCACAGCGCCATCTGTGGCATAGCCGAGACTGTGGCGTCGTGTGTCGAGCTCACTAATAGCTTCTAACATTTCTGCTGCATTATTCGCTTGCCAGACCGGTTGATTGTGCGGGATCTGTAGGCGGGCGAGGAGCTCATAGTAAGAGGAGTCATCGGGGAGATGAAGCCCCTCATTAGCACCGAGTCCGTGCGCGATAAAGTCAAGGGGGCGCCTTGCGACCTCCTCAGGGTCGAGGAGCTTGATGGTTCCAGCAGTCGCATTTCGTGGATTGGCAAATACCGCTAAGCCCGCAGCCTCTCGCTGTTCATTAAGGCGTGAGAATGAGGCGTGAGGCATAAAGATTTCCCCACGTATCTCTATTAGTGGGATAGGTTCTGCCAGCTTGAGTGGCACAGAGGGAATGGTGCGGATGTTCTGTGTGATGTCATCACCCATAGTACCATCACCACGAGTGAGGGCGTAGTCGAGTTTCCCGTTTTTATAAATCAGACTCACGGCAACTCCATCGATCTTTGGCTCGATACTGACTTTGATCTGAGACTTTCCGAGTCCTTTCTCTAGGCGGCTATAGAATGTCTGCATTTCCCCGGCCGAGAACATATCGTCAATAGAGAGCATCGGGCGCAGATGGGCGACTTGCTGGAACTCATCCAGTGGAGCTCCACCGACTCGTTTGGTGGGTGAGTCCTTAGAAGTCCACTGCGGGTATTTGGCCTCTAGCAGCTCTAGCTCACGAAAGAGCCTATCGTATTCTGCATCAGAGATTTCTTGAGCAGCATCTTGGTAGTAGAGTGTATTATGGTGAGAAAGTGAAGCTTCGAGCTCTTGCATGCGACTGCGCTCCTCAGCAGTATCTGGCACAGGCTCTTTTGGAGAACCTACTTGTGATGAAGGTGCTGATGCTGGCTTTTGGGGTTTCGCAGTACTGAAGTCAAATAGGTCATCCATACGCTAAAGAGCATGGAATTTAGTAGGGGAAGATTCAAGGTTTTCTCCCTCTGAGGCGTGGAAATGATTGGCATGAATTCAGGTTGTGGATTTCTCGAAATCTAAAGGCATAATCTGGGTTGAATTGGGCAAGAAAAGGGCTTGGAGCCACGACTAATATAGCCAACAATGCGCCATGCTATTTCTACCACCTTGGGAGAGCTTACTTAGTGCCGTGGCGATGCTACTGCTCGGGGCAACTGTGGGATCATTTCTCAATGTTGTGATTTATCGCTTACCACTGGGACTCTCTGTGAATGACCCGAAGCGCTCGTTCTGCCCACTCTGTAAAAAGGCGATTCCTATGTGGCGAAATATCCCTTTGGTCACCTGGCTGATTCAGCGCGGGCGCTGTGCGGAGTGTGCCGCACCCATTCCTTTTCGCTACTTCGGAATCGAGCTCTTCACAGCTCTGCTGTGGGTGGCCACGTGGTGGATCACAAAGGATACGCATGCGCTATTAGGCGTGTATTACGCAGGTTTAGCCACACTCTGGCTAGCCGTATCTGTGATCGATATCGATCATATGATTATTCCCAAAGAACTCTCTTGGTTCGGGGTGGGCTGGTCGCTAGTCGGTTCTCTTTTGATCTATGTATACGTGCCAGTAGAGGCTCAAGTCGTTTTCTCACATGCCCTCGCAGCGCCGGCAGAGACGAGTTGGCTCTGGGTGATCGGGAAGGTGATCCTCTCTGGAGCGGCTGGCTGGCTGGCACTCTGGATGTGTGTGCTACTTGGCAAAGTGATGTTTGGCCGCCAGAACTTCACCTTTGATGAGCCCGTAGCGTGGAGTTTTGTGGAACCGAAGGATGAGAGTGAAGAGCTGAGCTTTCGCCTCGAAGAGGAAGATAACTACTGGTCAGAGCTCTTCTTTCGACCAAAGACGGATAAAGTCCTGATCTCAGGACTCAGTGACTTGAAGATCGACGGCAAGTCACTAGAGGCCGAGAAAGCAGAGATCTGGCATGATCGTGTGGTTGTAGGGAGTCAAACTCACTCGATTGAGGAGATGACCTCGATTTCAGGCAAGCTTAAGAAAGTCGTGATTCCTCGTGAAGCCATGGGAATGGGGGATGTGGACTTACTGGGAGTCTTTGGTATGAGTCTCGGTTTACTCGGTCTTCTCCCCATAGTACTCATAGCGTGTATAGCGAATATTATAACTGCTCTCATCGCCAAAGTGGGCTTTGGAAAACACACACCCTTCGGCCCTAGTCTTGTCTTTGGAGCGGTGGTCTGGATCGTCTATGGCGCTCAGATTTTTGACTGGTACAGCCAGTTCATGGAGACAGTTGTGCTAGTAGAGCCATAGCGAGTGATTCTATAAAAAGTCATCCCCACGTATGTTATTTACACAAAGCTAGATTTCTCCTACGCTATTAGGGTAAGAATGCCAACGATCACTCTCATAGTCATGATGCTCTCCATCCTTTTTCCGAAGGATCTGGTAGATGTCTTGGCTCTAGACTGTGCTTGTCACGAAGTCGTTGAAGTTTTAGGGGAGCAGGTAGATTTGAGTACTTGCTGTTCAGAGAGTTCGGAGTGTCCTGACCTACCGACCAATAGCCCCTGTGACCACGGAGAGGATTGTTGTTCACGCTGTGCCTGCCATACCGCTGTAAAAACGTGGATGCATAGCGCAGAAGGAGATTTGTTAGAGCTTGAGAAAATTTATGTGGGCTTTGAACGCTGTGTTTTTCCTCCATTCCAATCGTTAAATCATCAACCACCATTCCCACCGCCAAAGGATGCGTGTGTCTAGTGAGTGCCAGAGAGTTCGCTTAATAAGCTTCTCTGGAAAGAATGAAACTAAATCTAACGATAGAATAAATATGAAAGCATTGATTATGACATTATTCGTCTCTTCAAGCTCTCTTGTTCTCGCGCAGAACATCACGACAGAAGTCGCTCCATGCCCTTGCACAGACTGTGTAAGCTGTGAGCACTGCGACTGTGAGATCTGCAAGAGCTCATGCGAGTGTGAATAACGAATAAATAGAAAACATAGTGCGGGTGGGAGAGATCTCACCCGCACTCATTGTTTACGGGAAATATGGAACAGACTCTTTACTATTGCAGTTCTTTCATTCCAAGTCATTTTGAATATGCAACAACTATATTTAAAATATGAAAACTATATCTCGCCTCGCTTCTGTATTCTTTCTTTTCACTCAAGTCATCTCTGCCTCTCTCTTTGATGAGTTTTCAGAGTTCTCACTGGAGTCAGGGGATAGGGCTAGCATATGTGCGAAGTCTGATGAAATAGGAGCGCAGAATCCTAATAAAGTCCAAGCCAAGCTGATACAGTCCATGTCTGCTTGGTTATTTGAAGCTCATCCAAACAAAGCCTTAAAATCTATAGAAGAGGCCATCACTCTGTATGGGGAGAATTTTTCAAATGAAGAAGGATTTGAAAAGAAGATGAAGAGCCTCACTGAGGAAAAAGCACGTATCGAAATGAGTCTTAAGGCGATTGAAACGGGCTTTGAAAATGATGAGAATATTCGACTCTACAGAGAGGGAAAGAGCCCTTTACAAGTGGAGGCTGTGGAAAACACTCTTATGAAGAATAAGTCCTATAGGAACTTTTTTGCAGAGAATAGTTTCTACAAAATTCTGATCGAGAAGTTTGAGGCACAGTAAGTGTGACCAGTTCATCGTTCCTCGCTAAACGGCTTAGGAACGGCTTAGGAACTACCTAGGAAACTGTTTTGTGACCTACTGCTTCGGCTTAGCAGGAGGCGGTGGTGGTGGGTTGAGGATATTGAGTAGACTCTTCACGGTAGAGGCTTCTTCCATGCCTTCGCTACCTTTGAGTAAACCTTGGAGCACTTCGAGCGCTCTGTCTTTCTTGTTAATTTCTCGGTACATATCCACGATGTGGAGCTGACAGCGCAGGCGTGCTGCGGGATTGTAGTAGAGCTCACTGGCTGAGGTGAAGATCACGACAGCTTCCTGGAGCTGACCTTTAAAGCGGTGCTGGAGGCCGAGTATTTCATAGTAGCGGGCGTTGTTTGTTTTCGCACCTGCTGAGCGGAGTTTTTGGGTGAGTGTGTCTGGTTCATCTCGCCAGCGCTGCCATGCGGCACGGGTCGCGCGGTAGGGGCGATCATGATCTTCGATCACTCCTTTCCCAGAGTCGAAGTGGAGGAAAGGTCGATACAGGGGGTCTCCGAGTACGAGACTCTGCCACGAGAGTACGGGGTGGGACATGTAGGCTGACTCGATGAGGGAGTAGCCCTGCAGAAGTCTATCGTGAAGTATGTCAAACTGATGGGTGTACTCAAGATACGGCTCAAAGACATTACCCACTGTGGCTGCTGCCCCTCTCTCTAGTAGCGGGCCACTCCAGCCTTTGTTAGTGGTGCGTAGATGGCGCGCGCTAAAGGAATGCAGATGGATGGCGATGGCGCCGCGCTGGAATTTAAGATTAGGGTTAAGAAAGGGG
This sequence comes from uncultured Verrucomicrobiales bacterium, assembly GCA_937928735.1. Lineage (GTDB taxonomy): Bacteria > Verrucomicrobiota > Verrucomicrobiia > Verrucomicrobiales > Akkermansiaceae > Rubritalea. The sequence goes on along the minus strand of CALFVF010000010.1, from coordinate 18,909 downwards.
CCGTTGACATTGGGAGTGTACCAGCCGTAGTAGAGGGAGGGATTCTCAAAGGGGTAATTAGTGAGGTAGGTCTGTGGGTGAGAGTCTCTTGTGGTGGGGATACCTACATTCCAGTTACGCGCCTCGATACTGCGGATCCAGTCGTCTCCTTTTTTATATCCAGCTCCCTTTTTTGAGAGATCAAGATAGCACATTCCCCAGAGGCCAGTTTGTTCAGCAGCAATGGCATCATCAATGAGACGACGGCTAGTTTCATAGCTTGGCCCATCAATTCGCCCGACTAGCAGCATGTGTGCAATACCTGCCTGAGAGAAGCTCTCTGATTTCTGGAAATACGGGTTCTGGATAAAGTTAGCAGGAGGGAGTTCACTCACGCCCATGATAGAGAGCTCGCTATCGACGGAGGCTTCGTTATTGGAGCCGTATTTGGGGTCACTGTGTCTCTGGATGCCATAGGGGACTCCTCGCATGCAGACTAGCAGTTTGATTTTATTGCGCACAGCTACGAGTCGGCCTTCTTGGTCTTGGCGGCGTGCCCACCAGCCTTTGGCCTCAAAGGTGTCACTGAGTGGTCGAAGAATGGTGGTTTGGTACTCGTCTCTGGTGATCGTGTCGCCTTCTGAAAGCGGTAGGCCAACGAGGTGCTCGTGGGGGATGCCTCGCTGCTTGGCGTAGTACTCTGCGAGTTCCTTTGATTCAGGTACTTCTGAGTTATAGAGGATAGCGACAGCGTTTTTACTGATAGGTTCGGGAAGGGCTGTGAGACTGAGAGTCAGAATCAGGTAGAGACAGGTTGGTATGAGATATTTCATCGTCCTAGGTGTGGGTTTTCCAATCAATGTGCCGGGGTGAGAGAGGAGCTAAGCTGGTGAGGAGAGCTTAAGGCCATCGTAGGCGAAGGCGACATATGCTGGTAGGGTCTTTGCTCGCTCTGTGATATCGACTTCATGGGAGATATGGGTGAGCCATGTTTGTGGTGAGCCGAGGGTTTCTGAGATTTCACAGGCTTCTGAGATTGAGAGGTGTGTGGGGTGGCTTTCTTCCCGTAGACCATCGATGATGAGGCAGTCTAGATTACCGAGGAGAGCGAGTGTGGAAGAGGGGATAGTTTTGACATCCGGAATGTAGGCGAGTCGGAAGCCAGAGGCTGTCTGGAAACAATACCCATGTGTTTCGACACTGCCGTGGAGAACAGGGAGTGGGGTGATGCTTAGAGAGTCCAGTGTGAAGCGGGAATCTACAATTCTAGCGTCTGGGCGAACATAGCCACGGTAGGTATTCTTCGAATCAAAGGCCCAGCGAAACATGCGCTGGAGCTCCTCCAGACAGGCTCGGCTGCCATAGAGGGGAAGTGGTTCATCACGTCGCCAGCAGAAGGCGCGGAGCTCATCAAATCCTGTGATATGATCCACGTGGGTGTGCGTGTAGAGCACAGCATCGACTATAGTTAAGCGCTCACGGAGAGCCTGAGTGTGGAGGTCGGGCCCTGTGTCGACGAGTAGAGAGGAACTGGGAGTCTGTATGTAGATGGAGGAGCGAGTTCGCTGATTCTTAGGGTCTTCTGAGAGGCAAGTAGGACAATCGCAGCCAATCACAGGTACGCCTACTGAAGTACTTGTGCCTAAGAATGTGAGATTTAGTTCCATAGAAAATGTGATATTTATGCGGATGTGTATTGCGATTGTGCGCAAGCGTTGCATAATTCCCTCGCTAACAAAGAACTGATGCTTACTTTACTTAAAATCTCTAATTTAGCTCTCGTTGACAAGCTTACTTGGCACCTTGGAGAAGGTTTAGTGAGCATCACAGGGGAAACAGGTGCCGGGAAGTCCGTCATAGTCGGAGCTCTCAAGCTTATCTTAGGAGAGAGGGCTGACAAGACATTGATTCGCACAGGAGAAACAAGTTGTTCTGTAGAAGCTGTCTTTGAGCTCTCAGAAGGCGGGGAAGTTCACAAGATTCTAGAGAGAGCTGGTGTAGAGCCTTGTGAAGGCACGCAGCTGATTATTAAGCGCGTGATAGGAGTCAGTAGTAATCGCCAGTTTATCAATAACTCCCCAGCAACACTTTCTGTTCTTAAAGAACTCGGCACACACTTAGTGGATCTGCACGGCCCGCATGACCACCAGTCCTTACTGTCTAATGAGCGCCAGTTAGGTATGTTAGATGCCTATGCGGGAGCACAGTCCCAGAGAAGGAGCTATCAAAAACGATTTCGAGAATGGAAGGCGATTCATGATGAGCTCGAGGTGCTGCAGCGCTCAGAGCAGGCGAATCAGCAAGAACTTGATTTGCTGAGATTCCAAGTTGAGGAAATATCTTCGGCAGAAATTAAGATAGAGGAAGAAACAGAGCTAGAAGAGCGCTACACCCGTGTCTCCAATGCGAGTCGACTACAGGAGATTTCTTCCCAGATGGCGGCACACCTCGGCGAGGCTGGAGTACTTGACCAACTCGGCGAGGTACAGAGACTCGCCCGTGAGCTGGAGCAGTGCGATAGCTCTATTTCGCCAACCCTCAGTGGATTAGAGACAGCTGTCGTGGAACTACAAGAGCTAGAAAGAGGTCTGCTAGATTACACGGAGTCACTGGACTCTGATCCCTCTGAGTTACAAATTCTTGAAGAACGGATCCACAGCTATGAGAGTCTTAAGAGGAAATATGGCCCCTCACTTTCAGAGGTACTTGAGCATCTAGGTACAGCTCAGAAGCGCCTAGATTCTATCGAAAACCGCGATGAAACTCTAGCCGCTCTCCAGCAGCAAGCCACAGAGGCACTCGCACATGTAGAGAAAGCAGGTGCTGAACTCTCAAAGAAGCGCCTCAAAGCCGCGCCTCTATTAGCGAAAGAAATCTCCACCCACCTCAAGGACCTCGGCTTCCGCCAAGCGGAGTTTACACTGCAAACAGTCGAGCAGGCAGACCCCTCTCACCATGGACTCGAAGGTGTGGATTTCCAGTTTGGGCCCAATCCCGGTGAACCGCTAAAGCCTCTCAAGCAAATTGCCTCTAGTGGTGAAGTCTCTCGAGTCATGTTAGCGGTGAAGAGCGCTCTAGCGCAGCAGGATGTCACCCCTCTGATGGTGTTTGATGAAATTGACGCGAATGTGGGAGGCGAGATCGCTCGTGCTGTGGGTGAGAAAATGGCGAGACTCGCCACCAGTCATCAAGTGGTCTCTATCACTCACTTTCCACAAGTCGCCGCTGTGGCCAATCAGCATTTTCTCGTGGAAAAAATCGTCGAAGATGGGCGCTCAATATCCCGCCTCACTGCCATTGATGGAGCCTTGAGAGTAGATGAACTCGTGCGCATGTTAGGTGCAGGGGAGGGTGAGGAAGCACGTGCTATGGCCTTGAGACTTCTTGAGGTGACAGTTTAGCTATAGAAGAAGGGCTAAGCAGAAATTCCCCTTGAATCTCTCTCCTACACACTCTAGGAAAACGCTATGATAGAACGCATAGAGACTAAGCAGCGTATGAGCCGAATTGTGAAGCACAATGGCACCATTTACCTCTGTGGTCAGGTCTGTGAGGACGCACAGCAAGGTATCGAGAAGCAGACACAAACCATGCTGAAGAAGGTGGACATGCTACTTGAGCAAGCGGGTACTGACCGCAAGCACATTCTTAGTGCCACGATTTTCCTCAAAGACATGAAAGACTTCCAGGCGATGAATGCTGTCTGGGATGCCTGGGTACCTGAGGGCTATGCTCCAGCTCGCGCCTGTGTGACAGGTAATATGGCTCGTGAGGCACTCCTAGTTGAAATTTCGGTGATTGCTGCACAAAGACCTACTAAAGATTAACCTACTAAAGATTAAAGACTGGCGAATCGGCTTCTAGAGGCTTCCAGAGAAAGCATTCTGTTAGATTTCAGGAGAAGTGTTGAGATACTCTTTGGCACCGCTGTCTCAGCAGCAGTATGAGTGGTTGGAAATCTTTTGAAATCTATTGATGTTACTCCTCTATTCTGCTAGCTGTAGAGTAGTATGAAAGCGAATGTAGTACAGCTATGCAGAGATCTAGAGAGTGACCTCGAAGAGTCAGTGGCGCATGCCATGGAGAAAGTCATGTCCAAGGATGGGACGTTGTGTGATCACATGGATGAATTTGAGGCGAAGATAGAGAATGACGCCCTCTATGAGGAGTTCCAGACACTGAGAGATGAGATTAATGCACTCAGGCGCTACGCACGACTAGCACGACTGAAGTTAGAAGGAAACTGCACAGAAGAAGCACAGGGAAAACTCAGCGAAATCGGGGATCGGATTGAGCAAAGTGACGACTATAAAAAAGCCGTCATTGAGATCGAAGAGGAAATGCACGAAGCCGGAGGAGTCAGTGATGTGCTGAAATCTCTGCTCATGTGGAAGCCATCACCCAAAGATCGGATGAAATAGAGTCACCGTGATGAATAGAACCGAGAAAACCCCCATCGAGAGAAGGTTTCTCGATGGGAGCGTGCTATCAAAATCCAAGCTAATCGCCACAAAAGATTAAAAAAATCGCTCCCTGACACAATTACCACTTGGCGTCACCGAGATGCTAGATCATAAGAATCTACATATGAGCAATCCTTTTCGAGAAGATTTAGTGGCTCGGTCACGTCCTGAGTCGTGCACAGTCGTTATATTTGGGGCTACAGGTGATCTGACACACCGTAAGTTAGTGCCCGCAATTTATAATTTAAAACTAGATGGAGAGCTTCCACCAGATGTTAAGATTATAGGATTTGCGCGCCGTGAGAAGTCAGATGAAGAATTCCGCGAGGGCCTAGAAGAGCTCAATAAGCAGGTGTCGCGTGGTGGCCATGATGAGACACTGTGGACAGACTTTGCTCCTTCCATCTCTTATCACCAGAGCACATTCACTGACATTGAAGGGTATCAATCACTCGCCAAAACACTCGATAAAATTGATGAAGAGCGCGGTGGCAAAGGCAATCGCCTCTTTTATGTCGCCAGTGCGCCTGAGTTCTTTGATGACATTTTAGAAAACCTCAAAAAAGCAGGTCTGAACGAGTCTGCCGAGGGCTGCTGGTCAAGAGTGATTGTTGAGAAGCCATTTGGTACTGACCTCCCAACAGCTCAGCACCTCAATCAGGTCGTGAATGAGACATTCGAGGAAAAAGACACCTACCGAATCGATCACTACCTCGGAAAGGAGACAGCCCAGAATATCATGGTGCTGCGCTTTGCAAATTCGATTTTTGAGCCCCTCTGGAATAACCGCTACATTGAGCAGGTGCAGATCACCTGTGCTGAGCATCTCGGCATGGAAGGTGGACGTGGTGGCTACTATGATAAATCAGGAGCTCTGCGCGACATGGTGCAGAACCACCTTCTCCAGCTACTGAGTCTCGTCGCTATGGAGCCACCCACAGACCTCAGTGCTGATGGTGTGCGTGATGAGAAGGTCAAAGTCATACGCTCACTTCGTCAGTACGATACGCCAGAGCTCGTGCGTGAGAATGTCGTGCGCGGCCAGTACACAGAAGGATTTGTCGGTGGGCAGAAAGTCGCTGGCTACAGAGAAGAAGACCGTGTGAACCCAGAGTCTCAGACAGAGGCCTATGTTGCACTAAAGATCCAGATCGATACTTGGCGCTGGAGTGGTGTGCCGTTTTTCATGCGCGTGGGTAAGCGCCTTCCCAAGAAAGCCACAGAGATTTCTATCCACTTTAAGGAAGCTCCCAATGTCCTCTTTAATGCCCTTCCGGGTGCGACTCCTGGGGGGAATGTCCTTGTGATTCGTATTCAGCCAGACGAAGGGATTTCTCTCCGCATGGTCTCTAAGCTACCAGGTACGAGCCTACGTCTAGAGCCCGTGAAGATGGATTTCCACTATGCGACGAGCTTTGGAAAAGGCAGTCCTGAGGCCTATGAGCGTCTTCTACTCGATGCGATGGCAGGGGACGCGACCCTATTTGCACGCCGAGATGAGGTCGAGGAAGCATGGAAGTTTGTCGATCATATTGAGAATGCCTGGCACAAGAGCGAGAACCCGCCAGAAATGGCGGAGTTTGAAGCAGGATCATGGGGACCAAAAGAGGCCGATGAGCTACTCGGTGATTACAAGTGGAGAAGACTATAATGAGTGTCCCTGAAAACACCGAGGTACTCGGCAAAGAGGTGCCCCTTGCGCGCCTAGACAAAGAACTGCGCCTACTCTGGGAGGCGGATGAGGCATCGACAAATGCTTCACTCATGAATTTCGCGATCTACGCGGAAGATTCAGCCGCTCTGGCGAGAAATTCACAGATTGTCAGTGAGATCACTCGCGAGCACGCCTGCCGCGCTATTCTCATCGGCATTGATAAGGAAAAGCCGACTCAGGATACAAAAGCGTGGATCACAGCGCACTGTAATTTATCCAATGGCCAGAAATCTGTCTGCTGTGAGCAGCTGGCATTTCACCTGACCGGTAAGGTGCGCGGCCGTATGCGACACACTGTGTTCTCCCACCTCAATAGTGATTTACCACTCGTCTTCTGGTGGCAGGGAGAGCTCTCAGAGATCTTTGATGCGCCGTTTTATTCCATTCTTGATCGACTCGTTATCGACAGTGTGGACTGGGTCAATACAGGGGAAAGCTACGCGAAGCTAGCGGAGGCTCTAAAGACAGACCTAGTGATCCAGGACTTAGCGTGGACGCGGACATTTCACTACAGATTAAGCATTGCCGCTCTCTTTGATGACCTTCTTGCTCAGCAGAACTTTAAGGACATCGAGAGTATTCGTATCGAGCACCAGCCCGTGCACCGTGTGACTGGTTTGTTGATGCTTGCGTGGCTAGCTGTGCAGTCTGACTGGAGTCTGGTGGACGTGGACTTCGACACCGTGACGCTGAAGTCTGGTAACAAGCGAATTGTGGCGAACTTGGTAGAGAAGAGTGATGCCGCTCCACTGAGCTTGGTGGAAATAGCCTCTCCTAACATGCGCGCGAGTGTGAGCCGTGAGAAAGGCTCGAAGTACCTGACTCAAAAACTCTCTGTGAATGAACACAAGATGGAGCGTATTGCTCCCGCTGACAGTGATCTAGTCTCAGAGCTCGTCACCGATCAGCTTAGCCGAGGTGGTAAGAATTCTCTCTTCCGCAAGGTGCTACCGATGCTACTAGAGCTGCTCGGATAAGAGAGTGTTTTACGAAAAGATCGTGCCGGTAACCTATAGACTTTGTACGCGAGTGTCGTTGACACACTCGCATAAAAGCAACAACGTCTCACCATTATGACAGATCCTACAGACGACGCCGTGAGTGAGTCACCACTAGCGGCTCTGCATGAGCAGCTCGGAGCTAAGATGATACCTTTCGCGGGCTGGAGAATGCCTGTGCAGTACTCCAGTATCATAAAGGAGCACGAAGCTGTGCGCACGAGCTGTGGGATCTTTGATATCTCTCACATGGGGCAGTTCTTTGTGGAGGGAGAGGGTGCGACGGCATGGCTCAATGGCATGTTAAGTAATGACCTTTCTCAACTAGCCCTTGATGAAGGTCAGTACACCTTTCTTCTGAATCCAGAAGGGGGCGTGATTGATGACTTGATTGTCTATCGCTGTGAAGAGGAGCGCTTCTTTTTGGTGGTGAATGCCTCAAAAATTGAGGAAGACTACGATTGGCTCAACCAACATCTCCCAAAGGGTGTGGAGCTCGCCAATGAGTCGAAATTCTGGGCAGCTATGGCAGTCCAGGGGCCAGAGAGTCCGCAGGTATTTGCGAAGCTTTTTGGCGAAGAAGTGGAACTTCCTAAGCGCAATGGCTATGCGGCGATTGATTGTGAAGGGGAGTTGATACTAGTCTGCCGCACAGGCTACACTGGTGAAGATGGCTTTGAGTTTTTTAGCGCTACAGAGATGGGTTCTGAGTGGTTTCAGCGCTTTATTGACGCCGGTGCTGAACCTTGTGGACTCGGCGCGCGCGATTCGCTGCGCCTTGAGGTCTGCTACCCTCTCAATGGCTCTGATCTTTCTGCCCAGAGAACACCTTTACAGGCGGGACTTGGATTCTTTTGTAAACTAGACACAGAGTTTATTGGTCGAGATGCTCTGCTAAAGCAGAAACAAGAAGGCCTTGGTGAGCGCCTCGTGGCGATTCGCTACACAGGGAAGGGAGCGCCTCCGAGAGCGCATTACCTCCTCTGTGATGAAGCGGGGGAAGAACTCTCAGAACTCACCAGTGGTGTACTCTCGCCAACTCTCAGAGAGGGGATCGGCATGGCGTATGTACCACTCACTCACGCTGCCGTGGGGACTCGTGTTCAAGTGGATGTTCGTGGGCGCAAATTTCCCGCCGAAATCGTGAAAAAACCTTTTTACAAGAGAGCCTAGTTGAGACATCGTCACGGCGATATGAGTATTCCTGAAAATTATCGCTACACGAGTGATCACGAGTGGATTTCTGTCGAGGGAGATGTGGCTACTGTAGGTATTACAGACCACGCCCAAGAAGAGCTGACAGACATCGTATTTGTCGAACTACCAGACGTAGGTCGTGTCTGCGATGCTCAGGAAGCCGTAGCCGTTGTCGAGTCTGTGAAGGCCGCTTCTGACATCTACGCCCCTCTCTCAGGTGAAATTCTAGAGGGCAATGAAGCTCTAGAATCTGACCCCTCACTCGTGAACACAGCTGCGCATGAGGATGGCTGGATTTTTAAGATTCGCCTCAGTGATCCTAGTCAGCTCGACTCTCTGATGGACGCTGCAGCCTATGCCGCACACATTGGAGCGTAAGGGAGAGCGGAGTAATGCAGAGGTGAGTAAAGCTCGCTCTATACCATAAGTCGCCCTAAGTGCGGCGACTTTTCTGTTTTAGACACAAATGCTCATAGAGATTCTATATCACGAGAGCTTTTTTAATGATTTTAAGTGGGTGCTAGAACGCGAAAGCCTACTTTATTGGACTATTTAACACATTCACTATGTCAGAATACACTGATTTTTGTAGCCGCCACGTCGGCACTATGGGAGAGACCAGAGAAGAAATGATTCGCTCCTTGGGCTACCCGCGCATTCTAGAACTTATCGATGATGCTGTCCCTGAAAATATCCGCGACCACCGCGAGATGGAGCTGCCGCCAGCGCATTCTGAAACAGAAGCTCTTGAGCTACTGCGGACGATCATGAAGCAGAATGTCGTTCTGAAATCATTTATTGGACAGGGGTATTTCGGCACGAATACTCCCGCTGTCATCCAGCGAAATATTCTAGAAAATCCAGGTTGGTACACAGCCTACACACCCTATCAGGCAGAAATCGCCCAAGGGCGTCTAGAGGCTTTACTGAATTTTCAGACAATGATCACAGACCTGACTGGTCTAGACATTGCGAATTCGTCTCTCCTTGATGAAGCCACAGCTGCCGCAGAAGCGATGGCATTAGCACGCTCAGCGAAGCCCAAAGGCTCGACAATATTTATTGCCACTAGCTGCTACTCTCAGACCATTGAGGTGGTAAAAACCCGCGCGGAGCCTCTCGGTATCGAGGTGATTGTGGGTGATTGGCGTGACTTTGATCCGAGTCAGCACGCGGGCTTATTTGCGACACTCGTGCAGTACCCAGAGCAAGATGGTAGTGTCTCTGAGTATGCAGAGTTTCATGAGCGTGTGCATGCTGCTGGAGCGCTCTGTATTGTGGCTGCGGATATTCTCGCGCTCACAGTTCTCAAGCCACCGGGTGAATTTGGCGCTGATATTTGTGTGGGTTCGACACAGAGATTTGGTGTGCCGATGGGCTATGGTGGCCCTCATGCCGCCTACATGTCCTGCATTGATAAGCTCAAGCGCAAGCTACCAGGGCGTATTATTGGAGTCTCCGTGGATTCCAATGGCAAGCCGGGCTATCGCCTTGCTTTGCAGACCCGTGAGCAACACATTCGCCGTGATAAGGCGACTTCTAACATCTGCACTGCCCAGGTATTACTTGCGGTGATGGCCTCGATGTATGCTGTGTATCATGGGCCAGAAGGTCTGCGTCATATCGCCTACAGCTGCCACGAGATGGCACTTGTGACAAACGCCAGCTTAAAGCAAGCAGGTGTCGAGGTGCTCAATACCACATTCTTTGATACTCTAACGATACGAGTGAAAGGCCAGGCAGAAGAGCTCCAAGCAAAAGCTGTCGAGCTAGGGTATAATCTAGGAGTCGTGGATGCAGACACTCTGCGAGTGAGCTTTGATGAAACCCACACGCCAGAAGATGGCATGGCTCTCATCGGGCTCTTTGGTGTGGAAATGCCCACGATGCCTGAGAGTGATGACTGTGCGTGGCCAGATGAGTTAGATCGTGATTCTAGTTTTTGCTCGGCCGCTGTGTTTCATAAGTATCGCACAGAAACAGAAATGCTGCGCTACCTCTCACGCCTCGAAAAACGTGATCTCGCGCTTAATGAGTCGATGATCGCCCTTGGTTCGTGCACCATGAAGCTCAATGCAACCTCTGAGATGATGCCGATGAGCTGGCCTGAGGTCGCTCACATGCATCCCTTCGCACCCGAAGATCAATGCCATGGTTATCTAGACATGTTAGATAGTCTTGGAGAGTGGCTCGCTGAAATCACAGGCTTCGCGGCTGTGTCACTCCAGCCTAATGCCGGCTCACAGGGCGAGTACGCAGGCTTACTGGCGATTCGCCGCTATCACTTATCTCGTGGAGACAAGGAGCGCAATATCTGCCTGATTCCCACTTCCGCTCATGGGACAAATCCCGCCTCAGCGGTGATGGTTGGCTTTAAGGTTGTCGCTGTGAAGTGTGACGAAGAGGGTAATATTGATCTCGAAGACCTCAAAGTAAAAACCGAGCAGCATAAAGAGAACCTTGGAGCACTCATGATCACTTACCCTTCTACACACGGTGTGTATGAGGCGACGATCAAAGAAATTTGTGCGCTGATTCATGAGAATGGTGGCCAAGTCTATATGGATGGTGCCAATATGAATGCACAGGTCGGCCTAACAAGTCCGGGTTATATTGGTGCCGATGTTTGCCACCTTAACTTACATAAGACATTCTGTATCCCTCACGGGGGAGGTGGCCCAGGAGTCGGCCCTATTGGCGTAGCTGAGCAGTTAGTGCCATTCTTACCGGGGCATGAGAGTTTAGAAGAAACAACTGCCCCTGTGAGTGCAGCCGCCTTTGGTAGTGCTTCGATTAATACCATTTCATGGATGTATATCGCCATGATGGGAGCAGAGGGGCTTACTGAGGCGACTAAAATCGCGATTCTCAATGCCAACTATGTCGCACAAGCTCTCAAAGACTATTACCCAGTACTCTACACAGGGAACAAGGGGCTTGTGGCCCACGAATGCATCATTGATGTCCGTCCACTCAGTGAGGCGTCAGGAGTGACAGTGGAAGACGTGGCAAAGCGCTTGATGGACTATGGTTATCACGCACCAACCATGAGCTGGCCTGTGGCTGGAACCTTGATGATTGAGCCTACCGAGTCTGAGTCAAAAGAAGAGTTAGACCGATTCTGTGCCGCAATGATTAGTATCCACGGAGAAATTCAAGAAGTGATCGAAGGGAAGGCAGATTCTGAGAATAACGTCCTCAAACACGCACCTCATACAGCAGAAGTTGTCACTAGTGATCAGTGGGATAGACCTTACTCAAGAGAGCAAGCAGCCTATCCACTCAAGACACTGCGCGAGCACAAATTCTGGCCTTACGTTGGCCGCATTGATAATGTGCACGGTGACAGAAATCTGGTGTGCTCCTGTGCAGGTATGGAGGAGTATATTGAGGGCTAAGGATTCTTAGTATCTATTGTTAGTTCAATGGGAGACGCATACATTTTCATCTTTGGGATTCTTGTTGGTGTCTCTGGGGCTATCCTTGGCGTACTCGGGTACATTAAATTCTTCATGCCCGCTCAGAAGGCTGAGCCTAAGACTCTTCCCGTGGAGTCACAGAAAGCACAGGAATCTAAGCCTGTGCCTGAGCTTACTATCCAGAGTGGCAACAAGCGTAAAACGTATACTCAGAAAACAGCTAAAGAGAATTATCGTGCAATTACCATTGCTAAACTTCCATCAAAGTCTCTTCTAAACAATGAGGAGAAAATAGTCTTTCAGGCATTATCTGGTTTCATAGAACGCTGGAATAACAATGATAAGAATCCTAAAGAAGCACGCAGCTTATTACTACTTGCTCAGGTATCTTTGGGAGAATTTATCGGATTAACTAACCACCTTGATGAATGGAAGCAGGAAGAGAAAGATGCTTATTTTGCGTTGCATAGCAGACGGGCTGATTTTCTCATTGTAGACAGCGATTACATGCCAATTCTTATCATTGAGCATCAAGGTTCGGGACATTTTCAAGGGGATTGGGAGCGAAAAGATAAAGAGAAAATGACAGCTTATGGATATGCTGGGATTCCTGTTGTTGAGACTTACTCAAAAGCTGAAGGTTCTAGAAAGAATCATCTAGAAGAAACGCACATAATAGGAGGTCTTGTGGCAGGAAAGCTTAATGAAAAGTATAACCTGAAAGCTTCATAAAAGCCTAACAAAAAGGCACTCGTTAAATCTACACTCGAAGTTTTGATTTAACCTAATAGTTTTTCTTTTGGGTGCACAACGAGACTAATCAATCAAATCCGGATACGCACTCTGGGCGACTTCTCTAGATAGAGCGAGGATATCTCTAGCAAATGGCATTTGCAGGGCTTTGTCTGCCATAGATGTGCACTGTGCGTAGTCTAGTGAGCGCAGTGCTTTCTTCACACGTGGGAGCTGGTGGGTGCCCACAGAGAGTTCATTAATGCCTAGGCCTAGGAGGAGGGGAGTGAGCTCGAGCTGACCTGCCATTTCGCCACAAATACCTGTCCAGATGCCATTGTCATTGGCAGCGTTGATCGTATTTTTAATGAGGCGCACCACCCCTGGATTTGTCGGCCGGTAGTAGCTTGAGACCTGTTTATTGATACGGTCGACAGCGACGGTGTACTGGATGAGGTCATTGGTGCCAATGGAGAAGAAATCAACTTCTTTGGCCAGAATATCGGCAATGATCGCAGCAGAAGGCACCTCGATCATAACACCTACATCCATATTTTCATCAAAGGCGATATTTTCTTTGTGAAGTTCCTCCATGCATTCTTTAAGAATGTCTTTGGCGAGGCGCAGTTCATTCAGACCTGAGACTAGAGGGAACATCACTCCTAGTTTCCCATGAGCACTGGCTCGCAGGACAGCACGAAGTTGGTCGCGAAACATCGGAATGCGAGAGAGAGAAACTCGGATTCCTCGCCAGCCGAGGAAGGGGTTTGGCTCTGGTTCGAGAAGTGGCTCAGCAGGGAGCTTATCACCACCAGCATCGAGGGTTCGGATGATGGTTTGGTGTGGCTTTGTTCCTTGGGCGAGTCTGGTGTAGACTTCTGTCTGCTGGTCTTCATTGGGTACAGTACCACTCTCGAGTAGGAAGAATTCGGAGCGGAAGAGTCCAATACCCTCGGCTCCAGATTCTCTGACTTGAGGGATCTCTTGGTCAAACTCGATATTCGCTGAGAGGGTGATCGAGCGGCCATCCTTGGTCTGGGTGCGCTTTTCACGGAGCTCTTGGAGCGCCATTTGTTCATCGCGTTTTTGCTTCCGCAGATCCTCATAGAAGCGAATCGTCTCATGAGTGGGATTGAGAATGAGTTTACCGGAAAAGCCATCTAGTATAGCTGGCTGATTCTCGCGCACATCAAGCACGGCTTCTGCAAGTCCGACAACAGCGGGGATACCGAGAGAACGTGCGAGAATGGCTGTGTGTGAGTTCACACTGCCTTGCTCCGTGGCAAATCCACGCATCTGATTCCGGTCCATCGAGACCGTGTCAGATGGAGATAGATCAAAGGCGACTACGATATGGCGGTGGTCGGGGCTGTCGTATTCGTCTGAGTCCTTAACACTAGAGAAGTTCTTGAGAACTCGCTGGGCGACGTCATCAATATCTGTGGCTCGTTCTGCTAAATAGGGGTCATTGACTCGGCGCATCGCCTCCACATATGTACCTATGACAGCGAAGAAGGCTGACTCAGCATTCTGCTTTCTTTCCTCAATGGCCTTATTGGTGCGTTTACTCAGAGCAGGGTCTTCCAGTACCATGAGATGCGCTTCAAATATCAGCCCTTCGTCTTCACCAGAGATGCGCTCGATTTCTTCCTGAAGGCGCTCCAGTTGGACGCGTGTGCGCTCGACAGCTTCGAGAAATCGCTGCTTTTCTGCGTCAATGCGGTGTTCAGAGATCGAGTAGGTCTCAGGTGTGGCGACACCACGTGCAAGCACGTGCGCAGGGGCAAAGCCTATCCCAGGTGAGACAGCTGTTCCTTGGAGAATGACTTCGCGATTATTCGGGTGTGGCACGAGCTAGAGAAAAAAGATGCTTATGGGAGAGATACTTATGGGAGAATACTTAGAGGGTCTTCTTAAAAAACGGGAAAAGCCACCAAAGCTGGTAGCTTACCAATCTAGTATGGAGATTAAGAAAAACGTCGCTTCAGGTAAAATCAATTCACTCAAAATCTCGCTCAATGAGCTCACCGATCGCAGTCAGGGCATCCTCGGCATCCGTACCTTCTGTAGTGACTGTGAGAACAGAACCGTGACCAGCTGCGAGCATCATTAGGCCCATAATGCTCTTTCCGTCTGCCTCTTCGCCATCTTTTTCAATTGTTATATCAGCATCAAACTTATTGGCGGTTTTCACGAGTTGTGCTGCTGGGCGAGCATGAATTCCGAGTTTGTTGGTGATAGTGTAATCTTTAGATGGCATGACGATAATGAATTGGTTATGAGCTAAGTTGCGCGGATATTACTGAGAGATGTTGATAGAAAAAAGTAAAATTTGCTCTTAGAGGGGACAAATTTCATCTTATTTAACACGCAATTAGCTTGTTATCAATGATTTGCGGGATTGAAACCGTAGCGATTTAGTGCTTTTTCACGCCTTTTCTAGACCATTTAGATGCCTAGAAACCGCTATTATTCGCCTGTTTTAGCCTAAAAGTTCTCTCCAGGGTTGAGCTTGTGGAGAAGCCTGCGGTTAAATTCACCAGCCATGTCATAGCCCACTTTGCGCAGCTGGAAATCAAGAGCGGTGACAGCCACTAGGCGTGAAGTGTCTCGGCCAGCGGCAACGGGGATTTCCACTTTTGGGATTTCCACACCGAGGATATTTTGAGTCGCACGATTGAGCCCAAGACGATCCACTGTATTCATATCTGTCTGTGGGACGAGGTCGACAATCAGGTCGAGATTACACTTTTGGCGAATAGAGCCCAGTCCGTAAAGATTGGCGACGTTAATGATCCCGATACCTCTCATTTCCATAAAGCCCTTAGAGAAATCATCTGTTTCGGCAATCAGCGTATCATTGATATTGTGCAGGCGAACGAGATCATCGGCGACGAGGGCACCACCGCGCTCCATCAGTCCAATTGCCGTCTCACTCTTACCAGTGCCACTGGCTCCTGTAATAAGAATGCCGACACCACTATAGTCGACCATACATCCGTGAGCTGTGGTGCTCTCTGCAAAGGAAGTCTCAAGATCCAGAGTCGCTGAGTTCATGAATCGCATTGTCGTGAGTGGTGTGCGAAATAGCGCAATACCGTATTCTGTACAGACTTCGAGAAGCTGGGGAGGTGTCTCAGCACTACGAGCGATGACAATGCAGGGGATTTGCGCGTCACAGAGTGCGCGAAAGCGCTCGACGCGTTCTTCGTCATTGAGCTTACTGAGGTAGGAAATTTCAGAATTTCCCAATACCTGCACACGATGAAAGGCGAAGTAATCCATAAATCCCGCGAGAGCGAGACCTGGGCGATTAATAGCAGGCTGGCTAATTTCTTTATCGACACCTATACCGTCATTGAGAGGCTCTAGTTTTAAGCTAGCACCGTACTTCTGGAAAAAATCGAGAACGGGTAGTGAGCTGATTTGTTTGGTTTTTCTCTGAATCATACCTTCTGTCAGCTAATCCTATGTTTCTATTTAGGTCGATTCTAAACTCACTCTACATGATTGAGCTGATCGAGCTGCTTCTGCCAGACATAGCGCCTTAAGATTACCTTGACAGCGGCAGTGAGTGGGACAGCAAGCAGTGCTCCAATAAAGCCACCTAGTAATAGTGACCAAAAGAGCATGGAGAAAATCACAGTCATTGGGTGCAGTCCTACAGAATCACCAACAATCTTAGGAGCGGTGACGAGTGAGTTAATCTGCTGAACCACCACAAAAATCGCCACTACCATGCCGACATGACCAAGTGGATTCCCAGCGAGAAATCCCCACTGATTCCCCTCATAACTGAAGTGAACATAAGCGATGATACAAGCAGGCACTAAGCAAATAATATTACCCACAAAAGGAATCACACCAACTACTGCCATCACAATACCGATGACTAGGCCAAAGGGCAGCCCAAAGAGCGCCAGAGCAATACCCACTAAAATCCCGTCAATGAAAGCAACGAGCACCTGTCCACGGAAGAAAGAGATCAAATAACCATTGATTTCATTGAGAGTCTCCACCACCTCCGTTTTAAATGACGAAGCCTTTAGCGGGACATATTTATGCCAGTTCTCCTTAATGGCTGAGCCCTCTTGAAGGAAATAATAGAGGTAAATGGGCACCATAGCAAAGCCCAACAAGAGGCCAAAAATACCCAGCACCTTCGAGGTGCCAGCAGAGAGCCAGCTAGTAGCGAACTTACTCACCGAGTGAGTGTTTTCCTGGAGGAGTTTCGCCAAGCGCGTATCAGTAAAGCTGAGCTCTGGGCCTTGAGCCTGTTCTTCATGATTCTGGATTCCTTCCTCTCTTTGAGTTGGCTGGGACTCCGTAGTTGTGTCACCCTTAGCTACACCATCTTGAGGTTCTCTCGTGTCAGAGAGCAAATAATCGACAACAGGCTTCACCGCATCATTTTCACCCAGTTTGTGCAGCTTCGCCACCGTGCGCTCAGAGAGACTCTCATTATGGTCGCTACTGAGCTGCTTCATCAATGGCGGCATGATGAAAGCCGCCAATACCGCAGCGAAGAGAATAAAACTCGCAAACACAGTCGCCACAGCCTTTAAGCGAGTGAGATGTTTTTTGGACTGCAGCCAGTTGACGATCGGATCAAGTAAGTACGCGATCACACCAGCAACTGCCAGCGGAACAAGAACAGGCTGCAAGAACCCCAAAACAGAACCAGTGAGCCAGATCAGACCAACTAATAAAGCACCGACAATGAGAATGGCGAGACCAGTGACCGCACTCCAGAGTGCTTTGCGCTGAAAGGGTGTGGGGAATTGTGGATCTGTACTCATCAGGTGGTGTGTTAAAAATAAAAATTAGGGAGATAGGTCACAACAATACGCAAAATATAGCGATGATAAATTTAAGCCTTTTTTCTTGTTGAACCCATGTTTCTGTTGGGACAACAAAGTCATTTGCAGGAAAATTGATCAAAGAAAAAAGAGGGAAGCGTAATGAGCTCTGACCGAACTCTGACCGAACTCTGACAACTCAGCTTTACGTTGCAAAATGACACGAGAATAAACCCCATAGCTGGGAGACCCCCACAGGTGAGAGACAAAACACAAGGTAGAATATTTGAGAAAAGACCTTGCTACAGACATCGCAGGACGCTAATTCTCTCTGCGTTCGCAAGAACGTCGGGACGTAGCGCAGTTTGGTAGCGCGCCGCAATGGGGTTGCGGAGGTCGCAGGTTCGAATCCTGTCGTCCCGACCATTTTTTGTTTTGGAGACGTGTTGGTCAGAGGGAGCTTTATCATCTATCATTAAAAGGTGTTTTCTTTCCCTATCAAGAAGGTGCTGTGGTGTTTGAGGGGGATGAGTCAATGGTTTCTTCTACCATGTAGTAGAGGTGTTGAGTGAAGACAGTAATTTGAACCAGTAAGGAATTATTTTACTATCGAACCCACTAGTGTTTATCAATACCAGTGGATGTTAGTCAGCTAGAATTTGCTCCTAACCTCATAGACATAGATCTTGAGTATTACAATTCACGCCAAAACAGTATCTTTATAACACGTTCATTTTGTGAGTGTTGTGATCTAGCTTTCTTGACACATACAAGCGATTTTTTTATGGTTAACCTCATGATAATAAAAAAACCAAGGTTAAGTGCTATGGCCTGTACTGTCGCCGCTGCGACATTATGTTTAGGTATTTCAGAATTACAGGCTGCGTCAGTAACGGGATTTGTCGTACTTACTGACGTAGGAGGGTCTTCTCCTTCGTTTGGTGATATTCCAGGTATGATGGGTACAAGTTCTGCAACGACAAATTCTCCCATTATTAATGATGCAGATGGAGATAGTATTGCAGGTAGTTTTGCTCCTGTTACTTTAAATACAGGTCAAACAATAACACTCTCAGGTTCTGTCATTATTAATCGAGTTGCAAATCCCGGAGGCAATCTTAGTAATCAATTTCGTATTGGTCTCTTTAATGCAACTACTCCTCTCACTGCGGGTAGTGGAGTAGGCCTTGTAGGTATTGCTGCTTCAGATGAAGACATCGATATAACAGATGGAACACAAGCAAATCCTTTTAGCACCACGGGCAACATTGTGTCGTTCAATGCTGACATAGACAATAACATACCTGTAAATACAAATGTCTCATTTTCACTTGCGGTGACGCGTGTTAACACCACGGATCTATCGCTAACAGCTACTTTTTTAGATACAGATAATAGTAATGCTGTATTAGCGCAGATTAATCCTGTCGTTGGCACTTCTCAAATCATTGCGGGAAGTCCTAATTTGGGCTTCCTGAAAAACAGCTCATCCTGCCTGAAATCTAGCCTTTTGTGAGATTATGGATGCATAAGGTGCACGGGTTTGGTAGAAACCCTCTCAATAGCCTTGCACCTACATGATCAGAAATCATCCTAATCAGACTGAAT
>CALFVF010000009.1 GCA_937928735.1 uncultured Verrucomicrobiales bacterium | reverse complement strand
AAGGCCTTCAGCTCTGCCACACGCTCCTCCCATCTTTCCTGAGCAAGTTTCGCCCGCTCTGCCTTCAAGTAGGAGGATATACCATAATAGACTCCACCTAACAATAAGACAAGGCAGGCCGTGATAAGTGCAGACTTACGACTCATAGACAAAGATATAGCCGAAATAGATATCTTATGTCAACTCGTATAGTTAGATGGCGATGGGAGGAGGTTCTGGTTTCAGCACTCTTATCCTCTTCTATTCTACTTTCTCCTACTCGCGGGCTCGCTCGACCTTGGCACCGAGCTGGAGTAGTTTCTCATCAATGTGCTCGTAGCCACGATCAATGTGATAGAGACGGTTAATCTCTGTGGCACCATCGGCCACCAGAGCTGCGAGAACGAGAGCCGCGGAAGCTCTAAGGTCAGAGGCCATTACGGGGGCGGCAGAGAGGCTCTCTGTACCTGTGATGACGACTTTACCTTGATCAACGAGCATGTTCGCTCCCATTCGACTCATCTCTGCACAGTGCATGAAGCGCTGTGGGAAGATCGTATCTTCAATAATAGAGAGTCCAGGAGTAATGGCGAATAGGGCAGAGAACTGTGCTTGCATATCTGTGGGGAAACCTGGGTGGGGGGCGGTGACGATATTACACCCCACGGGTGACTTACCGGGTTTGACCGTGACACTCTGACCCTCATTGCTAAAGGTCACGCTGTGGCCAGCTTCGCGTAACTTGTCGGTGGTCGGCTGGAGGTGTTCTTCGCAGACTCTGTGGAGAGTCACTCCCGTGTCAGGATTTCCAGCAAGTGCTCCTGCGACCATGTAGGTGCCCGCTTCGATCCGATCGGGAATGATGGTGTGCTCTGTTCCATGGAGTGCGCTGACACCTTGGATGGTGATGCGGCGTGTTCCAGCTCCCTCGATCTTAGCTCCCATAGAGATCAAGAAATTCGCAAGATCGACGACCTCTGGCTCACAAGCTGCTGATTCGATAATGGTCGTGCCCTCTGCGAGGACAGCAGCCATCATGAGATTATCCGTGCCGAGTACCGTGGGGCCGTGCTTGCCCCTGAGATCAACTTCCTTGCCCTTGAGCCCGGTGGGGGCGGACATGTCCATGTTTCCACCTTCCATGTCGATTTCTGTTCCGATGGCGCGCAGTCCCTTGAGGTGAAGATCCACTGGGCGGTCTCCGATCACACAGCCGCCGGGGAGTGATACCTTAGCCTTACCGAGTCTGGCGAGTAGTGGGCCCATCACACAAATGGAGGCGCGCATCTTACGCACGAGTTCGTAGGGTGCCTCGCTGATGATATTGGCGGCATTGATTCTTACCGTGCCACTAGAGCGCTCTACCTCAGCTCCCAGAGCGGAGAGAATCTGGATCATGTAGTTGGTGTCAGAGACATCGGGCACTCGACGAAGAATCACATCTTCTTTTGTGAGTAAAGAGGCAGCAAGAATAGGTAAGGAGGCATTCTTTGCTCCTGAGACATTGATGCTACCACTGAGCTTATGACCACCGTGAACGATAAGTTTATCCATGATATGAGAGTTTCTAGATGAAAATGTGTGAGTTAGAAATGAGGGTATTTAGGAAGTTGTTAGTGATCTTGGTGTCATCGAGGCTGTGGGGAAGCGCTTGATGCCTGAGAGGTCGCTGTGTGTATGGATGTTAGAGAAGCCATTCTCGTTTAGTAGTGTCTCGACCTGCTGGTGCTGGTGAATACCAATTTCTAGGGCGATAGATCCACCAGGAACTATGTGGTTAGTGGCTTCTGTACAGAATCTACGGATCAAATCGAGGCCGTCTTCCCCACTAAAGAGGGCGAGATCTGGGTCAAAAGTCACTTCTTTCTTCAGTGACTGGCGGTCTGTCTCAGGAATGTAGGGGAGATTCGCCACGATGAGATCGTAGGAATCTGAGACTTGGGAAAACAAATCCGTTTCTAAAAAATGGATGTTAGGAGCCTGTAAGGCGTGGGCGTTTTCTTTCGCAAGGCTGAGAGCATCAGAGGAGATGTCAGCGCATGTGATCTCAAATTGCTTTTCTGTTTTCTTCAGTGCCAGCGCGAGTGAAATACCAAGCACTCCTGAACCTGTACCGAGATCGAGAATTTTCGCTCCACGGTCTAACTTTGAGCTGTAATGCTCCAGACAGAGCTCGACGAGCTCCTCGGTCTCTGGTCGTGGGATGAGAGCTCGCTTATCGGTGAGGAACTCATGACGGTGGAATTCTACAGTCCCGAGGATATGCTGGAGAGGCTCTCCTGTGCCACGGCGCTTGAGATAGTCTCTGAGGGTCGCCAGGTCTTGTTCCTCCATCACCTGATCAAAGGAGGTATAGAGCTCGATCCGGCTGAGTCCTAAAATGTGACAGACGAGCCACTGCATATGGCGCCGTGCATCTTCAATACCACGTTTCTCTAGCCACTGGGTGCCGGCATCTAAGGTGTCTAGAATGGTTTTCAAGAGGATTGGTTAGATGAGTGAGGAGAATCAATAAGTGAGAGCAGAGAATTTAGCGTTTGTTAGAATGCTTGTGAGTCACATTCTAACAATTCTAAATCATCTGCTAGCTCATGCCTGCCTCTGCGAGGCGGTGCTCCATCTCGGCTTTCTGGAGATTTTCGGTGAACTCTGCGATATCGCCATTGAGGATGCCTTCGATATTGTGAGAAGTGTGGTTGATACGGTGGTCAGTCACCCGTGATTGGGGGAAATTATACGTACGGATTTTTTCAGAACGGTCACCAGAGCCGATTAGTGAGCGGCGCTGGGCTGAGTATTTTTCAGATTCTTCGCGCTGCTTGAGCTCAAAGAGCTTTGTTCTGAGGATTTCTAAGCCCTTTTCTTTATTCTGGGTCTGGCTGCGCCCGTCTTGGCATTTGACCTGCAGTCCTGTGGGGATGTGGGTGATCTGTACTGCGGAGTCTGTGGTGTTCACGTGCTGTCCACCGGGGCCCCCAGAGCGTGTCGCCTGAATGGTTAATTCCTCCATCTTGAGCTCGATATCCACAGCTTCGGCCTCTGGCATGACAGCGACTGTCACAGTCGAGGTATGAATGCGCCCTTGAGTCTCAGTGGCTGGTACTCGCTGCACACGGTGCACACCAGATTCGTACTTCATGAAGCGAAATACTTCCTCACCACTGACTTTGAGAATCACTTCCTTAAACCCGCCGACCTCAGAGGGGCTAGACTCTAGGTGCTCGACACGCCAGCCGCGCCCCTCAGCCACGCGCTCGTACATCTTCATGATCTGACCAGCGAAGAGGGAGGCCTCGTCACCACCAGCTCCAGCACGTATCTCCACGAGAGCATCACGGTCTTCTGTCGTGTCTCTCGGGAGTAGCGAGTACTGAACATCTTGGCCGAGTTGGGTGATTTTTGCCTCAAGTTCAGGGATTTCCTCAGCGGCCATCTCGGCAATTTCGGGATCCTCGTCCTTCGCCATTTCGATATTTTCCGCTAAGTTCTTTTTTGAGTCCTCAAGATCATCCCACATTTCGATAAGATCTTTGAGACGGCGGTGCTCACGCATTGTCTCTGAGGCTCTTTTCTGATCAGAAAAAAGATTCGGATCAGTAATGAGTATCTCTACTTCGGCGAAGCGTTCACGGCGCTTTTCAATGAGCGAGGCGTAGTCCATGGGAGGAGAATCCACAGCTTCGCTACTGGGAGCAAGAAGTAAAATGGGCTATTAGCCCGTACGCAGTCTGTGAGCAGCCTATAGGTGCTATTTCTGCTTTCAGGAGGTGCTAGTAATTTGATTGCAGCTCAATACAATACCTAGAGGGGAGTGGGGGCTCCACAGGTTTAATTCGCCACGATATTCACCAAGCGTCCAGGGACGACAATGACCTTACGAATCGTGTTCCCCTCGAGGAAGGAGAGAACATTTTCATGGGTCTTGGCGAGTTCTTCCACCGTTTCCTTGCTGGCATCCTTATCGACCATGATCTTTGCGCGCACCTTGCCGTTCACCTGTACGACAATTTGCACCTCACTCTCGATGAGGTATTCCTCCACGTAGCTCGGCCACGTCTGCTCAGAGAGTAATGTTTGCTTGCCTTGGAGGCGATTGAGCTCCTCGGTGAGATGCGGGGCAAAGGGGTTAAGGACGAGTAAGAACTGTGAAAATAGCTCTGCTGGTACGCTCTCGGCCTTCGTGAAAGCATTGGTGCAGATCATCATCTGAGAAATCGCCGTGTTAAAGGACATCGCCTCGATATCCTCGGTGACTTTCTTGATCGTCTCGTGAGTGACCTTCAGAAGAGCTTTATCGGTGGAGGCTTCCGTGCTGACTTTATTAGACCACTCCCATTCTCCAGCTTGGTTCTCACTCATCGCCACGCGCCAGACTTTCGCAAGGAAGCGAGCCACGCCCTCGACACCCTTCATCTGCCATGGTTTCACCTGAGTGAGTGGGCCCATGAACATCTCATAGAGGCGTAGTGCGTCCGCGCCATATTGCTCAACCACCTCGTCAGGATTGACGACATTGCCGATAGACTTAGACATTTTCTGACCATCCTCTCCTAAGATTAACCCTTGGTTCACCAGTTTCTGGAAGGGCTCATTCGTGCTCAGGTGGCCGAGGTCAAAGAGCACCTTATGCCAGAAGCGTGCGTAGAGTAGATGGAGCACGGCGTGCTCGGTTCCTCCCACGTAGAGGTCGACACCTCCTGACTTGGCCTCTTCACCCATCCAGTAAGCTTCGGCTTCTTTCGAGATAAAGCGCTCGCTATTGTTAGGGTCACAGTAGCGGAGATAGTACCAGCAGGAGCCAGCCCACTGCGGCATGGTGTTTGTCTCACGCTTAGACGTTTCACTGTACTCGATCCACTCAGTGGCCTTGGCCAGAGGGCCTTCGGGTGAGCCCGTTGGCTTAAAGTCCTCCATATCTGGCTGGAGAACAGGAAGTTCGCTCTCACAGACTGTGCGGTGCTCGCCATTCTCCCAGAGAATAGGGAAGGGCTCCCCCCAGTAGCGCTGGCGGCTAAAGAGCCAGTCCCGGAGCTTGAAGTTGGTCTTAAAGGTGCCTTTTTTGTTATCAAGCAGCCACTTGATGGCGGCTTTCTTAGCATCTTTGGTTTTTAGGCCATCTAGGAAACCTGAGTGAATCGCTGTGCCGTTTCCTGTGTAACCCTGCCACTCGACACCTTCCTTCGGCTGGACAACTTGGAGAATAGGCAAATCAAATTTCGTAGCAAATTCGAAGTCGCGCTCATCATGGCCAGGAACCGCCATGATGGCACCGGTGCCATAACCCATCATCACATAGTCGGCGATCCAGACTGGTATTTTCTCACCATTGACGGGATTTGTCGCGTAGGCACCTGTGAAGATGCCAGACTTGTCTTTATTAAGATCTCCACGCTCTAGGTCAGATTTCGTGGAACAGGCAGAAATGTAGCTCTCGATCGCTTCTTTCTGCTCAGAAGTCGTGATTTCAGTGACTAGGGCATGCTCAGGGGCAAGCACCATGTAGGTAGCACCAAAGAGGGTGTCCGGGCGCGTGGTAAAGACGGTGACAGAATGAGTTTTCTTAGTCCCCTCGATTTCAAATTCCACTTCAGCTCCCACAGACTTGCCAATCCAGTTCGTCTGGAGGGCTTTGATGGAATCTGGCCAGTCTAGTGGGTCGAGATCATCGATGAGGCGCTGCGCGTACTTGGTGATACGTAGCATCCACTGCTTGAGTGGGCGGCGCTCCACGGTGTGCCCCTTGGCTTTCCATTCTTCCACCTCTTCATTGGCGAGTACGGTACCGAGATCTGGTGACCAGTTGACGGGAGCTTCTGAGATAAAGGCGAGACGCTCATCGTCAATTTGTGCGCGGCTATATCCTTTCTGCTCGAGCTCAGAGATTGGGCGTGCCTTTTTACTCTCTTCACAGAAGTAGGAATTATAGAGCTGGATGAAGATCCACTGCGTCCACTTCACGTAGCCAGGGTCTGTGGTATTGATTTCACGATCCCAGTCGTAGGCAAATCCCAGTGACTTGAGCTGGCGGCGGAAATTATCGGTGTTGATCTTAGTACTAATGGAGGGGTGCTCACCGGTTTTGATCGCATGCTGCTCCGCAGGCAGGCCAAAGGCATCCCAGCCCATAGGGTGAAGGACATTGTGGCCGGTCATTCGCTTATAGCGGCCAATAATGTCCGTCGCGGTATAGCCCTCTGGGTGGCCGACATGCAGTCCAGCGCCAGAAGGATAGGGGAACATATCTAGTACAAAGTACTTCGGTTTGGTGGCATCAAAATCAGCGTCACCGACTTGAGGTGTGCGGAAGGTCTTGTCCTTCTCCCAGCGTGTCTGCCATTGGGATTCAAAGATATCGAAAGGGAATGGTTTTTGACGATCTGACATAATGCTCATCGGGTAAAAAATAAAGCTGGCGGAGCGGACTGCTCGCTCGGCATCGCTGTGATGGCGCGGACTGTAGCCTAGAGCCGTAAGTTGAAAAGTCTAAATCAACCAAGAATGAGCACAATACTGAGAGCATTCTGGCTTGCCGCCATTGTTCCAGTAGGGAAAAATCTCAGAGAAATACTTGAGGGACTTCTGGAGTTATTTGGCAAAAAAAATAGCCAACACTACAGTTGAGCGCTGGCTATGAATGTTCACTTTTACTTTCCCCCTTACTGCCAAGTCTTGGAGTCATCACGAGTAAGAACCTTACCATCCTTACCAGCACTGAAGACTGCGGAATCTCTTCCTGGGAGTTTTTTGATTTTGAGGTTAGCCGCCTTAGATCCATTAGAAGGATTGATGGCTGGAACATCAGTACCAGAGTCATGGTCGAAGTTTAGAATGATATGAAAAGGCTGGCCAAACTGATCATATAGACCCGTGATGCGCCCAGCATCATCTAGACTAGCACCACCGATCGCTCCCTTAGCACCGATTTTCCCCTCTGTAGGAACGAAATATTCTACACCCTTGTGATTCACCTTAGGCTCTTCTGTTTCTTGGTTGGCGAGGATACGTAGCATGGAGGGGCCAAATTGATCGGTGATTTCAGCGACGTAAGGGAATTGAGTATTATCCTCAAGAGGGTAGTCAATTTCAGGAGAGGGTAGTTTGAAGTAATCGTTATGAAAATTATCAATGGCAATTTCTAGTTGCTGGGCAATAGCTTCCCCTTTGATCTTCTTAGCATCATCAAGTTTTGTGAGAATCATTGGAGCTGATATACCCGCTAGAGTCGCAATGATCGCGATGACGATGAGTAACTCAATAAGGGTGAAGCCTTGGCGTGCTTGTTGAGAAGGAAGTGTGGATATGGTTTTCATGAAAAAAGCGTAGCAATTAGATAGAATGAAATGTGGTCAATAAATGAGTCTTCAATGCTTCAATGAATCATCTTAGGGGAAAGGCTCATTTTCACATTTGTATAGAGCTATCATCTCAAATTTTGAAAGGCAACCTGAAAACCGAATCTTGATTTAGGTTGCGTCTAAGATTCTCTCTGCCCATCGTAGGCTATGAGCACATTTCCTAAGAGTTCACTCCGTAAGCGCCTCCTAGAGCTGATGAATCGGCAGGATTATTTACCAATGAATAAATCAGAGCTCAGCCGAACATTACGCCTACATAGTTCTGAGAGATCAGAGATGCGTGCTGCATTAGTGCAGATGCTGCGAGAAGGTGAAATCGTGAGAGGAAAAAAGTCTCGCTACACCACTCGAAAAAGTAAAAAAGGCAGACTAATAGGCACACTGAGGAGCTCGGGTAAGGGGAATGGTTGGTTCTACCCAGATGCAGAAGATCTCCAGAATGAGAAAACCTCATTAGACCTTGATCGAGTACGCAGGATTTTTGTGAGCACACGAGATCAAGGTGTCGCACTAGATGGAGATCACGTGCAGTTAGAAATTGGCCGCATAGGAGCACCCAAGTGGCATAAGCACGCAGGCAGGCAGTCAAACTCAAATGAGATAGAAGTCGCCGGCCGAGTCGTTCAGATACTGGAGCGCCGCCATAACTATATTATTGGCACCTATAGGAAACGTGGAAAATTCAGCTACGTAGAGCCCGATGATTCCCAACTGCCAGCCTCGATTAAAATTCTCGATTCTCAGGATGCGCGCTCTGGACAGAAAGTCTCCGTAGAGCTAACTCGCTGGGAGCACCAAGATGACACACCAGAGGGTAGGGTCGCCACAGTGATCGGCTGGCCTGATGAGCCGGGAGTGGATATCATATCCGTGATTCACAGGCACGGTGTTCGCCAAGAGTTCTCTGAGGTTGTGCAGCAAGAAGCCGACGCCATCGCAGAGACGATTCCTCCTGCAGAAATAGCTCGGCGCGAAGACTGGCGCGATAAGTTAGTGATCACCGTGGACCCCTTTGACGCGAAAGATCATGATGACGCAGTCTGGGTAGCGACAGATGGGAAACACTGGGATCTCGCTGTTCACATAGCCGATGTGTCCCACTACGTGAAACCAGGCACTAAGCTCGATGAAGAAGCCCAGCTGCGCGGAAATAGCACCTACATGGTGGATCGTGTGCTGCCGATGCTGCCCACAGAGCTATCCAATGGGATTTGTAGTTTAAAGCTCGATGTCGAGCGCCTCACGAAATGTGCGCGCATCCGCTTTGATCAGAAAGGCAATGTTGTGAAAGCCGAATTCTGTGATGCCGTTATCCGCAGTGGAGCGAAGCTCTCCTATGAGCAAGCTCAGGAAATGATCGAGGGAAAAGAGGTAAGAAAAGAGGCAGGAGAAGGCGAGGGCGAACTCGCCGACCAAGTGCGACTCTCATGGCAGCTAGCCTCACTACTGCGCCGCCGAAGATTTGACCAAGGAGCGCTCGACCTCGATTTTCCAGAGACAAAGGTGATACTTGATGAGAAAAAGCAACCTGTGGATGTAGTGCTCACTGAGCATAACCAGAGTCACCAGATGATTGAGGAATTCATGCTGATTGCCAATGAAGTCGTGGCCAGGGAGCTGAAGCGGAAACGCCGAAATACAATCTATCGAATTCACGAGCAACCAGATGCAGATAGGCTCAATGAATTCGCCGATGATGCTCGCCAACACGGCTACGAAGTCGGAGACCTTACGAACCCCAAGCATATCAAAGAACTGCTAGACTCCTGCCGTGGCGAGCTCAATGAAGCCGCCATTAAGTTAGGGCTACTAAAGAGTATGAAGCGCGCCGCCTACAGTGTAGAGGGGCTTGGCCATTACGGCTTGGCTAAGATGGATTACTGCCACTTCACTAGTCCCATACGCAGGTACGCAGACTTGATCGTGCACCGAGCGATGCAGGGACTACTCACAAATCCGCCCAAACAAACAGACCGAGTCGCAGGCGTGGCAGAGTTAGAAGCCATGGCAAAACATATCTCAGAGACAGAGCGCACGAGTGCGTCTGCCGAGAATGAGTCCAAGCGCATGAAGATCATGGAGTTTCTCTACCTCGACTCTCAGAAGCAGCAGCCAACAGTCTTTGAAGCGATGATCACAGAGGTGCGCCGCTCTAACTTATTTATTGAGGTCATGCGAGTGCAGTCCAAAGGCATGGTCAAAAAAGAAGACTTCCCCCGTGGTGAATGGGTGCATGAACCGCACTTAGCACAGTTTCATCATTCTCAACTAGGAGATCTCCGCCTAGGTCAGCGAATCGAGGTGCAAGTGCGCCGCGTAGACATGGAGCGTATGCTCGTAGACTACAGTATTGT
Source organism: uncultured Verrucomicrobiales bacterium (assembly GCA_937928735.1). Classification (GTDB taxonomy): domain Bacteria; phylum Verrucomicrobiota; class Verrucomicrobiia; order Verrucomicrobiales; family Akkermansiaceae; genus Rubritalea. Next base: position 33,121 of record CALFVF010000009.1, on the reverse strand, counting down.
GAACCCACAAAACCTCACAAAGAATCCGAGGACCAAAGCGGATGAGTTAGGTAGAAACATAGAGAAAGGTGAAAAAAGAACCTCCTCTCGCGGGAAACCCCAGAGCCGTGGAAAATTTACCCGACGCTCAGAGAGTGATAGAGAGAAGAAAGGGGAAGGGTATCACAAGAAAAAACCGACCAAAAAGAAAGCGGCACGAGGAGCTAGAAAATCGGTGAAACAGGTAAAACCCACCTCTAGCAGTAGAACAAAACCGAAAAAGAAAAGTGCTAAGAAGGTCGCTAAAAAGAACAGGAAGGGAACCTAAAATTCTAGTTACCTATTAAATTGTATAAGCTAGATGTAGCGCGAATTAAATGACGAACTTTTATACAATTCTCTATTATTTATTGTACTTCATTTACTTTTGGGGTGGTTTTCTGATGCTCGCTTTGTGGTGGCCAATATTTTGGTACAAATATTCGGGAGGCGCGGCTAGTGGACTCAGTGGGGTTCAATTAAATATTCATTATTTGATGTTGTTTTTAAGTGGCGTGTCTGGGCTTTTGTTATTTTTGAGCACTAGAAAATGGATGCAAACTGATGAGTACGACGATACAATATATAAAAGAACGAGGATGATGGTATGGATTTACTTTCTTTGTGCGACTGGTTCTACCATTAGCATATACTCTTATGGAATAGTATGCGTTTATTTATTAGTCCCAGTTGTGTTGTACTCGTGTATGTTTTTTAAGAAGCGTAGTTTGAAGAGAGGTTTGAAAACTCTCTGAACTCTAAACTGATCAAGTAATACCAGTTAGTTTTTTTGAGTTTGTATAAGATAGGACCATTTAGCTGGAAGTGATAGACTTTCAGCGGAAATCTAGAATACAAAAAAGCCACCCTGTGTACAAGGTGGCTGGAGTTTGCAAGTGACTGGGACTATCTATTTCTTTCGATCATGATGGTAAGCTCTCATGCATCAGAGCACCTCCAAGTATTCAGTTAGTATAGTTTTGAGCGGCTTATTGATTAAGTGGGGTGCCTTGCTCGGCTCTTCTAGTCTCAGCTAAGCGAAGTGTCTCACGATTAAATAACGTCGCATACTTCACTCTCGCTTCGTGGTAAAGGTTCTGAGTAGTAGAGATGTTATCGAATGGATAGAGGGGGAAGCCATCAGGATCCATCAAGAGTGATTGCAAGTGGTTGATTCGGGGGTCTCTTGTATTCACGTCGCGTAGAAGGTCATAGCCGAGATGGTGTGCATTGTCCTCATCCTCAAGACCAATGAGCATGATGACTCCACCGAATCCTCCTATCCATGCTGTTATTCCTGCTGATTCTGCATATTGCGCATCTTCGACTGGATCTTGCGCCAGTAGTTCTAATGCGTGAGAGCGATGGTGGCTCTCAGGCTCATCTTTCAGCCTTGAACCTAGATTTGAGCATGAGGACACCGTTGCAGCTAGGCTGAGTGCTGCCAGAGAGCGAATCATGTTCACCAAGCTATTTCTTATTGGGCAGGATCTCCACTTCGTAGCCGTCTGGATCTGTGACAAAGGCCATTTGGCGCTTGCTAGGATCGGCGAATTTCACTCGCCAGTCACCGGGCCAGATTTCTATGCCATCGTTCTCTAAGCGATCACAGAAGGCAATGACATCATCCACGCCGATGGCAGTGTGCATGAGGTCTTCTGGGAACTTGACCTCAAAGCCTGGCGAGTAGCAGAGCTCAAGAAAGTGGTCGTTCCCTGGGAGTCCTAGAAAGGCGAGTTTGTTACCCTGTGGAGAATCTTTGTACTCAGTGAGTTCAAAGCCGAGTTTTTGATAAAAGGCAACAGTGGTGTCTAAGTCAGAGACTCGAATGCGGGTGTGTAGGAAACGGATCATTTCAGTCTAGTGTGGTTGAATGGCTCTCAGTCTATGCACGTTACTTTGCCTTGCGAGCAGCGATAAAGGAGCGCACAGCAAAAATAATAAAGATGATACAGGTGAGAATCATTCCCACAGCGTAGGGTGCAGATCCTGCTGAGAGATCAAAGTTCACGCGCTTCAGCGGCATAAATCCGCCCGCAGCTCCAATGAAAGCGAATACAACAGCGAGGTGCATCCCTAGTTTGACATTCTTTTTCGCAATGAAGGCAGAGATGACGATGAATACACCAATAAAGCTAGGAATCAGAGCTGTGACAGAAGCCATACCTGTAGAGACGTAGCCTCCGATTCCGAGAGCAATGAGAATGATGCCGCATAAATGAGCTAGTTTTGTCATGTCTCTCTGATAGCTGGGATTATGAATTTTTCAAGGTAGTTGGGCGATTTCTTTCATCTTTTTACGCAATGAAGGATGAACTGTTTTCTAGTAATGTTCATTGAGGTTGATGGAGGAGTTCTAGAATGATGAAACAATGAGACATTGAACGTGTAAAATTAGGGTTTTGATTTGCGTTTGATCAAGGGTAATTTTGATGGGGAGATCATAAAAATTTAAAAAGTGCTGTCCATGATGACCAATATAGTGCATATAGAATGGTTATAAATACGATACACCAACTTCATATTGTTTGTGGGCTTCCTGCATCTGGTAAGACAACGTTTGGCCTCCAACTTGCCAAAAAGCTAGGAGCGACATTTATTGATAGCGATACTGCGACAGATAAGGTCATTCAGGCAGCACACAGAGCCGCGGGTTATGATCCGCATGATAGGGATTCTCGCCTCTATAAGCAGACCTATCGAGAGCCAGTGTATGACACATTGTTTGATCTAGCGGCGCAGAATCTCACACACGTCGATGTCGTGATTGCGGGCCCATTCACCGCAGAGCTGAGAGATCAAGAAGCGTGGCAAGCGTGGCTAAATCAACGGTTTTGTCACAAAGTGAGAATCTATCACCAAGAAGTGCCAGAAGATGTGCGCTTAGAGAGAATGAAACAACGAGGAGCGAAGCGCGACCTAGGGAAGAGCGATTTGGCGAAGACTCTCTGTGAGACGGTCGAGTTTTCCAAAAATTGACACGCTTTGTAATCGCAATCTCTGAGGATCTAGTATGAGATCACAGTGTTGTGAAGGAAATCATAGAGCTAGCACTATCACCTTGGATATTACCACTAACTATATTATTGGCAGTTAGTGGGGTGTATTGGCTTCTAGCCGTGCTGGGGACTCTAGATATGGACTTCCTCAACATTGATCTGGATACGGATATAGACGCTGATGGAAATGTGTCCTCTGATGGATTTCTGGCGAGTTCCCTAAAACTAGTGAATGGTGCTGATGTGCCTTTCATGCTCGTAATCAGCATGCTGAAGCTCATGATGTGGGTGTTTTCTGTTATTTATCACGGCTATGTGGAGTTTGCTTCATACTGGTGGGGAGGTGTGTTAGGTCTTCTAGCCAGTTTCATCCTGGCGTGTGTAGTGACTCGTTATGTGATGGTTCCGCTGAGACCTCTCTTCGCTTCTATTAAGCGTGGTGAAGACGATGAAGAACCTGTTTTCGGTGTCGAAAGCACTGTGGTCTCAGAAGAGTTAACTGTGAAATACGGCAGAGTAGAAGTGCCCAGATACAAGGGCGCTCCAGCTATTCTGACATGTAAGCTTGCTGAAGGGAGTGTGACCCTTGAAAAAGGAAGTAAAGTGATTCTCTTTTCAAGAGAGGAAGAATCAGGCCTGTATTTGGCAAAAAAAATCTAAATAAAAATAAACATATAAGTATATGAATTGGTTGCAAAATAGTGTGTTGTCTTCATTTTCAAAAATAGAAGTGGTAGGCATGGTAGGGGAGCTCATGACAGGGCTCATTGTTGTCGTGGTTCTTCTTGCCGTTGCCGCGTTCTGGGTCCTAATAACATGTTTTAAAAAGATAGAGAAAGGTACCAGCCTGATTCGAACTGGTATCGGAGACACAAAAGTGACGTTCACTGGTATGGTAGTTGTTCCAGTTTTTCACCGAGCAGAATTGATGGATATTTCTCTCAAACGCATTGAAATTGATCGTACCGGTAAAAATGGTCTGATCTGTAATGACAATATGCGCGCAGATATCAAGGTGGCATTCTTTGTCCGGGTGAACAATGTTCGCGAGGATGTGCTACGTGTGGCGGAGTCCATTGGCTGTGAGCGTGCTTCTTCGGAGCCAGAAATCCGCGCTCTCTTTGATGCGAAGTTCTCAGAAGCTCTTAAGACAGTGGGTAAGCAGTTTGATTTCATCGACCTGTATGAGAAGCGTGATCAATTTCGTGATGAGATCCTGAAAGTCATCGGTACTGATCTCAATGGCTTTGTGCTCGATGATGCCGCAATTGATTACTTAGAGCAGACTCCTATAGATTTACTAGATCCTGATAATATTCTTGATGCCGAGGGTATAAAGAAGATCACAGACCTCACAGCGAGTCAGGCGAAGCTTTCTAACCATATTCAGAGAGATAAAGAGAAAGTCATTAAGCAGCAGGACGTGGAAGCCCGTGAGGCGATTCTTGAACTAGAGCGCCAACTTGCTGAGACAGAGGCGAAACAAGCTCGAGAGGTGGAGGTAGTTAGGCTGCGTGAGCAAGCAGAGACGGATAAAGTCCGCGAGGAAGAACACCAGAAAGCGGAGCGTGCCCGAATCGGTGCCGAAGAAGAAATTCAAATTGCCGAGGAGAATAAGCAACGCCAAGTGCTAGTGGCTCTTCGTAATAAGGAGCGCACAGATGCGGTCGAGCAAGAGCGCGTCGAGCGTGAGCGTATGCTTGAGGAAATCGAGCGCGAGCGAGTCACCGCCCTCAAGTCGATCGAGAAAGAGAAGGCTGTTGAAGTGGAGAAGAAGAATATTCAAGAAGTCATTAAAGACCGAGTCGCTCTCGAGAAGACAGTGGTGGTGGAACAAGAAAAGATCAAAGACACGGAGGCCTTCGCTGGAGCAGAGCGTGATAAGCAAGTGAAAGTCGTCACTGCGGAAGCCGATGCGCAAGAAATCCTTATCAAAGAAGTCCAGGAGGCTGAAGCACGCAAGAAAGCCGCAGAGCTAAAAGCAGACGAGTCTGCCTACGAGGTGCAGAAGGCAGCTGAGGCTTCGAAGAAAGCCAGCGAGATGCGAGCAGAAGAGCGTGTCATCTCGGCGGAAGCAGAGCTAACAGCCTCGCAGAAAGAAGCCGACGCGAAGAAGATGATCGCGGATGCCGTGGTGAAGGAGACGTCTGCCGAAGGTCTTGGTAAGGTTGAAGTGAAACTCGCAGACGCGAGTGCGCTGAAAGAGCAGGGAGCGGCACAGGCAGAGGTGGATGCGCTGAAATTTGAAGCAGAGGCGAAGGGCATTGAGCAGAAAGCTGCGGCGATGAAGCTCTTTGAAGAAGCTGGTCAAGAGCACGAAGAATTCAAACTGGAGCTGGAGAAAGAGAAAGCCGTGGAGCTTGCGCAGATTGATGTGCAGCGCCAGATTGCCGAGCAGCAAGCTGTGGTGATCGGAGAAGCGCTGAAGCAGGCGAAGATCGACATCGTAGGTGGTGAGAGCCAGTTCTTTGATCAGATCACTAGTGCAGTGACCAAGGGTAAAATGGCTGACCGCATTGTGGATAACAGTAAGGTTCTCACAGATGTGAAAGAGACCTTCTTTAATGGAGACCCCGATTACTTCAAAGCGAAGATCCGTGAATGGAGTAGTCAGTTTGGCATTAGCTCAGAGGATCTGAAGAACCTAACAGTCTCAACTCTACTAGGGCGTATGATCCCAATGGCTGAGGGAGAAACGAGAAACCAGCTTGTGAGCTTACTCGGCAGTGCTGAACGCTATGGCCTACAGGATAAGAAAGCGGCAGAGCTACTCTAATGGAGAGAGCTTGATGAATTAGAGCGAAAGCATTCGGGAGGTAGATAGTGCTACCTCCTGTTTGTGAAAAGCTTTCCCTCACTCTCACATTATTTCAATCTAGCCATAAACTGCCGTGATAGAGCTACTGTGATAGCACTTGGTAGTGTGATGCGGTGCTCTGGTTCAATGATGAGAGTGAATCGATGAAATAGTAAGAGAGTAAAAGATAGAGCACTCTGGGAGAGAAGAATGGTAAACAGGAAGCGAAATAAGAAAACTCATGTCTGAGCAAGAAAACAGCCCTAATGAATCAAATAGCCAAGCTAGCCAGAAGTTAGAGGGTGGTGCCTATGAGGTGATTCGCGCTCGATTGGATAAGCAAGGTGGGGAGCTACGCTCTCGTCTAGATGATCTCAATCATGAGAGGAAAGAGATCTTTGGTGCTGTAGAGGCGTCTTTGATTTCCACCCAGAGAGTAACCACGGAGCATAACTGTGTACCTCGTGATCTCATAGCGATAGGCAATAACCGCTTTCTCTTTGGTTATAATATTCAGTTTGGTCTGAAGCAGACCACAGAGATTCGGGATGTCATTGCCGCCTATCAGTATGATCCTAGTGACCATACATTCCATAGCTTAGATATTGAGGAGGTGCTTGCCTCCAGTGAGTTTACGGAAGACTTCGCATATCTCTACAAGTATTACAAGCAGACCGTCTTTCTTAAAATGATGGTGATTGGCCCCTACCTTTATATGGCCTTGCAGGTGGGGAAAGACATCTCAGATATTAAGACCTTTAAGTGGCTACTAAAAGGGGATGGAACTCTTAGCTACGAGGGCAACCGTTTTGACCATGAGTACGTGTACCCAGCGCAGCATGAGTTTGACTGGAAGCGCTGTCATCGCGATATGCACCGCGGGGGAGAGCACCCTCACATCTCGATTGAAGACCGCGTGTTTGTCGAAACAGTCGGTGGAGACCTCACCATTAAGGTGGAGGATAATACGCTGGAGGGTGAAGGCATTTACCAAGAAGAGGTCATGGATAAGGACCAGTCTCTGGATGATGCCGAGATTTACTACGCCTCAGTAGGGCCACTAATTTTACTAAAAATCCTACCCTATCGAGAGAAGGCGTTTCGCTACTTTGTCTTTAATGAGAAAAACCACTCCGTTCACAGAGTGGATAGCATAGGTACCTCCTGTGTGATGCTGCCTGAGGATCATGGGATTATTTTCTCCAATGGATTTTATCTACTCAGTGGAGAGCTAAAGACCTTTGACCATGGTCTCATAGATATGCGTTTTGAGCGTAGGATTAATTCTGCGAATGGAGAAGACACGCTCTATGCCTTCTACAATAGAGTGAGTGGGGAGTATGTTCTCTTAAGCTATAATCTTATTGAACAGACTGTGGGCACACCTGTGCTTTGCCATGGTTACTCCGTCTTTGAGAATGGAGAGTTAGTGTACTTTAAGACAGAAGATGCCGCTCAGAAGCATCATGCCTTGCAGATCTGGCAGACACCCATTCTTAGTGAAGAGGCAGTGGCCAGGCAGCAGAAGGATGAGAAGAGCTACCTGTTTCAAATTGGTAATGCAGATATCGTGGCTGCGATGGCGGAGTGCCAAGAAGTGCTGACTCTCCTCGCTAAAGACGATAATTACGGTGGGCTCTACATTGACCTCTCTAAAAAAACGCGCGATCTGCTCGATAGTTATTTCTGGATCAAGCGAGAGGAGACCAAGCGCCTAGATGAACCTATCGAGGCCATTCACGCCGCGGCGAACTCAGCGATGGATGAGTTTGATAAGGTGAAGCGCCTGCGTAAGGCGGCGAAAGATAATTTAGAGTCTTTGTTAGAGCGCTCTGGAAGGCTTCTGAGGGAGACAGAGAATAGCCCTCCTGATGATATTCTTGGTTTTGTCAAACAGCTCTCAGCACTGCGGACACTGCGCGGTGAGGTGATCGGTCTGCGCGAGACGCGCTACATGAACTTAGAGGCTCTCGAGGAGCTGGAGCAGAGTGTGATAGGGGCTGTTGATTCTGTTTCCAATAAAACAGTCGAGTTTCTTCTAAAGCCCGAGGCTCTTGATCCGTATCGAGAGAAAGTGGATCAGCAGCGTGCGGAGTTAGGAAAGCTTGAGAAGGTTACAGAGATTGATCAACTCGCAGAATTTTTGAATGCCTCTGGTCTTGAGCTGGAGATGCTCATTGATGTGGTGAGTAACTTAAAGATCGAGGACTCGACGGTGACGACCTCCATTATTGACTCGATTTCTAATATATTTGCGACTCTCAATACCCTGAAAGTCGAGCTGAAGAATAAGCGCACAAGCTTAGCGAAGTCAGAAGGAGTCGCTCAGTTCTCAGCCCAAATGAAGCTACTGAGTCAGGCGATCGTCAATTACCTCGATCTCTGTGACACCACAGAGAAGACAGAATCCTACCTCACAAAAGTGATGGTGCAGATCGAGGAGTTAGAAGGTAAGTTCTCTGAGTTTGATGATTATGTGGAGCAGCTCTCTGCAAAGAGAGAGGAAGTGTACAATGCCTTTGAGAGTCGTAAGCAGCAATTAGTTGAGAAGCGCAGCAAGCGATCGAACACACTAGTGAAGTCCTCTGAGCGAATTCTTACAGGTATTGCGAATCGTATCAATGGCTTTAAAGAAATTAATGAGATCAATGGCTATTTCGCTAGTGATCTCATGGTGGAGAAGGTGCGCGACATTATCACCCAGCTCAATGACTTGGGTAATAGTGTTAAAGCGGATGATATTCAAACGCGCATGAAAACCATCCGTGAGGACACTGTGCGCCAGCTCAAAGACCGCCAAGAACTCTATGTTGATGGCGAGAATGTCATTCGATTCGGCAAGCATGCCTTTAATGTGAATGTCCAGGAGCTAGAGCTCTCTATAGTTCCCAAGGAAGAGACCATGTGCTTTCACTTGAGTGGCACAAATTTTTTTGAACCCATAGAGGATGAAGCATTCTTGGCGACTGAGCATGTTTGGCAGCAAGAGATTATTTCTGAGAATAAGCAGGTGTACCGAGTCGAGTACTTGGTCTACAAGATGTTAGAGAGTCAGCTCTTTGATGCGGAGCAAGAGGCGGAGATAGAGCTCGTGCAGAAGTTTATGCAGCCTCGCTACGCGGAAGCCTATACAAAGGGTGTGCACGATGAGGATGCACTGCGTCTACTCAAGGCCATTTTACCGATTCATCGCAATATTGGACTCCTCAGATACGATGCGAGAGACCGTGCGATGGCGATGCTCTTCTGGGAAAACTGGAGTGATGAGCAGCGCGATATTTTAACACATAAAATCCAGTCTCACCGTAAACGCAAAGGGATCTTTGAGACGCAGTGGTCGAAGAATCATAAGCTGTGCAAAGACTTATCGGAGGCTCTGGCGAGCTGGTTAGAGGGGAACCAAGTGCATTCTCTCACAGAGGGAGATGTGGCTGGTGCCAGCCAGTTCTTGTTAGCCCAGCTGATAGAAAAAGACGCTTTTGTGGTGTCACCAGAAGCAGCCTCTTGGGTGAAGAAGCTGCGCCACGCGCTCGTGGTGAAGCATGCGGAGTCACTCCTAGACGATGCCTTTGAGGAATTAGGTGACAGTCCTATAGCACGATTTGAGATCGCGTATGATTGGCTAAAGGGACTACAAGCAACAGCGACTGAGAGTTCAGAGACTGACGAAGTGTATCTGCTCGAAGCGGCAGCTCACTTAGCGTGTGGAGGCTATGAGCAGCGCAGTGTGCATGATGTCTCAGTCACGGCTGAGGTGGTGGGAATGATAGGGGATCACATGGTGGTTGATGAGGGTGTGTACCATCTGAACTATAGCCGTTTTCTAAAAAAACTCAGCCAGTTCGAGGCTGTTGACGTGGTGACCTTTGAGCAATATCAGAGCCTAAAGCATGCTATGATCGAGCAGAAGAGAGAGAGCATGCGCTTAGATGAATTTAAGCCCAAGGTGATGAGTGCCTTTGTGCGCAATAAGCTCATTAACAATGTCTACTTGCCGATGGTAGGTGATAACTTTGCGAAGCAACTCGGAACAGCGGGCGACAGTACGCGTACTGATAGAATGGGTATGTTATTACTCATATCACCTCCAGGTTATGGTAAGACGACCATCATGGAGTACGTGGCGAATCGCTTGGGACTGACCTTCATGAAGATCAATGGGCCAGCACTCGGGCACGATGTCGTCTCACTAGATCCGGCAGAAGCGCCCAATGCCACAGCGGCTCAAGAAGTGAAGAAGCTCAATCTCGCTCTGGAAATGGGGGATAATGTATTGATTTATCTCGATGATATTCAGCACACACACTCCGAGTTTTTACAAAAATTCATTTCACTCTGTGATGGGCAGCGCAAGATCGAAGGTGTGTATAATGGTGTGGCACGCACGTATGATCTGAGAGGTAAGAAGGTCGGAGTTGTCATGGCGGGGAATCCCTATACGGAGACAGGTGGTAAGTTCCAGATACCAGATATGCTCGCAAACCGTGCAGACACTTATAACTTAGGAGATATTATTGGAGGGCATTCTGGTGACTTTGAGGCTTCTTATATCGAGAATGCGCTGACTTCGAATCAAGTGCTAAGCAAACTCTCGAGTAAGAGTCAGAAAGATGTCTACGCGGTGATGAAGATCGTCGAGCAGGGCAGTCAGGAAGGTGTGGACTTCGAGGGGAACTACACACCAGCCGAGGTCGATGAGATGGTAAGAGTCTGTCAGCACCTTAATCGTGTTAGAGATAGTATACTACGCGTGAATCTACAGTATATCGCGAGTGCGGCTCAGGAAGACGCTTATAGGGTGGAGCCAGCATTTAAGCTGCAAGGCTCCTACCGAAATATGAACCGAATTGCCGAGAAGATTCTCCCACTGATGACGGCTGAGGAAGTCGAGAGTATCATTGTTGACCATTATGAGAATGAGTCGCAAACATTGACCTCAGGGGCAGAGGCGAATTTACTCAAATTTAAAGAGATGGAGGGAATCGCCACTGCTGAGGAGAGTGAGCGCTGGGAGCAGATTAAAAAAGACTTCAATAAAGGAAAGCTACTCGGAGCAGGAGGTGAGAATGACCCTGTGGCTCGAGTGGTGGCCCAGCTGAGTGGGTTTAACGATAGCTTAGAGTCGATTCGAGAGGGAATAGCTAAAGCCTCCCAAGATTACACGAAGCCACAGTCACTACATAGTGAGACGATTCAGCAGCTAGAAGCCATCATCTCTGGCTTACGAGCCGTTCCTGTGGAGGTGGATATTAATGTGATGCCGGTGGAGGAGGCTGTGAGAGAAAAAGGGGGACTGCCTGTGGATATTGATACGGATACCAGACAGGGATAAGCCAGACTTATTGAGCAGCGCTGGTGTCTATAAGGCGTTATAGATGAGAATTTTGTCGTGTAGAGATGATGGCATGTGCTAGGTGTTTCTATGCGACATTTGATTTTACCAGTTCTCACTGTATTTAGCCTTTCTGCTCAGGCAGATGAAGCATGGGTGACACTGTTTAATGGAAAAGACTTAACAGGCTGGACACCTATTCTTCGAGAGCACGAGGTCGGCGAAGACCCCGAAGGCTATATTAGCATAGAAGACGGGACAATTCACATGTACAGAGATGTGCCAGAAGGAGATGCGGAAGTGCCTTTTGGAGTGATAATGACAGATGGATCGTATAGTCAATTTCATCTGTCCTTTGAGTACCGCTGGATTGGTAAGCGTTTTCACCCTCGGAAGGAAAAGCTCAGAGATGCAGGCTTACTGTATCATTGTTTTGGTACAAAAAAAGTGTGGCCCAATAGTATCGAGTGCCAAGTTCAGGAAGGAGACACAGGGGATCTTGTTTTTTTGAGCACAAGTGCTCTGACTTGGATGCACCCGGATCAGCAGGCCGCAAGAGAAGGTCAGGGGAAAGCTGGGCTCTTACCGGAAGAAGGTGGAGTACTAAGAACTTATCCTAAGGGTGGTTATATCGGGCGCTTTCCCGAAAACGATAAAGCCCAAGGCTGGAATACTGTGGAGGCTATCGTGCATAAGAATGATTACGCTTATCATAAAATTAATGACATAGTCACTTCAAGACTTCTGGATATGCGCAGGCCCAATGGAGATGTGTTAGGATCTGGCCCCATAGCGCTCCAGCTCGAAGCTGCGGAGATCCAGTATAGGAATATTAAGATACGGGAGCTTAGTGGCTATCTAAAGCCTTCGCAGTATCAGCTCTCATTCAGCCAGGTGGGTGGATTAAAGAGTCAGCCTCAGAGCGTGACCTTGGTGAATACCAGTGCAGAGGCACTACCTGTCGCACCGACTCTACTGGGAACCCATGCAGATTTCTACGAAGTTTCAGCGGAGAGTCTAGATCCGTTAGAACCAGGTGAAAGTAGAGAATTTACGATTCACTTAAAGTCAGACTTAGCTGAAGGAACTCCATCTGCGGGTGTCCAATTTGGAGATGACGTGACAGGCTGCTTTGTGCAGTTAGCAGCTCTCGTCAGATCGGCACAGGATGAGAATCAAGAGCCTTCATTGCAGAGTGTATTACGTTCACTGGGAGCTAGTATTGATATTGGGAGTGAGGAACTCGTGCATTCTACGGAGGAAGACCAAGTCGGTGACTCTGTGGTGGCAAGGGCTTTTTCGCGGGTGAATTGGGAAAATTTCAAGATTACACCTGTGGCTCGTTACTCTCAGGGCGGTGAATTGGCTTTTGGGATCTATGATATTTCTAATGGTGAACAAGTCGAGTTGGCGAAGCTAAAGGCGTCGTCCGCACAAGTCGCAGATGCTCATTTTTGTCTCATGCCTCCTAGTACTGAGGTGAAGGAGCTAGACAGCTATCCAGAGAAATTTGGATTTTATATCAAAGGTTCTGAGCACATAGCGCGCAGTGCTGCTGATTTATCTGAAGGGGCAAAACTGAAGCACAGTGCCAGAGTGTATCGCGCGAGTAGCTTCCAAGGTAGGCGTCTTGAAAGTGCCTACTTTATAGCCTTTGAGGGAACAGGAAACGGTGATTACCAAGATGCTGTTTTTTTGGTGGAGGGTGTGATGATTCAGTGAAACGGAGATGTTAACAATTTGTTAGATTTGCGATTAAAGTAAGCTCTGATTTTACAGATTAATTCTGGATGAGGATTCGCTTGGCTCCGTGCTGCTTGTGCTGAATAAACACCGCGAATTCTTCGATGTCGCTGAGTGAGATTCTATTGTTCGTGTTATAGTGGAATTGGCCACGTAGGTCTGTGTATCCATCTTTGAGGAACTCGATGTCTCCTGATTGGAGCCTGGCGTAGACTTTGACATAAGTCTTGGGGAGAACGGTTTCCTCTGCTGGCTGGATTACCTGTAAGGTTCCGGTTCGCGGAGAAATACGAGCGTCTATTGTTGAGCTATCAATAATCGCTTTCTGGTCTGAGGAGTGGTGTTCATCAAGGGTGACGAGTAGATTCTTCGAGAGTAATGTGTCTGGTAGAGTGTAGATTGTTTTTTGCTCAGTCGGATCTAGTGTGATCTGTAGGCTCTGGTATGGCTCAACAGCCTGGTGCGTCCCTACGCTATCTCGGAAGAAAGGATCACTGGAAAATAACACTTCGAGATCAATTTGATAGATGTTGAGTTTTATGGAACGGATAGATCCGTGTTTGAGCAGCAGATCATGACCGTGGGAGGAGAGCTCGATGGATTGATGGGGGCTCTGATTACTAGCGAGATCTTCTGTTTTGTGGATGACAGGGTTTTGGATCTGCTTAATTTGGGCGAGAGTCTCGGTGAAGCGTTTCTTCCATGGGTTTAGGAGTGGTTCTGCCAGTGTACGTTTAGCGATGTCTTCGGCACGTGCTAGATCTTCTCGGTAGAAGGCATCATAGCACTGGAGGTAGTCCAGCTGGATCTGGCAGTGAGTGGGTGCATTAGTAATCGTCTGGAGCCATGCTCTCGCTGTATTTGGTCTATCTTTCAGATAGAGGAAGTAGATTAGATCCAGCATCTCCTCGGTACTTGGTGCTTGTTTCCAACTCAGGTCACTGAGAAGAGTCTGGTAATGCTCTATGGCAGAGGGGTGATTGAGTCTGTCTTGACCCTGGAGAATGTGAGCACGCTCGATGATGAGGGGGCGCCACTCGATGGTCTGGCGCTTGTGAAGAGAGAAGAGATTATTGGAGATATTTAGAGCTGAGGGGTGCTTTAAGCGATTACTAAAGTGCTGCTCTAACCATTCTCTCTGTGCTGGTATGTCACCGTGTAAAAAGGCGTAGGCGCCTAGTGTGGTGGAGCTCTCTAAAGACTCTCTGAGAATTTGCATGGCTTTTTGATAAAACGATTTGTCTTTCATGCGCCATGCGATCAGGTGGAGTTTGTTCCACTGGTAGTTGTCACTAGCTAGGCGCTTGAGCACAGCTTCTGAGCTGCCGTGCGTCGCTAGTTCTTCCCAGCTCGCATTCTCTGAGGTTTCTACAGAATCGACCACATGGCATTGTCTTGACTTAGAGGTATGGATGAGTCGCTCATTCTGGGAAATCTGAATGGGATAGACACTAAATGTGCCAGTGTGTGGAAAGTAGAATTCACGAATGATCTCGTGGTGACCATAGGACTCCATACTTGCTCTATTTGTCTGAGTGCCTGCAGTGCTAGCAGGAATAGCACCGGCAGGAAGTGAGCTGAAGATTTGAAGTGTTTTGCTAGATGAGCTGAGATTAGAGACCTTGATGCTCATGACATAGATCTTTGATTTCTGGAACTCACCTGTGACTTCTTCTTTATTTTTGTTAGAATAACGAGTGGCTTCAAATGTCTGCTTTGTAAAAAACTGCACGTGTGTGGCAAGAGAGTCATCTTGATGGCTGACGACTTCTGTGACGTCCTCGTAAACAATGATGCAGGGCTGTTTTGTGGAAATAGTGATAGAGTCCTCTGTGATTTCTTCCTTTATGGCTTGATTGCTGTAGGGGAGCTTCATGAGTGCACAGGCGAGTAGTGACTCATTGATGCTGGTCTGGCAGAGGTAGAAATGAGGGGAGAAGAATTGCTGGAGGTCACTAGCTTTGGCCAGATCAAGCCAAAAGAGGTTTGTGCGTATCGCTAGAGGGTCTTTCCAGTTTTGGCGGTAATAGTAGCTCTCGATCCAGCGCTTCGTGTTACTTTTATCATGCGCATCAAGGAGGTGCTGCTGGTTAAATTTCGCTTTGGAGTTTGTTCTTTGGCGACGAGAGGAATTTGGTTTTTCATCACGGATAGCAAACGGATCTGCCCCTTGATCTGCTGCAGATTCACTAGGTTCGTTAGGTGCTGAGAAATGGTCTGCGGCGTTTTGACCCAATCCTTCTCCAAAAAATAGAGGATCTGTTCCTTCTTCGAGGGCGAACCCATCAGAAGCAGAGATTGATGTTACGTTTTGAATAAGTAGATTAATGATATTCAGATTGGGGAGCGTATTTCTGACTGAGAGTGAGCGAGTGTTTGGATTCCATGTGGCATAACCTCCATCAGGAAAGCTAACACCACATTGCTCTAGCAGGTCAGTAATGTCTACCTGTGATTCTGTGTAAGTTTGTTGTTTTCCAATAAATGCGGTGGGTAGATCAAAATGGATTTGCAGTGTTTTCACGACCATTTGTTCTTCATTCGAGCTACTGAATGTAGTTAGCTCGAATGTGCTTTGATAAACTCTTGTTCTCAGGTTAAGTGCCTCACAAATAGATTCGATCAAACTTAGGCCTGTGGTTTCTTTGCGTTCGAGCTGAATCTTGATATCTGTTTGAATGGAGTCAGAGAGAATCACAGAGAAGTTGATCGCTTGAGAAAGATCACGTAGTACATGCTGGAGTGAATCTTTGTTATGGATATGAATATCGGTGAGGGTTGTTTTGGCGAGAAGTTCGTTGATCTCAGCTTCCTTGCGTGCGACTTCATCATGATGCTTGGATGTGAAGTTCAGCAGCGAGTAGAAGTGTGGGTGGAGAGGTTTTTTGGAAGATTCGTATTGATCTATGTCTCGCTGCAGAGACTGGACAATGCTGTCCCTCGCAGATGGTATTGCGTGTGCTAGGAGAGCTTTTTGAGCGGCATTGAGATAATTAAATCTCCAGGGTTTGAGGTATTCGGATAGATCTTCATCGAGGATGAAGAGATCGAGGAAGGATTTATGGCGTTTGTTTTTTAGCACAGGGCGGACATGGGTCTCAAACCACACTGTATCGTGGAGTTTGAGAAATAAGTGAAGCTCATGGCTGCCTTGTTCTGTGAGAATTTGCTTTTTCTTCTGCTCAGAGAATTGATCCCAGCGGGAGAAATCGCGAGCGAGTTGGAAGTGGCTCTGCGGCTGCTTACTACCCATATAGTGGGCGATATCGGAGCGCGAGGTGAGGGCATTCCACTGGTAGGGGAGTTGGGCATTGAGCTTGAGAGGTGTGTCTGGCTGGAGGACTTGTATCTGCTCGCGTGGAATGTAGTTCTTCTCGAGAGAAATACGGTTTTCTGTGCGGAGATCGACTGTTTCTGGAGTCTTAGCACCGAGAGCGATGCTTTGGTAGTCCATGGACTGCTGATCTGTGACGATCACCTCGTAGTGGGTGTACGCAGGAAGAGTCTGAATGGGAAGTGTGAGGGCGCCTGATTTATCCGGTTTTAGGTTTGCGAAAATTTGAGTGGGGTGCTTGAGAAATTCATAGCTGGCGGTACTGAAGTGTGTGGTTGAATCGCTGTTTGGCTCTTCAGAGATGGTTTGTACCCTCGGGCTTTCAGGGTGAATTTTGTTAGAAATATCTTGTTTGTCTTTTTGCTCATGTGCCGCTGCGGAAGAGCGCTCCAGTTCCCATGGTTGGAGTAGGAGGCTGGGTTCTGGTAGCATATTGCCGAGTCGCGCCCCTTCTATTCTGCGCTGTTGGATATATTGCTGCTCGGTGGAGAGGATGCCGCCATTATTCCAAGTGCTGCGTTGAGGACTGAGCAATGTGGAGGGATTGAGGCGAGGACTTGAGTGCAAGATGTGATCAAGAGAAGACTCATTTCTAAAATGACTAGCAATAATGTGAACACGAGTTTGAGTGGTACTTGAGTCGAGAGTCAGCTCTAGAGCTTGATCATTGACTGAGAGAGACTGGATATGGGCAGGCTCTATGGGCGCGATTTCTCCTGCCTGGGCGTCATGGGTGAGCCAGTTCGTCTTAGGTACGGTAGTTGCTGCGACTTGAAAACGGTGCGTGTGGCCTTGGTTAGAAATCAGGGTGTATTGGCCAGGCTCTATGTTAGCTATATCTGCGAAGACCAGATGGTTTTGTTTCCTCGTGTGAATGAGGCCTTTGAGCTCGGTGGTGAATGCAGACTGGTTCGTGGATGTAAATAGGCGAAACTGCGTGTTTTCTTTCTCTCTGTGGAGGAATGGAATTGGGATGGTTTCCGCTAGTTCGTACATAGGTAGGCGGGTGGGCTCTAATCTGTGCGCATGAAGTAGACAGTGAAGACCGCTGGTGAGTTCTGTGGCTTTGACAGTGATATGAGAAAAGCGAGAAAGGTTCTGGAGCTCCACTTGGCCGCTTGCATTTGTTTTGACCTGAATTGTGTGTTCTAGGTCTGTGTATTGCTTATGATGGAGATGAATCTGCAGCGGTAGCTGTGCGAGGGGTTCTCCATTCTGACCAAGAGCGGATAGGGTCGCGTGGTCTTTGGTGGATTGTAGATAGATATGGCCGACAGATTCCATAGACTTGTGAGGGAGCTCGGTGATCTCTCTACTGGCTTCTATGGTTAGGCGCTCATGTGCAGGTGATTCGAGATGGGCGGATAAGGTGAGGTGGAGCTTATAGAGCTGCTCGGGAACGATAAATTCCAGAGGAACGATGTCCTCACTAGTAAGGCTAGATCGTGTGCGCAGTAGGGAGAGAGTGCTGCCATCTCGCAGTGTGGCACGGAGCTCAAAAGTCGGATCTTGCAGGGTCTCTAGAGAGAGAGGATTAGCACCGATTTTGAACTGAGGCTGAGCGTAGATCGTCGCTGGCTCTCTGGCGATGAGCTGCTCCTTATGAATGAGAGCGCCAAGGTGAAGCTCATAATGTGCGGGAGTGTTATTTAGAGTGTAAAAGGATGTGCGGCCTGGTTGACCATCATCGTGTAAGCGAGAGAGCACAAGAGTCTGCTCTGTCGGATAGGGTGTGTAGGGGACAAGGACTTGGCCGTTGTCCGCCTTGAGTGTTTGGTTACCGAGTTGGGCACGAAGCTGGGGAATGGGCTGGTGATTCTCATCGATGAAAGTTAGCAGATAGCCCTCTGGGGTCTGCGTACTTAGGGTGTGAATATCTCCTTTATGGAAAATAGCGGCAGAAGTGAGTCTATTCGCCTCGACTTTGATCAGCCAGTCTCCGTGAGAATCTAGCTCAGGAAAGGTGACTTTATGGTTGAACCTCAGGAAAGAAGAGTGATCAAACTGGATGGTTCTCTGCTCGTGCGGTGTGAGACTGGATGTGTCCAGTGTGATGTCTGGTAGGCTCTTATGACGTCGAATATACTCGCTGAGACTGAGTCGGTAAGTGGAGACGATGAGAGTGGGCGTGTTCTTTAAGCGGAGATCGAGATAGGGGATTTGCTCGGCCCTCCAGTGAGAGGGAGTGGTTTCGAGTATCTGGAGTTCTTTGCTTTCTTTGAGGTCTTTGAGTGCTGTTTGAGCGAGTTTTTGTTTCCAGGAGTCCTCTGTGTCACCTGAGAGGAGGTGGGCGCGTGCTTGGAGTGTTTGGAATTTTTTACGTTTGAAGAACCCTTGGAGAGCCTCGGTGTTCTCTTCTGATTGGAGAAAATAGTCGCTGAGGTTTTGTGAGAAAACCTGGGTGCTAAAAGAATCGTTAGGCTGAAAAATAGTATTGGGCTTACCCTGAAAGGAAGATGGAGAGGAGGCCTGAGCACGTGTTTCTCTGGAATGAAGTTGGAGGTACTCGAGGTAGTCTCTGAGCTCAGCTGTTTGATTCGCTAGACCAAGGTGGAGTTTCTGCGATAGGGCAGAGAGCTTTAATTGGCGAAAACTCAGAGGTAAGGTTCGGGTGAACTCAACAACAGCTTTGGCTAGTTGTTGTTTTTTTACGAAATCAGACCCTTGATAGAGAGCAGGGTCGGGGATAATTCTGTCTAACATGGTCTCTACCCAGTGGGCATCATGGTGCATGTTAGGGTCTAGACTGGCTAATTTCTCTAACTGATCGGTAGTGAGTAGGGAGTGTATGGGGTGCTGGCCGAAGTTTTTCTTAGACTGTTTTATGTCTTTTACTATCCATTCTACTAAATCTGGGTGAGTGGGAGCTTCGAGTTTTTGGAGGATGCTGCCGAGCTCAAAGGAGGAGAGAGGGTCTTTGAGTAGGAGGTCGAGCTGGTGAGGTGGGGTTTGTGAAATGCGCTCTAGAAGGCTCCAGCTTTCAGTGAGCTGCGTGTCTGGGTAGTCGTCTAGGTTGAGGGAGCTCGGTATGTTAGGGTCTTGTGGGCGTAGGGGTGCTGGGTGATTGATCTTAATTCCCATACGGCGAAGCGTTTTTGCTCTATCTGGATGGTCTGGTTGCTGGGCGATCAGAGCCATGGCCTGCGTGCGAATGTCACTGAGAGAAGAGTCGTCCTTTCTTGTTAGGTTAGGTTCCTCTCTCCATTCCTTGGTAAGCTGTAGAGCTCTATCAGGCTGACCTTTGTGAAGAGCATGAATACTATGATAATAGTAGTATTCCTCTGTCCCTGGGCTGAGCTCTGGCAGGAGAGCAGCTTTATCCTGACTGATTGCCCAGCGTTCTTTAAACGGAATTGCTTCTTCTGCTAAAGCTGGTGTCAAAAGTCTTAAAAGGAGGACTGTGAATACAAGCAAATTTGATTTCATACCGAATAGCAGATAAGGCAAAATACGAGCAAAGTAACAGCACAAAATCGAAATTGAGAAATCTAGATTGATGCCAGATCAAGCTCTCTAGGTGCCAGAGTATTCTTTTTTGACTCATGGCGAGAAAGAGGTGTAGAATTTCCCCATGCAGCAGCTGTTGGCAAGAGGGTACAGGAGATTCCAGCAGGGATTCAAAACGCACTTAATGCGGCGTGGTCGCTTCGCCCAGAAAAGTGTGGTTTTTAAAAGTATGGCCGTACTCACAGGCGTGTCACTCACAGCGTGTAGTAGTATACAGAATAAAAGAACCGCCCAGACCAATGAAGCACTCGCCAATGCGCCTGCTGGTCTGATTGCTAACCCTCAGTCCAATGGGCTTCTGGGAGCAGGCGTTAGTCCGCAGATTCAGATAGATCAACTACCTGCAGAAGAAGACATCGTCTGGGCACCTGAGGATGAGAGTATCCCGATACCAGGCTTTGAAAACGTAGCCCCTTCCCAAAAGAAAAAGGATGACTGGGAAGTGAGCTATAGTCAGGCGCTCAAGGTAGCTCGATCTCGCGGTAAGCCAGTACTCATGTGGTTCACGAACTCAGCTCGGAGCCAAAATTGTAAAGCTCTGGGCAATGAGCTCTTTGGTAAAACTGAATTTCTAGAATGGGCGAAGCAGAATGTCGTCTTACTTAGACTGGATACCGCAATCAGTAAAGATGAGGCTGGCCGAACAGCGAAGCTGGCATATATCGAAAAACTTAGAAAACGCCACAAGGTGCTGGGTAACCCCGTTATTCTCATGATGTCTCCAAGTGGAAAGGTGTTAGATAAAATAGTCGGTTACTCCTCTGGCCGTAGCCGCTCCACCAAAGAGAAAATCGACGCGGCACATCACTTCGCCATGCTAGACTACGGGAAGTGGCGTGAGCGCTTAGAGCGCAAGGGCTATAGAATGTGGATAGACGTGCAGGATCGCCAAGTCTTTGCAAAACTCGTGAGATATCACGAAGGAAACCTCTGGCTTATAGAAGCAGACGGTACCAAGGGAAAGACCCACGAATCAAAGCTCTCCGAAGCCGACCAGCAATGGATCGAAACTGAGAAGGCCAAAAAAGAACAGAGTAGTCTCTAGCTCTCTAAGCTTCTGCCCCCCTTTCAATTCTGGCTAATACTCGTGAGTCGAACTTGCTCTACACTGACTCAGCTGGATCTAGCAGATACTTAGAAGCTTGCTCGACATCCTTGTCACCACGGCCAGACATATTGGCAATAATGATCTGGTCAGGGCCCATAGTAGGGGCGATTTTACTCACATAGGCCATGGCGTGAGAGCTCTCAAGCGCTGGTATGATACCTTCAGTAGAAGAGACTTCTTGGAAGGCAGCAAGAGCCTCCTTGTCGGTAGCGTAGGTGTAGTCTGCTCTCGCGATATCCTTCAGGTAGGCGTGCTCAGGCCCTATGGCTGCGTAGTCAAGTCCCGCACTCACTGAGTGAGTGGACTCGATTTGTCCCTCATCATTGGCGAGTAACCAAGTTTTAGTCCCTTGGAGTACACCGAGTTTACCACCCTGGAAGCGTGCCGCATGGCGCTCAGGAATAATACCATCACCACCAGCTTCGACACCCATGAGGGCGACAGATGTGTCATCAATAAAGGGGTGAAAGAGGCCAATCGCATTGGAGCCACCACCAACACAGGCGACACAGAGATCAGGAAGGCGCCCCTCAATTTCGAGAATTTGCTGCCTAGCCTCAAGTCCGATGACGCGGTGAAAATCACGAACCATCATGGGAAAAGGGTGTGATCCCAGAGCTGAGCCAAGAATGTAGTGCGTGTGATCGACCGTGGCGACCCAGTCACGCATCGCCTCATTGACAGCGTCTTTTAAAGTCGCTTGTCCATTGTGCACAGCACGCACCTCAGCACCTAGTAGGCGCATGCGAGCGACATTGAGAGCCTGGCGCTCCATATCCACAGCCCCCATGTAAACGATGCACTCCATACCGAAGCGCGCACACACCGTGGCAGTCGCCACACCGTGCTGACCGGCACCGGTCTCTGCAATGATACGGCGCTTGCCAATACGCTTCGCGAGTAGGATCTGGCCCAGAGCATTGTTGATTTTATGGGCTCCTGTGTGCAGGAGGTCTTCACGCTTAAGGTAAATTTTTGCCCCATTGAGCTGTTCGCTCCAGCGTTCTGCAAAATAGAGAGGAGTGGGTCTGCCGCAGTAATTCTTGAGCAAATCATCCAGTTCACTCTGGAAGGACTCATCTTGCTTCGTGGCTTCGTAGATCTCGGCGAGCTCCTGAAGGGGAGTCATCAGAGTCTCTGGAACAAACATTCCACCGTATGTCCCGAAATGACCAGTGCTGTCTGGAAGTGTAGTAGTGTGGCTCATAGACGCTGGAGAACCTTTACGATAGCCACAGAGCTTGTGCAAGTGGTATGTGAGAACGCACAGAATCAGCCAAGCCCCTCGAGAAGCGAAATAGCTTAAAGGGAATCGATACGCAGAAACAGTGTTTGCATGCCAAGTGGAAGCAGTGTGAATTACGAGCATGGCATTTGATGAGCAAGTTAGTGAAGCGCTGAGGCGGGCGTTTGAGTGTAATTTTAGAGAAAGAGGGGAGCTCGGTGCCTCTCTTTCTGTCTGGCAAAAAGGGGAAGAAGTCTTTGAGCTCTCAGCAGGCTATGTGGATAAGACGCAGACAAAAGGGTGGGATGAAAAGACCATTGTCCCATTCTATTCTGCCACGAAGGCACTTTCTGCCGCCACAGTACTGCTCTGTCTGGAGCGCGCCGGACTCACCCCAGAATCTCGCGTGTGCCAAGTCTGGCCAAAGTTCCCGCAGGCATCAGCGAGCTTCGCAGAGCTACTCTCGCACCAGTGCGGGCTCGCCGCCCTCGATGCGCGAGTGAGCGTGTGGGAGCATGAGGAAGTGATAGCAGCAATTGAAAATCAGGAGCAAAACTGGAAGACAGGACATGGCTATCATCCAAGAACCTACGGATTTCTTCTTGAGGAAACCGTCCGTCAGTTAGAAGGGAAGCGACTTGGCGAGATCTTTCGCGCAGAAATTGCACAACCACTCGATCTTGATTTATGGATAGGCCTACCAGAGAGCGAGTTTGGCCGAGTAGCGACACTCTATCCAGGGAAGATGGATAAAGAAGAGCTCAAGAGTGGGTTTTACCAAGCCTTCCACGAAGATGGGAATCTAGTTAGGCGAGCATTTGGCTCACCGCGCGGGCTCCAGTCTGTGCAAGAGATGAATACACCCCGTGCTTGGCAAGCAGGTTTTCCGGCCATGGGTGGTATGGGGACAGCGCGCGGGCTTGCAGGCTTCTATCAAGCTGTGTTAGGTGAACTGGAGTGTTTCTCAGAAGACCTTAGAGAATGGATGCAGAGCCCTCAGGTCAATGGCTGGGATCAAGTGCTACTCACACCCACACAGTTCAGCTGTGGCTTTCAGATGGATCCGCTTGATACAAATGGCGAGAAATTGCGCAAGCACTACGGGAAAGGCAAAAAAGCACTAGGTCACCCAGGAGCAGGTGGGAGCCACGCCTACGGAGACCCAGAAACCGGGTTATCGTTTGGCTACACCATGAATCAAATGGAGCTAAGTGTCCTGCCGAGTGCAAAGACGCTAGACCTAGTGAATGCTCTAGAGGGAGTGTGAGCTATGCAGTAGAATACCGTAGGTGCGAAAAAGCCAGAACGCTAGGCGCATTTTTAAAAGGAATATTAAAAGGAATAGTTTAAACTGAATCCAAAGATAGGCTCATTTTCAGAAATAGAGTCAGGAGAGCTCAGGGGAAAAGAGACAGAGAGATCTGCATGGAAAGAATTATGAGTAAATTTTGACCCTAATGTTAGCCCGTGAATTAGGCCACTTTGTTCATCCTCTTTTGGGCCAAAGGCACTTCCAGCATCATAGGCCAGGTAGGGTTGAAGTAGCTGGAGCTTGCCTTTTTTTGGTAGAGGGATCTTGTTTCGCAATAACACACTAACTTCTTGCCTCAAGTAAATACCACTTTCGATTGTAATAGAATCGTTGCGAAATCCTCGTATCGAAGATTGACCTCCAAGATTGAATTGCTCGCTAGAAAATACTCTACGAGGAGCATATTGTATATTGGCGAGAGCAGAATACTGAAAGTCCGTTTCGTTGTGTCGGAAATTAGTAGAATAAGAATTAATAAAGTTAAATTTGTGAAACCTTGTAGATGGGCCACCAAGAAAACTACCATTACGAGTACCAAACAAGGGAACGCCGTGACTATAATCAAAGCGAGAATAGAGTTGACTTTGTCCTTCACCGAAAATGTGCAGTGCAGAAACTCCTAAACCTATCGAAGAAGTTTGTCTTGAACTTATAGTCAGTAAGTTGCCATTGATGAAATTTCTGGTAGTACTGTACTTTAGATTAGTGTGAAAGGTTAGTTTGCGATTCTGATCTCGATAAAAAAGACGATCTGCATTGAGAGTAAAACCCTCTGTCCTGCCAGAGCTTTCTATTTCTATCAGATCATTAACTTGATCATTTTGGTATCTCGAGAGATTAACTCCAGCTTGGAATGTCCAATATCCATATGGGATAGAAAGAACAAAAGAACTAAGTTGATTAAAGTCGCCGTCAGAAGAGAGAGTGGGGTCAAACCCATGGGTGAAAGAAAATAAATCGTTTAGCCCAAGTAAATTGTCATAGCTAAATGTAGTGAAACTTTGTAGCTCTCCAGTATTCTCTAGGCCATAGTTGTTCAGTTCTGTAGAGATGTGCCATCGCTTCAAAGATCCGTTTTTAATGAAAATTTCACTAGTGCCAGAGTTTTTACCAGGTCTAATATCCATAGTGGCCTGATTTGAGGATAGCCGGTTAATCTGTTCAAAGCCTTGCTCAATATCTCTAAGGTTCACGACTTCGCCAAGAGTGTTAGGGAAGGCAGTGTACGGGGAGACAGGGTTGTGATTGGGGTCTTGGTTGAAAGAAGTCAGCGAACCTTCAATAATTTCTACTCTTAGAGATCCACCGCTAATATCTTGGGGAGGTAAATATGCTCTACAGGTGATGTAACCAAGGCGGACATATTCATTGGTGATTTCACGGAGAACGTTGCGTGCTCCCTCAGGGGTGAGTAAAGAGTTTGAATATTTTTCCGTTATATTTAGAAGAAAATCATGACCCAGCTTGGTAGAATTAGCTATGATTAATTCATTGATTTGGATAGACGGGCTATTGCTAAAAATTTCTTCAAGCGTTTGTTTTTTAGGGGACAGATTTTGAGTTGGTTTTCTTCTGCTAGAGTTGTCTGCGTTCTGTTGAATTTTTCGAAGTTGTTCAGCCTGTAGGCTTTCGATACGGCTTTGTTGTTGCTCTATGGGTGAGGTGTTTTGTGCATAGATAACATGCGGTAGAGTGATGCAGAAAGCGAACAAATAGATGAGCAGCTTCATGTTGCCGAATGACTGTAGTTTAAGTGAGAGTTGTACGCACTACTCCGTTACTTTATCTTTTATAGATTCAGTATGACTGTTTAGAGAAGAGTCAGAGGTGGGCACTACAGTTTCACTTTGAGCTTCAGTTTGGCTAGTCTCGTGAGGTGTTGATGTAGAAGCTACATTAGGTGTTTGTGAGAGATGGTTAGTTCTAAGGCCTAGATCTTCCATTAGACTATCTGTTAAGTTCTCTTGTTCATATTGATAGAGGAAGAAGGGTGTTTGAGTGAGATCAATCGCTTGAGCGTTGATGACGTATTGATACCCTTTTTCTTCAGCTTTCCTTTTAATGGCTCTTTTTAAATTTGCTAGGGACTGCTGGTCGATATATGCAGATTCTTCATTGACTTTGGTTTGGATGAGCTGAGCCTGTTCTTCGATTTCTTGCTTAAGAGCTTGAGCGGTTCTTAAGTCTTTACTGGCTTCAGTGGAAATAGCTTCAATTTGCTCAGGTGTTATCTCTTCTTGTTTTAAGCTGTTTTGCTTTTGAGCTAGAGATTCAAGTAGCTTTGTGAGGGTCTCGCGTTTGTTGTTTAGTGCTATATTTGCTTTGCCAACTGTTTGATCAAGGTTTTTGGTTTGATCAAGGTTTTGACGATAGGCTTGAAAGAGATCTTGAAAATCAACTGAGACAAACTTTGGTTTCAAATTCACGTGTTCAGCACTGTCTGTCATACTCTGGTTATTTTGGCATTCCGACACTGGATTTTTGTTTTGATTGAGCTCAAGTAGACCGATTTGTTGTTTTAGCTGAACATTTTCATAGAGGCTAAAGGTAGCAACGAGTAGACTAACAGTAGAGATGATAGAAGCAGTAGGTTTCATGGTTTGAGCAAACACTTTGTTGTGGGGTTTAAAAAGCGGGCTGCGTTTCTTTAGTCAAGAAGAAAACTTTAGTGAAAGTTATCTTGTGTTGATGGAGTGAATTATAGTAAAGAAATCGCGCTGAGTAGAATCACCTCCTGAAAATCCTTTTTAACACTTAATTATTGTGAGAGTTGTTTGTCATTATTATGTGCTGTTTTTTTGCAGTGTTATTTACCTATCTGGGCAGATTCCTATTGCTGATACAGCAGCCCCTTCCTCGCAGAGACCGAATGTCGAAGCTGCTGCCAATGGCGTGCCATTAGTGCAGATTGCTAGACCAGATAGTTCTGGTTTGTCTCATAATTTATTCCAGCAGTTTGATGTCCCCAGAGAGGGTCTCATTTTAAATAACTTTAATGGTCAAGTTGCCCAGAGCCAGTTAGGAGGCTTTTTGCTGAGTAATCCCAATCTCCGTGGGGGGGCAAGTGCCAGAGTGATTCTGAATGAAGTGACTGGCACCAGGGTGAGCCAAATATTAGGAGCGACAGAAGTATTTGGCCAGCGAGCGTCCGTGATTGTGGCAAATCCGAATGGAATTTTTATTGATGGAGCGAATTTCTTAAACACAGGGAGGGTGACTATGACGACTGGCCGCCCAGAGGGGGATGGCTCAAATTTATCTTTTTCAGTCAATGGCGGTAAGATTACCGTAGCGGGTAGAGGTGTTGATGCGACTCAGGCAGATTCATTTGAGATTATCAGTCGAGCTGCTGAGATTACCGCAAATATTCATGCGAGAGATATTCAGGTTATAGCTGGCCGTAATCAGGTAGACTACACAGATTTAGACACACAAACTCTAGCAGATGATGGTTCTGAGAAGCCAGAAGTTGCGATTAGTTCTTCGGCTCTTGGTGGAATGTATGGAGATCGGATTAAGATCATCAGTACAGAAAAAGGAGTTGGTGTGAATATGGAGGGAGTTTCGCAGGCTAGTGCTGGAGATTTGTTTGCTCAGGTCAATGGAAACTTCAAGACTCAAAGTTTGAGTTCGGAACAAAATATTCAGATTGAGGCTCAGAAAGTCGAAGTTGCCGAGCAAATCTACGCAGAGGGTAATCTTGCTGTACAGGGAGAATCAGGTGTAGTGCTAACAGATGAGGCACGAGTGATTGCAGCAGGTGATATATCCATAGATGCTACAGATGGATCTGTCTCTGTAGGTGATGACGCTCAGTTGGTGGCAGGAGTGGACTTCAGTGGGAATCTTTCTTCAGAAGAGCAGGAACTACAAATTAGAGGGGAGAGAGGCGTAGACAACAGAGGGCTAGTTGCTAGTAGCGGGAGACTTGATGTTTCTAGTGGTGAGACTTTTGAACATAGTGGGCGTATTGTCGCAGGTGATTCTGTGTCGTTGGATAGCCAAGGTGATATTGTCTTCGCTGAGGCCTCTACTGCCAGGGTAGGTGAGGATTTGGTTTTAACAGGCTCACAAGATGCCGTGATCGATGGTCTTATCGAGGTGATTGGCGAAGCTATGCTTCACTTAGAAGGCGATATTGATCAAGGTGGCCAGATTAGAACTAGGGAAGGCCTTTCTATCAGAGGGAGTGATATAGAACTTTCACAAACAGCAGAATTGAACTCAGCTGGTAATTTGAACCTCATAAGCTTAGGAAACCTCCAGAGTAGTGGAGATATCTCTTCTACTGGAAACATACTTGTTTCTAGTGGTGCAGGGCTAGCCTTAGCAAACAGTAGTAGGTTAGTAGCAGCAGGTCAGGTTGATTTAAATTCTCAGCAGAATCTTCAGTTAGCAGGTTACACAGAGTCAGGTTTAGGGTCAAACTGGACAAGTACTCTAGGAGATATTGAGCAGAGTGGACAGTCCCTGATTCGTGGAAATTTAAATTCCCAGTCACGAGGTGCAAACCAAACGACCACAGCGATCACCGAGGTAGGTGGGAATTATCTTTGGAATGCCCTGGGGAATACAGCAAGTGCTGGACGATTGGTAGTATTAGGCAGCGCTGAGTTAAATCACGGAGGAACATGGAACCATAGTGGGCAGAGTGCAGTGAGTCGCGAGATAGAGGCGAATCTTGGAGGAGCTGTGCTGAGTGGAAGTGTCCGATCTGGAGAGCAAGATTGGAATGTAGAGAGAACCTGGCAGAATAATGGTATAGTGGAATCTATAGGTCTCTTTACACTGGATGCTGCAAATATCCTTAATGGGCAAGATGTGATTGTAGGTGGCGTAGGTAACCTGAGGAGTAGAGGAGACTGGTCCAATAATGGAGTAGTGCGTCTGAGTCAAGGTGGTGAGATCGTGACGAATACAGCTAGCCGCTTAGGTGAGATTCGTAGTCTTGGTTCATTAAATTACCTACAGAATTTAGGAGATCTTGATTTTTCAGGACATGTTGAGGCAGAACAAGACCTTAGAGTGGCTCTTGCTTCAGGATCGATTCAGCATTCAGGGACATTGAGAGCTCTCGGTGGACTTTTCATAGAAGCTCAGGACTTAACTCAGGCTGGTGTGCTAGAGGCTGGAGAGAATATTGTCATCGATCTTCAAGGAGATTTAATAGTGCGGGAGGGATTGAGCTCGAATCAGAATTTACTCATTGAAGCCGCTAACCTTACCAATGATGACCAGATCATAGGAGCAGGGGAAGACCTCAGAGTACAGCTCACTGGTGACTTGAATAATCAAGCAGGAACCTTGTTTGGTGCTTCTGGAGTGGGAATATCACTTGGTGGTAATTTAACCAATATCGATGGGAATATCCTTTCTGGAGGTAATTTAATCATTGAAGGAACGACCCCTGCTAGCCGTGCAGCTTCCTTCGTGAACTCTTCAGGTACTGTAGAGTCGGGAGGGGGAGATGTTCTTATTCGTGCAGAGACGTTTGAGAACAAAAGGCGCGAGTTTGCCATTGGTCGCCGACAAGAGTTTGTAGGAGAAAGAACTGAATTTGAGGGAGATTTATTTGAAGTAAGACAATTTGGAAATTTACTAGGGACTTATGAAGCTTTGTTAAGCGGAGACGGTTTATCACTATCGAGGCGTTCTAGAGATTACAGAGCTCTATTTAGATTTCATAGACGCTTAGCGTTTCAGCAGCGAGTCTTGGATAGAACCAGCTTCATCCGTGAGGTGGATGATGTGATTACGGCAGATTCTGGAGCTGCATTCATCCGAAGTGCTGGCAATCTAGTACTAGAAGCTGGCACACTGACTAATCAATATAGCCAGATCTCTAGTGCAGGTGATTTAGCGATCATAGGCGGTGATCTTATCAACACAGGAGCTACGCTGAATCGACACCGTTTCCAGCGAGATACGTTCACGCATTATACCGCAAGTACGCGCAGAGATGGCCTTTTTGGAAGTCGTGATGTACGAATCAGAACTTCGAGAAATACAAGAACTCCTACGGAGCGTCAGATTGCCATAGGTCATGTCTTTGCGACTGTTGAAGCAGGTGGAACGATTTCAGGAAATATCAGTGGGGATGTCACAAATACGAATACAAGCTCGAATACCACGATAGCTCCTATCGATATCCGCAGTGAGAACTTCGCTGTGAGTGCATCTGCGAATAATGCCGCAAATATCGCAGCTCTTAATAATCGTTTAGGTAATGGAGTAGCTAGTGATCTAGCAGGGTTTAATTTGGATGACCCCCTTGGATCGATTGGTAGTTTAGGGAGTCTCACAGACTTTAGTGCAGATCCGAATTCCCCCTTCCTCATTGAGACAGACCCTGCTTTCACTGATCTTGGTCGCTTCTTGGGAGGAGACTACTTCTTGGTTCGCTCAGGCTATCAAGATGGAAATCCAGAGGAACTAGCAAGGCGCCTAGGAGATGCTTTCTGGGAAACACAATACATCTCACGCCAGATTTTTGCCCAGACAGGCCGTCGTTTCCTAGGTGATTCAGTGAGCTCAGACTATGAGCAGATGAAGTATCTGCTAGACAATGCCCTAGACGCACTAGAAGACCTCGATCTACGACCAGGAATCAGCCTGACCAGTGAGCAGTTTAATCAGCTACAAGAAGACATCGTCTGGTATGAGCAAAAAGAAGTGAATGGCCAGCAAGTACTCGTCCCCACACTCTATCTAGCCGCGAACACTCGTGAAGATAGCCTAGAAAGTGGCTCTGCACTGCTACTTGCAGAAAATATAGGTTTAAGTATCGGCGGGGATCTCCATAATAGTGGCGAAATCGCCGCAGACAGCGATCTACAGATCTCAGCTGAGAATATAGAAAACCGAGGCACAGGTATTCTAGACTCCGCCGGAAACCTCCTTCTAGAGAGCCAGTTAGATGTCGCGAATCTCGGAGGAACTATCTCCGCAGAGCTAGATCTCAATATCCAAGCAGGGCGAGATTTCCTCAATGAGAGCCAAACGGCGAGATTTGAGCATGATGAAGAAGAGCGCACCGACTTCAGTGAAATAGTCGCAGATAGAGCCGCTATCCGCTCTGGTGGAGACACAAGTATTACAGCCGGTAGAGACATTCAGGATAAGGCAGGCGACTATGCCACAGAGGGAAATCTTCAGCTCAGTGCCACTAGAGACGTGAATCTGGACGTGGTAGAGACCGCAGCGAAATTCACAGCAGAGGATAAAGAAGACAGCAGCTACCAATTTAGCTCGCTCCAAGAAGACACATATCAGACAGGCGGTAATCTACAGATAGCAGGAGACCTGAACATAGAAGCAGGCAGAGATCTCCTAGCTAAGGGGACACAGGCTACAGTAAGTGGAGACGCCACACTTAGAGCTGCGGAGGATATCCGCATAACTAATAGCCTCAATACCACAGCGCGCGAAGAGACTCTTAAGACTAGTTCAGGTGGCTTTGGCGGGGGATCGAGCTCTAGTGTCATTCGTGCGAATGAAGAAATAGCCACGCACGCCGTATTTTCTAGTGAGGGTAATTTAAGCCTAGAATCTGGCCAAGACATCACCCTTACTAGTAGTGCTCTAGCCGCAGATGCCGATATTAGTATCAGTGCTGGTAACAAGCTCACAGTAGACACAGCCATCACAGAGAATAACTTTTTCTCAAAGGTAAAGACCAAGGGCTTTCTCTCTAAGGGCCTGGAGCAAACAACAGAGAACATCACCAGTAGTGTCACCTCACACATTCAGGCAGAGGGTTCGATAGCACTGCGCAGTGGTTCTGATCTAGAAGTCCAGGCCAGCCAGCTCCAGGCAGGAGAGAACCTTAGCATAGAGAGTATCGATGGAGATGTTAGCCTAACCACCGCTGTAGAAAACCTCTACAGAGAAACAATTTCTGAGAACAAAGGATTCTTCGCCAATGCAGGAGCCAGTGCCTCTGGAGCGAATGCCAGCATCGGCTATGAAGATACCAAGGAACGCACCACCACGACAGGAGTCTACCACATAGGCTCTGAGCTAACAGCAGGGAATGACCTAAACATCCGCTCAGGCAGAGACACGCTCATTGATGCCGCGAGCCTCAGTACCGAACGTGGAGATCTCATCATTGATGCAGGGCGTGATCTCACATTTGCCACCTCTTATAATACGACTGATGACACCTACGACTACGAATCCTTCTCCATTAGCCTCAGTGCGAATATAGACACAGGCATCATTGGTCAGGCCGCTTCAGGAGCAGAGCTCATTGCGAATGGCGGTGGAGCAGCTGGTACTAAAGGGCTCCTAGCAGGAGGCCTAAGACTAGGCAATGGCCTGAGCAAGTCACGCGATGCCCTTAGTCTACTCCAAAACGGAGGGAATCCCCTAGAATCCTTTAAGGTCGGGGCAAGTCTCAGCTTAGGAGTCAGTGCGACGAAAACATCAAGTGAAGATCATGTCCAAGAAGCTCTCATAGCCCGCCTAAACTCAGGGAAAAATATCATACTACGTAGTGGCCGTGATATCGACTTCACAGGCACCAGCGTAGAAGCAGCGGACAATCTCACCATAGACAGCGGTAGAAACATCACCTACCGCCAGGCACTAAACCGCCAGTGGGGAGAAAGCGAAACCAAGTCCGGAGGACTTAGCGTAGGAGTCGGCTACTCACTAGGATCTGGTGGCGGAGGAGCAGGAGTCACCGTAGGAGGAAGCTACTCTCAGTCTAGCAGCGAGTACGATATCGGAAACTACATCGACACCATACTCAGCGCAGGAGGCACCACTAGTATCACAGCGCAGGGAGAAATCCGTGACCTCCAGACAGGAATCGACTGGCATAAGGAAGACAGCAGCTCCTTTGGCACAGGAAACTTGAGCTTCCAAGTCGCTCAGATCGGAGGAAATAGCGACTTTGGCCAGCATGAATCTAGTGTGACACAAGACGTCAGCGATTATGGCACAGGCTTTGCCAGAATCTTTGCTCCAGGCGGACGAGTCGGTTCACTATTCACCACACTAGGAGATGACTCAAATCTCGGAAATGCACTTAACTCCCTAGGCAATAGCGCCTACTCACAAGCGCTTAACACCCTGCTCAACGCCGATGAACAAGGGCTCAAAGACGTATGGCGTAATGCAGCCCTCAGCGGCGTGCAGGCAGCAGGAGCGAACTACGTCGCACACGGCCCACTAGAGGGACTATTTCGGAGTGACATAGCCGAATATGGGCTAAAGCCCGTCTTGCACGGAGCCGTTCAGGGTGGAATTGCAGAAGCCTTTGGTCATGACTTCAAAGCCGGCTTTGGCAGTGCCACAGCAGGGAGTCTCACAGGACTACTCAGCCGAGATATCGGCACCCTACGCGGGCTGAGCTCAGAAGAGCTTAAAAACAGCGCCTCTCAGCTCTCTGCCAATATCAGTCAGGTGAGCGCAGGCCTTTTAGGAGCTGATCCGAATCTAGGGCGCCAGATTGGAGAGAATGTCTGGGAGTTTAATGATCGTTTAGAAATCCAGAGAGTCGCACGAAGACTCGAAGACCAAGGACTAGACGCCCACCTAGTACCCGTGCTCTACCAACTGACAGATGATAAGCCAGGCTCTATTCTCTCACAGTTTGTTGACAAACTAAAAGCAGTAGTTGGCAAAGACGGCAGTGACCAAGTGAAAAGAGGCCAAGGATTAGCCATTGGTACACTCAACACCATTACAGGTCGTATAACACTAGATCCTAGAGTCGTAGGCAGAGAAGGAGTCGAAGT
>CALFVF010000008.1 GCA_937928735.1 uncultured Verrucomicrobiales bacterium | reverse complement strand
AATGTGATGCTGGTTAGAAATGAAATCTGGGCAAGAAATTCTGTGTCGTTCTGATAATATCTGATAATCAGTGAGAAAACATAGACGGGAAAAAACTTAGTGAATCAGGTGATTGAGCTCTGAAGACTGCTTCACGCATATTTTCCTGCACCTCGCTGAAGTTACAGAATATCTATTCTTAAGAAGCAAACTAAGAAACACTTTCTTACCCATAATATATTCCATATAAATTCTCGTTCGTGTTGGCAATCTCTAATTCATAATATAAAGTTACTTTTTCTTCTTATTCCCTCTGAATCATAAGTCTAACAAAATTTACCCTGATTGCCCAGATTGGTACTCACCTCTTGATGTCTCGCAAACGCTAGACTCTTGTTATAGGTCAGAATTTTTACAATACACCCTTCAAATCCAACACTGATAAACAGCCTTTTAGGTAACTCAGCAATAATTCCTATAGGCGGAATGTTTCTCTAAGTAGATTTCTCACCAAATTTTGAGTAAAAATAAATTCTTTATGGCTTTTTTCCGTTAACTACCTGTATGCCAGCTACAAGGTCTTAAGTGTGTTTAAGAGCTTTTCTTTTAAACCACAGAAACAAAAAAAGCGCGTCAATCAAGAACACGCTAACTTTGGCTATTTTTAATGGGGGCTAGGACACACAAAAAACCCACAAGAGCAGGACTCCTGTGGGTTCTAAATTCTAGTGAGAATAATCGCTAAAGCTTACTTCGCGTTACGCTCAGCAGCTTCTGCAATCACTTTCTCGGCCACGTTCTTAGGACATGGTGCGTAGTGATCGAACTCCATAGAGAACTGACCACGACCAGATGTCATTGTACGTAGATCACCAATGTATCCAAACATCTCAGAAAGAGCTGCCTGTGCCTTGATTCTGACACCTGTCGCAGTTGTTTCCTGACTCTGGATCATTCCACGGCGGCGGTTCAAATCACCAATCACATCCCCAACATGATCTTCTGGAGTGAAGACATCGAGGCGCATGATGGGCTCAAGGATCTGAGGACCTGCCTTAGGAATAGATGCACGGTAAGCTGCCTTAGCGGCGATCTCAAACGCTACTGCTGAGGAGTCCACTGCATGGAAACCACCGTCAACAAGAGTCACGCGCACGTCTTCCATTGGGTATCCGGCGAGAACACCTTCAACCATGGACTTCTTGAAGCCTTTCTGTACAGCTGGCCAGTATTCCTTAGGAACATTACCACCTACAACAGTGGACTCGAAGACAAAGCCTTCGCCTGCTTCACCTGGCTCGATGACGTAGTCAATTTTACCGAACTGACCAGAACCACCAGACTGCTTCTTGTGTGTGTAAGAATCTTCGATTCGCTTGGTGATAGACTCACGGTACGCTACCTGAGGAGCACCTACTGTGACTTCCACACCGTGTGTACGCTTGAGGATGTCTACCTTAATGTCGAGATGAAGCTCACCCATTCCCTTAAGGATAGTTTCTCCTGAGTCTTCGTCTGTTTCGACGTAGAAAGAAGGATCTTCTGCTACCATCTTACCGATAGCCACACCGAGTTTCTCCGCATTCACCTTGTCCTTAGGTGCTACAGCGATAGAGATCACTGGATCTGGGAAGACCATTGGCTCGAGAGTCGCAGGTGACTTAGGATCACAGAGTGTGTGTCCTGTCTGTGTGTTTTTAAGGCCAACAAGAGCAACAATGTCACCAGCTTGAGCAGAGTCTAACTCTGTACGCTCATCGGCGTGCATTTCAACAATACGCCCGATACGCTCGTTCTTACCAGTGAAGGTATTGAGTACGGAGTCCCCTTTATTGAGCTTACCTGAGTAGATACGTGTGAAGGTCAGAGCACCGAACTTGTCGTCCATGATCTTAAAGGCGAGAGCACGAAGAGGCTTCTCCGTGTCAACAATCGCATGTTCACCAGTCTCGTTACCCTCTGGGTCAACTTCTGGCTGTGGATCCACTTCTGTAGGAGATGGCAAGTAGTCAACGACAGCGTCGAGTACTAGTTGAACACCCTTGTTCTTAAAGGAAGAACCACAGTAAGTTGGGAAGAAATCTAAATTAACGGTTCCCTTACGGATACAAGCTTTAATCTGATCAATGCTTGGCTCGTTACCATCTAGGTACTCCATCATGAGTTCATCGTCCTGCTCAACAGCAGTCTCGATGAGCTGGGCACGGTACTCCTCGACCTTGTCCACCATGTCAGCAGGAATGTCCTCGATCACATAGTTTTCTGGCTGACCAGAGTCATCCCAGATCCATGCCTTTCGAGTGAGAAGATCACAGAGTCCGATAAAGTCAGACTCGATACCGATAGGAAGAACCATCACCAGGGGATTCGCACCGAGGATGTTCTTCACCTGATCGACGACGCGGTAGAAATCACCACCGACACGGTCGAGCTTATTGACATAAATCACACGTGCAACTTCAGACTCATTCGCGTAGCGCCAGTTTGTCTCAGACTGAGGCTCTACACCACCAGACGCACAGAAGACACCGACACCACCATCAAGAACCTTGAGAGAACGGTACACTTCCACAGTGAAGTCAACGTGACCGGGAGTATCAATGATGTTAAAGCGGTGATCAGCCCAGAAACATGTTGTCGCTGCTGACTGAATGGTAATACCACGCTCAGCCTCTTGCTCCATGAAGTCTGTTGTCGACTCACCATCGTGAACCTCACCAATTTTGTGAATTTTACCTGTAAGAGCCAAAATTCGCTCTGTGGTGGTAGTCTTACCAGCATCCACGTGGGCGAAAATCCCGATGTTTCTATATTTGCTTAAATCAGCCATGAGTCTAGAATTTAGTCTACTCGTCCCCACCTGGATAGGACCAGGCACGAGACAACGTCCGCGGGACATACTAGGAACCTAGCCATTTGGCAACTCTGAGTTTTAGTTTTTTACGCTCAGTGGAAGCCATTTAGCGCAAAGGCCTGCCTGCACATCCAGACAGTGACGACAAGAGCATTATAAAGAGAAGTCCCTATTGTAATGAATGTTTTAAACAATCTGTGGTCTAATCTTTTGTAGAAACGATTCAATCATCAAAATTAAATATTATGGAAGACAATCCTATGAACCCAGAAATGACATCAGAGCCTCACAGAGAGAATACCTCTGAAGAATCCAAACCATCCTTCAATAACTTCAAAGACGCTCTCAAGCACGGTGCAGATGACGCCCGAGCGAAAGCACAAGAAGCCGCTCCCAAGCTCAAGGGTGCGATCGCAGAAGCGGCCTTTGACCTCGCCTACTCGGTGGCTTACGGTACAGTATTTGCAGGAGCATTTGCCAATGAATTTGTCCCTCAGTCTGTGAAAGAAGGTCTCAAGAAGGGTGCCGAAGCAGGTCGCAGAGCCTCAGAAAAAGCAAGAGAAAGAGCCAAACACAAGCCATCTGATGTGGAGGAAAACTTCGCATCCCCAGGAATGCCTGAGCTACCAGATAGCTCTATGGCGTAAATGCCGAATTCCCTGCTTTTTTATCCCCTTTTATTTAAGCCCTGAGATCGCTCTCAGGGCTTTTCTGTTTTCTTGAAGGATAGCGCCAAAGATCGCCAATAAATATTTCTCTCAACGGTATTTCTCTCACCCCTCTACAGGTAACACTTGGCAATGCCCGACACCCTTGGCAGATTATGTGCTGTGAACACTGAGCAAACGATGGCCGCGATCATAGTGGCAGCCGGATCGAGCCGCCGCATGGGATTTGATAAACTCATGGCTCCACTCTGTGGTGCTAGTGTACTCCAGCAGACAGTCTGGGCACTACTCAAGAGCCCAGATATCAGCGAGCTCATCATCGTGACAGACTCTGAGCGCTTTCACTCCCTGGATCTCACTAGCAGCTCGATTCCCGTCATTTGCGTCGATGGAGGAGAAGAGCGCCATCATTCTGTAGCCAATGGTCTAGCAGCTCTGAGTCAAGAAAGCCAATACGTCGCGGTGCACGATGCAGCGCGGCCACTCATCACTTCTACTCAGATCCAGCGAGTCTATCAGCAAGCCCTCAAGGACAAGGCGGCAACGAGTGCTCGCCGAGTCACAGAAACACTGAAGCGGGCTGACGACAGCGACTTTGCCACTTCCTCGGTCGATCGTGAGCACCTCTGGCTAATGGAAACTCCGCAGATTTTTGAAACTAGCTTACTAAAGCGAGCCTATCAGAACGTTCTCCAAACAAAAACACTAGTGACAGACGAAGTCTCCGCAATGGAAACGATCGGAGTCCCCACGCGCCTAGTCCCTAATCAGACGATGAATCCCAAAATCACCTTCCCAGAAGATCTAGAGCTCGCGACCCTCCTGAAGCTCGCGATGGAGAACTAACCGAAGCTTGCGATGGATAATTCCATCAAACTACTGATTCAACACTGAGGTTTCCTTCGCTAATTCTTGAGAAAGTGCCTTCCAGCCACCATGGAGAATATAGATTTCTTCATAAATTCCCTGCTCTATCAACTTCGCGTGCACGGCCTTCGATGAACCACAGGCTACACCATTACAGTAGATTACGACTTTTTGCTGCTGCTGGGATGCCATAAAGATAGCTTCCATCGATGCATTGAGCAGATCATTAAAGTTCTCCTTGGCATCATCTGTGAGAAGCACACTCCCCTCTATACCATTCTTTTCCCACTCTTTCCGCGTACGGGCATCCACCCACTGCACCTCACCTCCCCAGTCTCCGATGACAGTCTGCATACAGACATGGTGAGGCTCCAAGTCCTCACTCACACACACAATCTCCCTATTTGGTTCTCCTACAATACCGTAGTAACCTAGCGTCAATAGACATGAGGCAAAGAGAATCATGCATATTTCTAGAACCGTTTTCTTCATGGCTTCGAGGTTCGACTAATCACCATAAAGGCCTGCCCTCGGCGAAATCTCTCCACTTGAGAATCTGTATCGAATTTAATGATGCCAAAGCCCACTTTCTCCATGTCTAGTGGTGTCACTTCAAACTCATATTCATAGCCTTCCTTTTTCGTCACAAGCTCCACCTTAAAATTAGGATTTGTACAAATGATATTGGAGATATGAACAGAGTTATCTGTCTGAGCAGAGAGCCTAATAATCTTCATATCAGCCTCTGCCCCCTTCGCCCACTTCAGAGTCTTAGGCTCCACTTCAAATAGCACAGGAATATTCACAGTAGCTCGCAGCACAAAAGAAGGGCTCTTTGTTTTCACCCCCTCATACCACAGGTACATGGTTTTCTCGACCTTGCCCGTGAAAGTGCCAAGTGCGAAATCGAGCTCGATCACACCCGATTCCCCTGGCTGGTAGGTCTTTTTGGTTAAGTCTTTGACCTCAAGACAGGAGCAACCTGCGTTAAATCTCCCGATGGTCACAGCTTTCTCAGAAGTATTGGTAAATGGGTAAGAGAACACCATCACACTGTCCTCAGGCTTGGCTGTTTGTTCCACACTGAGTGACTTAAACTCAAGCCCTGCATAGACACTCGATAAGGTCATGAAAAGATATAGCATCACTACTCGCATAGGTAGACACTATAAACTCCTTCTAAAAATGCAAGCTCCCTACTTCACCCAGTCTCGGTATGGGAACTGAGCGAGCTTAGAGTTAAAGTAGCGCTTATCACTGGAAACTTCTTCCCCCAGCCAAAGAGGCTTCTCAAAGCTCTCATCTTCGGCACCAAGCTCTATTTCCGCTACCACTAGACCCTCATTCTCACCGAGAAATTCATCCACCTCCCAGAGATGCTGACCACAGGGAATCAGAGATCGATATTTCTCGATGGTTGGCCCCGCACAGAGCTCGAGCAGACCCAGCGCATCCGCATAGGGTATTTCATACTCAAACTCTGCTCGCGAAATACCAGTAGTCGGCCCCTTGATGGTAAGGAAGCCTTTCTCAGCAATCGTCCGAACACGAGCCGTCACCCCGTTTTGCTTCGCCAAGTAGCCTTGTTGTATCCTCTGTGGTTTGCCAGCCTCTTTCCACGATGTGTTAGTCACCAGGAACTTGCGCTCAATTTCTTTTCCCATATTTCGTCTCTCCGTTCATGTAAATCTAATATAAATCTGCGCTAAAATGGCCAGAATACAGGAATGAGATAACTCGCTAGTA
This sequence comes from uncultured Verrucomicrobiales bacterium, assembly GCA_937928735.1. Classification (GTDB taxonomy): domain Bacteria; phylum Verrucomicrobiota; class Verrucomicrobiia; order Verrucomicrobiales; family Akkermansiaceae; genus Rubritalea. Next base: position 120,954 of record CALFVF010000008.1, on the reverse strand, counting down.
TCCAGAGAATCACCGCAAGAGGAAATCCTGCACGGAAGAAATCCGCAAACTTATAGCCACCAGCACCATACACAAAGGTATTGGTCTGATAGCCGATCGGGGTGGAGAAACTCGCTGAGGAGCCAAACATCACAGCAACAACAAAAGGCCTCGCATCCACCCCCATAGCATCACCCACATAGAGGGCGAGAGGTGTGAGCAGTGCAGCCACGGCATTGTTACTGATCATTTCTGTGAGAACAGCGGCTAGCAGGTAGAAGGCCGCCAGCATCAGATGCGGACTGTCATCACCAATGAGATTTACGACTGAAGTCGCCAAGTTACTCGCCAGCCCACTCTGATCCATCGCCATGCCCAGCCCTAGCATGCCACAAATCATAAAGACTACCTTCCACTCGATCGCCTGAAAGGCCTCGTGCGGGTCTAAGCAGCGAGTCACCAGCACGAGCAAGGCGCAGCCCAGAGCCACCTGCACTGTCGGTAACTGAGGGATACCAAAGTGCCCCCCTAGAGCCCCCATAAGAACAAAGAGGCATAAGGCTCCTATGACAATGGGCCCTTTAGAGCGCCGCATCACATGCTGCTTAGGCTCACTTAGGTTAATGAAATCTTTTTGCTCAAAAAGCTGGCGCATTTTCTCAGCAGGGCCCTGGACTAACAGAGTGTCACCAAAGGTGAGCTGCTCATCCTCAAAGCGCTCGCGCAGATTCCGCCCACGGCGATGCACCGCCAAGATAAGAACGCCGAATTTCTGGCGAAAGTTTAGCTGCTTGAGGTTTTTACCAGCCAGCGAGGACTCTGGCCCCACAATGCCTTCCATCAAAACAGCACTCTCTGTGCGCACATCCTCGAGTCCTAATTGGGTCTGCCCGCGCACATCCATACCCTCTGTGTTAGACATGCCCATTACAGCCTCTAGATTGCCTTTAAAAACAATTTCGTCCCCTTCCTCAAAGCGCACTTCGGGCAAAGGATCTGTGAGTCTAACTCCATTACGAACGACTTCTAACACTCGGATTTTTTTCTGCTTTGCCAAGACAGAATCAGGAAACAGCAGACCACTTAGATCTGAGCCCTCTTTCACATACGCGTGGGTGATGAACTCACGATTCGTGGAATTATCAATAATAGAGGCGAGCGTCACACGACTAGGCAGCAACTTGCGACCAATCGTCATCAGATACACAAAGGTCACGACCACAAAGATCAGACCAAGTTTCGTGATCTCAAACATAGAGAATGGCTCCATGGACTTACTAGCAATGCCTGATGCCACTAGATTTGTGGACGTTCCAATGATAGTTGTCGTCCCACCCGCAATCGCGGCGTAAGAGAGAGGAATGAGAAACTTCGAGGCAGTGTAGTCCTTCTTGCGGCAAATCGCTAACACAATAGGCATAAAGACCACCACCACAGGTGTGTTATTCACAAACCCTGAGAGAGCAGCCACCAGTAAGAGCATGACCACTAACATACGCGTGGGGCTGCCCCCAGCCACGCGCTCAAACCATGAACCCAGAGACTCGATCACAGCTGTTCTCTCTAGGGCTGCACTCATGATAAACATGCATGCCACAGTGATTGGAGCGGGATGGGCAAAGACCATGAGAGCATTATTGGCACTCCCAGGGTCGACCGATAAAACACCCGCAAAGACACAGGCTAATAGTGCGCCAATAGCGACAAGCTCCGCAGATAGCCACTCCTTCACGAATGCTGCAAACACAACAACCGTGAGAATTGCTAAAAAAATCTGCTCTGAACTCTCAAACATAACTCACTCACTTCTGACAAAGAAACAACCTACTGACAAGCCGACAATCAGGCCACCAAAGTCTCTAGGTCACCTCTGAACTCATGCCTCTAGAGAGAAAATGCACGCTCCCAGTCTTCTTGCTTAAAGCCAACTAGCGCTATGCCCTCCGCAATCACCAAGGGTCGCTTCACGAGATTTCCGTTAGTTGTAAGTAGTTCGAGTGCCTCTGACTCGGATAAATCAGCGAACTTATCCTTTAAGCCCATCGAGCGATAATCCATACCCGATGTATTAAAGAGTGCCTTAAGCTGACCCTTCGCAGCAAGAGCTTGCTTCAGCTCCTCAAGGCTCGGGGGAGTCTCACGTATCGCCATCTCATCAAACTCAATCTCTTGCGCGCGCAGCCACTTTATGGCCTTTTTGCAAGTGCCGCAGCCTTTGTATGCGTAGACTTTCATAGTTCAAATAGGTTACTCAGTATTTCGTTTCTTTCCCATGAAAAAGCGAAGTAAATCAATCGTGAATCAATATCAGCGCTGAATCGATAGTCGTGTCTTATCCACAGCTTTCTTCTATAATTTCTCACGCGGCATCAGTAACTTTACGTTTTTCCAAGCTATAGAAACGGCTCCAAAAAACACAAGATAGCTCAGAATAAATATTAGCAGAGGCATCACCCTGCCAACTATCGAATCAGGCTCGACTAGATAACGAACAATGAGATGTGCTAGCTGATTAACCACTAGTGTGAGTACACCAATGGCTATCGGGCTCAGCCACAATCGTCTATCTGAGTAGTTCTTCGCTTGTAGCGTTCTACGAAATCGAATGTGAGCGAGGATAGAGACAATCACGATGACTAGCATACCTTGATAAAACTAGGTAAACTAATAAACACAGTGAAAGAAACGATCAACCAAACAATCTCCGAATCTCCGATTCTACGAATTGATCAACTAGTCGACAAATGAGCTGATACGCGAATCAGCAGATCAGCCTATGCGGAAAACAATCCGTGCCTTTGAGGTATCATAAGGGGACATTTCCATCTTTACCTTATCACCGACAACAAGGCGAATAAAGCGCTTACGCATTTTACCAGAAATGTGAGCAAGAACCTCGTGACCACTAGCAAGCTCGACTTTAAACATAGTACCAGCTAGTACAGATTTGATAGTCCCTTCGATTTCGACAGACTTGTCTTCGCGACCATCATCGGACTGATTGCGCTTTTGCTGCATGCGACCACGTCCACGACCACGTCCACGGCCTCTACCACGGCCGCGCGGACCGCCTCCACGTGGTCCACCACCACCTGCTGTCTTCTTCTTGGCCGTCTTTTTCTTTGGTTGATCTGCGATAACTAACTCCTTTTTCGTTCAATGATCCCCCTCAAACACTGAGGTGAAGCGGGCGAATCATCTCTACTTTTTTTAACTACGCAACTCTAAAATGGCCTAAAGAACCTTCAGCTACACGAGTTCGAGTGACCACGATGAGATTCATAAGCCCCAATAATACGTGCCACCACTGGGTGTCGCACCACATCGGTGCGAGAAAAACGCACCATATCGACCCCTTTCACATCGGCAAGAGCGCGCTCCGCTTCCATTAAGCCTGACGATACACCAGCCTTGAGATCCACCTGCGACGCATCCCCTGTCACCACACAGCGAGTCCCCTCACCGATACGAGTGAGCAGCATAAACATCTGCTCACAGGTGGTGTTCTGTGCTTCATCAAGAATCACAAAAGAGCGCGCCAGAGTACGGCCACGCATGTAGGCGAGTGGCGCGATCTCAATGGTGCCATCTTCCAGCCAGCGCTGAGCCTGTGACTGATCCGCCATATCATGCAGTGCGTCATAGAGAGGGCGCAGGTATGGAGCGACCTTTTCCTTTAAGTCTCCCGGTAAGAATCCGAGTGCCTCACCGGCTTCCACAGCTGGGCGCGTGAGCACAATACGATTCACTTCTCGGTTCTTTAGCATGGATAGTGCCATAGCCATCGCCAGATACGTCTTGCCAGTACCCGCAGGGCCTAGGCCAAAGACCACATCATGCTGCTGCATAGACTCAATATAGCGCAGCTGCTGTGGTGAGCGTGCTGTCACGGGTTTCTTACCCTTAGCACCTAGTAGCTTCACACTTGTGATTTGGGAAACTCCAATCCCTTGCTGGGCTGAGGCCAGATCGAGTGCCATGCGGAAATCCTTCGCACTCAGCTCGACTCCTTGTCGACGAGCTTCTTCTAGATCAGAAAAAGCCAGTTCAGCTGCCACTAGAGAAGACTCTGGCCCCTTCAGGGAGATCCAGCCTTCTCGAGTCACCCAGCTTAGTCCTAAGCTCTCTTTGAGATAATCTAGCTCCCGCGGCTCATTGGCAAAGAGGGCGTGAAGAAACTGGGGGGTTTCAAATTCCAGACGAAGTTCTTTATCTGGGAACTCTTTCTCTGCAGATTCTGTTTGCTCAGCTTTGGGCTCTATTTGGTGCAAGCTTGCCATATCTCCAAAGAATCACGGAGCTTAGAAAACGCAACCAAAAAGCCGAGTCACAGCCTTGAATACTGGAGCTTCTACACGAAGTGTCTCCTTAGTGTGGGGATGCACAAACTCGATAGATTGCGCTTGGAGAAGCATTTGTTTCTCTGTGCCAAATAGTTCAGAAAGTACCTCACTACGCGCTATACCCGCATAGCGATAATCCCCCACGATAGGCAGACCCGCGTGTAATAAGTGGCGGCGAATTTGATGAAACCTCCCCGTATGCGGGCAAGCTCTCAGCAATGACAGATTCACCCCCTTTTGCTCCACTTGCCCTAGACGTGTGAACTCCGTCCTAGCCTCACGATGAGGTGCCCCTTCTTCCTTTTGAATGGGCTCCTCACACACCCATTCTCTGGGTGCTACTCCCTCCACCACAGCCCAGTATTCCTTCTTAATGCGTCTCTGCGCCAAGTCGTGATGAAGAGCCTTAGTGACTGCTTTCTCAATTCCAAAGAGCAGCACCCCGCATGTCGGGCGATCTAACCTGTGAATGGAATTCACTCGCACTCCAATTTGATCTCTCAGTATCTTCATGACCACTTGATCCTCAAGCTGAGGCTCGGAAGCTGGATGCACGAGATGACCAGCTGGTTTATCGACCACCACAAGCCACTCATCCTGATAGAGAATGTTGAGTTCTTGCTGATGCGTGGACTGAGAACTCATATTATTCATTTCTTTCTGAAACATTCTTTGAGATATCTCGCTGGTTCTCAGCTACCGCTCTCTGACGCGCTAGCCACTTCATGAGCACTCCATCCACTGGGCCAACTAGCCAGGCGAGTAAAAAGAGCCCCATCCCTGCTGTCACAATGGCCGAGGCCAAGCCCGCATTGAGATGTGCATAGAGCAAGAGCCCTAGCCAAGAAGACAGAAACGCATGCACACCAGCGAGCACTAACATAGTCTTTAGCCGGTGTGTGCAGAGATAGGCAGAGGCTGCTGGTAGAATCAAAAGTGCAATCACCAAGATCGCCCCCACCGCCTGAAAAGCTGAGACCACAATCACTGAGAGAAAGCCAACAAGCCCATAGTGAATCCAACTTGGCCGAAAGCCAAAGGACGCTGAGAGACCAGGGTCAAAGGACGTCATTAGGAGCGCGCGATAGAACACCACAATCAAAATCATCGTACAGAGAGCCAGTGCCGCCATAGTCACCACAGGTTCGGGCACAGCGATACCTAACAACACCCAATCTGGATAGTAGATCACACGATCTAGCTGCCCTTCTATCACACACGATGCGTCTAAGTGCACGTTCCCATGAGTGAAAAATTCTAACATGAGTACTCCCAGTGCAAATAATGTCGTAAAGGCAATGCCTATGGCAGCATCTTGTTTCACCTTCGACTTACGGTGAATGAGCTCCACAAGTAAGGTCACAAGAATCCCCGAGACTGCTGCCCCTACCAGTAGCCAAGGAGACGCCAAATCTCCAGTAAAGACAAAGCCGAGTACGATCCCCGGTAGCACACCGTGACTAATCGCATCTCCCACCAGAGACATCCGTCTAAGAACCAGAAACGATCCAATCTGAGAACACGGTAAAGCCACCAAAAACGCCATCAAGAGCATCCAGGTCGCATCCACGCCAAAGACATCCCAAGGTAAACTCATGAGAGAGTCCCCCCTTCTTGGCTGAGCTCCTGGAGAGTCTTCTCCACAGAAGGGATCGGTTTCCCGTGAGGGTCGACTTCTGGGAAGTTAAGGTCTTTCTCTAGCTTGCGCAGCATCTCACCACTGAGGACGTGCTCGACCTTTTCGGCATCATCGTGCACGTGGTCTGGGGCATAATCTGCCTGATTGGTTAGGTAGAGTTCCCAGAGTCTGTGATTGCGCACAATTTCTACAGCACGTCGCCAGCCAGATTTTGTTAGATAAATGAGAGCATCACGGCCGACGTGCGCCTCTCCCGCCTTGATGAGTTTCTGACAGCTGCGCTCAATAGACTCCAAGTCAGTTTTACGCCACTCTGCGAGAGCGAGCTTCGTCACCCCGTCTTGGCGAAAGCCCTCCGCCTCCATCATGTGATAGATCGACTTGAGTAAATTCTCACGCGCTACTCGCTGGCGCTCTCTCCCCCTTCTAAGCTGTTTCGCCAGCACACCTTGCTGAGGGGCGAAGAGATAGGAGAGTGTGAAAAAGCTCGAGGCCACCAGTGTGATCACCGCTCCTGTTTTTAGCCCATCGAGATGAATGGATAAGAAACAGCCTATACCACCAGAGAGTACCCCGATGAGCATCGACCACAGTGTCATCGTTCTCAGTCGCTCCGTAAATAAAGACGCCGCGGCAGCTGGTGTTACGAGCATCGCAGAGACCAATATCACCCCCACAGCCTGCATCGCCACGACCACAGCAAAGGATAATAATCCATAAAAAAGAGCATTCAAAAACCCCACAGGATAGCCAAGACCTTTCGCAAATCCCTCATCAAAGCTGAGCACAAGAAATGGTCGGTACAAGAGAAAGACAATGACAACAAGCAGGAGTGAAACCACAGACATGGTCACTAAGTCCTGCACACTAATCGCACCTGCATTTCCAAACAAGAAATCAGACACGCCAGGCACGCGCGCTCGCGATTTCCACAGAAGCCCCAGCCCAAAGAAAGAAGCGAGGACAATGCCCAGTGCCGCGTCTGATTTGATACGCGTAGACTTCACAATCGCCTGCACTGTCACCACGCCTAACAGGCCCGCTAATGCCGCCAGTGAGAGTATCACATAAGGATCACGCTCTGGACTCCAGAGCATACCTGCCACCACTCCAGGTAGTACAGCGTGAGAGAGAGTATCCCCCACTAGAGCGATACGCCGCACCACCACAAAGCTGCCTAATAAGCCACACGCCACACCGAGTACTAGTGAAGCTAACAAGGCGATCTCGGCAGACTGGAGTGACAGAAGTGTCAGCATGATTTTCTGGTGATTCGGATGAGTTGAGTCGTTTTCGTGAATTTAATGACTTAGTGCCTTAGTGATTCAGTGATTCGCCTCAGGTTGCTTAGCGGTTTCCTCAGCGACTTGAGAAAGAATCGTTAAGCGCCCGCCATAGGCTTTCTGCAGTAACTCAGAGGTGTAGACATCCTTGGTCTTTCCAAAGGCCACTAAGCGCATGTTTAGGAGCAAAAGCATATCAAAATACTCTTTCGCAGATTCTAAGTCATGGTGAACAACGAGAACTGTTTTGCCATTCTCACGCATTTCCTGAAGGAGTGCGATAATGGCGGCCTCAGTCGCCGCATCCACACCTACAAATGGCTCATCCATCAGATACAGATCACTATCCTGAGCGAGTGCGCGCGCCAGAAAGACTCGCTGCTGCTGCCCACCACTGAGATTACCGATCTGGCGCTTCGCAAATGGTAGCATCCCTACCTTATCGAGAGCTTCTTGCGCCTGAATGCGCTCTTTCTTTCCAGCGCGGGCGAAGAGCCCTAAGCGCCCGTAGGTTCCCATCAGAGCCACATCCATCACAGTCACCGGGAAGTCCCAGTCCACAGACTCTCGCTGTGGCACATAGCCGACTCGATGAAGTGATTCCTTCAGTGATTTGCCAAACACCTTCACCCAGCCCCCGGAGTGAGGCACCACCCCCATAATGGCCTTAATCAGCGTGGATTTACCCGCGCCATTGGGCCCCACGATCCCGACAAGGTTCCCCTCCTCGACAGCCACATCCACCCCGTAGAGCACGGGGCGCTTATGATAAGTGACCGTGAGGTCATGTGTTTCTAGGACAGTCGCCATAATGGTACTCTAGCAGTCATGCTGGATCGGTTCGATCTTTAAAACTTCGCTGGAAAGCCCTTTTGATCCTTCTGAGTCTGTATATCGGCTCACTTTAAGCCCTCGACAATCACATTCACATTGTGCTTTAGCATGCCGATATAAGTGCTGTGATTGTAGGTCTCTCCGTGTCTTGTTTCCGCTTTATCTTCACCCGTCGCGTCCGCATAGAGCTCTTCTTTAGATACAACGACTTCGGCGTCACGAGCTATCGCGGCAATGCCCTTATTGTTCACAGCTGACTCACTAAAAATGGTTTTCACACCGCGCTGCTTAATAAAATCTACAAGCTCCTTATTGCGCTTCAGACTCGCATCACCCTTCGTGGACAATCCCTCAAGTCCTTGCACCTCAAAGCCAAATGCCCTTGCGTAGTAGTGGAAGGCATCATGACTTGTCACCAGTACTCGCTGCTGTGCAGGAATCTCCTGCACGCGCTGCTGTCCCCACTTTGCGACTTCTTCGAGCTGCTTGGCATAGCGCTCTCCTGCTTGTCGATATGCCTCTGCATTCGTTTCATCAAGAGCACTGAGCCCCTCGACCACAGCGGGGATCGTCATGCTCCATGTGCTAGGATCTCCCCAGACATGCGGGTCATGCGCGTCTGCATAGTCACTCTCAGGGGTGATGAGTTGGTCTTTAGGGATGGCCGCTGTCACTGCAATAACGCGCCCTTTTCTCTCGCCTTTGGCATTCATCGCCTCAAAGGTCGCCTGCATATTCGCCTCTAGATGTAGCCCTGAGTAAAAGACAATATCAGCAGCCTTGATCGCTGCAGTGTCTCGAAAGGTCTCATCATATTCATGTGGGTCAATTCCTGGCCCCATAAGCCCATGCACCTGCACATGCTCTCCACCAATCTGGCGCACTAGATCAGCTACCATCGTTGTGGTGGCAGTGACCTTTAATTTTCCGTTGTCTTCAAACACAGCGACAGAAGCTGGGTCACTGCAGCTGCTGAGACAGATGAGTAAGAATGAAAATAGAGGGAGTACTCGCGAATACAATTTCATAGATTCGAGTTAGGGTGACCAGAGATTAGAGTCAACTACAATTTTTAGCCTTGGCTAATTTTATACACAAAGGATAATATCTTTCTTAAGAATACCTCAAAATAATGGACTTTCGGGGGTGTTCTTTCCTTCGGGCTCTGCCATACTTTCGCCATGAAGAAGCCAACTCGCATTCTAGCCTACGCTGCCCAAGAACCTGGTGACTCATTCCAGCCATTTCACTATGAACTCGGAGAGCTATCTCCCTCAGAGGTCGATATCGACGTCCTCTACTGTGGGATTTGTCACAGTGATATTAGCATGCTTCAGAATGATTGGGGGATCACAGAGTACCCCTTTGTTGGGGGTCATGAGGTCATCGGGAAAGTGTCTCAGATCGGCAGTAATGTAAAACACCTCCAGATTGGCCAGCATGTCGGCCTAGGATGGCACTCAGCCTACTGTGGTGAGTGCGACTCCTGTAGCACTAGTGATCAGAATCTCTGTGCGAGCGCTCAGGGAACCATTGTATCTCGCCATGGTGGCTTTGCTGAGAGCGTGCGTGCGGATGAAGCCAGTGTGATCCCCATTCCAGAAGGTGTTGATCTAGAATCAGCAGGCCCTCTGCTCTGTGGCGGCATCACAGTCTTTCACCCTCTCATCATGCATGGTATCAAGCCTACCGATAAAGTCGCTGTCATAGGGATCGGCGGACTCGGTCACTTAGCTCTCAAGTTCCTCAAGCACTGGGGCTGTGAAGTCACCGCCTTTACTTCGAGTGAGTCTAAGCACCAAGAAGCCCTCGCGCTAGGCGCACATAAGACACTAAACTCAAAAGACAGTGATGCTATCCAATCAGCAGCAAGTCGCTTTGACTTCATTATTACAACTGTAAATGTCAAACTTGATTGGAATCTCTACCTCCAGACACTCAAGCCAAAAGGCTGCTTGCACTTTGTGGGTGCCACCCTCGAGCCTCTCGATATCAATGCAATGTCCCTGATCATGGGACAGCGCACCATTTCTGGTTCTCCAGTCGGCTCTCCTGCCACCATGAAAACCATGATGGAATTTAGCGCACTGCACCAAATCCAGCCTCAAGTAGAAGTGTTTCCTATGTCTGAGATCAATTCAGCGATAGAGCATCTACAGTCAGGCAAGGCCAGATACAGGATTGTCCTCAAGAACGGCTAATTGCACTTGGTGGGCTTGCCACACTCATGCGTTCCAACTAGCCTGCCTTCTGAGGTGATCTTTTAGAACGAAAATCAGAACAAACACCAGATAGGATGCAACACCCAGATAGAGCCACGTTCTACTGACAATATTCATCAGCCATGGGGCTTTCCCACCTGATCATTCGACAGCTCAGTAACCCAGCAACCTATTCTAAAGACATCGATAGCTCACTATGATTCAACCTTTTCAGACCGTTTCGGCTCATTCCGACCTCGAAACATACTCCGCAATCATAGATGTTCGCTCTCCGGGGGAATTCGCGCAGGATCATATCCCAGGTGCCATTAATCTCCCTGTACTCAATGACCAGGAACGCATCGATATCGGCACGCTCTATCGAGAGAATTCCTACCACGCTCGCCTAAAGGGTGCAGCACTTGTCTCGCGCAATATCGCTCACCATATCGAGTCCCGCTTGGTTTCAGAACACACAGACTTCACGCCCCTCATATACTGTTGGCGCGGTGGGCTGCGCTCCCACTCTATGGCGACAGTGATGAAGTCGATCGGCTGGCATGTGCATCTGCTAGAGGGTGGCTACCGTAGCTTTCGTAAGCAAGTAAGCCTCGAGCTCCAGTCACTGATGACTCAGAGCCCCTTTCAGCTCAAGGTTCTCGCCGGCCTCACAGGAGTCGGCAAGACAAAGCTTTTGAAAGCTCTCAAACAACTCGGCGCTCAAATTCTCGATCTCGAAGGTCTCGCCAATCACCGAGGCTCGTTACTCGGTGAGCCGCATGACGGGAAACAACCCAGCCAAAAGCACTTTGAGAGTCAGCTCTGGCATAAGCTCAAGCAGCTCGATCCTGCGCGCCCCGTTTACATAGAGGCAGAGAGCAATCGTATTGGTAATCTCCACCTGCCCTCAGCCTTCTGGAGCTCACTCGCTCACGCCGAGGTCATTCATATCGATATGCCTATCGAGCAGCGTATTGCCCTAACAAAGACCGATTACCACCATTTCCTAGAGAACCCTTCCGCCCTCGTAGAGCGCTTACAGATTCTGCGCAGAATCCGTGGTCACAAGCAAGTCGAGCACTGGGAGAGTCTTATTCAAGAAGGACTCTGGGATGACTTCTTACACTCCATTCTCACCCAGCACTACGACCTCGCTTACCGAGGCCCTGGTGAGGAAAAATCTAAGTACCCAGCCCCTAAGCACTACTTTACTATTCCTGAGAATGAGAATGCTCACTACCTGCGTATCGCTGCCGATATCACAGAGCTCTACTCCTAGCCCTATCAAGGGAATCGCGCGGGTCTCAATCACCACCCTCTCTTGATGATTTTATTCAAAACTTGGCCGCAGGTATGCCCTTTCCTTTCCCCTAAACTCTGTTAACTTTTGCGCATGCAATCTGAAGACGCGCCCCTCACTCACAAACCAGCAAAAGACTGGGCAGCAGGAGCCCCCGCTGTCATCTCTTCGCTCAAGCACGTGATGAGCACAGCTGGCCCCCTGCGTGGCACCAAAGCTCTCCTAGACCTTAATCAGCACGATGGCTTTGACTGCCCGAGCTGTGCGTGGCCTGATCCAGACGACCACCGTGCTATGTCAGAGTTTTGTGAGAATGGTGCCAAGGCCATTGCTTCAGAAGCGACCACAGAGATCGTCGACCCTCGGTTTTTCCAACAACATTCTGTAGCAGAGCTACTAGAGAAAAGTGACTACTGGCATGATCAGCAAGGGCGCCTCACCCACCCGATGATCTTGCGTAAGGGTGACACCCACTACTCACCCATCAGCTGGGATGAAACCTTTGAGCTCCTCGGTGAGCACCTCAAAGAACTCGCTTCTCCCGATGATGCGATCTTTTACACCTCCGGGCGCACGAGTAATGAAGCCGCGTTTCTCTACCAGCTCTTTGTGCGTCACTACGGCACGCAGAATTTACCAGATTGTTCTAATATGTGCCACGAGTCCAGTGGCTCAGCCATGGTGCCAGCCATCGGTCTTGGGAAGGGCTCAGTCACTCTCGAAGATCTCCATCAGGCAGACACGATTCTCTGTGTCGGGCAGAATCCAGGGACGAATCACCCACGAATGCTCGCAGCCCTCGAGTGTTGTGTCGAAGCTGGCGGAACCATTGTCGGAGTGAATCCTTTTATCGAAGCTGGCCTCAAAGGCTTCGCCCACCCGCAGCGAGTCAGCGGCATGCTCGGCAAGGCCACTGAGCTCTGCACTCAGTACTATCAAGTGAAGCCAAACGGTGACATGGCACTCTTCCGCGGTATCGGAAAGCTCCTCCTAGAGCTAGAGGCAGAAACTCCAGGAACCATCCTCGATTATCCATTCCTCAAAGAACACACCGCAGGACTCGAAGAATACAAAACAGCCTGTGCCGAGACTCCTTGGCAGAGAATCACCGAGGAATCAGGTATTTCTAAAGAAGAGATCGAGACCCTCACACGTACCCTTATTGATAAGCGCAAGCGCGTCATCACCTGCTGGGCAATGGGCATCACGCAGCAGCACAATGGAGTCGCCACGATTCGAGAGATCACCAATGTCCACCTTCTGCTGGGTGCAATCGGCCGTGAGGGAGCAGGACTCTGCCCCGTGAGAGGCCACAGTAATGTCCAAGGGGATCGCACCATGGGCATTTATGAAAAAGCTCCCGAAGCCTTTCACCTAGGGCTCGAAGCCGCCTTTGACTTTCATTCTCCAAGAAAACATGGCTACGACACAGTCGAGGCTATACAGGCCATGCACCAGCAGGCGGGGAAATTCTTCCTCGCACTCGGAGGTAATTTCCTCCAGGCCGCACCAGACACAGCCTATGTCACAGAAGCGCTCAAGAACTGCTCGCTCACCTGCCATATCGCCACGAAGCTCAACCGCTCCCACCTCATCACAGGAGATATCGGGCTTATTCTCCCCTGCCTCGGCCGCACAGAAAAAGACCTTCAGGACAGTGGTGAGCAGTTCATCACCTGTGAGAACTCCATGGGCATTGTCCACATGTCACGCGGTCGCCTCAAACCCGCCTCTCCGGACCTACTCTCAGAGCCCATGATTGTCGCCAGACTCGCGACAGCCGCGATTGGTAATACCCCAAAAATCAACTGGCTCGACCTCGTTTCCAACTACGACCATATCCGCACAGCCATAGAGAGCAGTATCGCCGGCTTTGAAGACTTTAATCAAAAAGTCCGCCAAGCAGGAGGCTTCTACCTCGACAATGGCCCGAGGGATCGCCGCTGGAATACCCCCAATGGCAAGGCCAACTTCTCAGACAGTGAGCTCGAGACATTCACCGTCCCCGCAGATCGACTCATTCTTCAGACCTTCCGTAGCCATGACCAGTACAACACCACGATCTATGGTCTCGATGATCGCTACCGTGGTATTGGTAATGAGCGCCTGATTGTTTTTCTCAATGCAGAGGACATGCAAGAGCGTGGTATCAAGCCAACTCAGGAAACAGAAATCACAAGTTACTGGAGAGGTGAGCAGCGTGTTCTGCGCGGCCTCAAAGCCATCCCCTATGATATCCCGAGAGGATCCGCAGCCGCCTACTTCCCCGAGGCTAATATCCTTGTGCCAGTGACCAGCACCGCTAAACTATCCAATACCCCGACAAGTAAATCCATCGAAATTTCCATTCTGCCGATAGCCTAAATCACGATGTACCTGCATAATCAGCGCTTTATCCTCAGTGCAGTCCTCGCACTCTACTGTAGTTTCCCGCTTTTCGCTCAGGGGCCACAAGTCAGTTCTCCCACGAGCCAAGGTCGCAAACTCGCCACCCAAACTCGCAGGTACCCTTGGCACCAGAATATCACAGCCACTATTTTCTGGATCGGAGAGTCCCCCACAGCGCGTAACCCCACACCCAATCACGCCAGCTCATGGGACACCAAGTGGGAAAAAAACTACGGCGGCTATGATAACCCCGACCCAGCGGCGCGCGCCAGTGACTTCACCCCAAAAGCCTTCACTCCCAGACAAAACCCATTTTATATCGCCCTGCCCTACAATGACCGGGTGGATCATAGAATGCACAAGATCGAGGCTCACAAAGTCATCCCCTGGTGGAAGGATCTCAATCCACTCCCCGGAGAAACAGTCTTAAAAGGCCGCTGGGTGCAGATTCACTACAAAGGCAGATCCTGCTACGCGCAGTGGGAGGACTGTGGACCATTTCATACCGATGACTGGCGCTATGTCTTCGGAAAAAAAAGACCAAAAAACACCAAAAACAGCGCCGCTGGCATCGATCTCTCCCCAGCAGTGCGTGACTTTCTCCAGCTCAAATCAGGGGCGAAAGTAAACTGGAGATTTATCGAATTTGCCCATATTCCAAAAGGGCCATGGAGCCGCTATGGTGACAATAATCCATTTGTAAACAAAGAGCTCGACCCCCAGAGAATCGCACAGAAAAAATTACAGGAGTATCTAGAGCGCAGAAAAAATCGCTAACTAGTCAGATCATGAGATCACTCCCACTATCGTGATGCTCCGTCTTCACGAATTCATCAATCACCCCCTATATCCTAACTCGATTTAGCTTTTCTTCGTGGATTCTCCTTGATTTTATTTCTTATTTTCGCTCACTAGATGGTCTAATTTAGTTTTTTATCTTTATAGCCTCAATGTCTGACATTTCATACGCTCCACGCTTCACTCCCCCACCTATTTCAGAAATTGATAGTCTATTTCCGTCTCACAAGGTCACAGGCTTCATCGCACAGGGAGGCATGGGAGCAGTCTACTTGGCTGAGCAGATATCTCTAGAACGACATGTTGCAATTAAGATCCTGCCTCGAGACTTCAGCGGTGATAGCGACTATGTCGCCTCTTTCCACTCTGAGGCTAAAGCCATGGCTACTGTCAATCACTCGAATCTCGTCGGTATTTATGACTTCGGCAGTGTCAATGGCATGCTCTTCATTATTATGGAGTACATCCCTGGCCGCTCTCTCTTCGAGGTCGCCAACGGCCAAGCTGTCGATGAACTAGAAGCCGCACATCTCATTCTAGAAATCAGCCGTGGCCTCGCCCAAGCACACAAGGCGGGCATCATCCACCGTGATATCAAACCCGCGAACATCTTAATTGATGATAAAGGCTCCCCAAAAATCGTCGACTTCGGCCTCGCAAAACCCCACGGAGATAGCCACGGAGATGGCGTCATCTTTGGCACACCCGGCTACACAGCTCCCGAAGTCATCACGAATCCAAACGCCCTCGACCAAAAGTCCGATGTCTACTCCATAGGCGCTATGCTCTATGAGCTCCTCACTGGCCAACTCGCCTCAGACCCTTATCGAGCCCCCTCACTCGCCAGTGGCTGTGACCCTCGATTTGACTCCATTGTCGCCAGAGCTCTACAGCCTGACCCTGCGAACCGAACAAACACAGCCGATGAACTCGCCAAAGATCTGGATGATCTAATTCGCTCCTTCGAGGATCAGAGCCAATCTGCACCCACCTCCCAAGGCCCTCAACTCGTCACAGCAGCTTCCAGCCCCACTATAACAGCCTCTTCCCCAAGACCTGTCACTCCACTTAAGTCTGCCAAAGGAAATGGAGGTATCGTTCTCTTCCTGTTTCTTGTGATCGCAGCCGCAGGTGGTTACTTCTACTGGGATCACGCCCAAAAGAGCATCACTGATCATCCAGACTCAGTAACAAAACCTCTCCAAGAGACCACCCCAAAGCCTCAAAGCACCCTAGAAGTCACCCCCGCTCATCAGTTCAACTTCACGGAAGGAGCAAATGCCCTCAAAGACTCAGCCGGCACAGCAGCTATTCTTGATGGAGAAGGTGTCCACTATAGAGCTGGGCGCGCTGTATTCACCCAAAAAGCAAAACGAGCCCCAAGAGTACTGCTAGACAAAGAGCGTCTGAGCAACACAGAAAATCTCGCTCTCGAATTCTGGATAAACTGGAAAACACCAAAAGACAAAACAACAGAAGTGCCCCTATTTAGCTTATCTTCTAAACAAGGTAAAATGAAAGAGGCCAACACAGCTCGCTCCATCTCTGTCTATACGAACCAGCAAGGAGCATTGAGTCTGCGCGCTAAACTCAATCGAGTCGAAAATGAAGAACCCATAGCTGTTCTCCATAAAAATCTACAAGGAAAACCAGTCCCATTCCCTGAAAGCAAAACACAGCATCTTGTTCTTAACCTAGATTTCTCCAACCAAGTCTGCCAAGTCTACCTAGCTGGTAAACTAGTCATGGAACTTCCCACAGAAGAACTTAACCTCGCCTCTCTCTCAGAAGATGGATTAATCTTTCTACTCGGCCAAGGTGCGCACGACTCTGAACCTTCATTTGTTGGATTTTTTCATCAAATGAACGTTCATTACCAAACACTCACACAAAGAGATATCAGAAAGCATAAAGGGAGCGCACTCTTCAAAGATAACTGATCTCCACAGGCCAGTGGAAAAACAATTTGGTAAAAAAGCTCGAAGAAACTTGGCTAACGGCTCAGGCGAAACTCATCGCGTGTCGCTGGCACCCACGAACGAATAACAAAACGGTATTGACTTCTAAAGATCTAGAGAGCTTTACCAAATTGTTTTTTTGAGGTAATCACAAGGTGTCTCCAGTAACCTGCTTTTTGATAAAAAATTCCTTCAGGGTTTTTCAGAAATGAGCTTATCAAAAGTGCCCTCAATACAAAAAAAGACCCTAATCGGCATCTCCGATAGGGTCTTATCAATCTTTAGAGCTATTCCCTCAACTAGCGACGGCGGCGAGCAAGTAACCCAAGTCCACCAAGACCAAAGAGAAGCGTTGAGCTAGGCTCTGGAATTGTTTCAATAGACACATTACTTACGGTAAAATTACCAGAATCAATAAGGTCTCCAGCCCTGACTAAAGCTACAGCAATAAAATCACCTGCGTCATTCGCCTGATCTCCAGTTAATGTGAATGAACCAGAAATACTCCCAGCTGCACCTGGAATTGTGACGTTGTTACCTACTTGAGTAATACTAGCTCCTCCAAAGGCCTCTATACCTGCTGTAACTATGCCAGATCCATTTATTGACGCAGGAATAAAGCCTGAATTAAAGTCACTTGGGCCTGCATTTAGATCAAACCTTACTTCATCTCCTGCTACACCTGTAAGCCCTGTGATTGAGAAAACCTGTGCAAAAGCTCCAGGCTGTGTTGGATCATCTGAAATGATGTTACTAGCCAAAAAATCTAAATTGGCTTGAAATGTGCCAGCTCCTAATGTGCTAGCGTCAAAAAAAACGAGGGCTGCGCGGCTGTTTCCTGTACTATTATTAGAAATAACAAGGGAACCCCCGCTAGACACATCATTATTGTGAGTGATATTATTACCTAAGAAGAGAGTCGGAGACCCCATTGAGCCATCAAACGTTTGTTCTCCAGCAACATTGGACGCAGCCGTCGTTCTAACAAAATCTTCATCTAGAAGAGTAGTAGCAGCATGCAGAGATGGCGCAAGAACAGGAGAAGTAATTATACCAGCAATGAGAGTGATTTTTTTTGTAGCGTTCATGTGATTAGTCAATTAGATTGTCTGTACAACTAACTGGATCTATCGAATCGAGCAACGAAAAAGACACTTACTGCATTTTTTTGAAGTTTTTATTCTAACTAGATCTTATTTATTTCAAGTTTTCATAAAATGACCAACATGTTTGAATATTTGAATAAATGACAAACAAAAGCCGATAATATCCCAATGTGGTATTTTTATAAAATAGCTTATTTGTGTTTATTCCACAAATGACTACCCCCGCCACAAGTAACGGTGATAGTTAAAATAAGGAGAGGTGGTAATACTATTAAAACCCTACTTCGTCATACCAACACTCGCATAGACAGACTGCACGAGTTTAGCGACGAGGCCTGTCCAGCCCGTTTGATGAGTGACAACGATGGCATCTCCTCAAATGTCTAGCGAATTCGCCCAGCTAGTTTTTTGAGTTGGTATTAGCATGGAAGCCGTCTGTGTTGTTGAGTGGTTGGTGGCCGTTGACTGGGCGGTCTCCGTTTTCTCCTAGTATTAATCTGCGAGATCAGATCATCAGCACATCAGTTTGTCTTCTCTTTCAATACATAAGCTGAGAGCATCCGCGCAAAACCGTGGAGTAGAACTACTCCAAGAAAGAACAGGTTCCTCAAAAGAAGAAATGGTGACCACCGCGAACGAATCCGAACTGGCAAACCACTCTCTAAACACCTCGCTAACTGAGTTAAATCACCTACTCCTGTCGGCCAATCTTTGACCCCAGAGACCCACGCCCTTGGTATGCTCTCTTTTCCACCAAAGGCGCCACAGAGAGCCCCAGCAATCGCAGCCGTCGTATCTGTATCTCCACCCGCTTGAATCACCTTGCCGACAACCTTCTCATAGTCCCATTCATTTCTGATCCCGATGAATAGCACCGCAGGCACAGTCTGATAGACATACCCACTTATCCCTTTTTCAGGATTCGCCCCAATCTCCCTAAGAAAACCATCGAGTTCGTCACCGCTCTCTAACGATTTCTTCAACCCATTTACTAGAGTTTTCCATTCAGAATCTTCAGAAACAGCCTTAAGACAGGGAAAAAGATCGGGAGCCTTTTCACTCTTCAAAAGCTCTGCCGCAACCTCCGTTACCACCAGAGTCGCAATAGCTGCCTTCGGGTCTGAATGTGTGATTCTCGTCTGAGTATCCGAAAAGGCTTTTCGCTTCTCCGCATCATCAGGAAACATCGCCGCAATGGGTGCAGTTCGCATTGCTGAACCATTCCCCGCTGAGAAAACGCCCGACTTATGAGCCGGAAACCCTAACCACAATCTCACAATCGCCTTAGCCGTCGCCAAACCAGTCGCTGCAGGCATTCCCAAAATCCACCATCGCAACTCCCAGGCAAAAGAACGCCGAAATTTTTCCACATCTCCACCTGCCGACAGCAAAGCCTGAGTCATCATAATTGTCTGCTCTGTATCATCACTCCACATTCCACAGCCAAAGAAGAAACGATGCTTCAACGCACGCCCCCACCCCAGCTTCCCAATCTTAACTGGCTTCATCCCCTCCATCGGCAAACCAATCGCATCAGCCACCGCAGTGCCGAGGAGAAGGCCTTCGATTTTATTTACACTCGGCGTATTCATAAAGCTGATCTGCAATTCGTGTGATTTTCTTTCGCCAAGCAAGTGTCATGATTCTCTCCACAGACTGGAATTGGCAGCGTTCACAATCGCATCGACCTCTAATGAGGTGATGTCTCCAAAATGCACTTTGAGTTGAATATTCATGAGGTAAAATTTCTAAACGGCTTCATGCAGGTGAATAGGTGCCTGAACACCTCCATCGAGGCGAATGGTTTTATCGGGGTTATGCTCTTTAGCTACTAACACTTCCGTAAGATCTACTCCAAACTCTTTTAGATAATTCCATTCTTCCTGCTGAAGTTTCAGTAGGTCGGCCTCATGCCTTCTTTCGGTGTCTTGATTTTGCTTTTTGAAGCTAAGATCTTGTTCATGCTGTTGGCGCATCTGCTCAAGCTCATGAGCCAGCCTTCTCTCTTGTTCATTACGTTGTTCGGCAGCGCGTTCGTGTTCGCGGCTTTGCTTCAGATCAGTAAGTTCTTGCTGTTGATGCTCTATTTCCGTTTCAAGAACTAAACGAGTGCGAGTCTCGATCGCATTATCATGCATCGCTTGCAGTTTATCCGTCGCGACGTAGCCACGGTAGACAACTTTATGAATTCGGTAACCGATCCTATCCGCTCCTTCAGTGAGGGCTCTGTATGTCTCAAGTTGATTCAGCTCGGGAGCACGGGTTTTGAACTCTTCAAAGTCGAACGCTCCTACGAAACGGATCACATCGGCAGTAAGAGCGTTGATAAAATCAGCAATAGGATCGTGAGTCTCACACAGCATTTTCTCAATATCAACGAGTTCAAAGAAAACCATCAACTTCGCTGTGATGAGAGCCTCGTCCGCTGTGCGAACACCATCCACATCGAAATACATCTGGTCAGGAATCACTCGTAGCTTTTCAAAACGAAGAGCGCCAGGAACCTTTTTCCCCTTACCATTGTCACCATGCCAGCGGAACTTGTGAAGGCATTCAGTCGGAATAGGAATGTAAACTGCAGGCCCATTCAGAACACGATGCGTCACTTCTCCAGCGGTTTCATTGTAGATCACAATAGCTTCGTGGGCGTCCAGATTGATCGCCTTCGCTGGTGTAATGCTCTGATGAAGAAGTGGATCAAACCAAACATCACATGGCCCTATCATATGCTCAGTATGCCCGTCAGTGTAGTTGATAATGAGATAGCTGTTTTCTGCTGCACTGACCCGATGAATCGGCTCGATGCGAGCAAATGGACTAAAGAGTGTTTGAGGCCCGATGATAATATCACGGGTGCCATTTCTGTTCCAGCGGACGACGGCTTGACCGTCTTGAATTGTTTTTTGAAAAATCATTTTATGAAAAGTGTTAGAGAGTTGTTTAAAGTTCAAAGTTTATACCTTGTTTGATCAGTACTCGGTATCGGGATCGATCGAATCGATAGAGACGCGCCGCTCGGCGGGCGACGTCTTGCTCGAGCTCGTCGGTCTCTTCGAGGATGTCTAACTTGGCGACTTTCTTACGGAAGTTACGCTTATCGAACGTTTGCTCGAGAATCAGCTCATAGAGTTTTTGCAACTCAGTAAGCGTGAATTTCTCAGGAAGAAGTTCAAAGCCAATAGGCTGGTAGCGAACTTTACCACGGAGGCGCTCATGCGCGAGTTTGAGAATATCGGCATGGTCAAAGGCCAGCTTGGGAAGGTCATCGAGAGCAAACCACGCCGCATGTTTCGCATCGGTCGCTGCAGTTGGTGGGTGCTCGATTAAGTTTACGAGTGCATAGTAGGCGACGGTTACCACATGCTCACGCGGGTCACGTTTTGGTGTTCCGACAGTGGCAAGTTGTTCAAGAAAGATATTCTTCAGCCCCGTCTCCTCTTCCAGTTCTCGGCGCGCGCAGTCATCCACATCTTCCCCCACTTGAATGAATCCCCCTGGCAATGCCCATTGATCTTTGAAAGGCTTAATTGCTCTCTGAATCAACAAGACTTTTAGGTCCTCTTCATCCAAGCCAAAGACAACACAATCAGTCGTGAGAGCCGGTCTAGCGTAGTCATATGTGAAACTCATGCCCTACACCTAAGTGTTAAAACAACACAAAGCAAGCCTTAATGTGTATTTTTAACACTTTGATTGTATCCACAGCCGCATTCAGTGCTCAACTCAGCACTCTTATCCTCCTCCGAAGAGCCTTTTAATGAAACCAACAATGCCTTTCGCTTCCGAATTTTCGACTCTACGAATCTACTTAGATTGCTCAGGCTGACGAATTTCATGACTGTAGCCGTGACGACTTAAAAGTATCTTTGCCGTGCTGATTAGGCCCGAGTAACGTACAGGATCAATCATGTTCAGATATGAGAAATAGCCATCAAGCTTCGCTAGAATACGATTCCCTTCTCCCCTCTAGGTGCAGCCAACCGATTCATTTTTACCTAAAAGATGAAGCAAACTACGAAAGGCGCGAACATCCTGACAAGGAACAACTACTTGCTTATTCACGGTGAGGCCTGACCTCTTGCCTCTGACCCATGCCGATCGCTCTCACCTAATCAACCTGAGCAAGGCATTGATGAATGTATTACCCAAGTTTTCTCCACAGAGATCCCCTAGAAGCAGATTGTTTCATAGGGCGTAAAGAGGCTTGTCATTGGCGAGGGGCTGAGGCAAGAATTGTTCTCGGAGAGTTGGTGAGAAGTGGTTCTTTTTTCATACAAACAACCTAACTTCTCATCGGCTTTCCGCCCACTGTTCCCGTCTATTCTTTCCGTCGATTATTAGAGAGTGATTTTGAGCCTGAGAAATGAGAAATGAGAAAAAAACCTTAATCCCGCGCCATTCTGGATAGCCTTTTTTGAGAGCTTTCAAGGGTTATGGAGAATTGAAGTAAATTCATTTCCAAAACAAGGAAATCATACTAGAAATATATTGAATAAGTCGTTATGCACTCTAAGAAAAAAACATTATACATTCTAGCTATAGTTGCGTTGATTGCTATTTTACTGGTAAAAATAAAACAATCTGAAACAGCAAGCAACGATACAAACCTTCAAAATCACCTGTCTTTAAGTGACGATGAGTTAATAGATTTTATAAAAAATAGAGAAATCATTTTAACACCACAATATTTAGAAAGTGAAACTTGTGTGCAAAACAAAACAATTGCTCGTCGCATCGTAGATAACAATTTTGATGACTCTCTCTCAATTCTGTTCAATAAAAAAATTGGTGTCATCTGGAAGCACCATCTCATAGAGGCCTTATCAAATCAGAATCCAGACAAAACTTGGAGATTTTTAATCACTCATTATAATGAACTACACCCTATCAATAGGGACAGTTTATTTGTAAGCACCTTCATAATTTCTTGTGTTCAAAATGAAATAGAAGAAAAATATCTAAGATTGTTAGATAGTGTAGATTTACAAAGATTAAACCAATTTAAAATCGAGGTGGCTACTGGATATTTAAATAGCTCTATCAACGATAAGCACAAATTAAACGGTTTTATAGATTGGGCCCTAAAAGATAAATTTATAGAAACCTACAAACTTCAAGAGATATATAATTTATCTTCTTCTGCATTAGACTTCTCCATTCTTAGTATAGCTTTAGCAAGATTAGCTGAAACAGACTTAACATTGGCAATAGAGCGGCATAATCAACTCAAATCTCATGTGAATTTTAACTCTGCTATTTCTATCTATACAGGCTGGGTAAATCACCACCATGACCATGACACTCATGACAAAGCCTTAGCTTGGTTAAAAAAAGAAATAGGCGAAAATCATGAGTATTTCATCCAGAGTCATTAAGACGTGAGAAGTGATTCCCACTAACGGAGCCAAGTGTGTGTTGAAATATCTATTACCAGTGCGTTTTTTGAGTTGGTATAACTGCTCTCTCTACTTCGGCTCTGTGGGGAAAAACATTTCTTCCTGATGACCAACTCGGAAGGCGATAAGGTCTCTTGTGAAATAGAATTCTCTAATCTCTAGTCTGTTATGGGAGCGGCTCACGGCAGCTAGGCGCAATTCTCTAGAGTACTCTGCGGATTCGGGGTTTTCCTCAGACTGACTGCCTATCACATTCCACTGGGTTTCGCCATCACGCTGTTTGGCACTGGTTAATGTCACTTTCACGGGGAAACTCACAGTTGGCTGATCGAGGCTAGTGAGCTCTATGACACCAAAGAATAATTTAGGATCAAATTCTAACACTTCTAGAGTTACCTTGCCGCCTTGTTTGTGTTTGTAGATACCTTCATAGACGTTTCCTTTTGTGAAGAATTTGAGTAGCTTTGCTTTTGTGTCTTCACTGCGTTGTTGTATCGCAGCTATTTTTTCGGCCATTTTCTCAGCTTTCATGGCTTCTTCTTCGGCTTTCATTTTCTCAACTGCTGCTCGTTCTTCTGCAACTAACTTCTGGGCTGTTTTTTTCTCTTCTATCAGTTGGTCAAAATAGGCTTCTGCTTCACTGGAGCCATCGATGAGGATTTCTGTGCGATCAAAGGCGGAAAGTGCTTTCGCTTTTGGTGCATCGAGCTTGAAGTCCATCATGTTGAGTTGGCCATCCGCTTTTACTTCACTGATGAGTTCTCCATAGAGGGTTGTCTTTTCCCCTTTTTGATTCACTCTCTTGAGAATCTGTTTTTTGAGCACCAATGATTCCGCTTCTCGCTGCTCATAGATTTCACCTTTCGTTAGCTTTTTCACATACCTCTCTAAGTCATGGCTTCTCCGGTAGAGGTCTTCCTTCACCTCAACTTCTACGGCGAATTGTACGATATGAGCCTCTTCTCCTAACATAGCGACTGTCTTTTCTTTCCCTTCCATTCTGAGAATGTCGTAGAAATGAGGTAAGGCTGCATCGATCGTATTCTGTGCACCAGCACTGATCTCTGACTGATCGCCTCCACAGGAGACAAGTGCTCCCACACAAGTCAATATTATAATTTTTGATAATTTTAACATAATAGCATGCTGTTCCTATCATTACATTTATGCAACTCTTTTTACAAAACCTCTCAATAACTCTATTCACGCGACATTTCCAAAGTCTTATTTCCTAAGCCCATTTGAAGCCAGACATGTACGTCTCAGCATCTCAAGGAACGCTGAAATTTCAGCAAACTGCGCACTTGCAAATCCCTGAGATCTTAGCATGGTTGCGCCATGACTTGGAGCGACCAATTTCTCGAACTATTCCGCCGCTGTGTTGACCAGTACAAGGCTGGCAACAGGGACTTTAACACCTACTATTCCCCAGAGGACTTAGAGTTTCTTCTCTCTATTGGCTATAAGCCTCGTGAGTTCTTTGACTTCGTTGAGGACTTCGGTGATGAGGCGCAGCCTACTGAGTCTACCGCTCTGCTCGTGGCCGCTGTGAGGCGCGATTACTTTCTCGTTGTTCAGAAAGGCCAGCACAGTGATAAGGAAATCCAGAAAAACGATTTGCCGACCTTTGGCGATGCGATTGAGGGTATCACTTACCTGCCCCGCATTCTCAAAAAAGCGACGCATAAGCTGCGCGGTGAGCTCGACCCTGATATCATGTACGGCTGTGGTGGTGACCGTAAGTTCCTGCGTGATCACGGGAATCTCCCTATGGCGGACTTTCTGCGCCATGTCTGGGCGGCGGATGGTGATACCGCCAAGCTGATGACTTTACTCAAAGGTTAACTGATTTCACGTCTTACTTCTGATCTCCTATGTCCAAAGACTATAATGGTGAGCAAATTCTCGTTGTCACGCGCGCGCTCTTTGAGCGCTTAGGCGCTTTTCAGGGGATTCGTACTGAGGTCAGCAGCTACTTGGCGGCTCTGATTGATCCTGAGAATAATTTTTTCTTAGATCGTGCCGAGGCTGAGCAAGATCCCAGTCACAAGCAACTCATCCCCTACGCGATCTTTCGCCACAAGGGGCGCTACCTCTGCTACCAAAGAGGTAAGTCTGGTGGCGAGGCTCGCCTGCATGCGAAGCGCTCCCTCGGTATAGGTGGGCATATTAACCCAGTGGATTCGCGCTCTGGTAACTTGGGCATGGATACTTACATGGCTGGGGTAGAGCGTGAAATTCGTGAAGAACTAGAGATAGAAGGCGGATTCACTCAGTCTATTGTCGCTCTCTTAAATGACGATAGTAACGAAGTCGGGAAAGTACACTTGGGTGTCGTCCATCTCGTGGAACTTGAGTCTGACCAAGTCCGTGCGGCGGAAGATGCGATTGCTGATCTGCGGTTCTTCTCAAAAGAAGAACTCCAAGGGAGCATGAGAGATTCTCTTGAGAGCTGGTCACAGTTCTGCGCAGATATGTTAGATGATCTATAATATATTTTGAGAGTGTGATTCTTGCCTCTTTTCAAATCTGTTATCTCAAATCTGTTATCTAGTATTTACGCTTCGAGCTTCTTGGCATTCTCCCACTCTCTTTCCATTTGCGCGGCCTCGGCTCTTTCTAGCGTAAGACCTTGCTTCTCTATAGCTCCCTCCATGTAGTGAAATCTCTGTAGAAACTTTTCATTGGTGCGTGCTAGAGCAGCTTCGGGGTCGATCTTTAGCTTGCGGGCTAGGTTAACTGTCACAAAGAGCAGGTCTCCTATTTCCTTTTCTAACTCGACACTCGCAGGTGCTCCTTCTTGGTGGACGATGAGCTCTTCCTCGATCTCTCCGAGTTCTTCTTTCACCTTTCCCATCACACTGGTGGCATCTGGCCAATCAAAGCCTACTTTCGCGGCTTTTTTCTGCAACTTCATGGCTCGCAGCAGTCCTGGCAGACCATCCCCCACACCGTGCAAGTACGGCTCTTCTTGGGTTCCTTTTTCTTTGCGTTTGATGTCTTCCCACTGAGTGAGAACATCCGCCGTATTTGAGACATC
Source organism: uncultured Verrucomicrobiales bacterium (assembly GCA_937928735.1). Classification (GTDB taxonomy): domain Bacteria; phylum Verrucomicrobiota; class Verrucomicrobiia; order Verrucomicrobiales; family Akkermansiaceae; genus Rubritalea. The sequence goes on along the minus strand of CALFVF010000008.1, from coordinate 94,689 downwards.
ACTGCTACTGTAGACATGGGGGTGGCGCCGAATGAGTTTCTCTGACACTACTTGTGCTATATCATCAAAATTAAATTCCCCACGCTCCTGCGCTAGCTCTGCGTGAAAGACGACTTGGAGTAGGACATCACCTAACTCTTCTTTGAGGTGCTGCCAGTCTGCTCGCTGGATCGCGTCCACGGCTTCATAGGCTTCCTCAAGCATATTTGACACTAGGCTCTCGTGGGTCTGCTCTGCATCCCATGGGCAGCCACCCGGTGCACGCAGTCGGTGCATGATGGCTCTGAGGCGCGCCATCTGCTCACTGGCCTCTGCGCACTCTATCATTTCTCCATCTGTCATTGGCTCTTGGTTCATGACAGAACCATTCCCCATCCCTGCTCTGTGTGCAAGAATCATCCTTGTCAGGGCTTTTTCTAAACGCTATATTCGCACGCGTGTTTGTAATGTTCACTTCGTATCTATGCCACATTTTATTTTAGCCTCAGGCTCACCAAGACGCCGAGATTTACTCCAAGATGCAGGATTTGATTTTGAGACTATCCCCTCTCCTGCCGAGGAAATCCACGATTCGACACTCCCGCTGCACGAACTCTGCGAATACAATGCCAGATTAAAGGCCACTGCCATAGCCGTACAGCATCCAGAAGCTGTGGTGCTGGGAGCTGACACTCTCGTCTATCATGATCAAACTCCACTGGGGAAACCAAAAAATCGCGCTGAGGCACTAGAGGTTCTTCGCAACCTCTCCGCACATACACACCAAGTCTGCACGGGGCTCTGCCTTGTCCAAGGAGAGCGAGTCTTCGCATTCTCAGAAATCACAGAAGTTACTTTTAAGACACTAACAGAAGAGACGATCCAGAAATACATCAGCCTCGTGAATGTGATGGATAAAGCAGGAAGCTACGCTCTCCAAGAACACGGAGATCTTCTTATTGAGAGTGTCCACGGCAGTCGTACCAATGTCATTGGGCTACCCATGAAACGTACAACTAGAGAACTAGCGAAGTATAACATCACACCCCATAAGCCGACTTCAATTTCACCTTAATGCCTCGTTTACCTATGGCCTTAGCCACGTGCTATTAGCCACTTAGAGCTCTAACCTAGATGACCTATCATGGAGAGATATCCGCTATTATTTAATCCAAATGCGAGAAGCCAACGTGGCAAGCGCGCCCTGAGCTTTGTCATGCAACACGCCACGCGCTTTGTACTCTACGCAACAAAAGATGCTGAAGACGCCACAAACCTCGCGGCGAAATTCGCGCAGGAAGACTACCCTGTCGTCATCGCTGCGGGAGGAGACGGCACGCTCAATGCCGTTGTGAAAGGACTGGCTGGTTCTCAAACAGCTCTGGGAGTTCTACCCACAGGTACCATGAATGTATTTGCCAGAGAACTTGGCATTCCAGTGCCTAATCTACAACAGAGCAACCTTGATAAAGCTCTCGCAGTGATCGACCAAGGCTACCTTAAGCATGTGGATCTCTTTCAGGCCAATCAGACACCTTTTGTCCAGATGGCGGGTGTAGGCTTCGATGCCCAAGTGATTGAAGAAACCACCTGGGAGGCAAAGAAGCGTCTAGGCCCCATGGCTTACCTCATGTCTGCTGTACGTATCTTAGGTGAGAATCCACCAAAGATGAAAGTGGTCACTGACTCTGGTGAGAGTGAGGAGGGCATTGCTGTACTCGCAGGGAATGGCTCACTCTATGGAGGGCAGGTCAAATTATTTCACCAGGCAGATAATGAGGATAATCTCATCGATATTCTCATCTTTAAAGAATCAGGGTATAAACTCGTCCTTGATTCTCTCAAAGGTCTCGCCACAGGAGACATCCAGACGGGTAAGTCCTCAGTACAGTATCTTCAGGCAGGGAGTTTTAAAGTCATCTGTGACGCTGAAGTCCCCGTACAGGTCGATGGTGAGTGGTCTGGTCGCTCAGAAGTTGTCCACTTCCAGCCTTCCTCCACAAAACTCCGTGTGCTTGCTCCAGAGAGCCCAAAGACAAGCTTTGCCCAGTCTCTGCTCGAATGGGCACAAACTAGGAGTAAATTAGACCGCCATGAAAGCTAAGTACACTGAGAGCTCTCTGCACGTACTCAAGCGCCGAGCTCTATGGAGCTTGCTGAGTATCTTCTTACTCGTGCTCGCTGCCATCTTTCTTGCCAATTATTCTACAGTCAGCACGACAAACCAGCAGCTCTACTCAGAACTCGATGCCCTCCCAGCAGATCGAGTCGGACTGGTACTTGGCTGCTCACCGAAGATCAATGGCAGGCCAAACCTCTATTTCACACATAGAATAGACGCGGCCGAGTCACTCTGGAAGGCCCATAAAGTCAAAGGATTCCTCGTCTCTGGCGATAATCGCACCCGCTACTACAATGAGCCACAAGAGATGAAAAACGCCCTCATCGAGCGTGGCGTACCAGCAGAGAATATCTATTGTGACTATGCAGGACTGCGCACTCTCGACTCTATTGTAAGAGCCAAGCAAGTCTTTGGCTGTGACGCTCTAACTATCATCTCTCAGCCATTCCATAACCAACGCGCCTGCTACATCGCGAATCATCAGAAGGTCGATGCTATCGCCTTCAATGCGCAGCAGATTCACGGCAAGCTGAGTCTCCGCACTAATCTACGTGAGTATCTCGCACGTGTAAAAATGATGTTAGACCTGTATATTCTCCAGACACAGCCGACACATTTAGGCAAGAAAGAGCAGGTTCCTTTTTAACCTCAGAGGAGGCCTCAGAGTAACCCTCAGAAGAGTGCACAGGCTGAAAACAGCTCCAATATCTAGGGAATAAAACTAGAGGTTACTTTGAGTAATTCTAGCTTGATTCTCAGGGCGTATGCGACTTTTCTATCTGCATGATACAGAGATTTTATCTTACTTTTTTACTCGCTGCTGCCCTTCCTTCTTATTCTCAGGCTGAACTAACCCCCACCAAGGTCATCAAAGTCGGGACAAAACCAGAGAGTATTTGTAAAGCCTTTGGTGGTAAGCTCTATATCTCTATCATTAATGGCATGGAACCTGGAGACGGTGAGATAGCTGTTCTCGATCAGGACAAAGTCAGCACATTCGCCACAGGACTGGATGACCCCAAAGGCCTAGACTTCATCAATAATCAAATCATTGTCTCAGACCGTACTAAAATCTGGAGTATTGATCAGAATGGAGAAAAGAAGCTCCTCGTCGATAAAGACGACTTCCCAAGAGAAATCACCTTTCTTAATGACATCGTCGCCAGCCCAGATGGGAAGCACGTCTACGTCACTGATATGAGTCCGCCGACATGGATGTTTGACCCAGAGAAAGAGCGCGTGCTCTGGCCTCTCGACTCCCCTGAGGCCATAGCCCCCATGACGGGCTGTGTGTATAAAGTCTCTCTCGACGGCAAGGTCATTCCCTCTGTCCCTCCTGGAAATCTCTCCATGCCTGGCCCCAATGGCGTCACGGCTCTACGCTACCGTGGGAAAGACGCTCTCGTCATGGGAGATTTCTTCACTGGTAATATCATTGCCTGGGATGGCACTCACTTCGAGACGATCGCCACAGGGTTCCGTGGTGCTGATGCTGTGTCTATTCAAAACGATGTCCTCTATGTCTCTAGCTGGCCACTGGGTAAAGTCTGGGCACATGACCTCATCACTCAGACAACACAAGAAATGTCTGCGGACTTCACAACGGCTGCGGACTTCTATCACGACCGGGAAAACAACCAACTCATCGTCCCGGATATGTTAGAAGGCACAGTTAAGTTCCTCCCTATTACCTCTCTAGCTCGCCCAGCATCAGCCGTCGCCACCAAACAAACAAACACAACTTCGCAACAAGACCATGTAGTGCCCCTACAAAAGGCGAAAGAAAGTGGAGCCAATATCTTATTGATCGGTGACTCCGCTATTTCTTCATGGAAAGAGACGAACACCCAACAATGGAAGGACACTTACTCTTCCTATAAAGTCGCTCATTTAGAATTACCAAATGACCAGACTCAGCACACTCTCTGGAGACTCCAAAACAGTGAGCTCAAGGGCATCTCGCCAGAAACAGTGATTCTTCATATTGGATTAGAAAATCTCAAAAACAACCACAGTCCAGAAGACACAGCTACAGGCATACAAGCCATCTTGAGCGAACTTAGCTGGAAACTACCAACAAGTCATATTCTCATACTCCCACTAACAGCTGCGCTTACAGACAATGACACTGCACTAGCAGAACGTGTCGAGAAAACCAACCAGATCTTAAGTCAGAAAAAATTCCCAGAAAGCATTAGCTACCTAACCGAGGCCACTGCACAAAAAAACACTTCCATTTACGAAGCTTGGAAAAAAGCAATCACCCCACATCTGAAAGCAAAGCTTAATACCAATGAGGAAAACTAACTGGTAGAAAGCGCGAAGAGACTTGGTGGGAGATCAAGGCGAAACTCATCGGTGATGCGAGCATCTCCGATGAGTGACAACAATGGCATCTCGTCAAAAATCTAGTGAATTCGACCAGATAGTTTTTTGAGTTGGTACTAGAAGTAAAACCCACCTGCTACTCTGTATAATTTATGCCACTTTTCTAGAGTGGCCACGTTTGGCGTATCTATTCAGTCCTTCTAAGGGTGTTAGCACTAACCTTAGAAGTAATAAGAACCAAAGAAATAGATTATCTCTTGAGCGCACACTACTAGCTCTGATTTTTCACGATCCTCAGATTAACATAGACCAAATGCTACAATCATTTCATATTTATTGAAATAATAATAGAACAACTCATTATCAATTACTAACAAACACCAACTCAATTCACGTCTAGACCAACAGGGATACACTTAATATCGATTTTATATATAAACACGCCGAAAAAGTACAAACCTTTTTTCTTTACAGAGTTTAATCATACTGGAGATACTATACGTTACACATTTCAGAAATGGTTTCTGAAGACTCACTTAGATTCTATGAAAAGGTTATTTTTACTCATTTTAGGCATTAGCATTTCAACCTCCCTTTTTGCAGATACCGTTCAGTTCGATGGCTCTTCCCTCACTCAACAGAGTTTTAATACTCTACAAAATAGCGCAGGAGCCAACGGCACCATTGAGCTGACAAACAACATCACCGTAAATGGCACGATTCGAGTCACCCAAGAAGGACTCACCATTATCGGTCGACGAGCCAACGGAGTACGTTCACGGGTCACCTACAATCACCGTGATGTGAGTGTCTCTCCTCCCAGCAATGGACGTGACCCTAACCCAGTTGACCCTTCTATCTTGCAGAGTGGAGACGCTCTGAGAGCTATTTTCATCGTAGATGCAGATGGTGTTCAATTCCGAAATCTAGTGATTCGAGGGCAGCACACCCCTCTTGTCTCTCGCAATGTATCTTTTGAGGAAGGGGCGCGCGTTTCTGTTGGAGTCGAATCAGGGATTCTCACCGCTCGCCGAGGCATTAGAGATTTACGAGTCGTTGGCTGTGCCTTTAGAAATGTCAATGTCGGCATTGAATATGCTCGAGGAGGGCTACCCAACGGTATGGTTGTGCGTAATGTTCGCTTCTTCACAGGACGAGGAGGCATTAACTGCGGTGAAGGACGAGGTGGCCCAAATGCACTCGCTAACAGCCTCGCTCTAACCTCACGTATGGTTTTGGATAATGCTGATGTACTTCGCACAAATGTCCCAAGCAAAAATTTCTACAGCGCGCGCGGTCTTACCTTTGATTTCGGAAATGGTGACCACGGCTTTGCTGTCAATGATGTGCCCGCAGTGAACTTTCGCGGCACCACAGTGACTCGATGCGAACTAAGAGGCATGGCTTTCTTAGGAATCGACTTTAACCGCTGTCGCAATCTCACGATAGGAAATAGCGACCCTACTCAGCGCAATGTCTTCCGAATTGGTAACTTCGGTGGGTTAAACTTTGGTGGTATTCACTTTGAGGCAGGTAGTCATGATATTACTTGTACAGAAAACATCATTATCAATGATCGAGTAGCGGGAGAAATCCCCTTCACTAGCTGCTCCTACTTCAGCAGTATCGGTGGAGAATCACACGAGGCTCCACACGATATCACCTTTACGCGCAACTGGCACAGGGGGACACCAAACACTGTGTTTCGCAGAACCATTGGTGAGAACTGGATTTTCGTCAATGAGCAGACTAGAGACTTAGAAGTCGGCACAGGTCTTGGCCTATCTGACTTCCCCCGTGGAGTGGCTACCGCTAGATTTCGTGGGAGCGACAATGCCTTTGAACGTGCTCCTTTTGATGGAGTCAACAGCGTTCGTTTCTTAAATAGAACCATTCAGGATTTATTGGATTAATTCTTCACTCATCTCTACATATCTTAGAATCACCATTCCACTTATCCCTATAAGTCGAATGGTGTTTTTTTACTTAGTTGATTCCTCATTGAGGGGCTCCGACACATGAAACAAGCATTCTTAGCATTAGCTCTCGTCATAGGATTACTATCTATACTGTTTCTAAAGCGTGATCCTAAAAGGAACCACGATATACCGGATCAATCATTGTCTCTTTCTACATTCTCTTCTCAACAAAGAAGAGAGTCTAATAGTTCTTCACGCTGGCCAAACACTCTATCCAGAGAGGCTCTACATGCCAGAATCTCAGAAATCGATGACACAGAGGTGCTCATTGCCTTCATTATCTCACAACTCAAGGGCAACGAGGCGTTAATGTTAGAGGTCTTAGGAGACTCCGATCTTGGTGGATTTTATATCCGCACTTTGAGTGACGCACTCGTTGCTTATTACGCGGATAAAGAGCTTTTTGCGAGCCTTGAGCAAATCGAAGGTGCTCTAGGAAGCAGTGGAAACTCTTTTTTATATGATCAAATTGCTGATGGATTATTATCGAACCACAGTGGTCAGGAAGACCCAAGAGAACTACTCCAATATTTATCAGCCCCACACAGAGATCATATCTATAATATGGTCGCTTACGATGTCGGTGAGCAGATGATTTTAAACCAAGATGATCCAAAATCAGTCGTCGAGCTCATCGAGGAGTTCCCCGATCTCACACAAAAAGAAAACCTTCTCAGTGGGGCTCTAGTTGAGTGGATGCTCCAGCTGGATGATCCAAATCCCGCTCTAGAGCACATTCGAGATAAAGAGCCCTCTCCTTCCAAAGACCACCTTATCTATGAAGCCTTTAATCACTATTCCTATGATGATCCTTCCTCCATTCTCCCATGGCTAGAAGACATTCAAGAAAAAGAGTATAAAGATAACGCGATTTACAATACAGCTATTGATATGTCTCTAAACCAGCCAGATCAGTTTAAGGCTTGGTTTAGCTCATTACCAGAATCAGATTTAAAGACGAATATTCACCACATTAGCTCGTGGTTACTGGACAATCAGCCAACTCCTTCACAATGAGATGGCGTTTACCCCCTTCTTCTTGTTTCCTCCATTCTTCTTGTTTCCTCCATTTGGGCAAAGGCACAAATCGCTTCGGCGATTGACCAATACAGAGGGGTGTGCAGTGACGGGTAGACAAAAACCTCATCTTGATAGCTTTCACTATTATAGCACTCAGGCAGGCGAAATGCTGGTAGTGAAAACACTTCTGACACTCCATTTTCAAGCCGTAGTGAAGCCTCATTATAACCTGTAAATAAAGACAATCCCTTGTAGAAATAGGCCTCCTGCTTCTCTCGAAACTGTTCTTCACCGTACTCCGCGTAGAGTCGCCCATAGATCCAGGAGAGCTGCCAAATCACATGCGTCCACTGCGCTTCATGCCCACTGGGCACTAACTCACCTCTACGCTTAAACTGCTCCACACCGGAACTATCTCCAGAGGGGCTATCATAGAGCTCTGTTAGCCTCTGACTAATCGTATTCGTATAGTAGCTGAGGCCTTGGTAAGAATCTCCTCTGTAGCGCCGCACGCCATGCTGCCCCACTAGACTCTCGACCACTCCGAGCACCTCTAACACACATTCTCGCTTCTGCTTTACTGATGCTCTATCAACACGCTCAATAACATCTACCATCACGGCATAGAGAAGGGTAGAGTCAGCCTCACGATAGCGAATATCATCAAGCGGATACTGGGCGGATTCATAGGGTAATGATTGCGCTAGTTGGTCTCTCCCTTCACTGAGTAATGCCTGTAGTTCACCTTTATTGACATCAAGCCATAGGATATCTCTGAGCTTTTCTAATAAAGCCACTTCCCAAGAAAGAACGGAGGTTCTCACCGCAGCTATCTCTTCCCAGGATCCTCCATTCTCACAGCGACTGTAGTCGACAGCTCTCAAAAATGGAACGACGAGCTCTAGTAACCTTCTGTGCTTTATCGTTAATTCCTCTTGCGCTATCCAGCCACGCTCTAGGGCATCTAGTACGTAATAGCATGTCATCTGCCAAGCATCCTGCTTATGCATCCAGGCTTCTTCTCTCTGTGCAGTCAGGTTACCATCTATCTCTAGGAAAATATGTGGCCAAGCATGAGGGTCAGCGCGATCACTCTCACCTGAAATCACGGATTCAAATCGCTCTAGCTGACGACAAGACGACATCACACTCAGTGCAGATAGGAGCAGTGCTTTACCCTGATCAAACCACTCCTCTCGACACCATTCTAAATCCCGATTTACCTGCATGAGCCGAGCGCCAATAATGGTATTATCGCGCACCCAGTAATGCGTTCCCATCGGCCACATAGATGTTCGACTTGCTCGGTTCACAGAGAGTTTTCGCTGTTCCCCATCCGTGTCGACCCAGTCAATGACTTCGATATCAAAGTCGAATGCCCCCTCTCTGGCTATATTCTCAAAAAGCTCTGGGAGTGATAAAGCCTCTTTCACCCATTCTGCTAGAGTCGAGTTCCTATACAAAAGACCTTGCAGCTCTCTACTCTGCACTTTCGCTAATTCCCCCCTCAACTTAACGATAAGACTCTGATCTTCTTTGGACATGCAGTGATGCTGTTCTAGGCAACTTCGCTTTAACAATACATTCTTCAAAAAAACCTTAGTCGCTTGCTGCAAGAGGAAACAACTAAGGCTGATATTAAATCAAACGGAAGTGACTTACTTTAACTTCACGGTCACCTTTGTTTTGCCCTCTACTTGAACGCCTTCGATGGAGTTAAAAATCTTGGCAGCTTCTTCGCTCGTTTTTGCTTTGCCGATTTTCTCCAACGCTTCAGCATTAGCAAGCATCTTGTCCACTTGCATGTCTGCGAGGGTAATCTTATTTCCTTCCACAAAACTAGCGTCTGTCTGCTCGATACCACCAGGGAGTTCAAGCTCCATGGTGATGCGCATTCCCGCAAACATACCCTTCATCATCTGCAATTGAGCAGGGTCGACTCCTTCCATGTCATTTAAGCCTAGGTCTTCATTATCATTCTCTAGTGTAAGTACACCTTCTTCATAAAAGAACGTCTGCTTGACCTCTTTCTTTTCCACTTCTTGCTCTGCCTGGGCCGCTAAGTCATCGAGGGCATCAGGGCCATTGTAGCGAAGCTCATTAATGTCTTTAAAGGCGAAGACGGACTTCACGCCTTTCTTACCATTCTTCTCGACCGCTTCAGCTCGCACAAAGGTGACCCCTTGTCCCATCGTACTTGCACGCTCTGTCGCCTTCTCTACATTGAGCATATCTTCTATAGGATTTCCCTCCTGACCACCCAGAGCCATCATCTGAGTGAGCTGCGCTCCGAAATATACGTGTTCTGTCACAGTACCACTGCCGTCTTTCTTTAGTGACACTTTTGATTCAACAACCAAACATGAGTTAAGACCAAATAAGGCTAACAAACTCACCAACCCTGCGATTAATTTTACTTTCATAATGCTTATGCGTGTCTCATCACCTTTTTTCCATGGTCATAAGATACCCTATACTCTTAACAGACCATGTTCTCATGACGATGAGAATTTGAGCCTCACCCTGATTTTTTCTCAGAACGTGAGTTCTCAGTTGTCAGAGATTCTATCTAGGATATTCTCACACTTGTATTTGCTCAAACATGAACGCCGTTGACATCCGCAACCTTTCTAAAACCTTCAAGAGCTCTCTTCGGGCCAAGCCACTTCTTGCCGTAAGAGACGTCTCTCTTCAGATACCAGAAGGCCAAGTCTATGGCCTGATCGGCCCTAATGGTTCTGGAAAATCAACCACCATGAAGGCTCTCCTGGGACTACTCGCCCCCACCTCTGGAAGCTGCCACGTCTTCGGCCATGATTCGCTCAAGGTTGACTCCCGAAAGGATATCGGATTTTTACCCGAAAACCCCTACTTTCACAAGCACCTCACAGGCGAGGAAACAGTCCGATTCTTTGGCAAGCTCTGCGGCCTGCGAGGAAAAATCCTCAAAGAAAAGACCAAGGAGATGCTTGATCTCGTCAGCCTCACAGCGGCAAAGGACAGAAGACTCGGAGGCTACTCGAAGGGTATGCTGCAGAGAATCGGCCTCGCACAAGCACTCGTCCAAGACCCTCGACTCATCGTGCTTGATGAGCCCACTGCTGGAGTTGACCCCATCGGCTCTCGTGAAATCAGAGATCTCATTTTAAGCTTTAAAGAACGCGGTATGACCGTATTTCTCTGCTCCCACCTCCTTGAGCAAGTACAAGAAGTCTGTGACACTGTAGGCATTATCTTTCAGGGAGAACTTGTCAACCAGGGCTCGATTGAAGAACTCACCTCAATTGAAGAGCAGACAGAATTTATCCTAGAAAATGCGAGCGAAGCTCTTCTTCACCAGATCACAGAACTTGTGAAATCTTCTTCTGACGCCACCATCTTGCGCACAGGCAAACCAAAAACAACGCTAGAGCGACTCTTTATTGAAACCGCTCGCAGCAGAAATCACTAAGACCTCTGAGTATGACTTTCTTCTCTCCATCTCGGATCTGGGTAATCACCGCCAACACCTTCACCCAGCTCGTGCGCATGAAGGTCTTTTACTTTCTCATCGCCTTCGCCATACTCTGCGCAGGACTAAACCTGTTAGAATTTGACACAGGCGCCACAGAAACCTCTGAGCAAAAACTACGTTCTGTCAAAAGCCTCTCGTTTTTCATCATTCGCTCTTTTTCCATCGTCTTCGCCATCGCCGCCACAGCGATCCTCATCCCCAAAGATATTGAAGAGCGCACACTCTACACCATACTGTGTAAACCAGTACCTCGCCTAGACTACCTCACGGGTAAATTCCTCGGAGTCTTCTTACTCATGAGTGTTGCCATTGCCGCCATGAGTCTGCTGCTCAATGGCATCATCCACTATCACACAGTGGCCGCCATGGTAGAGGAAACAGCACGCTTCCACACAGCAGGTGCCTCTGAGCAAACCATCGCCCTTAGAATGCAAGAACTCAGCCGATACGGAGTCACCTGGTCACTCCAGTACGCCAGCCTTGCCATCCTCATGGAGGCCACCCTGATCGCCGGAGTCGCACTCCTCATCTCCACATTCTCCAGCTCCACTTTATTCACCATCGTCAGCACAGTGGTGATTTTTTTCATCGGCCACTTCCAGGCCGATGCCAGAGAGTACTACTTGAGTAAACAAAGCCTCGGTGAGAGTGGTGGCACGACCTATCTCACACAATTAGTCGCTATACTCTTCCCCGACCTCCAGCTCTTTGGAGTCAGTGACGGCCTGCTGAAAGGAAAAACCATCAGCCTAGCCCAAATGGGTCAACTCGCCCTCACCATGCTACTCCAGTGTGGCATGTACCTCGCGCTCTCCTGGTTCGCATTCCGTAAAAAAGAATTTTAACTGCACCCTCCCAGCTCTACTCACCAGCTCATCCAGATTGGATCATGCCTAACAAACTCATCCAAACTCTCGTCTGTCTCCTCGGCCTCGCAGCTCTAGGAGCCGTGCGTTTGGTTCCAGAGCAGAATCTCACCAAAACACTTCGCCAGCAGCAACTCCTCCCCCCACCCATTGACGCCGGAACTCGAGAAAAGTTAGGTCAGAAAGGCCTCGTCGCCTCACTAGGAGGGCTTCGTCCCACCTTAGCGAGTATCGACCACATTCGCGCCGTCACCCACCAGGCGAATCGTGACTTACTCGCCATGGAGGAAATGATTCAAAACACCGTCGAGCTAGAGCCGCACGTCCTCTTCTACTGGGACACAGGAGCCTGGATGCTCGCCTACAATGCCTCCGCACAGTGCAGAGACGACACCAGTCTAGCCCCTCTCAGACGCTCAGTCCTCCACAAGCAATACATCCAAAAAGGCTATGACATGCTCCAGAAAGGCATCCACACAAATCCCGATAACCTCCAGCTTCGATTTGCCCAGGGGCGCCTCACCAGTAGCCACCACCATCTCCCAGATTACGCCGACGCCACTCGTATCTACAGAGAAGCCCTCCAGACAGCCCAGCGGCTAGATTACCCCGAAGAAGTACTACGCCACATCCGCCTCAATATCCTCTACAGCCTCTGCCGAACACCGGCCAAAGAACAAGAAGCCTACCTCTACGCTCGAGAGCTCTACGACAGCTCCACAGAATACCACTTCCCAAGTCTCCAGTGCATCCTCTTTGCCCTACAGAACCAACAAAACATCCCCGAAGAGAAACGCATCCCCACAAACAAGCTCCTTGGCTCTCTGAATGAAGCCATCACCCTACTCACAAACTACTCCAAACGCGCGAACCAAGCCTACCCCATGCACGGTGTGACAGAAACACTCCAATCTCTCCAACAACGCCCCATGTTCCCCCTCACCCCAGAAGACAGAAACTCCATCCACACCCCCCTGAGGCGCCCATGACTAGAGCGTTCTCAAATTTCTGCTAGAAATTAGCGACTCTCAGCTTAACTCTTCACAGGAAGAGAATGACGCTAAAACGTCAGAAAACTAATCAAAAATTTATGTCCGAAGAACAAAAGAAACTTCTCGAAGCTCAACTCTGGGCAATCGCCAATGAACTCCGTGGGAAAATGGATGCCGATGAATTCCGAGACTACATCCTTGGTTTTATCTTCTACAAATACCTTTCCGAGAAACAATACCTCTTCGCCAATAAACTTCTCCTTACTGAGTCTAATCAGGACTATGCCCTAGAAAAAGATGCCGATAATATCGAGGCCATCAAAGAAGAGTCACTTGAGAAACTCGGATATTTCCTAAAGCCCGAAGAGCTATTTTCCGCGATTGCTCAAAAGGGAAATGCCGACACAGAAGACGAGAGTAATTTCATCCTAGAAGACCTACAAAGTATTCTTAACTCGATCGAGCGCAGCACGATGGGAACAGAGTCAGAAGATGACTTTAACCACCTCTTTGAAGATCTAGACCTCGGCAGCACGAAGCTAGGGAGGAGTGTAGAAGCTAGAAATACGCTCATTTCCAAAGTTCTTTCTCATCTCGATAAAATCGACTTCGCCCTAGAAGATACCGAGGCAGATGTGCTGGGTGATGCTTACGAATACCTTATCGCTCAATTCGCCTCAGGTGCTGGGAAAAAGGCAGGTGAGTTCTACACGCCACAGCAGGTTTCTAAGATTCTCGCTAAGATCGTCACTACCGATAAGAAAAAGCTCCGAACCGCCTATGACCCGACTTGCGGCTCTGGGTCGTTGCTTCTCCGTATTGCCAGAGAGGCAGAGGTAGGAGAATTCTATGGGCAAGAGCTAAACCGCACCACCTACAACCTCGCCAGAATGAACATGCTTCTGCATGATGTTCATTATGGTCGATTCGATATCAAGCAAGAGGACACGCTCGAAGAACCTCAGCATCTGGATAAACGCTTTGAAGCCATTGTTGCTAATCCCCCCTTCTCGGCAAAATGGAAAGGGAAAGACAATCCACTCAATGAGACAGATGACCGCTTCAGCCAGTATGGGAAAATAGCCCCAGCCTCGAAGGCAGACTTTGCCTTTGTGCAGCACATGATCCACCAGCTAGCGGAGAATGGCACCGCCGCCATCGTTCTACCCCACGGGGCACTCTTCCGTGGAGCCGCCGAGGGAACAATCCGCAAGTACATCATCAAAGAGCAGAACTACCTAGATGCGGTCATTGGCCTTCCTGCGAATCTTTTCTACGGAACAGGGATTCCCGCCTGCATCATGGTGTTTAAGAAATGCCGAGTTCACTCTGAGGATATTCTCTTCATCGATGCTTCTGCCGAGTTTGAGAAAGTGGGTAACCAGAACGCCCTCACCGATGAGCATGTCACTAAAATCATGGAAACCTACCGTGAGCGAAAGACGGTAGAAAAATATAGCCATGTCGCCCCACTCACCGAGGTAGAAGAAAACGACTACAACCTCAATATCCCTCGCTATGTCGATACCTTTGAGGAAGAAGAGCCGATTGACCTCGATGCAGTCACCACAGAGATAGCCCATATTAATGAGGAAATGAAGGAGGTGGATGCCACCATTGCAGGTTTCTGTGCTGAACTAGGAATTAAAGCCCCATTTTAAGATGCATCAAGAAACAACACATATTCCGAAATTGCGGTTTCCTGAGTTTGAGGGGGAGTGGGCAATTACCCCCTTTCGAGACTTGTTAAAGATAAATCAAGGACTACAAATAGCTATTGATCAGAGGTATACAAATGAGGTTGAAAATTCCTTTTTTTATATTACGAACGAATTCTTGAGGTCAGGAAATTCTACAAGATACTTCATAAAAAACCCTCCAGAAAATGTATTATGTAAGGAGCATGACATATTAATGACACGCACGGGAAATACTGGGCAAGTAGTAACTGGAGTAACGGGTGCATTTCATAATAATTTCTTTAAAATCAAATATCCTGATAGTATATCAAAAGATTTTCTTGTTGAGTTCTTAAGAAAGAATGAAACACAAAATTTAATTTTAAGGTATGCTGGAACGTCAACAATCCCTGACCTGAATCATTCTGACTTTTACAGGATAAAATTCACTTGTCCAAAACTCCCCGAACAACAAAAAATAGCCTCATTTCTTACGAAAGTAGACCAGAAAATCGACCTTCTCCAGCGGAAGAAAGACCAGCTCACTGCCTACAAAAAGGGCATGATGCAAAAGCTCTTCCCTGCCACAGGCAGACAAGTCCCGGAAATCCGCTTCAAAGACGACCAAGGCAACAATTTCCCCGACTGGGAGGAAAAGAAGCTGGGCGAGGTTATGAAAATCCAAACAGGAAAAAAAGATGTTAACGAGGGGAATCCAGATGGCATTTATCCATTTTTTACGTGTGCTAAAACGCCTACCTTCAGTGATGATTTTTCATTTGAAGGAGCAGCTGTTTTAGTGGCCGGTAATGGTGAAGTTGGTCATTGCCAAAAGTATAATGGTCGATTTGAGGCTTATCAACGAACATATGTACTAAGTGATTTTTCAGAATCTTTTGAATATATTTTCATTGTTATGACGGGACTTTTCAAAAGGCATGTTGATCAACAAACTCAAATGGGAGCCATGCCATATATAAAGCTTGGAACTTTAAGAGATTTTATAATCCCCATAGCTCACCCAACCGAGCAACAAAAAATCGCCGATTTCCTCACCGCCTTCGACCGCAAGATCGACCTCGTCACCCAAAAACTCACCCAAGCCCAAACCTTCAAAAAAGGACTACTTCAACAGATGTTTGTTTAAGCACGGCAAGAAAGATTTCTTACCGTGCTTAATCTTATGAAACTAATGAAATAGAAGCAGATGTACTTCCTCTCAGCCCTTGCATATCAACGACTGCGTGCCAGTGACCAGCCCTTGGGACTTTAATCGATAGAGGAGATCGCTTAGCCACACCTCCGTGATAGCGATATCGGCCTCTTCTACGGTATAAATTAAAGTCAGAATGAGTCATCAATCGGACATTTGCTCCAGAATTGAGGCTGAATTTCACAACTTCATTTCCTGAGCAGTGTCCAAGGTCTTTGTGAATAAATCGCATTCCCTATTTCTCCTTTCTTACCCCTTTGAAGGGTTTACTATCTAATTTCATATCCATAAAACGGCCTGTGCTTGCGTCTCTTTTGACCCAAGATTGAGCTTTGGGATTGAATGCTTGTGAGCGATTACGAACCGCCCCTTTTCTTTGTCCATCTCCTGATGGTGGGTTTGTTGCCATATAGGTCTATTCTATTAAATACCCAGCTTAACCTTGACCCACTACACCGAATTGTGTAACAAAAAGCATCCTCACTTAAGTAGCTTTTTTGAGTTTATCCTCACTGAGTTATTTCAGGATTCCGGGCGGAGCGGTGTTACAGCACTTCTCCGCCTTTTTGGTTATAAAATGATAAATACCAAGTCACCTGCAATTGTCAATCTACTTTTACACCAAGTTTCACATTTGGTAACTTCGTCCTTGAATGTTGACAAATTATCAATTTAGAATCGCTCTATAGATGGAGGTGGTAGGCAAAACAATTTTAGAAGATTTTATGAAAAAGCACTCGCGTGCGAAATCTCCTTTATCGGCTTGGCTACAAGATGCAGAAGACAGCACCTGGAAAACTCCTAAAGATATAAGAAGCCGCTACAACTCAGCGGATTTCCTCAGTGATAACAGGGTGATTTTCAATATCGGTGGCAACAACTTCCGCCTAGTGGTCATCGTCCGATACCAAAATGGCATCATCATGATCGACCGCATTGGCACCCACGCCGAATACGACAAATGGAAACTGGATTAGCACCAGCGCTCTAGTATCCGCAACCTCATGAAAAACGATGAATAAGCTAATCAAAACAGAATCAGACTATACAGAAGCAATGGAAAAGCTTCGAGAGTTAATGATTGCGAATCCTGATGAAGGAAGCGCGGAATCAGATGAACTGGAGCTACTCGCTCATCTGATAAAGATGTATGAGGACGAAGTCGTCAACATACCTCCACCCAGCCCAGTGGAGGCCATTAAATTTCGCATGGACCAACAGGGCTTAAAACAAAAAGACCTCGTTCCATTTATCGGGAGCAAAGCGCGTGTTTCTGAAATACTCTCAGGCAAACGAGAACTCACCATGGCGATGGCGAGAATATTGAGTAAAGAGCTCAGCATCTCCGCCAAGACCCTATTAGGAGTGGATCACGTGCCAGAAGCAATAGACCCTAATAAATACCCACTTAAGCAAATGCACAAGTTCGGTTACTTTGGTGATATTCCATGGTCTAGCTTTAAAGAGAAAGCAGAGGAATATCTGCAAACTTATTTCAAGGGCTTCAGAGCCTCAGAGTGCGTAGGCTTAAATAGAACGGGCTTTAAGGTGGGAGCGAACTTAGATGAGGCTGCACTTGAAGCATGGAGGTGGAACCTCCTAAAGGAATCAGAAGAAATTGACGCTCCTGTGTACAATGCAGAAGATCTTAGCGAGGAGTTCATTAATGGGTTGGTTATTCTGACCCAATTTAACAGCGGCAGGGAGCTTATTAGGCAAGCTTTACTTGATAAAGGCATCATCCTTATAGAGGGCAAACAGCACTTTGCTAAAACCTACTTAGATGGCGCTGCGATGATGAATTCAAAAGGAAATGCAGTGATTGGATTAACTTTTAGACATAATCGTTTGGATAATTATTGGTTCACTCTATTTCATGAATTAGGACACGTAAAACTGCATTTAAGCGGATCTTCAGAAGAGGTGTTTTTTGATGACACTGAGTCACATGACGCTTCTAAGAAAGAGAGACAAGCTGATGACTTTGCACTCAACAATCTCATTCCGGAAAAGAAATGGGAAAAAGAAATAAAGCATCTTACGAAAGCTGGTGAAATTCGATCTGCCGCAAAGCAACTTGGCATATGCCCTTCAATTATCGCAGGGAGATTAAGAAAGCATAAGAATAACTATAGACTTCATCGCACGCTCATCGGCAGCGGAGCGTTAAGATAACCCCCTTTTTGCCATCACTTAATCCATGAGCACCCAGTCAGAACTCGCCCTAGAAAATAAACTCATTGATCAGCTGCAACAGCTGGGGTGGGATCGTGTCTCAATAACTGATGAAGAATCTCTATTGGTGAATCTCAAGAAACAGCTAGAAATCCATAACAAGACTTTACTCTCGGAGCAGGAGTTTAGGCAGGTGCTCAATAAGCTGGCGAAGGGAAATCTTTTTCAGAAAGCGAAGACGCTACGGGACAGAGTGCAATACACCAAGGACGATGGAAACACGGGCTATATCGAGCTCATTAATCAGCTGCATTGGTGTAAGAACCAATATCAAGTGACAAACCAGATCACGATGACGGGGAAATACACCAACCGTTATGACGTAACTCTGTTAGTGAACGGGTTACCTCTCGTGCAGATCGAGCTCAAGCGGCGAGGTTTAGAGATGAAGGAGGCCTTTAATCAGACGAACCGCTATCATCGGCACTCGTTCTCGGCAGGGATGGGTTTGTTTGGATACCTTCAGCTCTTCGTGATTAGTAACGGAGTGAATACGAAGTATTACGCCAATAACCCACTCAATAAGCGCGACTTCAAGCAGACCTTCTTCTGGGCGGATGAGGATAACAAGAAAATCACTCAACTACACGAGTTTGCCGAGGTCTTCCTGGAGAAATGCCAGCTCTCAAAAGTAATCACCAAGTACATCGTGCTCAATGAGAGTGAGCAAATCGCAATGGCACTCCGGCCCTACCAATATTACGCCGTAGAAAATATCATAGAGCAGGTGAAGAACACCGAAAAGAACGGCTACATCTGGCATACGACAGGGTCAGGAAAAACGCTGACCTCCTTCAAGGCCGCACAGATTCTCACCCAGTCTCCAGCAGTGAAAAAAGTCGTCTTTGTGGTGGATCGCAAAGACCTCGATTTCCAGACGATCAAGGAGTTTAACGCCTTCTCTGAGGGCAGTGTGGATGCGACGAGTAACACGAAGAAACTAGTTGAGCAGTTTGGCGATGATACCAAGCTGATCGTTACCACGCTCCAAAAGCTGAACACGGCGATCTGTAAGCCGAAGTATCTCGCCACGATGGAGTCCATGAAAGACGAGACGATGGTCTTTATCTTCGACGAGTGCCATCGCTCACAGTTTGGCGATACACACCGCCGCATCACTGAATATTTCTCTCAAGTGCAGATGTTTGGCTTCACGGGGACTCCGATCTTTGCTGAGAATGCTGCCAAAAATGCTCTCGGAAAACGCACGACTAAGGATCTCTTTGGTGGATGCCTGCACAAATATGTCATTACGGATGCGATCAGAGACGAGAACGTCTTGAAATTCTCCGTCGAGTATATCCGCACCTTTAAGAAGAAGGATGAAATTGTGGATATTGATGTTGAAGCCATCGACACCAAAGAAGTGATGGAGTCTGACGTGAGACTGAACAATATCACAGACTACATCATTGCCAATCACGCCCGTAAGACGCACGCCTATCAGTTCACCTCCATCATGGCAGTTTCCAATGTGCCGACGCTGATCAAGTATTACGAACTCTTCCGTGAGAAGCTGAATCAAGGAGCACATAATCTCCGAGTGGCAACCATCTTCTCCTACGGTGCTAATGAGGACGATGCCGACGTCGATCATCTAGAAGACGTGATGCCTGAAGATGGTCAGCCTGTGAATAAGCACAGCCGAGAGAAGCTGGATGAGTTCATAGTGGACTACAATGAGACCTACAGCGCGAACTATTCTACTGATAATTTCTATGGCTACTACAAGGACATAGGGAAAAGAGTGAAAGCTAAGGAGGTGGATATTCTACTCGTGGTAAACATGTTTCTCACGGGCTTTGATAGTAAGCCTCTTAATACGATCTACGTGGACAAGAATCTGAAATACCATGGACTGCTTCAGGCATTCTCCCGCACGAATCGAATTTATGGATCAAAAAAATCTCAGGGAAACGTGGTCTGTTTCCGTAATCTGAAACCTTCTACGGATAAAGCGATTGAACTCTTTGCGAATAAAGATGCGGTGGAAGACATTGTGCTCGCTCCCTTTGAAAACTACCTGGCTAAATTCGAGGAAGCTTATGAGCAGCTCCTAGTGATTGCTCCGACCATTGACAGCGTTAATGAACTAGAAACAGAGGAGGATGAGGCGGAGTTCATTAAAGCCTTCCGAAACCTCATGCGTCTCAAGAACATGATGGAATGTTTTACTGACTTCAATTTTGAACGCCTTCCCATCGATGAGCAAACCTTTGCCGACTATCGCAGTAAATACCTCGATCTCTATGACAAAGTAAAAGGAGACCGAGAAAAAGAAAAGGTGTCGATTCTAGATGATCTCGACTTCGAGCTAGAGCTGATGACACGAGACAAGATCAATGTCAGCTATATCATCGGATTACTCAGAAATCTGAAGGACGCAACGCCAGATGAGCAGGAACGCCAGATCAAGCTCATCAATGACCTTCTGGACTCCGAAACCCAGCTGCGAAGTAAGCGTGAGCTGATCGATGAGTTTATTGCTGGTCAGTTCAAAGATCTCCCTGCAGATGCGGATATTGGAGTAGCCTTTGATAATTACTGGGTAGAAAAGAAGCTCGCCGCTCAGAAAAAGCTCAGTGAAGAAGAGCACCTCGATCCAGCAGGCCTCGAAAAAATTCTCGCAGACTACCTCTTTACAGAAAAACCGCCTCTCAGTGATGATGTCATTAAAATCATCGACCCAGAGCACAAGCCCAAACTCAAAGAGCGAAAGTCTGTAGCAACTCGTATCATCGATAGCCTCAAAGACTTCGTAAAAACCTTTTTAGACGGCGTGGATTAACACTTGATTATGAACGAAATCCAAAGCTTTGAAGCCTTCTGAGTTCCCCCAAATTTCTAAAGCTACTTCGCGACTGTGGGTACTCGCAAAGCGCCAAGAAGCTGAACTCGCTCGGAAACACCTCTACACAAAACATTCAGATCACATCTATGACGAAATTTCTAGGTCTCTAAGTGATTGCGCGTCAGTGAGCGTTTTCCGGGCATTCTAGAGCTATACGATTTGCCAAATTCTCCTACAGTCAATTTTTCCTGAGCTCTCTCCCCTTCTCGTAGATTGTTTTCAAGAAACACTCATCAGACAAGAGAGTTCTAACTCCCTCTAAATCCTGCTTTGAGTTCTCTCAGCGTCATTGCCTTTGTGATGTGGGCGAAGCAGAAGTAGGTGAAGACGCCAATGGCTCCGATCATGGAGATCGTGGCGATTCGTAGTAATTTCGAGTCCACGTAGATCCAGTCTTCGGCGACACGTGCTAGGGTGTAGACGACGGCTCCCATGAGGACTGCGGCTAGGCACATTTTCACAAAGCGCTTCCAGTACTCTTGATTTAACCTCAGGTAGCCAACTCGGCGGAGTCCTAGCATGAGTAGTATGACATTCACCCAGCCTGCAATTGTCGTGGCAATGGCACAGCCGATGTGCAGAAAGCCTTTGTCCTTAAGGGTCACGTACACGAGGATACAGAGCACTGCATTGAGCCCCGCTGACCAGAAGGTGTAGCGCATGGGAGTCTTTGTATCTTCACGCGCGAAGTAGCCTGGCTGGAGCACTCGAACCATGATGTAGGCAGGGCAGCCAAAGGAAAACGCCATCAGTGCCTGACCTGTGTAGAGTGCGTCTGAGGTCTCAAACTCTCCTCCTTGGAATAAGGCGTAAATAATGGGATTGGCGAGTACAGCCATGCCGACCATGGCGGGTATGGCGACAAGCATCGCCATGGTGAGGCCTTTTTGAATGCTTTCTTGGGCTCCTGCTTCATCCTTAGAGCGTACTTTTCTGGTGATTTCTGGGAGCAGAACGACACCAAAGGCAATACCAATGAGACCAAGTGGTAACTGGTTAATTCGGTCTGCATAGTAGATCATTGTTTTCGCTCCTGTTTGAAACGAAGCCACCCAGCCTCCTACTAACAGATTGATCTGCTGCACGCCTGCACTGAGTAGTCCCGGCAGCATGAGTAGGCCGAGATTTTTCATATCAGCATCCCACTTGGGCATGTGAGCCTTTAATTTCAGACCTAACTTGAATGCCGGCAGGAGCACGACACTGAGCTGGATCACACCTGCGATGAGTAGCGACCATGACAGGACGACTTCTGGCTGGCCGAAGCGTGGCACACAGAACCATAAGCTCCCCAAAAAGACTATGTTTAAAAACGCGTAGGAGAGCGCGGGTGCCATGAAGTTCTTATGGCTATTGAGAATACTACTCACCGCAGCGACTAGGCAGACAAAGACCATGTATCCTGATGTGATCTTAGCCAGACTAGAGGCTAGATCTATCGTGTCGGCATCAAACCCTGTATTGAGTGCAGTCATCACAGGGCGAATAAACACGAAACAAAGCGCGAATAAGACACTCAGTACAAGACCAAGTAAGACAATCACTCGATTCCCAAAACGAAAGGCTTTTTCGTCTCCTGCCTCAGCGCGTATGCGCGAGTACATGGGGACAAAGGCGGAGTTAAAGGCACCTTCGCCAAAGACCCGGCGAAAGAGGTTAGGAAACTGGAACGCGGCATTCCAGGCATCAGACACACGCCCCACTCCCATATAGTGGCCAATGAGCATATCGCGCACAAATCCTAAGATCCGACTCAGCAGCGTAAAGCCACTCACCGTCATGAAAGACTTTAGCATATCTCTATCTATTCACTTCTAGGAACACTCGCACGAGTCAAGCGATCCATGATAGCCACACCGAGTCCTACAGCAGACACTGGCTCAGCGACAATAGCATCCACCCCGCTCTCATCGAGCTGGCGCATGGCGTAAAATAGTCTCACGGAGGCTTCGGCGAGTTTCCCCTTGCCGGGGCTGAGTTCGACGACTTCATCCCAGTCATGCAGACTCACGTAGCCGTCTTTCTCGGCACCTCGATAACTCAGTAAGCCATAGCTCTTCTCTGGATCAGGAGTGAAGTCTGCTGGGTCATCAAACATGTAGAGTGGCACCCGTGGAGCGTAGTGACTCTCTAACTGACCTGGAGCGTCTTTGGCTGCTTTTTTAGGGCGAATAACTTTCCCGTATTTTTGAAGCTGTTCTTTAGTCACTGGCCCTGGGCGCAGTAGATGCAGATGCATTCTTCCTTTCTCACCGAGTTCTGGGCGAACAATCGTGCTCTCCAGACCATCATTACAAGCCCCACCATCAAGGATTAGTGAAATACGCCCTCCCAGTTCTTTCTCCACAGCAAGGGCAGAAGTCGGGCTAATACTGCCAAATCGATTCGCACTAGGGGCAGCTATTGGAGAGCCGAGTCCTCGTACGACTGCGCGCATCACAGGGTGGGCACTGAGGCGCACAGCGACATTGGGCATTCCACTTGTCACGATATCGGGAACACAGGCTTTTTTGGGAAGAACTACGGTAAGCGCTCCTGGCCAGTGCTCATCGAGGAGTTTATTGAGGTCACTTTCTATGCCCTCGGGAATGTCTGCGATTCCTCTTAGTTCTTCGCGCTGTGAAAGGTGAACAATGAGTGGGTCAAAGGAGGGGCGCTCTTTGATCTCAAAGACCTTCGCCACAGCGGCTTCATCCAGTGCATTGGCCCCTAGGCCATACACTGTCTCTGTGGGTAATGCCACAGCTTCTCCCTGCTGCAGCTGCTCCACAGCTAGCTTCACCACCTCATCCTCATTCAGAGAATCGACATATTCTATACGAGTATCGCTCACGCT
Source organism: uncultured Verrucomicrobiales bacterium (assembly GCA_937928735.1). Lineage (GTDB taxonomy): Bacteria > Verrucomicrobiota > Verrucomicrobiia > Verrucomicrobiales > Akkermansiaceae > Rubritalea. Next base: position 71,075 of record CALFVF010000008.1, on the reverse strand, counting down.
CTAGGAGGTAAACCAAAGTAGTGGCTTTGAACACTGCGAAATCGACTTCTCATGCAGAGAGCGTCCTTCTCGCTGAGAATTAACCATCTATGGTGAGTTTCGCGACTTCTCCCATGATTCGATCTGAGAGTGCTTGGTAGCCTTCTTTCCCTTTGTATTGCTTGAGCTCCTCAGCACTCAGTGAGAAGGCATCCCCGATAACAACGGTGACTTGGGACATCTTCATCTTTCCCGAGCCGCGCGGCAGTGCCTCTCTGGCGCCAAAGATCCGTACTGGCTGAATCGTCGCCTGAGATTTCACAGCGATTAGGCCTACCCCGGGCTGCGCGGGGCCTAGCTTCCCATCGAGAGTTCTCGCGCCTTCTGGAAATAATAGAACCGTTTCTCCCGAGCGCAGGCGTTTCACGATTTGCTTCAAGCTCGTCATGTCTGGTCGCTCTTGGTCGACAGGTACAGCATCCCACTGCGTGTAGAGCCATTTAAAAAATCCTTTAAAAAGCGTCTTTCGCGCGAGATAGGTAATCGACGAATCAAAGCTAATGCCAATAAATGGCGGATCAAGAAAGCTCTCATGATTCGCCGCGATCATCACTCCGCCACCATGGACGAGTTTATCACGGTTCACTACAGTCAGGTTAAAGAAGGCACTACCACCTGCTCGAAAAAACGTGTGTCCTATCCAGTATACTAGTTTCATTTTCTTCAGTCTCTAGGCGCGGTTGAGTAAGTCTTCAGGGGCTCCACGTTCGCGAAGTACTTGCAGAATCGCACTGACTACTTCCTCAAGCGTCATCTCTGAGGTGTCTATTTTCACAGCCCCCTCAGCAACCACTAGAGGTGAGGCCTTTCTCTTGCTGTCTTCTGCATCACGCTGACCAACAGCATCCTCTATGCCCTCAGCCGCGCGCCGCGCAGCACGCACTTCCTCGGAAGCATCGATATAAATCTTAAACGGTGTATTAGGAAAGACCACAGAGCCGATGTCTCTGCCCTCCATCACGACATGGCCGAGTTCGAGATAATCTCGCTGCTTCTGCACTAGCAGAGCTCGTACTTCCGCTATGGCCGCGACCTTTGATACACGTTCATTGACTGCTGTTTGTCTCAGAGCGGCCCCTGGATTATTCTCATCTACAAACACCGTTGAGAACCCGTTCTCCACACCACAGCTCAGCTCTATGCGACCAAGCATCTCGATCACTGCCTGTGTGTCTGTGGGGTCGATACCCTGCTGGATAGTCGCCCACGCAATGGCTCGATACATTGTGCCCGTATTCACCATGATTAGGCCTAGACGCTTCGCCAAGGCCCTTGCCGCTGAGCTTTTCCCCGAAGCTGCGGGCCCATCTATCGCCACTGCGATGTGTTGAACATTCCCCATACCGTGGGTGTAAAAAGATCTGAGCCTAGAATCAATGCTCAATATACAGACATTTTAGGCCAAGAGGTGCTGGAGAAAGGGAGCTGTGCGCGAGGTCTTTGATTTCGCTACTTTCTCTGGCGAGCCTTGAGCGACGATCTTCCCTCCTGCCTCCCCTGCCTCTGGCCCCATATCAATCAAGTAATCCGCCTCGGATAAAATTGCTGTATTGTGCTCGATCACAACCACTGTATGCCCCTCATCCACTAACTGATGGAGTACTTCAATGAGTTTCCTAACATCATCTTGGTGCAGACCAATGGTTGGCTCCTCAATCAAATAGAGATTATGGTAGTTCGCTTTTGTCGTCTTGATCTTTGCTCGCCCTTTGACAAGTTCCGCCACGAGTTTAATGCGCTGCGCCTCTCCTCCAGACAATGTCGGACTGGCTTGGCCAAGTTGCAAATACCCTAGACCAGTCTCATCGAGAAGACTAAGAACTCGGTGCAGCTTCGAGTGCGCGGAGAAGAACTCCGCAGCCTCTGAGATATTCATCTGTAGCACATCCCCTATCGACTTGCCCTGATAGAGCACTTCGAGTGTCGCGGCATTATAGCGCATCTCACCACAGTGCTGACACGGGATCCACACTGTGGGTAAGAAATCCATCTCCTGCTTCATGCGGCCATTGCCCTTGCACTCCGAGCACTGCCCCTCAGCGTTATTAAAGGAAAAGCGACTCGCGGAGAATCCCCTCACCTGCGACTCTGGTAGTCGGCCATAGAGCTTACGGATTTCATCAAAAATCTTCACGTATGTCGCAGGGCACGAGCGAGAGGTTTTCCCAATGGGTGTCTGATCGACCTCGAAGCAATGTTTAATCTCAGTAAAGCCTTTTGCCTTCTTCCAGCTCTTCTCTCTCGCAGCCACTTTGCCTTTAGCGGCTAGAGCTAAGGTGCCACGCATGAAAGAAGACTTTCCACAGCCAGAGACTCCCGAGATCGCATTGAGACGACTCTTCGCCATTCTGACATCGATATCTTTCAGGTTATTGTAGTGACAACCTTCTAACACTAACCATGCCGCAGAGTCAGAGACTTTGGGCAATGAACGCCTTTTTTTCCTCAGTGGGTGCTCTAGTGGTTCACTGAGTGCCCGAAGTGTGGGGCTATTTGGGTGTTTTTTCAGAGCCGTTTTTTGTTCGAGAGTTTTACCGGGCATATGTGCCATCACCTCTCCGCCAAGTACCCCTGCACCTGGCCCAAGATCAATCAGGTAGTCAGCGCGCTTCATGGTTTCTTCATCATGCTCGACAACAATGAGTGAATTCCCTCTAGATTTCAAAAGATCGAGGGTATCCAGAAGCTGCTGATTATCTCTAGGGTGCAGCCCAATAGTCGGCTCATCTAACACATAGAGAACACCGCGAAGATTCGACCCTAACTGCGCGGCCAGTCGAATCCGCTGAGACTCCCCTCCACTCAGAGTGTCCGCACTGCGATTCAGTGACAAGTAGCCGAGCCCCACACTTTCGAGAAACTCTAGTCTCTGAATAATCTCGGGCACCACATCTCGAGCAATCAGTGCCTCTCTACCCTCAAACTTCCATTGCCTTAGCATGTCTTTCGCATCACCCACAGAGCTCTGCACGAGTGAATGCACCGACGCTCCATGAACAAGCACATGGCGAGAATCCTCACGCAGGCGAGCTCCATGACAGGCCTCACAGAGTGAACTCTCTACTTCATCATTCTTTCCATGGAGACGCTCTTCCGCGAGTTCTTCCTCCATCTTAGAGTTGTATTCATTGGCTCTCCCTCTCCGGCGCTTTGTTCCTGTTTGTACTCTCGTGTAGCCATAGCCTCGGCACTCCTCACACCAGCCTTTAGGTGAATTAAAGGAAAAATGATGGGGGTCTAAGTGGTCAAAAGACCGTCCAGTGACAGGAGAAACTCGAAGTGTGGAGAATGTTTGTAGCTCGCCCGTAGGCTTACCCTTTACGGCACGTTTCTTCTTCGCGGTCTTCGTCTTGTTCTCGCCACTACTCTTTGCTTTCTTTGAGGTTTTCTCCAGCCAGAGCGCGCAGACACCACGACCAATTTTGAGAGCGGTCTCGACTTGTTCTAGGGTCACCGACCCCTCCGTCTCTATCACCGCAAAGATATCGTGCTCCTTGTAGCGAGCCAGCGGCTGAAACTCATCCACCTCCACCCACACTCCATCCACGAGGAGTTCTTTAATACCCATTCTACCAGCTGCGGCAGCGACATCGGTATGGTAGCCTTTTCTGGAGCGCACCAGTGACGCTAACAGCTTGGCTTCAGGCTGCTTCTTAAACACACCAGTCATCTGCTCAAAAATCGCCACAGAGGTCTGAGACACCACAGCTTCCCCAGAGTCTGGGCAGTGCTGGGTGCCGAGCTTCGCATAGAGTAACCTGAGGAAATGATAGATCTCTGTAACTGTACCCACAGTGGACTTCCCGCCACCACGCGACACGCGCTGCTCGATCGCTACAGTCGGGGGTAGACCCTCTATCTTATCGATATCAGGCTTCTCCATCTGACCCGCAAACTGGCGAGCATAGGGCGACATCGAATCCAAAAATCGGCGCTGGCCTTCGGCAAAAATAATATCAAAGGAGAGCGTCGACTTCCCGCTACCACTGAGACCTGAGACAACAACAAACTGGTCTCTGGGTATGGAGAGATCAAAGTCTTTGAGATTATGCTCACGCGCACCATGGAGGTGGATGCTGTTCTTCGCGCGCTGCTTCACTTTCGTACTGCCTTTAGGTAGTGTTAGACTACCCACTTGTTTATCTTCGTTATGGAAGCCTCTGAGTGCCTTAGCAGTCTCTGTCTGTACTCCTGTGTCTGTATTCAGCATCTCTTCGAGAGTTCCTGCATAGACGACTTCTCCACCGTGCGTGCCGGCACCTGGCCCCATTTCTAACACATAGTCAGCGGCTGCTATCACATCTAAATTATGCTCAATCACCAGTAAGCTATGCCCCTTCTCTGTGAGACGCCCAAAGACGGCGAGTAACTTCTCGATATCCTCGAAGTGGAGACCCGTTGTTGGCTCATCGAGAATTAAGAGCTTCCGCTCAATACCCTTACTCTTGGTGAGTAGCTGGCAGAGCTTGAGTCGCTGAGATTCTCCTCCTGATAAGGTATTGAGAGGCTGTCCCATACGTAAGTAGCCTAGCCCCACCTCTAACATAGGACTGAGAGCTTCTTGGATCTTGCGGTGTAAGGTGAACTGTTTTCCCTTGGTCACTCCATCAGGGATCGCAAAAAACTCGCAAGCTTCACTCACTGTCATCGCCAGTAAGTCGGCGATATTTTTGCCACGCAGCTGCACTTCTTTTGCTACAGAGTGATAGCGCGTGCCCTCACACTCTGGGCAGCTGATGTAGAGATCAGAGAGAAACTGCATCTCGACCTTCTCAAAGCCATTGCCAAAACAGCGCTCACAGCGCCCATCTCCTGAGTTAAAGGAAAAGTACCCCGCCTTGAGCCCCCGCTGCACACCATCCTCTGAGAGTGCAATAAGCTCTCTCATCGCATCAAAGGCGCCAGAGTACACAGCTGGTGTCGAGCGTGGTGTCTTAGTGAGTGGGGATTGATCCACAAGTTCGACACCATCGAGAGCCTCATAGCCTCTAAGAGACTTCACAAACGCTGGTTCCTCCTCTGTCGCCTGACCAAATAGTTTCACCAAATTCAGATAGAGAATATCATGCGCAAGAGTCGACTTCCCAGAACCTGAAACACCCGTCACACAGACAAAGAGCTCAAGCGGGATCTCGACATCGAGTTTTTTAATATTGTGCTTCCGCGCTCCTTTGAGCTTAAGCTGTGCTTTTGTCCTTGAGCGTTTCGCAGGTAGAGCGATCTTTTTCTCCCCGACAAGATAAGGCAAGGTCGTTGAGTTCGGGTGTTTTTTGAGTATTGTCTTCGTTCGTAATTGGCGAGCACTCACGTTCGCCACGATCTCGCCACCGGCCTCACCCGCTGCGGGCCCCATATCAATAATACGGTCTGCTTGGCGCATGACTGCCTCTTCATGCTCCACCACCACCACAGTGTTTCCTTTATCCCGGAGTGATTTCATCACTTTAGTTAGACGGTGAATGTCACGTGCATGCAGCCCTACAGTCGGCTCATCGAGAACAAAAAGAGTGTTAGTCAGGTCAGCACCAAGGCATGTTGTGAGGTTCACTCTCTCGATTTCACCTCCACTCAGTGTTCGTGCTGCTCGATCCAGTGTCAGGTAGCCTAGGCCGACTTCATTCAAATAATTCAGTCGTGAGAGAATCTCAGCTAAGGCTAACTTTGTGGAACTCCCTAGACCCTCTTCTTCTTTTTTTTCTGTGGGCTGGATACCTTTCACCCATTCTAACAATTCCACCACGGGCATTTGCCACAGATCAGGGAGTGCTTTCTGATCAATCTTAAAGCATAATGCATCTGACTTTAGGCGCTTCCCCTGACACTCCGGACAGGCTGTGTAGGCTCTATAGCGACTCAAAAACACTCTAACATGCATCTTGTAGGCCTTCGTTTCTAACCAATCAAAGAAGCCTTTCACCCCATACCAACTCTCAGCGGGCCAAGTCTCCTCCTCTTCTCCTCGGTCTCCGTAGAGCACCCAGTCCTGTGCCTCTTCATCGAGATCTTCAAATGCGCAGTCGATGTCCACTCCCACCTCTCCAGCAAGGCGAATCAAGTCATCTTGACATTCCTCTCCACGAGAGGTCTGGAACGGCTTCACACAACCGTCTCTGAGGCTAATGGTCTGATTGGGAATCGCTTTCCAGAGATCGATACCGATCACTCGGCCAAAGCCTCGGCAGTGCTCACAGGCACCAAGGGGTGAATTAAAGGAAAACATCGCCGAGCTCGGCGCTCTCAGCTCTAGTCCTGTGCTAGGGTTCTTCCAGAGCGTGCTGTATTCTTTCAGAGTCTCCTGACTATGGACATAGCACGTCCCCTTGCCTAACTGAAAGGCGGCTTCTAGTGCTTCATTGAGTCGTGAGCGATTCCTCGTGCTCACTGTCATTCTATCCTGAATCACTAGTAATGGTTCTGGTAAGCGAGTGAGAGTCCCTGGCTCGTCTGTTCGCACGATTTCACCATCCACCCACAGGCGCATATAGCCCTGTTGGTTCAAAAACTCTAAAAAAGGCTCAAGATCTCCCTCGGTGGGCCCTTTTAGAGGAAAGAGAACTAGCAGCGCCTCACCCTCGCTATCACGAAGATACTGCGCAGAGACATCTTGTGCCGTATCCGGTGAAATTTCCTCACCAGTCTCAGGGTCATATGCCTTCGCGAGATTCGGGTAAATGACTTTCAGGTAATCATTCAGTTCTGTTAGTGTTCCGACCGTCGAGCGAGTCGTACGAATGGCATTCTTCTGCTCCACGGCAATCGCTGGTGGAATACCATCGATTCGATCCACAGCGGGCTTATCCATGCGATCGAGAAACTGGCGCACGTAGGGAGAAAATGTTTCCACATAGCGGCGCTGACCTTCTGCATAGAGCGTGTGAAATGCGAGTGATGATTTCCCAGATCCCGAGGGGCCTGTGATCACGGTGAGCTCATTGAGAGGCAGCTCGAGATCAAAGTTTTTTAAATTATGCTGTCTCGCCCCTACAATACGGATAGTTTGATCAAGTTTTGCCACGCGCTAACCCTAGCCTGAGAACGAAACACTGCAAGTCACGAGAGCTGTTTAAAGGGTGATTTCCATAGGCTGCCACCCATAAGGCCTTTTTGATGAAATCTTATTTTTCTCTTTGATCTCGCTTCTCGACCTTTCAACATCCCTTTTCAGCGATGAGTGCGCGTAGAACATCCCCAAATAAATCAAACGAAAACGCAGAGTCTGCAGCTCTCCCTGCTACAAGACCACGCACTCTCTTAGTCCTCGCAGTCAGCTCACTCACCCTACTGGCCTTAGTGCTCATTTTTCAAATCTCTTCCGACCCGCAGAAGCATTCACAGCGAATTTCGCGCGCTCTCCAAGCTTGGTTTCCCAGTCCTAGTCGTCCCACTCCCCAACAAACGCCCGATCCCGCACGCTATCAGTCTCTGCTCGAAGAACTCAGCCTCCAACAGCAAGAACTCTCTCAGCAGTACCTCGCCCTAAGTAACCCCCAAGAACAGGATAGAATCCTTGAGCAAGCGCAAGATCTACTCAATCAAACACTTCCCGAGCTCATGCGCTGCTGGCTGGGCACTCCATGGGACTTCAATGGAACAGCCACCATTCCTGGTGAGGGCCATATCGCCTGTGGCTACTATGTCTCCACCATTCTGCGTGATGCGGGATTCCGAGTGGATCGAATCCCTCTCGCACAACAAGCTTCGCAAACAATCATTGCGACCTTTCTGCCACGCGAGGCCATGCTGATTAAAGTCGGCACGGAATACTCGCGCTATGTCGACATCGTTCGCTCCTTGCCCACAGGTATCCACATCGTTGGCTTAGATAATCATGTCGCGTTTGTTGTCACCACAGAAGAGGACTTTCGCTTCATCCATGCCTCTGGCATCTTTCCGAAGGAAGTTGTTGATCAGGACTCTGAGGCTGCGCGATCGCTCAAACACTCTCGCTACAGAGTCATTGGCAATCTCACAGCGAATAAAGAGGTTCTCAGAAAATGGCTACTCGGTGAGCCTTTTCCAACCCACGGTCTATCACAAAGCTCATGAAACTCATCTGGATACTCACACTCAGTCTGGCACTCACTAGCTGCCAAGTCTCATCACCTTCTCGGGGTACTCCTCCCATAGCACCCATGCCTGAGCTCCTGTCCCACCCAACTCCTAACAAAACCGCTAATTCTTCTCTTATCGATAGAAAACCTCTCAGTTCTAGAGACCAAACACGCCCCACTCTTTCACCCCAGACTCCCAAAAACACCCCCCTAGTCTCTCTACCTACAGAGAACCAACCGACTCTAAAGACCCAGTTTCTAGAAAAAAAAATCGAGGGTATTCGCTTCTCTCTAGTGAAATTTGATGACCGGAACCATAATCTCTCCCTCATTGATCAGCCCCGTGGCCCAGGCTCCCAGTACGCAGACGCGAAACAAGTTGGTCAGAAGTACTCTGCACTCGCCGCGATCAACGCTGGTTTCTTCACACCTGAGGGATCTCCCCTAGGTCGTCTCAAAAGCCAAGGAAAGCAGCGTGGGCATAACAACCCCAGTTCTCTGGGTAGTGGCTACCTCCTGTGGTCACGCACAGCTCCTTCTCAAATCATTCGCCGCCAGCATTTCTCCCAAATTGAGAGCTCTAAGTACTCAAATTGGCTACAAACAGGGCCCTTTCTTGCAGAAAACAAGCAGCCTATCTCTGGGCTCAATACTTCTAATGCACGAGTGAGAAGCTTCATCGCCTGGGACGGCAAGCACCACTGGTGCCTCGGCCTCACCAGTGCCTGTAGTCTAGCAGAACTCAGCCAAACTCTTGCTGGCCGATCCATCGCTGGCTTTCCCATTCACACGGCAATTAATCTGGACGGAGGGAGATCCTCAGACCTCTGGGTATCAGCCCGCCTTCACTCGAAGTCCACACATCTCAAGCCATTCTGGCACAAGCCTGTGCGAAATTTTCTTATTCTAATACCAATGAGAAAAACTAACAGGTAGAAAGCACGAAGAGATTTGGTGGGAGATCAAGGCGGAACCCATCGGTGATGCGAGCATCTGCGGGTGGGTGACAACGATGGTATCTCGTCAAAGATCTAGCGAATTCTACCAGTTAGTTTTTTGAGTTGGTATAAAATAACATCCCTAGATTCTCGCCTGTATCAGAGGCAGAATCTAGGAGTTACGTATTCGAGAATAGATCAAAGCCTAGTGCTGAAAGCTAATACCAACTCAAAACACTAACTGGTAGAACTAGCGAATCGAGAGCACTTGCTCAACCACTCGCTTCGCAGTCGGTAGCTGATGAGGCACCTCGAGTGCTGGCGCGTAGATACCAGGGGCGTCCACAGTGCAGACACGCTTCACGGGTGCGTCTAGATCATCAAAGCATTGATCCTGGATCATTGTTGTGATCTGCGCGGAAACTCCACAGAAAGGCTTCGACTCATCCACAAGAACTGCGCGGTGAGTTTTCCGCACAGACTGCATGATTGTCTCCTCATCGAGCGGGCGAATCGAGCGTAAGTCAACCACTTCTGCATTGATCCCATGCTCAGCGGCAAGAATTTCTGCGGCTTCGAGAGCGATCAGAGTCGAGCGACCATGTGCAATAAGACTGATGTCAGTGCCTTCTTTCTTCACCTCAGCTTTCCCAAGGGGAATGACAAAATCACCATCTGCCGGGTCTGGAACTTCGCCTTCCATTCCGTACAGTAAGGTATTCTCCATGACATAGACTGGGTCATTATCACGAATCGCTGATTTCATAAGGCCTTTCGCATCCGCAGGAGTGGCCGGTGAGACAACCTTAAGTCCTGGGAAAGCGGCAAAGAGCCCCTCTGGCGTGTGCGTGTGAGTCGCCCCCACGTTGGTTCCACCATTGGCAGGGCCACGCACTACAATTGGGCAGTTCGCAAGTCCCCCTGACATGTAGCGCATGCAGGCTGCATTATTCACTAGCTGGTCAAATGCCACAGAATGGAATGACCAAAACATCAGCTCCATCACAGGTCGCACTCCGAGCATGGAAGCTCCGATACCCATCCCAATGAACCCAGCTTCTGAAATCGGTGTATCGACGATTCGCTTGTCTCCCCATTTCTGCCAGAGGCCTTCTGTCACCTTATAGGCTCCATTGTACTGGGCAACTTCCTCCCCCATCAGGACGACATTGTCATCCCGCTCTAATTCTTCATCAAAAGCCTCACGCAGAGCGTGACGATATAGTAAAGTTCTCATATCTAGATCTAGCGCGTTAAAAATTAATCATTAAAGAAGTGGCGTCCTGTGTTCCCAGCTTCTGTATTGTTATCCACCTCCCAGTAGACATCCTCTGTGATGGTCTCGACCCCCGGAGTTGGTGAAGCCTCAGCAAAGGCGACTGCATCAAGCACTTCTTGCCTCACTTCTTTATTGATCTCCTTGGCTATTTCCTCACTCAAAACCCCCTCTGCGAGCAGACGCGTTTTCCACAAATTTAGCGGATCGTGATTCTTCTTGTAGTCTGCCACTTCCTCAGGAGAGCGGTACTTCTTCGCATTCGCATCGGCCACTGAGTGTCCATAGTAGCGGTAGGTATTTAACTCGAGCAGTGTCGGTTTTTTCTCCTTATGCGCTCGCTCTAAAGCAACATGGCATTTCGCACGAACTTCGTAAATGTCTTCTCCATTCACCACATCCCACTCCATGTCGTAAGCTTCAGCACGGCGAGCGAGTGTCTCCTTAAATGCTGAGGAGCGCACCTGACTAGTCCCCATGGAGTAGCCATTATTCTCAATCACATAGATCACTGGAATATCAAAAAGTTCAGCAATATTGAGAGATTCATGAAACGCTCCCTGGTTAATTGCTCCATCTCCTAAATAGCAGAAACAGGCACCTTCCAGGCCGAGGTATTTCACCCCATAGGCAAGACCAAGTCCGAGTGGTGTCTGACCACCGACAATACCGTGGCCTCCCCAGAAATTCTTATCTGGCGCAAAAAAGTGCATCGAGCCCCCCTTACCGCGCGAGCATCCATCAATGCGACCATAGAGCTCTGCCATGCATTCTTTCATCGACATGCCACTCGCCAGAGCATGTCCGTGACAACGATACGCGGTAATAGCGTGATCATGTGGCCCACAGAGAGAGAGAGTGCCTACAGCGACAGACTCTTGTCCAATATAGAGGTGGAGGAATCCACCCATCTGACCGCCTTGATAGCGCTTGAGAGACTCTTGCTCAAAGCGGCGGATACGCGCCATGCTACGATACAGGTTTATCTTATCCTCAGCACTTAACTGCTGATTGATCGGTGCTTGCGAATAATCTTGTGAAGTTGTCGCTTCCATAATGGTTCAATTCTTTGGTTTTCTACAAAACCACTTAGTCTACTCTCTGTCTATTATTAGGGGATCTGCATCTAGCGCTTCTCAGGCACACTGGCAAGTCTGATCTCTTCTTTCTGCTTAGTTCTGACAGGCTGCATCGCCCAGTAAAATAACATGGAGACACTCACAGTCGAACAGAGTGAATTGCGAAAAAACACCCAAGTTGGCACTTGGAACTCTGGCAGACCAAACCACATCGCCTGCGTGTAGCCTTGCCAAGTCTTCGCGTAGCTAGAACTGAGAAAAAAGCTCGCGCTGTTGGTCAGAAAGTAGAACCAGCAGGCAGCCAGAGTGGCACACAGCAGCATCACACCAGCACTTTTAGGCGTGCCAAATGTCTTTCTGAAGGCGCTTGCAGAACACACGATCACCGTAAAGGCCAATAGTGTAACCCACAAGCTAGTGTGCCATGGACTAAATCCCTGCATCATCGAGGAAATGGGGTTTGTCAGTACCCAGACCACAGCTACCAGCGGCAATAGCCAAGTACTGCGTTCTTTATAAAAAGAACCGCAGAAAAATAAGGCGATAAAGGGCGACACATTATAGAGCCACCAAGAGTCACTAGACCCCAGCAAGCGGGTGCTAATGAGCAATATCGAAAAGACGAGAAGAGAAATAAACTTCCACATGCAGCGGAGCTTAATCACATCGCCCGACGCTGTGAAGCTTGATCTGTGAAAAAGATTGACCTAAGAACCATCTGAACCTTTAATAGCGGAAAGATTTCACATCTAAAACACTCCTTATCAGGAACCTCCCTAAACCTATAATTCACCTTTCCTGACATGATCATCTCACAAAAAACCTCAAATCAACCTTCACTTCGCCGCGGTTATGGAGCCATTCTCATGGTTCTCTTCACTGGAATTGTTTCACTCATTCTACTGCAGCATACCTATGATGTTTCGCTTCGTTCTCTAGAAACCCAGAAGAAAGCTCAGCTCCAGCTCGACTACAACCAGAAGGAGCAGGCTTTTTTGACTTCTTTAGTTGGTCTAACACCTAAGTTTTTGGCGAATAATATGATTGATAATTCGCTTGCGGGCGATGGCCCTACAAGAACTCAAACTAGGTTAGGTTCGTTGACTAATCAAGCTGCAGTAACGTCTAAACTACAGGGCAATTACAACCAACAGCTAAACGCTTTTGGACTGAATACAGCTCGCTCTGCAAACACGGGAATAAACAATGTATTTGGCCGACAACTACTAGGCGTAGTTCACCCTACAGACAACCCACCAGGATGGACTGGACAAATTAACGCAACTATCAACGGAGAATACCCTCCTGTAACTACTTTACGAGGAATCAACAGCAACTTGACAGCTCGCCCTAATGACCACCCAGCTGGAGTTCAAATGCAGAATCGTATTCGTCATATGTTTTTAAGCTCGTCTTACACCTACGACAACACCGATCCAACCACCGCAGCTCAAAATGCTCAATTACAAGCAGATTCGACCATCTATCCAGAATTTAATCTCATTCCATACCCTAATATATCTTTTGGTTACGCTGCTCCAGGGCAACCTATCGTTGCAAAACAAAACTGGTGGAGACTCTTCATGCAATCTGAAATCAGAGATGCGCCCAATACAGGTCTGGCTGTTAACAATCAAAACCAAGGTAATCGTAACTTAAATTTCATCGACCGCGAATACATTTTGTCCGTCTATGAAATCCCATCTCAACTAGCGATCAACTCAAATACCTTCACACAACTAGGTAGCTTTGGAGATGGCACTAGCTGGGCAGATGCTGCCAATATCGGTATCCAAGGTGGCATCTACTCCGAACGACTCACCACCAGTGGTGAATTAGCTGTAGACCGAATCACCACTAAAGAAACCTCGAATTTTGACGGTAATGTCAGAGTCGGTGAAGCAGATAGAATTGTTGACCCGACCACTGGAATTACAACTGCTAATGAAACTACCTACGAGAATCAAAATCTCGATTTCTTCCCCATCGCTAAGTCCTCTGATTCTGCCAAATCGATTTTTGTTAGCTTAGGCCAAGGCCCAGCCTTCTTTGATCGCTTTGCAGCCAATTTTGCCCCTAACCCTATAGCTGGTAATAGAGCCTCCTACGAACACTTTTTTGAATACAGTAGAGGCTGCAACCAAACAGCTATGAAACTTGATATTTTTCAACTCGCAGGATCAACACCTATTGAACTTCGCTTCACTTACTTACAAAATGATGGGACACCAATTCCAACTCCAATCAGAATAGGTGGTACTGGTCCCTTAGCTACACCATGGCCAAACTCGGCCACTGACCCAGGCTTTGACACATTTCCTTTCTTCCAGGGTGTTTTACCTAATGGTGATGTCACACTAAACATTCACCTAGATCGTATTGCTGGCTACCTTGCGACATTACCAGATGCTGCTGGCCTCGATATCAACCACTCTATCACTGTTAACCCTGATCACAGAGACGGCGTAGACGAAACAGGCCTCAGCTTTGATGCTCCCGTTATTCCTACGCCTCTTCTTCCAGACGGCACATCTCCCCCCCAACAATTCCCCTATGTCGTCTTAATAGGCACAGAAGATCTCACAGCTTACACATCCGGCTTCTCCTATGTGAGTAATTTAAGAACATATTTTAAATCTGACTTTAACAATGTTCCTTACCCCGCTGGGACACCAGCTCGTCCAGGTTTCACTGATCCTCTATTCCCTCCAACTTCAGTTTTTGCTCCAGAGATCCGCTATGGAACAGAAGGTGACCTTGCAATCAACGTGCAAGGTAGTGTTGGGTCACTCGCTGATGGTAATGCCAATGCGATCAATGTATTAGACTTAAGAAATGCTCAAGATGCCATCAACACAGCTTCAATCACAGCTTCACTAGAGTCCATTTCTCACCCCGCACAGCTACCACCTGTGAACGTGATGAACTGGCTCATCGTTGTGAACCGTGTGATCAAGTAGTGCGTAGGAGTGTGGACTCTCGCTGATTACCCTTCCTTTACTTCTTCTCTGCCTTCAGTGCCTTAATCTGGTCTCTCAGATGAGCGGCTCGTTCAAATTCTAATAGTGCGGAGGCCTCTTGCATTTCCTTCTCTAGCTGGGCGAGTAACTTGGCTGGAGAATACTCCTCAGTATCTTCGGCGGCGGCGAGATGGGACTCTGACTTGTCATCTCTGTATTGCTGCAAGCTTTTCTGGACTGGTCGCACGACACTATGTGGTGTGATTCCGTGTAGCTCATTATGAGCAATCTGTTTGGCACGGCGGTAGTTCGTGACATCCAGAAGAGCTTGGATCGAATCTGTGACAACGTCACAGAATAACACGCACTCTCCTTTCTCATGCCTAGCGGCACGCCCCGCTGTTTGCACGAGACTGGTTTCATTCCTCAAGAAACCTTCTTTATCTGCATCGAGAATGCAGACTAGTGACACTTCTGGTAAGTCGAGCCCTTCTCTCAAAAGATTAATCCCCACAAGAATATCCACCTCCCCTGCTCGGAGGGAGCGCAGAATTTCCACACGCTCAATGGCACCTACATCGGCATGAATGTAGCTTACTTTCAGTCCCACGCCTTTGAGGTAGTCACTGAGGTCTTCCGCTGTTTTCTTCGTCAGCGTTGTGACCAATACCCTCTCACCTAAGTCCACACGACTCTGTGCGAGTTCAATAGTTTTATCAATCTGGCCATCGAGTGGATACATCGTGAGAACAGGATCTAACAAACCTGTAGGGCGAATGATTTGCTCCACAATTAAATGTGAACCTCTCCTCTCCACCTCGAAGTCTTCGACTGGTTCGCTTGAACTGCTGACTTTAAGGGTTTTACGAATCAATTTCATCGCCTGATTTGCTGAGAGCTCTCCCCGCTTCCAAGGGATATATTGCTTATTGTCTGGTCGTGAGTTCATCATCTCAAAGGGACCAGGAGTCGCTGTGACATACACGCACTGGCGTGTGCGTTTCATGAATTCATCAAACTTCAGCGGTCGATTATCCATGGCACTTGGTAGGCGAAAGCCATGCTCAACGAGTGAAGCCTTCCGACTCCGATCTCCCTCGTACATACCACCTACTTGAGGAATCGTCACATGACTCTCATCGGCGAGTATTAAGAAATCATCTGGGAAAAAATCTAATAGCGTTCCTGGTGTCGCCCCAGGCTCTCTCCCAGTAAGATGTCTGGAGTAGTTCTCGATACCCTGGCAGAAGCCCAATTCCTGCATCATCTCGATATCGTATTCTGTACGCATACGAATACGCTGCGCTTCTATCAGCTTATTCTGGCTTTCAAATTCAGCCACACGACTCTTCATCTCTTTGCGAATTTGCTGAATGGCTTTCGCGACCTTTGGCTTTGAGGTGACAAACTGCTTTGCAGGAAAGAGCACATACTCCTTCATCGAGCCCAGTTTACTCCCCGAGGCAGCACTCACCTCAGAGATTCGATCGATTTCATCTCCAAAAAATTCTATCCTGACAGCGGTATCCTCCAAGTAGGCAGGACGAAGTTCAACGACATCCCCTCTCACGCGGAACTGACCTCGGCTAAAGGTAATGTCGTTACGCTCAAACTGTAATTCCACAATAGAGTTAAGAAACTCATCACGAGAGATCTGCATGCCTTGGTGAATGGGCAGCATCATATTCTGATAGTCCTCCGGACTACCTAGACCATAGATGCAACTGACTGAAGCCACCACGATCACGTCCTTTCTGGTAATGAGACTTCCCATTGTACTGAGCCTTAGTCGCTCAATCTCCTCATTGGTGGACGAGTCTTTCTCGATATAAGTGTCTGTTCGTGGAATATAAGCTTCTGGTTGATAATAATCGAAGTAGCTTACGAAGTACTCCACGGCATTATTGGGGAAGAAGTTCTTAAATTCTGAGTATAGCTGCGCTGCTAGCGTCTTATTGTGACTCATGATTAGCGTCGGCTTATTGGCGCCTGCAATCAGATTAGCCATAGAGAAGGTCTTCCCTGAACCTGTGACACCATGCAGAGTCTGATGGCGATTCCCGTGCTGAATGGACTTCAGTAGCTTTTCAATAGCTTGCTGCTGATCCCCTTGGGGAGAATATTCACTGACTAGATCAAACACGTTTCTCTTTCTCTTAAAATAACTGCCCTTGCTTGAAAATAGTGGGGGCCACCTCCTCTGCTTGAACCACTTCTCCAAAATGGATCCATGATGACACTTCATTCTGGCTGGCACATGAAACATTCACCTCTGCACAAGTTTCACTCCCTAATTCACTCCTCACTCTCTCAATGGCTTTTTGTGGGCAATTACAGTCACTACTCAGGTGCACGAGCATAATCTCACTGAGCCGCTCACTTGCCACCTGAGCGATTAATTCACTTGCTTGGGTGTTTGATAAATGCCCATGCTTTGAGGCGATTCTCTGCTTCGTCGCCCATGGTCGTTTTGTGTCTTCTTCAAGGAGTTTTTCATCATAGTTCGCCTCCACAAAGAACGCATCTAGATTCTGTAGATTCTGAATCATCCCTTGAGTCACATACCCTACATCTGTCAACACACCAAAGCGCGCTCCACTCCCTTCTATCACAAAGGCAACTGGATCAGCCGCATCATGTGGAATAGGAAAAGAAAACACCTCTACATCACCCACACGAAAGGGCTGCCCGGTCTCAAAGACACGCCATGACACAGTACTCTTCATAGACCAGCTCATCGCTTCCTTAGTCAATGCATTCGCATAAACAGGGATATTGCGATTTCGAAGTAGTACATCAACCCCTCTTGCATGATCACCGTGCTCATGAGTTAGCACGATACCATCGAGACTCTCAGGCTTGATGTTAAGCTGATCCAGCCTCAGCAATATTTGTTTTGCACTCAGTCCTGCATCGATCAACAGTCTCGTCTGCTGACACTCTAACAAAGTTGCATTTCCACCACTACCACTGCCTAGGACAGAAAATCGCATGGCAGCCTTAGCTAGTTTCCCTCGCTTTGTGCTATCGGCTCGATCATTCATTGATTCGGGAATTCCATTTGAAGAACTCATCTCTACTCCCATAAGTAAGATTGTTCTGAGGCTATGACTTCACCATCACGCTTGTATGTGAGTCGCCACGCCAGAACTCTCCCTTTATGAATGTAATTGCTCCCTATAATACTGAAATCAACCGACCCTTTCACCTGTCCGGTGGGAATTGTATACTCCAGAACTTGCACTTTTGCCCCAGTAATGTGCTGAAGGTATTCAAACTTCAACGTTCCGCTTTCTTGGGCCAGATTCGGATCATTCCATAGTGCTGTGTAGTAGAGTCCTATTCTCTCTAGCTGCTGCTGTTCAGTCACTGCTCCATAGAGGCGTTTGCGCTGCTCGCCACGCACCATGCCTACACGAGTACTTTCGAGATTCGTAGACTTCAAATGAAAGACATCGACATGGAGAATCTCTTTATTCGCACATGCACCCAGCAGCAGCACAAATATGGTGACAAAAAAACACCTCAATACGGTGAGCAAAGAATACCTCATAGGGCTATTCAAGAAGGTTCCACAGTCTATGCCAATCTCCAAAATAAAGAATCGGGCCAAGAAGACGACGACAGATAAAAATAGGCCACCTCTTTAGCTACTTTGATCTTTCTTCTCTCTGCATTACTCGATAATCTATGCGCTATATGGATCCAGCTATCCAAGAGCGGCTTAATGCCCACATTAAAAAAAAGGGATTAAGAAACACCCCACAGCGCAATGTCATCGTCGAGGAAATCTTTTCAAAAGATGAGCATTTCACCGCTGATGAGCTCTGGGAGAGAGTTCGCAAGACTAACTCTGGCGCCTCAAGAGCAACTGTGTACCGCACGATTTCATTACTCGTGGAGGCGCGTTTACTACATGAAATCGACCTCGGAGAAGAAGTCAAAACCTATGACCCTAACTTTCTGGACCGCCCCGCGCATAATCACCTGATCTGTGTGGACTGTGGTAAAGTCCTCGAATTTGAAGACACTCACGTGGAGCTCCTCAATGACTGCTTGAGTAAAAGAATGGGATACACTCCCGTAGCACAAGCTATCCGCATCGAGGCGAGCTGCGACCAACTACGCATCAAAAAATCATGCCCAAATCTCATTAAAGCCCGAGTGGAGGGTAAGCGCCTTCCTCGTCAACGCTGAGCCTCACCACCCCGACACACACTCTTCACTCATGCCTCATGCACCACTCATTCTCTCCACGGCGGCACTAGCTCTCGTCGCAGTCATCAGCATCGCAGCACCTCAAGCGGACTCAGCTACTACAGAGAGTCGAATAGCTAAAGCAATACCAACGGCCCTCGCCGAGCCAACTCAGCCGCGCAAAATTCTTATTTTCTCTGTCACCAACGGCTTTCGGCACAAGTCAATAGACACCGCAAAAATTGCCTTCCCCATGCTTGGGGAGAAGACAGGGGCCTTTGAGGCCGTTGTTAGTGACGATCTAAAGCATTTCCAGAAAGACGCTATTGATCAGTTTGATGCCATCTGTTTTCTCAATACCACCAAAGAAGTATTTCTACCTAACAAGGCTGCTTTAGTGGCTATGACAGAGCAGCAAATCACCGCAGCACATGAGCTCTCAGACACCCTTAAAGAAAACCTCATGCGCTACATTACAGAAGGAGGGGCTTTTGTTGGTATTCATGCAGCGACTGACACATTCTATGACTGGCCAGAATATGGCGCCATGATTGGTGGCTACTTCTGGGGTCATCCTTGGCGCGCGAAATCTCCAGTGCACATTGATGTCGAACCAGCCGCAAAACACCACCCGATAGTCGCCCACCTCAAGGGTGAGCCTCTGCGTTTCAAAGAAGAAATTTATCAACATAAAGATCCTTATGACTCTTCCAAATGCGAGATGCTACTCCGGCTTGACCCCTCAAAAAGTGACCAAACAGTGAAAAAGGTCCGCCGCACAGACAATGACTTTGGTGTCTCTTGGACAAAAACTCACGGGAAAGGCCGCGTCTTTTATTGCTCCATTGGTCACAACCACGATATGTACTGGAACCCAGATGTCTTAGCCATCTACCTCAATGGTATCCAATGGGCAATGGGCGACCTGCAACCAGAAAGCTCCCACTGAAATAATCTCTCCCTCATACCACCTCAACCCTCACACCACCTCAAAATACGCCCAATTGATGCGATCATCATAGAAATCAAAGGATAAACAAATAGGTATCTTAGCGTGCTCATCTTCCACTAACTCCCCTGCGCCGACAAACAACATTACAGAACACGCCAAAAGAAAGAACATACTCAAAATCAACGTAATCAGGATGTTACGAGTAATACTCCATACACTGGCTTCGCCTAGGTATTCATTTAACCTAGCAATAAGTTTCCAATGATGATCCTGATTATCTGATTATGATACGCACACTTCCAGTACACAGCTCACATTTCAGCAGAGCAAATTGGTTCCACCATCTCACTGACATTTTACTCTTTAGTGCCTTCCTAATAGCATTAATTACACTATCTGCAGCTAATGCGCGAGAGATTTCATACAACCGCGACATACAGCCCATTCTCTCAGAAAACTGCTTTTTTTGTCACGGCCCTGACAGCTCATCTCGCAAACCAAAAGACGACCCCCTTCGACTTGATCTTGAGGAATTCGCCTTTGCAGAGCGTAAGAACTCACCCCCCACCATTGTCCCAGGACACCCAGAAAAATCCTATATGATCGAGCTCATGGAGAGTAGTGACCCAGATGAAGTCATGCCTCTTCATCCATCACGAGATCCAGCACATGGGAAAATCATGTCCAAAGAAGACATCGAACTTGTGAAAGAATGGATCCGCCAAGGAGCAGAGTATGAGCCTCATTGGGCCTATGTGAAAGCGGTAAAAACCGATCTACCTAAAGCTGACCCAACATGGGTGAAAAACCCAATTGATCACTTCATTGCAGCGAAGCATAGAGAACAAAATCTCACGCCAAATCCTCAACAAAATAAATCCAGACTACTCAGACGCCTCACTCTTGACCTAACAGGCCTCCCTCCCACTCAAAATGAAATCACACTCTGGATGAATGACACTAGAGACTTTGACACCATCTACGAAGAGAAAGTCGATCAGCTCCTCCACACTCAGGCCTATGCCGAGCACATGACGAGGCACTGGCTCGATGTCGTACGCTACGCAGATACACAAGGCATTCACCACGACCATCACCGTACCATATGGCTCTATAGGGACTGGGTTATTCAGGCCTTTCAGGAGAACATGCCCTTTGACCAATTTAGCACAGAGCAACTAGCAGGCGACCTACTTCCCGAAGCCACCACTTCCCAAAAGATCGCGACTGGCTACTTACGCTGCCTACCAACCTCTGGTGAAGGAGGCCTTATTCCAGAGGAATATGCCGCTATCTATGCTCAAGACCGAGTCGATAGTATGGCCGCAACATGGCTCGGCCTCACCACAAATTGCGCCTCATGCCACGATCATAAATTTGACCAACTCAGCACCAAGGAAGTCTACCAACTCAGTGCATTCTTCCGCAATAACACAACCTCAATTTCAGAAACTGACGACGCAAACAATGCACCTATTCTCTACACAGGCCCAGCTGAGCTTGGCAAACGTCTCAGTACTGCCAGAAGTGAACTCAAAAAACTAGAGAAACAGCTCAATCGTAAAAAAACAGACGAGACCCTCAAAGCCCAAGTTAGCGAGCTAAAAAAGGAAATCCAACACATCCTCTCCAAAGGCGACACCACTCTCATTTACGAAGAAAAAGCAGACAGCGAACCATACGCCCATGTTTTACTTCGCGGCAGCTATGCCTCAAAGGGAGAGCGCGTGACGCCCAATACACCTGCTATTTTACCCCCTCTCAGCCTCTCCGCCACAAATCAAAAGAGAAGTCACTCCACCCCAAATCGACTCGACCTAGCACATTGGCTAGTCGCTGAGGATAATCCACTACCATCACGAGTCACTGTCAATCGATTCTGGTCCTATCTCTTTGGCCAAGGGTTTGTGAGAAACAATGAAGACTTCGGCGCCATGGGAGGCCACCCCACACACCCAGAGCTACTCGACTGGTTAGCGAGAGACTTTATTGAATCAGGCTGGGACATTCACCACCTCCTAAAGACCATTGTCACCTCCGCCACTTATCGTCAGTCCGCCATAGCGACGGATGAAAACCGCACCAAAGACCCAGAAAACCACTTCCTAACAAGAGGCCCCAGATACCGCCTCGATGCCGAACAAATCCGCGATGTAGCACTCGCCACCTCTGAGCTTCTATCACGAAAACTCGGAGGCCCTTCTGTGAGACCCTACCAACCAAAGGGTCTGTGGCTCATTTCTATGAAAAAATCAAGCTCCAGGCACTACGTGCAGTCAAAAGGGGAAGACCTCTATCGCCGCTCACTCTACACCTACTGGAAACGCCAAGCCCTCCACCCCAGTATGGAGATACTTAACGCAACAAGCAGAGAGGTATCCTGCACATCGAGAACTCGTACTAACACCCCACTACAGGCTCTGGTTCTGCTCAATGACCCTCAGTTTGTAGAAGCCGCAAGAGCACTCGCCACCGTAGCTAGCCTCCACTCAAAAACACCATCTCAGACTCTCGACCACATCACCCTCAGTGTACTCTCTCGTAAGTTGAATGATGCAGAAAGAACAGTTGCTATGAGCAACTTCGAGACTCTTCATGAGCACTACAAGGAGCAGCCAAAACTCAGTGAAAAGCTCCTCACTGTGGGCAATTCACGCCCTAATAAAGATATAGATGCCGCTGAGCTCGCCGCATGGACCATGGTCGCTAGCCAAGTCCTTAATCTCGATGAAGCACTCACTAAATAATCTGCTATTCCTATGAACTACAGCGACATTCTCTCAACTCTAGAGCTAAATAACGCAACCGTTAGTAGAAGACAATTCTTTCGCAAAAATGCTCTCGGACTCGGATCAGCAGCACTCGCATCACTCCTACCTAGTACAGCCTCAGCTGGCACTACGAAGTCCCCACAGCAACCACTGCCCCACTTCCCAGCACGTGCGAAGCGAGTTGTCTATATTTCGCTCATCGGCGCCCCCTCACAGTTTGAAACCTTCGACTACAAACCTAAGCTCAAAGAGCTGCACGGGAAAGACATCAAAGACTTCTTAGTCGCGTCCGGGCAGCGCCTCACAGGCATGACCTCAAAGCAGAGCAACTTCCCGGTAGCAGCTTCTAGCTTTGACTTTAAACAATGTGGTGAAAGTGGCATGTGGATCTCAGACCTCTTGCCCTATCACCAGAAAATGGCGGATGACATCACAGTGATTCGCTCCATGCACACAGATGCCATTAACCACGAGCCGGCCAATCAACTCATCTACACAGGCTCCATTCAGCCTAACAAAGCCTCTATTGGCTCATGGTTGTCCTATGGACTCGGCTCGATGAATGAAGACTTGCCCACCTTTGTCACCATGGTGGCCAAGAACAGCGGCATCCGCTCCCCTCAAGCCCTCGCCCCGAGAGTCTATGGCTCTGGCTATCTACCAGGAAAGTATTCTGGTGTGAAATTACGCGCAGACGAAAACCCCGTTCTCTATCTCAAAGACCTCCCGGGTATCTCCAGAGAAATCCGCAGAGACATGCTCGATGGCCTAAACAAGCTCAATCAATTCACCCTAGATGCTGTTGGCGATGCCTCGATACAAACACGCATGCAGCAGTATGAGATGGCCTACCGTATGCAGACATCTGTCCCAGAACTTACAGACTTATCCCAAGAAGATAAACTCACCTATGAACTCTACGGAGAAGAGGCCAAAGTCGCAGGATCATTCTCTAACTGTGCACTAAAAACTAGACGTTTACTTGAACGAGGAGTTCGATTTGTCCAACTCTTCCACCGTGGCTGGGATCAGCACGGTAATATCAAGCGCGATCTACCAAGACAGTGTAAAGACGTCGACCAGGCCTGCTACGCCCTCATCCAAGACCTCAAACGCAGAGGAATGTTTGATGACACCCTAATTATCTTTGGCGGAGAATTTGGCCGCACCGTCTACAACCAAGGCAATAGTAAAACCGACTATGGCCGTGACCATCACCCCAGAGCCTTCTCCATGTGGATGGCAGGTGCTGGTGTCAAACAAGGGCACATCCACGGCGAGACAGACGACTACTCCTTTAACATCACCAGAGAAGAAGATCGAGTCCATGTCAGAGACCTACATGCGACAATCCTTGAGCGCTGTGGCCTCGATCATAGAAAATTAAAATTCCTCAGCCACGGTCTCGAAGAAAAACTCACAGGGGTGAATCCTGCCAGAGTTGTGAAAGAAATCCTCGAGAACTCTTCTATGGCCAGCTAGATATCGCTCTCATACCAATGAGGAAAACTAACTGGTAGAAAGGGCGAAGAGATTTGGCGGGAGATCAAGGCGGAACCCATCGGTGATGCAAGCATCTCCGATGGGTGACAACGATGGTATCACGTCAAAGATCTAGCGAATTATACCAAATAGTTTTTTGAGTTGGTATGAGACCACCTTCGCGAGTCTCCACTACGAAGGTGGTTCAAGCTTCTATCAGGCTTCTACCAGTGAAGTCATTCTCCAGTAAAGTCACTCGGCCTATACTTGACCTAGAGTCCCTCCACACGAGCTCTCAAAAAGAGCGTCTCTTCATCATCAGGTAGGTCTAGCTGACGGCTTAGCTCTTCCGCAGGTACACTTCTCTGATTCCCTTGGGCTTCGAGTACTTCCCAGAGTGTGAGATCCTTACTCTCCTCTATCACCACACGGCGATTAGCAGGCTGCACGAAATCCACCCTCCCAGCAGTGAGTTCTAGTGCATACTGATCCTCACTATCTGTAGGATCAGTACTCGTGAGGTATTCTAATAAATTTGAAGCCCCATCTAGGTCATCATCCGCCTCACGCGCACCAGCACCTGTGCGCTGCGCCCACTGCTCATAGCTTTCACGACTCTCCAGCTCATTAGACACCCACTGACGAATCAGCGCGATAGCGGCTTCATCCACCTCAGTTGTTGCCAGAGGAGGCATCCTAGGCTCATCCCCAGTGAGTCGAGCAATCAGCATCGAATGCGCCTCATCACCAGGTACGAGCACGCGATTTGCACTATCGCCACGATCATCCTCTAATAATCCATCAATCAAGTTCGCTAGGTCTGTTTGTGTACTCCAGCGAGCATCGAAGTTCCCTGGTGTATCGCCCGCACTTCCTTGGTGGCACATACCACAGTTCACATCCAGATAGGCTCTCACACGCGCCTCCGTACTCGTCTCGGCATCCTCTAGTGCAGGAAGCTTCTCCAGACTCACCGAGCTCGCAGGCTCCACATCCAAAAAGCCCGCACAATGAAGAGCATCGATCTGATCCACTCCAAGTACCCCGTTTAAATTCAGCTGTCGTGTATTAAATGCGAGCGCGTAGTTACTCTCAGCCCTATGACATGTCTGGCAGTCCACACGACTTGGGTAGACCCATGTTTGCTGCTGCTCATCTCCGTTTACAGAAATATTCAGTACCTCCTCCGCCCCAGAGGCTCCTACAAGATCAGCATCTGAGCCATCTTCACGCCAGCGATAGGAAAGACCGTAAACACCACTGTCTGTCCGAACTAAAAAGCGAGTCTCTAGAGGTCGACTCGTCGAGCTATCTCCACGTACTCTCTCAAGGTCAAAGTGCTTGATCCACACCTGCCCAGCTGGGAAATCCCACTGACCCTCTGCTGAGAAGTTCATCACAGATGTCGTATCGGGAAGACTAAACCAGCGCCTTTTCTGAGCGTGGTCTGACCAGAAAGGATGGTTCACACTATATTCATAGATACCAGCATTAGGTTCCATAGAGCTCAGACTAGCAAATGCCCCTGTATCCGAAAGCCTCGCAGGAGGAGCATCCACACTCTCACTACGCACCAAGCGCATCACAACATTCGAATTCTGATCACAGCAAAGCAAATCACCATTCCGCGGATCCGCGCCAAAGGCAGCCACCCCCCTGAGTCCCGCAAGCAGTACCGCTTCTCGCCCATCCTCTGTCTCCTTCAAAGACCAAATATTGCCAGTGCTATGATCCCCGTAAATGTAGGTACCAATTAACTCAGGAAGCCGATCACCTCGATACACAATTCCCCCAGTAATACTCTGCCCATCCCGGCGACCATACACATGCACAGGCCCCGTAAAAGCATCTGGAACTGAACTAACACGCGGGAAATCCAGAAACCCCTCACGCCGCGACCAGCCACAATCTTCCCCACCAGTGACAATGTTAATTTCTTCCTGCCTTCCTTGACCAACATCGGCAACATACCAGTGGTCCTCAAGCTCATCATAAAACATCCGCCACGGATTACGCAGCCCCGTCACCCACATCTCTGTACGCACTTCCCCAGGTGAAACAGATCGCCCCAAGTGCGATGTCACACCAATGAGAGGATTATCCGCAGGGATACTGTACGTCCCGGGCCCTATCGATAGAGTCTGAGAACCTTGGTCATTGGTGTGGGGATTTGGCGCGAGATTCCCCTCTCGATTGTCCACATCAATACGTAAAATCGCCGCAAAAAAATCATTATCAATCACCCCACCATTATTAAACTGGTTATTCGCACCACCTTCATCTCCCAGAGAGATATAGAGATAGCCATCTGGCCCAAAGTGCATGTCCCCACCATTGTGATTACTCGCCTGATCCACCTGAGTAATCATAGACACATGACTACTCAGGTCAGTGCTCGTCGTCTCATTATAGCTACCAGGCTGGCCATTCGCCTGAAATCTCGCCACACGCTGATGGCGCAAGAACGCACCAGGATTACTCGCAGTCGGATTCGGTAAATTAACAGAGTAGAAAACGTAGAAAAACCCGTTGTTATTAAAATCAGGGTGAAAGGCCACTGACAGCAGTCCTTGCTCGCCTCTTGTTAATAACTGCCAGCCTTGAGAGCGAGCAAAGGCCGCTACATCGAGGAAAACAGTTCTCGTGTTATTGGATAAATCGACCCGTTGGATTCGACCAGTCTTTTCGACAATGAATACGGCACGGGTATCCTCAGGAAGAGAACGCACACAAACGGGCTGATCAAAGACCATAGTCCCAAAGGCATTCTCCAAACGTAATTCTGCGTCCACGGGCTCATCAGAGGGGAGTGATAGACTCGTGTTAGCCACTCTCTCAAGGTTCTCCGCTTGCGCGCAGCTCATAAAAGAGAGAAGTAGTAACAACTTTCTCATAAACTACGAACTAGCATTTACCAACCCACCAGGACAAGCATTCTTTTTGCCACAGCCCAAACCATAGACCCTAAAGGCCACTATTTCAGCCAATAAGAACACGGCAAAAATTCTTAGAACTTCCAAATGCGCACCTCATCAACACTTGCCTGCTGAGAGACCAAGAGACGAATCATTCTCTTTGATTCATGAGAAAAGCCTTCTGAGCTGAACTCTCCCACCAATTTCCCATCCACAGAACAAGAGAGAGTATCCCCTGAAACCTCAACTTCGATGTCATGCCACTTGCCAGCTTTCATCTTATTTTTAAATTTCTTTGACTTCTTCTGAAGTGCTTTTTCTTGTTCACTAGTCAGAGACTTCGCTTTCCTTGCCTCCCTGATTTCCTTGGACATCACCCCAGTTTTAAGGTCTTTAAGTACAACTTGTTTTGTCCCAATCTCTACACTAAATAAATGACCTGCATGAACAGACTTTTCCTTCGGGTCTGCGAAATTTAAATTGATCGTATCAGAGGAATCCTCAAATCGAACCCGCAAGGCGAGTCTCCCCTCTTCAAATTCAAATTCTTGGCGCACAGAAGTCGCATGATTGGCCTCCTCATGTGTGTAAATAAACATATAGCCATCTCTGAGATCTACCTGCTTGTGGCCTTTTGCAGTCTTCTCACTACTCGTCGTCCAGTCATTCCCAGGCTCATCCTTCTCCTCCTGTGACTCAGAACGCTCAAAATCATCTTCAAAAATAAGCCGACCCTTTTCCTTCGCCTGACACACTAATCCAGAGGAAACCAACATCAATAACAGCGCATACTTCATAACGCTTCACACTAGGTGCTCTCAGTCAGGTGAAAAGAAAAATCACCTACTAAAAAAACCCGCAACTAGAGAGCTCACCCAATAAACAACCCCGCCGCAAGCAGCGGGGTATTTAGAATAGTGTAAGCTTAGTAGTCTTTATTCATGTATGAATTGGCTCATTCATACATAGTGCGCCCCAAGGGGCGGGGAATCGACCCTAGTGAGATTGAACCTCTCAAAAAGAGAAAGAAATCTATTTGCTTATCGAAACTAATGGCAAAACCTTCTTTTTTTTGAATCCAAGGGTAGCCCATATTTGATGTTTTCATATAATATTCTTAGAACGGGTCACGTTACATAGGCTTCTCCCAACTACATCGTCTACCAAGTCTGTGGTGACTCCATGGAACCTACCGTACCAGATGGCGCCCTCGTCTACTACCTCCCTAAAGACAAATGTAAAGTCCAACAAATCCAGAAAAGTGACATCTATGTCTTCATGAATGATAATGAGCTCACGCTCAAGCGTTTTCAAACACGCCTAGCTACTCATAACGAGATGAGTGACAACGCAGACTACCTTTACAAATTCATAACACTCAGTAAATTAGTAGCTGCTTCTTGATAAAACCGTAACTAGTTAGCGTCCTAAAAAACTTGTGAACGCCTGGAGCTCCTGATTCTGCATAATATAGAGTTCCATATTCAGCCTTTGATAGATCTTCAAAACCAGAAACATCATAATACTCTTGAATAGCCATTAGAGCGTTGGCTCTAGAAATACGAATAGTCCTCTCATATTTTTCCATATAAACGAATTTTTGACGGTTACTCGGTATCAACTCTTTAGGAATATTCCTCGAGAGTTGTCTTCACATCCTCAACTGAGACTTGAATATGTAGAGGGTCTTCGCAAATAATTTTTAAAGTTCCAGAGGGTGCAGTGCATTCACTAAATTCATGCATCATTTCCTTCACTGTATCGAACTTCTGAGGTTCGTCAGCTTGAGCAACACAGAAACCAAACACACACAGGGCGGATAAGATTGATCCAATCATAAAATCATAATTCTTTAGTATAGCTAATCTATCAATTCAAAATCACACCTAAAACATGCTAATTTTTTTCGAAAAAAAACCTGAAGCCTTTAACTTAGTTAAACAATATAACGAAATACCTGCGAACTTTCTAAAAGATCCAGACAAGATCGATTGGATACTTGAAGAAAGTCGCAACCATGCACTATATAAAATTGAGTGCTACGATATACTTTCAAATAAATTAGCTAAATTGAACACAATCTTATTCTCACTGATACCTGTTTTATTTGTAGCCGTATACAAGACAAAAGGCATGTCACAAATTGCTGCAATTACATGTTCATTCTTTTTGTTAATGATAATACTTTACTCATTAACAATGAGATCTTCATATATTTCCCCACCCTACAGCGAACCTCATTCTATAATTAATAAAAATTTTTTGAAAAATGATCTGCACTACATGAAAATTGGACAAGCTATGGCAATTCAAGATTGTATCATAAAAAACGACCTAACAATCAAATCTAGGGCCGAATCCATTGCAATTATCAAATTTTTATTATTTATTTTAATAGTTGTTACTTTTTTTGTTTATACTCCGATTGTAGCGGATATCGTTGGAAATTCAAAACAATCTATTGATCATCAAACTCCCGAAGAGCATTCTAAAAGTCCCGAATAACCGGCCGTACTACCTTCGGTTTTGGATTCTTCGGCTTCGAATCTATACCAGCTTCTTCATTGTCCTCATATCCCTCAGAGGGCTTATTAAACAAAGCTGTGTAACCTAATAAAGAAATCACCCAAATTAAAGTCAATGAAATCGCAAAGTATTTATAGCGCAAAGAAGTTTTATGATGTGCAATAGCTCGCCACTGATCATGACTAACTAGAGAACCTTCTTTATCGTATAAAATTCCATAAAAAGCGCTTGTTATAGGTCCACCTAAAGAACTTCGTGCATCAAGTATTTGGCGCATTTCTGGAGTGCTAGGATCACCATCTCTGCGGTCATCGAAAACATCTTTAAAACTACCTCCAACAGCTTCTGGAGTCTGCTCTGGAGTCTGCTCTGGAGTCTGCTCTTGAGTCTGCTCTGGAGTCTGCTCTTGAGGTCTAGCGTCCCAGTTAATCGAAGCTGCATCGTTAGCTGACATTTTGCCGATTGCCACAATGCAACTGAGTAATAGTGCATTAGTAATCACTAGATTCTGGGAAATATTCTGGTTTAATTCACTTTGTTTCGGTTTATCCTTTGTAAAAAACAAAAACATAACAATTTGTACTACTGCCATAACTAGGGCCCAAATCATCGCTGTTTCTTTGAATACTAATAGATTTGAATTAGCACCAATAAATATAAATGGCAGCCCAATATTGGCTAAACGCTGAATACGTCTGGTTTCATTGAGTCCATCTAAATTTTCTATTCTCTGTTTTACTGAACAAACTGTGAAGTAAGTCAGAAAAGCTATATAAATTAAACCAAAAACCCTAAAAGGAATACCACTTAGAGTATCGATAATAGGAAAAGATCCGATAAGAATACAAACAACCAAAAAATAGTAGGGACTTTTACCAGGGTTAAGTTCGAAGATAGTTTTTTTGACACTATCTTGAATTGTTAAATATTCAAAAATCATGTGTGATAGTTAAGTTGAGAACCTTATTTCTTAAAGAGCTGAATTCTATATTTATATAAATTTCATCTGCCCTCGACAGCCCGACGAATTTCATTCTTATGTTTCCTTAGAGGCTCGTAATCAATCCCCCCATATTTAGGGAACTGTATGTAGCCACATTCCTCGCCATTATCACTACTCACGTATATGCGATCGCAAGATCCCCCGTTCCAAACTCTTACTCTAGGCCAACCCTTTCTGGCAAGGTTCTGTTTTACTTTGTGGCTACTCACTTACTCATCAACTACATTCAAAGATTTACCATTAGATATATCGATTGCTACACCTAATGTGATCGCATTTTCTCGAGGGCTTCCTACATGAACAACCTCAGCTTTAGTAACTCCGTTTTTATTAACAGATGCTGTAACTTGAAGGTCTAGTGTTACAGGTTTGCCCTCCTTCTGAGCAGTGTTATAAGCCTCTGTAAATTTTTTATATTGTTCCGTGTCAAGCTTAAGAGTAGCCGTAAATCCGTGATCTCCCCATAACAATTTAACCTTCCAATCGCCATCTATAGGAGTATTCAAGTTTTCAATTTTATACGGAGCATCTAGAAAATAATTATCAGCTTTGGATCGATCGCCTTTAATAAACAGTTTTTTAGCTCTTTCTTTGCTCAAATATTCACCGTTAGAAAACTGAATTTTATCCTTTTCCCCCATGGATTTAACAAGTCGTTTTTGAGGGGTTTGCAACTGAAAAGCATGAGTTGAAATCTTAGCGTTCTGCTCTATTACAGTATCCATCATTCCAAGTTCAGCTTTACGTTTTTCAAGCTCAGCTTTAGATTTCTCTATGTCTACCTCAGCTTGAATCCTAGCTTTCTCTTTGTCTAACTCAGCTTGAATCCTAGCTTTCTCTGTTGATGTCCATTCTTTGATGATATTATCAATATTTGGAATACCTAAAACCATTGAAATGGCGATTAATCCGAATATGCAGTGTTTAGTGTTCATCCCCTTTAAAACTTCAAAAAACTTTGTTAATGCCTGTATTAATTCGGAAGATCCCTCTTCGATCTTTAAGTGAATTATTTGCTCTGGTAGTTCGTATTCTTCGAGTCCCAAAGATACTAAAGTCTCACGTATTTGCAACTCAGCATCACAAATGAATTTTGCTATTTTTTGATTCACATAACCTTTCCAAGGTGTTCCATCCAATTTTATTCGGAGCGCTAAATTGGAAATTTCGTCAAGATTAACTATGTCTGATATTTCAAATTTCGGGTCAATAAATTTCGCCAATATCACTGTAATATCTTCTGGGTTCGCTATACTATATTTCTCCATATATCTATTTCATTAAACTCTCTACCTTACCCTCCACAAATTCCGCTTGCTTTCCCCTCATGCGCTTCGCAAGGCCTTCCCCGCTTCATATTACTGTAGTGCCTGCAGCCCTCGTTGTTGCGAGAATTTGAACTGGTATTGAGCCAGTACTTTAGACTTCCCTGTGTTTGGTCTGGATATTGCTCTCTCTGCTCTTTGATGACTGCTAGCTTTTTACCTATAGCACGAAAGTCCCATGGCGCCATAGGCTCAATACTTCCTGCCCTTTGAGCTTTGGAGCCATACTCTTGCCCGTTCTCTGGAGAGTCTATGCCTACAAGACGAATTTTGAAATTCTGATCAACAGCTCTCACTGTGATCGTATCAGCATCCGCAAGACTGATACAACGGCTCACAATGGTCAGACGGTCAGCATACGATTGCCCCAGCAGGAAAATAAGGCTAATAATAACGAGTAGTAACTTCATGAGGAATAAGGTGAAGCTAACACATCACAATTTTTTCCACCTGAAAAGATGATAAGTCGATGACCACCACTTTTTACGCTAATCCAGACTACGACCGCCTTCCTCGAGGGGTATGAACACTCGCTCGAGCATTGCTCTCATAGCGTCTATCTCTGAGTGCGTGTATGCTTTCCCCTGGCTCTCGCTGTGACCTAGTATCAAGTCTGCCTGAGCATCTGACCCGCCAGAAGAAACAATCGATGTTCTCAGAGTATGCCTCAGACTATGGAAAGTCTTTTGAGCCACTCCCCTCCCAGTGTTCGATAACACTTTCACGGTCTGCTCTACTCCTGCTGAGGAAACGATTCGTGTAAACTCGCTACTCAGCTTGAAGGTTTTGTTAGCCACAAACTCTTTCTGCAAATCTGGACAAATGTATTCCGTGTCCACAGTGAGTAAATCTAGCCACAGTGGCACCACGATAGGGCAAGTGATGTCCTTAGAGGTCTTCATTTGCCCGTATGTTAGGATACCGTCTTTTATGGCGGCTGACTTCATCGTGACTGCATCCTCTATCCTGCGCCCTGCTGACACCGCTAGCAATACGACTTTCAACCACTCTCTATCTCGGAGCAGGGAATCAGGCTTTTGTAAGTACTCGATGATTTTGTAGACCTCTTCCAAGCTCATTGCCTTTCTCTCTAGCTCGTCTTTGTGCTTAGTCAGGCTAACTTTGAGACAAGGGTTGTAGCTAATTGCTTCGCCAACCTGAGTCTCAAGCACGCGCGACACATATCGGAACTTCTCTTTCGCGGTTTTCGGTGCGTATTGAGTCAGTAAAAAATCATAGTAGTCTTCTGCTTTGCTTTTATCAAACCAGTCCAGTTTCAAGTCTTTATCTGGCACCCATTCCAGAAAGCTATCAGAATACCCCCTGTACATGTAGAGGGACCTCTCCTTCACCTTTTTGCCGTGGATGTCTAGATACCTTGCAAAGCATTCACCTATTGATGGTGTTTCGAGATTTCCTGTAACTTTGACATTGGCGGCCATGAGTATCTCGAGAACTAACTTTTCGGCATATTCCTTTGTCACAGTCTGTGTGGCGATAGCTCTGGCAGTCTCCGCCACGCGCTCTAATTGCGCCACAAATGCTCGTGCCTGGTCTTCACACTTCGTCTTGGTAGACACCCTTTTCCTGCATCGCTTCTTTTTTTTCTCATCCCAAATGTAGATGCTGGCATACCAAAACTCACTGTCTTTCTGTTTGTACACGCTAGCCATGCTCAAACTATGACAGAAACAAAGGAAATCTGCCTTTTTCTATCTCAATCTATCTCAAGCCTGATTTTGGACATAGACACAAAAAAACCCTGCAACCAATTAAGGCTAAAGGGTCTTTTAAAATGGCTCCGGCGCTTGGGATCGAACCAAGGACCTAGTGGTTAACAGCCACCCGCTCTACCGCTGAGCTACGCCGGAATAGTTATTTTCTTTTGTCTCTCTGTTTACTTTCGTAGACCGTTGAGACGGCGGGAAAATGCACAGAAACGTGAACTTTGACAATGAAAAACTGCTACAAATTTCGATTTTTTTCACGCACTCATGGCTACGGCATTCGCCGCGGCATAGAGCTTGGCGTGAGTCAGACTGACTTTAATCAGGCTAATTCCTTGAGCTTGAGCGAATTCTTTTCCATTTCCACTCAGTACCACCGAGGGCTCGCCACTTGGCTTTCGTGTGATTTCCATGTCTAGCCAGCCTAGTTCTTTACCAATGCCTGTCCCCAGTGCCTTAGCGACAGCTTCTTTCGCGGCGAAGCGTGCTGCGTAGTGCAGGGCGGAATTCGCCTGTCGCTGGCAGTACTCTTGCTCATTCTGGGTGAAGAGCTTGTTGCGAAATCGCTCTCCTTGCCCCTGGAGAGCTTCCTCTATGCGCCCTACCTCAACTACATCGATCCCTATCCCGTATAAATTCATCGTTTTGTTTGGTCAGCTCTGCGGATAAGAGGCCATGAGTTCACGCATTTCACGCACTGCTTGGGTAAGCCCAACTCGTACGGCCCTCGCAATAATGCTGTGACCGATATTAAGCTCCGTGAGGTGCGGTACCTCATAGAGGTCTTCTAGATTCTTATAGTTGATGCCATGCCCTGCATTGATCTGGAGCTGGCGTTTATGTCCTAGTTCTGCTGCGGCTATGAGGCGCTCTATCTCGTAGGTTCTCTCACAGCCAAAGGCATTGGCAAAACAACCTGTGTGTAGCTCGACCATTTCAGCACCAATTCTCGCTGAAGCTTCGATTTGTTCGAGGTCTGGGTCAATAAACATGCTGATCTTTGCCCCTTGCTTCTGTAGGCGCTCTACATTTGGTGCGAGTTCCTCATAGTGTTCTACGACATCCAGCCCCCCTTCGGTGGTGACTTCCTCGCGCGTTTCTGGTACTAGACAGACGAATTCTGGCTTCAGTTTTAGGGCAATTGCCATCATTTCCTCTGTATTCCCCATCTCGAGGTTCAGCGGTAGTGTGCTGTGCTCGCGAATTTGATAGGCGTCTTGCTCCTGCATGTGGCGGCGATCTCCCCGCACGTGAATGGTGATCGAGTCAGCTCCCCCGGCTTTCGCATCCTCTGCGGCGTCTAATGGGCTAGGTTCGGCATTGGGAGAATCTGGCTGTAGGGCGTAGCGTGCTTGGCGTAGCGTGGCTATATGATCAATATTGACTCCCAGTAGTAAACTCATGCACGATCTATGCCTTAGCTACCTTTTTCTGTCAATGTCTAGGCACCTTGCCCTGCTGACTTCTATAGGGTATCTCTGATTGGCTCATTATCGAGGTACAACACCTCGCTGTACTGTCGAATTTGGATTCTCTCGAGCCTCTCCTCGCCGCTTACCTGTGACGATTTGCTTCCCTCTCGTGGATGGAACAAAGGGTTCTTCTTTCTGCTCAGCGAGCTCATGATTTCGATGCACCCAGACACTCTGGACGAGTCCTAGCATAAACATACACATGACGACAAATGTCCCTGAGTAACTAATCAGCGGCAGTGGTATCCCTGTGATCGGCGTGAGCCCGATACACATGCCTATATTCTCAAACATATGGGCAAAAAACAGCGCTACTACAGCACTCACAATCACCTGCCCACTCATGTCTCGGCTGTAAAACGCGATAAATAAACACAAGATCATCAGCAGACTAAAAAAGGTAATTAAAAGTAAACTCCCCTTGAATCCTTGCTCCCCCCCGACAATGGCGAAAATAAAGTCATTGTGCGCGGTCTTATAGGGAATGTAGCGCCGAGCATGCAGTGAGCCTGTCTCCTTTGAGGCCATCCAGCCTTTCCCGTGATAGCCTGCTGAGCCGATTTCTGTCGTCACATAATGCTGCGCGTAGCCCGCACCACTGATATCGATTTCTTTTCCATTCAGAGTATCCAGATACAGCTCAATACGCTCGGTGCCACGATCAGAAACACTTGGTAGCACAATAAAGTAAAGTGGAGGCAGTGCTGCTAACCCTAAAAATGTCAGCAGAAGAAGGTAGCGCCACGGCACCCCGCCAACGAGCATGACCACAGCAACTACGGGTATCCACACAATGGCTGAACCCATATCCCCCATCATGGCCACGAGGAGAAATGGAATCACTGTCACAGCGCCAATGACAGCCATCTTTATGGCAGGAAGTCCCAGAATGGGGTGCCATTTGGGCAAGTCCTGAATGCACCACGCCAGTGTAATGAAGCCTGCGACAATCGCGAACTGCGCTGGCTGAAAGCTCACTCCTGCAAAACTAAGCTGGTGCACTTCATTCCCCACCTTGAGAGCGGCAATCATCAGACCAATTCCCACGAGATACATCGGTAAGGACAGCCAGCGAATCCAGCGGTAGTCGATGAGGGCAGTAGTGAAATAAACTACAGTACCAACAATAATCCAGAGCTTCTGGCGATTCGCTATCGCTTCACCTCCCACTTCGAGATGGCGAGCTGCACTCTCGATAGAATACACACCAAACACGAGCATCCCGTACATCGTTAATACGAGCACCCAGTTAAGCCCAAAAATTTTCCTCAGCAGTGGCGTCATTCTCTCTCCATGAGATTACCGCTATAGTCAATAGAGTTCACCGTAGCTATCCAAGGCAATTTTCTATCAGTCAACTCTACAAGATCGTTTTTTGACCTTATATGACTCGTCACAGACGAACTATGGTGTAGGATCACACCATGCTATGACTTATCTGTAACTGGTGGAAGTCTTCTTGGTTCAAGAAACTTGCCACTCTCCTCCTTATTGTGATCCTTGTGGTAGGCATCAAATCACTCTCTCCGTAGTGAGGCGCTCCTTCCTGGGATCATCCTATCTAGATTATTTAGGCGTTTTTGCTCTATTCACCTTTAAGCGGCTAGCACCCGCCTTCAGGCGACTAATCTTCGCCTTTGGCTTTAGAGCACAATCACAGCTTCCTGAGCAGCCTGGGCTTTGACTCTGTTTTCTCTTCTTTAAGAATTGGAGAAAAAAGAGCAACAGAGTGAGAAAGACCACAGCGAGGGCGGCCACTGACTGAGCATCATGCATAACCTAGCATACGTCCTGTTTGGTAGACAATCAAGGCAGCAGCATAAGCAAATGCGCCCATTCCAAGGAACTGTCCAGCAGCCAGCTTCCAAGAGCCCACCTCCCGCGCGACTACCACTGAGGTCGGGAAACACTGCAGAGCATAGATGAAGAACACCAGCAGGCTCAGTAAAGTCATCGGTGTGTAGAGCTTACGACCATCTGGCCAAGTCGCTGCCGCTAATTTATCCTGAAGTGTCTGCTGTGCTTCGTCTTCATCATCCGCCTCCGCAGCAAAGGTAATCGCTAGATTCGAAATAAAGACTTCACGCGCGGCAAAAGATGCGACTACAGCGGTACCAGTACGCCAGTCATAGCCCAGAGGCTCGACCACAGGCTCGATGGCTTTGCCAAGCTGTCCCATGTAGGACTGCTCGAGTGCCAGTGAGCTATCTTCTGCTGCTGGTTCACCTTCTTTTGGCTTTGGATACGTTTCTAGTGCCCAGAGTAAGATCGAAATCCCAAGAATCACAGTTCCAGCGCGCTTTAGGAAACTCACTGACTTCGAGGCAATTTGTCGAAACAGCAGGCCAAACTGAGGCCAGCGAAATGGCGGCAGCTCAAGCATGAAGTGCTGCTCTTTCTCATCCTCCGCAATTCTTGTCTTTAGTAATCTCGCAGCAATGAGAGCTCCCAATATACCTAACAAATAGATACCCACCATGATACCGGCCTTCGCCCAACCACTGACTCCTGGTAGCAAGAGTGCAATCATCGTCGTGTAGACTGGTAAACGAGCGGTACAGCTCATCCAAGGTGCGATCAAAATCGTAATCAAGCGCTCTCTTCGACTACGGATCGTACGCGCTCCCATGATACCTGGAATCGCACACGCGTGCGCACTCAGAAGAGGTAAGAAAGCACTCCCACTGAGTCCCGCGCGAGCCATCAGATGATCCATCGTGTAGGCGGCACGGCTCATGTAGCCACTCATCTCCATAAGTCCTATGAAGAAGAAGAGAATCATAATCTGGGGTAAGAAAACTAGCGTCCCCCCTAGACCTGCAATCACCCCACCTGTGAGTAGATCTCGCAGGTCACCCGCCGGCATACTGGACTCCACCCACTCACCTATGGATCCAAAGACTCCATCGATCCAGTCCATCGGATAAGCAGAAAGAGTGAAGAGAGAATAAAACACCACTAGCATCGTTAGTACAAGAATCGGCCAGCCAAAGAGAGGATTCAGCAAGACACCATCGAGCTTATCGGAGAATAACAACGTCGCCTGATCTTCCCTACGAGCGGCCTTCTTAGAGAGCTGCTGCACAAATTCCCCTCTCGCCACACGTAGCTCCTCGGCATCTTCTTTAAGCCAAGGGAGAGTCGTCTTGGAAGGACTGATCTCCGAGGATGATGGAAACTGTAAGGCCTGTTTGAGCTCTAGTAGCCCCTTTGAACTATTGGCCTGATTCGCCTGTATCGCTATCACGTCCACTCCGAGTTCCTCCGCCAGTAGTGTGGGGTCGAGCTTGACACCAGCTTTCTGCGCCACATCCACCATATTGAGAGCAATGATGACTGGCAACTTAAGTTCAAGAACTTGGAGAACTAGAGGCAGGTGGCGCTCAAGTGCAGAGGCATCCACCACACAGATCACGGCATCCGGTAGGGCTTCGCCAGTGACTTTCCCTTGGAGGAAATCACAGGTGACTTGCTCGTCCTTTGACTCTGGATCCAGTGAGTAGCAACCCGGTAGATCCACGAGCTCCACCTTCACGCCATAAGGCGTGCGGAATTCTCCAGACTTCTTCGTCACAGTGACTCCAGAGAAATTCCCGACCTTCTGCTGACTTCCCGTAAGGGCATTGAATAAAGTCGTTTTACCGACATTAGGGTTCCCCACGAGGGCGACACGATGACTCTGCGCTGAATCTTGCATGTTAGTGTTAGAGTACTAAGGTACGAATAAAAGCTTTGATGAAACTCAATTCAGATAAAAATGTTAGTGTGTGTGCACGATCACTTGATCTGCGAGCTTGCGGTTCACAGCTAGCTTCACTCCACTCACCATGCAGACAATGGTTCTGCCACAGTTCAGCTTCTTCACCTCCACTCCTTTCATAAATCCCATGTCTTGGAGTTGTTTCTTTGAACTCCCGTCCACGTTCTGAATCATACAGTGGATACCCACTTCTGCCTTCGACAAGGTGTGAGTGGTTTCAGAAAGGAGAGTCGTCGGAGTGATGGCCATAGAGAGAAAGTCGGTGGAATGATGGATAAATTAACCAATTGAGATAGATTCGCAACAACGATTTTCTTATTTCTCCACTTTAACACCACATAGTCACTCAAGAGCTACGAATTTGGGGGTAATAGAAGCCGTAGTGTCGCACCGCGACTCGGCGGAGTGATTCCTTGTAGCCACAGTAAAGTCGCCTTCTTCATCTTCACCGCTCCGAATTGCACACCCATCAGCCACTCAGCCACACGTGAGATATCAGGCTCATGCCCAACGACCATAATGGATGCGAACTCTTGATACACAGCTAGCTCACGCAGCCACTGCTCAGCAGGGAGATTCTCTGCAATCCAGCCTTCCTCAGACACCTCCCCGTAGCCAATGGCATCAGCCACATAGTCTGCGCTCTGGCGCGCGCGCAGCCGTGGACTCGTCAAGATCACACTGGGTCGCATATCTCGCTGACGCATTTGCTCCGTGATCGAATCCAGCTGCCTTCTGCCTTTTTCTGAGAGAACGGGTTCTGTCTCGGTAGGCTCCGTTTTGGCATGCCTTAGAAAATACACATCCATTGTTTGCAGATCGTTAAGTTAGAGAATCAATTAGCGGGTCGAAAACAAGTCCTCACCGTATGGGGCGGTGGATTCTTCGATCGTTGTTACTTGCAGAACTGGATAGGTACGATTGCCTTCTTGCTCATAGCTCATCACACCCGACACCTTCACCCACGAGTGATGCGGGATATCACTGAGTTCTCCCTCAAATTCTAGACCCAGAGGAATCGCGATTGCATCCGCCGCGCAGCATGTTCCTTGGAGGCGGTAGAGGCGCATTCGCTTCCCTGTAGGGTTGCGCCGCTTCTCATCCCTAATTCTTCCTTCTGTCTCAAAGCTCAGACCATCAAAGATCTTCTCCACCTCACGATCTCCCGCAGAGTAGAAGAGCTCAAAAATATTCACTTGATAAGCACCCTGAGCATTCTTGCTGCGCGTCTCCTCAAGAGTTTCCAGAGTGTATGGTGGTAAGTTATTGAGAAAACTAAGAGCCTCAGGATCCACATCTTGTGTGGATTTATTCTCCAGTAGCACCTCACTTGGTCGATGCTCTGACCACTGCAGAGAGAGTGCTATGGGTAAAATCATGATCCCTAGAGACATCACGGGATTCATATCAGAATGATCATGCTCATGCCCGCACTCATCCCCATGATGACAGGAAGACTCCACTCCAGAAGTCAGTAGATTAAAGAGACCAAGAACTAACATAGCGAGCCCCCCGATGAGACAGACTAAATGAAACTTCTCACTCACATAGGAGACAACGTGCCCTGACTGATACAAGTACACGAGAGCCCCACCCCAGGTCATGACAGCTAGGGAAAACAAGATTCTCTGTAAACGCTCCATCATTTATCTCGATAAAATGACCTCCACAATAGCTTGCCAACCAATACACAGCAGGCCGACCCCAATAAATAACCCAAGACTCAACCAGAGGAGAAAGCGCCCGCGCATCACAGTTTGGTAGAGGAAAATGAGTTTCACATCCAGCATCGGGCCCAAAACCATAAAGGCCATCTTCGCCCCATAACTAAAGGTATGCAGAGTGGCTGCCATGAAGGCATCACTGGTACTACAAACACTCAGCACAAAGGCAAGTGCCATCATCGTGGCGGTACCACTCCATTCATTGGCCGCCAGACCATCTAGCACGCTATTATTTCCAGCAATGGATAAGTTAAAGAGCACAGTCAGAGACACTCCGATAGAGAAGTACACCCCGACATCGATGAAGTCCCGCATCGCTGAACGCATCGCAAGCACGAGTCGATCTGGTGAAGATTTCTCAGTCTTATGGCCTTTGTGATCCTGCGCGTGATCGTGGCTATGACTGTGATCACAGTGGTGGTGTGCGTGGTCACAGCAGCTCTCTGCATGTGCATGATCATGGTGCTCATGATGCCCGCACTTACCACTATGAGAATGAGATGAGCACTCCGCATCATCCACACGATCACCCTCAGAGCGGATCACCTTAAGAAGAGAGTCCCTAAGGATTCTCTCAATGGGAACTATCATTAGAATCAAACCCACTGTCACAGCAATCAAGTAGCCCAGTCCCATACGCGACCATGTCACCAGCCACTGCTGCTGCTCAGAGAATGCTGTCGCCGTACTAAACCATGTGATGGGATTCACAATCGGCGCGGCTAACATATAGGTAAACGCACAGCTCACGGGTAGTCCTTTCGCCACCAAGCGCCGAATCACAGGCACTACAGCACATTCACAGACCGGGATAAAGATGCCCAGGAGGCCACACATCAAAATGGCTGGCACCTTTTTTTTAGGAAGGATTTTTTCGTGTAGACCCGAGGGCATATACACATCAATAAAACCACTAATAAGGGTGCCTAATAAAATGTAAGGAGCCCCCTCTAGAATGAGACTCAAAAAGAAATACGCGAAGTCAGGCTGTGTGATCGAGTTCGTCATGTCTACTAACAGAAATCAGGCCTCTCTCACTCGTTTGAACTGTACTATTTGTTCTAATCTTTTCACTTACTCCACGTGCATTCTGGGTTCATTTATCTAACTAAATCAGTTCAAACAAAGATGTCGACCTAACTACGGTTCTTAGGTGCGGTGCGGTGAGCTCCAAAGTATTTTTCACTGCGGTAGCGTAGCCAGACTCTCAGCACCTGTGGTACCTGCTCACGCTGCTCTGGAGTGAGTGTCTCATAGAGAGCCATCGCCTGCTCACGCGCTCTGCGGCATGAGCGGTTATTGTGCGCGTCCCAGTACGAACGAGCCACTCGAATCAAGCGGCACACCTCCTTGATGAGGTGTTTCCCTTCGAGTGGCTTTTTCTTCTTTTTCTTAGCGGGCAAGACAATTAACTGTCTTCGTATTTATCGTGACCCTCTTTTTTTACTTCCTTGATCTTCGTGGTGGCCGCCTTGATCGCAGCATCATCCTTCGCAAGGTAAGCCATCTCTAGCTCGCAGAGAGCGGCATAGGCGAGACCATTAATGCGTCTCTGATCAGCAAGTGCCTTTGCCTTCTCAAGACCCGGAGGCATCGCCTCAATTGCTGCGGCAGGGTAAACCATACCTTTTAAGAAAGCCTCGTGCGCGGTGCGTGCCGCAGCAGCTCCACCAACATAGTCGTCCTTAGCGATCTTGCGTAGAGATTTCAGAGCGGAGCTTGTTTCACTCATCTCTTTCGCGAGAGGAGTCTCGTCTTCTGCGTAGACGCTAGCTGTTCCTAGTGTCAAAGAAGTCGCAGCAACTAAAAGTCTGTATAGTGTTCTCATAAGTGTCTTAAGTGTTGGTAGTGAAGTATTGGTTATTCGCTGGTTCTGTCAACGTTTCTCAGTGAAATCGTACTCCTAAATACGACGCTTCACCACTAGATTCATTCAATCTTTTTGAGTTTCTGAAATTTTTCACAATTTATGGGTTGCATTCTTTAGGCACATCCTCTAATTCTTCGCCGCGCTGAGCGTTTAGGGTACTAGATTCCAGCTTTACAAACAGGCCTATGGTGTAATCGGCAACACAACTGATTTTGATTCAGTCATTCTAGGTTCGAGTCCTAGTAGGCCTACTTTTTCCAAGCTCCTTTCTTTTTTTCTTTTTCTTTTTTCTTTCCTGAGCCTTCGGGGTCTCCTCCCCCTTTTTGACATCACTTTTGTCAAACAACGATGTACTCCCGGATGCCTCCAAAGATCTATGAATAAACAACCCAATAATGCTCAACAAACTCATGCGATTTAGGGGGCGTATATCGCCAGAGATCAAACTGATCGAGGTTCTTCCTGCATTCCCGATTAAACAATTCTCCCGACCAAGCGACATTTTCAAACACGCCTAGAGCAACATCCTCAGATCCAGGTTTCTTTTGTAAATGCAATTCCTCGTCAACGGGCAACTTGAACAACGTAACCGACAAATAGGGTGCCGGAACTCGTAATTTCTGTAGATCTGCTTCGCTTGCTGACAGCCACGAATCGGTCACAGTTAACGAAATTACGCCCCAGCCAACCCCGCAAACATTAAGGGTTTTTGCTTCCTGAATCCATTCCAGAAAAAGTAAAGATCCTGCAAAAACGCCATCAATTGCATCTACTCCTGCGCGCAGATGCGTTTCGAACACATGCCGGGTGATATAGATGCTTTTATCGGGCATTCCCATAAAGGATTCTACTGCAGAACCAAAACTGTTTTCACGCAGTATTCGCTGTATCTCTTTATCAGTCATTAGCAATCCCAACCAGCTGCACGAAGAGTCTCCCTAACCTTTTTCGGAATCGAGCCCTTCTTAGTGTTAATATTATGGGGTGTGCCATCAATATTCACCGACCAAGGCTTGCCCTTATGGTCTACACCATGGGCATGTGGCTTTACTCCTGGATTGTCGAACATTCCAGTATTAGGAGGCAAAGTTAGATGCACAGCATCCACACCAGGAATTCTCCTAGCCTTGTTCATTTGCCCAAGTGTTATCGCTTCAGCTGACCTCTCGGCAGCTTCGGATCCTTGGTTTGCAAGCTTCAGTCCCAACGCTCTCGATTCTCCAACGAAGTAATTATGGAGATCTCGAACCTCAAAATTATAGGCCTTCTCCTGTCGATCCAGAAGCTTTGCCTTAACCGAAATAATCGTCGCATTCTCACCCGACGCAAGCTGGAGAACCATTCCTCTCTCAAGCTCTATAGCTTCGATCCACTCAGAAGCACACTTAATCCAAAATCTGTGAAACCGAGTAGCTAAGATCTCATCGCCCTTATCGGTGGTTACCAGAACCCATCCCTTGGTGGAGCTATGATGGCTTTCATATACTTCCCGTTCGAACACTTCCCTGATTTCGAAGTCAAACGCCAAGACCAGGTCATCCTCTTTGATCTCTTCGATCGGAATGCTTCCCTCAGAGGTCGCCACCTCAATTCCAGCGGCAAAGCAAAGAACCCTCCCTGTCTTCTTTGGGGCTATACATTCATCGGAAACGTATGGTTTAGCTTCACAGACGTAAGCTTTTTCAAAAACGATTCCCCAACGCGCTTCCTGTACTGCAGCAGCGCTGATCGTAGTGCCAGACAAGACCGCAAGTAGGGTGAGTAGAAATCGTAGTACCAACTGTTTCATAACTAAGTCTTAGTGGTGGCTCCGGTCACCTACTTTCTCTTAGATTGCACTCAGGTTGACTCAACGCTGCCAGGTTAGCTTTGTCAGTCGGCCTGACTTGTTCCAGTCTTGCACGTATAAGTTACCGTCTTTATCATAGCTAAGGCCGTGTGGTGCTGAGAAGATACCTTTCTTCTGGGCTTCTGGGAGTACTCCGAATTTAGCCCATTGTTCCTGCTTAGGATTATCTCCTAGAAACGCTACAGGTGTTCCCTGCTTATCGAGAATGGTCACCCTGCCTTGTAACTCAGCCACTGCGCAGTACTCGCCGTGAAATGAGACGGCACAAGGGCGTCTGAGGTGAGTCGCGTATTCAGCGATGAGCTTACCTTCTAGATCAAAATGCACTAAGCGCATCTTCTCACGATCAGCTACTAACAATCTCGGCTCCTCATAGCGAGTATCAATAGAAATACCGTGCGGTCGATTAAACAGATGATTCTTTCCTCCTTTGCCGCCAAAATGGTGCAAGAACTTCCCTTCTGCATCAAATTTTAAAATATAGT
Source organism: uncultured Verrucomicrobiales bacterium (assembly GCA_937928735.1). Taxonomy (GTDB): domain Bacteria; phylum Verrucomicrobiota; class Verrucomicrobiia; order Verrucomicrobiales; family Akkermansiaceae; genus Rubritalea. The sequence goes on along the minus strand of CALFVF010000008.1, from coordinate 26,674 downwards.
TAGAACCATAGCCACAACTCAGAAAAATCTCCCCTTCATTGGTCACGGCAACTCCTGTCACACCTTTTAAACCTCTCGGGATTTCCCCGGTTTGATCATTCGGGATCTGAAGCACTTCTTCACCATCCAATGTTAGCTTCACAAAGCGGCCTGGCCCAAGAGATGATTTCCCTTTTAAATGAGCGCAGTACAAATACTCTTCCCCATTTTCCTCTCTCAGAGCCATACTGTGAATTCCAACCAAGTTTTTACTCAAAGATTTGAGATAATTCCCCTCAGCATCATAGACAAGTATACCGTGGGACGCATCTGTTGAGACATATATGTTTCCAGATTTATCGATGACAACTCCGCCGTGGGTAGGCCCAATCTTTTTTCTCCCCTCTAAGCTGCCCCAGCTAGAATTTGCCAGAAATCGAAATGCTCCATTACCAGTGTACACATCATCCATGAGTTCAACTTCAGAATCATGTTCACCCTCATGAGCGATAACTGAGCTCAAACTTGTCACTAGTGAACAGCACACTACGGCTAACCAAGTTCTCTTTGAAAATGTCATAGCACTATGCTAACCAAGCACTTCCAAAAAACTAGTTAATTTTAAACAAGTCAATAAAAACACCGCCAATCAGGCGAGGATATTTCAGAAGAACTTATAGACTAATTCCCAATAACTCTGGAGTAGCCTCTCTAGGGCGAGCCGTTAAGATATCAGGTGCATGCTCACCCACGCACACAGTGTGCTCAAAGTGGGCTGAATTCTTTTGGTCCTTTGTCTTCACCGTCCATCCATCATCAAGGAAGTCCACTCGTGCGGTTCCAAGATTAATCATCGGCTCAATCGCCAAGACCATGCCTGTTCGCAACACTGGCGTTTTACCAGCAGGGCGGAAATTTGGCACAGATGGTTCTTCGTGGAGGTCTCTGCCGACACCGTGGCCAACTAGTTCTTTGACCACACCCATCTTAAACTGGGAGACATAATCAGAAACAGCAGCACACAAGTCACCTAAGTATTCGCCCTCTCTCGCATAACTTATAGCCTCGTAGAGGGCTTGTTCCGTCACAGCTAATAGACGCTTCGTGTCATCATCAATATCACCCACGGGAACTGTTGTCGCATTATCACCTATCCAGCCATTTTTTGTAATACCGACATCAATGCTAATCACATCTCCGTCCTGGATCACATAATCGCCACCGATACCATGAACGACTTCAGCATTGGGTGAAATACAGATATTTCCAGGGAAGCCTCGGTAGCCCAAAAAGGCACTTTCACAGCCATGCTCTTTGATTTGTGCCGCTGCAAATAAATCGACTTCTTTGGTCGTCTTGCCAGCTTCAATGAACTTCGCTGTACTCTGTAGAATTTGACTAGCAATTTCACAAGAAACACGCATCTCCTCAATCTCCTCAGGAGATTTAATATGGATACGTGAACTCCTTTTTTTACGTTTTGCCATTCTAGCGTACTACGAAGTCGAGTCTGAGACCACTAAATGATTTCTCACCAAATGGTGTAGAGTCAATAATATAGAATCAATGGTAGCGACTACTTAAGTCCATTGATTGTCATGGCAACAACACCAAGAACAACAAAGACAGCAACAATCGCCATGAGGTAAACAGCTGAGCCACTCCCTTGGGAAATTCTTGCCTGCCCACGCTTATCATAGCGGCCACCCTTCAGCTTACCTTTTCTGAGGAATCCATCATACTCGCGCTGGAGCAAGTGTGTTTCCACTTGGCGCATGATATCAAGGAGAACACCCACCATGATCAGCAAACTAGTTCCACCAAAGAAACCAGTCACAATAATGGGCAGTGTTTCCCCATCAAAGAGTCTCGGCATGAGACCTACACCCCACGGGAGCATGAAGATAATGGTCAAGAATGCTGCACCGGCGAAAGTCAGACGAGTCATCGTAAAATCTAAGAACTTCGCTGTAGGCTCACCTGGGCGAACACCTGGGATGTAACCACCACTGCGCTTGAGGTTCTCCGCAATTTCAGAAGGCTGGAACATGGTTGCCACCCAGAAGTAGGAGAAGAAAAAGATCATGATACCAGCAATCACATAGTACCAACCACCATTTGGGGAGAGAACTTCATTGATCGACTGGGCCCATCCCGCACTAAACATCTGCCCAATCATTGGGAAAAGACCTAAGATCGCAGTGGCAAAAATGATTGGCATCACATTCGCATAGTTAAGCTTCAGTGGAAGATACTGAGTCTGACCTCCACCGAACTGCTTACGCCCGACAACACGCTTTGCGTGCTGGATGGCAATACGTCTCTGTGCTTGTGTGATGGAAATCACAGCCGCTACAACAAAAATCAAGAATGCGATCAAGAAGACCACAAAGACAGCACCCGCTGTGCCTGCAGAACCAATGAGAGTGGTCCACATGAGTGTTAAGGCACCTGGGAGAGAAGAGATAATATTTACGGTAATAATCATGGATGTACCATTACCAATACCTCTCTCTGTCATTTGGTCGCCAATCCACATGAGAAGCAGTGTACCAGCGACAATGGTGAGCACGATGGTAGGCATAAACGTCCACCCTTTATTAAGAACAAGCTCACCGTGAATCGCTGGGTCAAATCCTTGGAAACCAGGAATGTAGCTAGGATTACCTAGCATACCCTTCGCCAGCATGAAACCCTGCACTAGGGCAATCACAATAGTGACGATACGTGTGTATTGGTTAATCTTCTGGCGTCCACCGTCTTCACGAGAGAGTTTGGCTAATTTTGGCACCACAGCGGTCATGAGCTGAATCATGATGGAGGCTGAAATGTAGGGCATAATACCCAGTGCAAAGATACCCAGTGCTTGTAATCCACCACCGGAAAACACCGTGGTCATCATCCCGAGTAGACCACCACTACTCTCGCCCTTAGAAGCTCGATCGAGTAGGAAGTTCTCAATAGCGACACTATTGACACCAGGTAATGTGACATGCACACCAAGGCGCACGATCACAATCATGAGTAGCACATAAATAATGCGCTCTTTAAGCTCGGGGACTTTCCAAGTATTCGCGAAAGCGGAAATCATTGTGTTATTAGAATTAAACTGGGCTTTTGATAAGCAAAAGTGAGGAAGCACGCAAGTGCTTCCTCACAAAAGTAATAAAAGGCACTGTTAGGCACCTTTCCACAGAGGAGGAAGATTAGCTAATCGACCCGCCTGCTTTTTCAATCTTTTCTTTAGCAGTGGCACTGTACGCGTCTACTGCGATGGTGAGCTTCTTGCTGAGTTCACCAACACCAAGAATCTTGATTTTATCAAAGGATCCTTTGATAAGTCCTTTAGCACGAAGTGATTCCTCGTTCACTGTGTCACCGTCCTCGAAACGGAATTCGAGTTTGGACAAGTTCACTGTAACCACTTTATCGGCGAAGCGGACATTGTTGAAGCCGCGCTTAGGAAGACGGCGGTGCAATGGCATCTGACCACCTTCAAAGCCAGGACGAACACCACCACCTGAGCGTGATTTCTGTCCTTTGTGACCTCTACCTGATGTCTTACCAAGACCAGAGCTCTCACCTTTACCTAGGCGTTTCACACGGTGCTTAGACCCTGTGTTAGGCTTAAGATTATGAAGTTCCATATATATAAGTTCGTTTAGAATGACGCGGAGAGAGCATTCACTGCTCTCCGCCTAGAATAATTAGAGAGCTTTCTTCTCTTCGATTTTCTTACCACGAGAGCTAAGAACTGTCTCGCGAGTACGTAGCTGAGAAAGAGCCTTCACTGTCGCTTTCACAACATTAGCGTGATTATTAGAACCAAGGGACTTTCCAAGAACGTCCTTGATACCCACTGTCTCACACACAGCACGGACACCACCACCAGCAATAACACCAGTACCTGGGCAGGCAGGCTTAAGAAGAACCTTACCACCACCGTATTCAGCATATGTCTCATGTGGGATAGTTCCCTCAACAATAGACACTCTCACTAGTCTGCGGCGAGCTGTCTCAGAAGCTTTTCTGATGCATTCAGCGACCTCTTTGGCCTTGCCGAATCCGACACCAATGCGTCCTTCACCGTCACCGGAAACGAGGAGGGCTGAGAAGGAGAAACGACGTCCACCTTTGACAACTTTCGCACAGCGGTTAATGAAAACGACTTTTTCCTGAAGCTCTTTACCGTCTTCGGTCATTGGCTTTGGAGGAGCCTGACGCTGAGGACGCTCTCTACGAGGACCACGGCCACGACCACCACGCTCATCTTGCCTTGCACCATTTGTTGGGGCACCAGCAGTACTGGCTGGAGTAGCAGCGCTTGTTTCAGCTTTCTCAGCTGGTTTATTTTCTGTATTTTCAGACATGTTTCGGTGTGTGGTTAGAATTGAAGACCAGCGGTGCGAGCAGCATCTGCGAGAGAGGCGACCTTACCATGGAAGAGGTGACCACCACGATCAAAGACAACGCTCTCGATCTTAAGAGCCTTGGCACGCTCTGCAATAAGAGCGCCTACCTTTTGGGCAGTTTCTTTATTTGAAGCTGGTGATTCTACTGATTTGTCGAGTGATGAGGCTGAAGTAAGTGTATTACCTGCAACGTCATCAATTAGCTGACAGTAAATGTGCTGGTTAGAATACTTCACAGCAAGGCGCGGACGCTGAGCTGTTCCAGAAACCTTTTTACGGATACGACGGTGGATGCGCTTACGGACATCCTGACGATTCATTTTACTCATTATATTAGAATGGTTATTCGTTTCTGATTCTTACTTACCAACAGACTTACCAGCCTTACGACGGACGTACTCTCCTACGTAGCGTACCCCTTTACCCTTGTATGGCTCAGGTGGGTAGTAACCACGCACTTCAGCGGCAAACTGACCGACTTGTTGCTTGTCAATTCCTTCTACAGAAACACTTGTGTTCTTCTCCACTTTGACAGTGAGACCTTCTGGAATTGGGTGAATGATTGGGTGAGACTTACCGAGAGATAAATCAAGATTCTTGCCTTTCACTGCTGCACGGAAACCGACACCAATGATCTCAAGATCTTTCTTAAATCCTTCGTGAACACCAATCACCATGTTGTTGATGAGTGAACGAGCTGTACCGTGAAGTGCGCGAAGCTGACGAGATTCGTCGGCACGCTCAACAACGACTGCTGAGTCTTCTATCTTCGCTGTAATTCCGAGTGGAAGACTCCACTCAAGCTTACCCTTAGGGCCTTCTACGGAAACGGCTGTTCCCTGAACTGTTACTTTCACCTTCTCTGGAAAAGAGATGGCTTTATTACCAATACGTGACATTTGATCGAGTTCTTTTTAAATTTACCAAACTTTGGCGATCACTTCACCACCTAAGTTTTGCTTGCGAGCAGAGGAGCCACTCATCACACCCTTAGAGGTAGAGAGAATGGAGATACCTAAGCCGTTGAGAACACGCGGAACTTCATCCGCACCGACATATTGACGAAGACCTGGCTTAGATACACGCTTGAGGTCTGTGAGCACTGGCTCACCGGCATCGCTGTATTTCACCTTGACTTCGATTTCAGGAAATTTGCCTTCTGTTTTTACTTCAAAATTCCAGATATAGCCTTCTTTTTTAAGAATTTCAGCGATGTCTGATTTGATTTTGGAATAAGGCGCTACAAAGGATTCGTTGCCGGCTCTTGAAGCATTCTTCAAGCGGGTCAAAAAATCTGAAATGGGGTCACTTAGAACTGCCATAATATAAAATTGTTACTCGTTATAGATGTTTGAATTTAAGCCGCAGTTTCATCCTTCTTAGGATTCTCGCGGAACGGCATTCCTAGCTGGCGCAGAAGAGCACGACCTGCGTCGTCTGTGTCTGCTGTTGTGACAAAAATAATATCAAATCCAATCTGGCGCTTAATTTGATCCAGCTCAACTTCAGGGAAAACAGACTGGTCAGAAAAACCTACCGCGTAATTCCCTCTTCCATCAAAGCTCTTTGGTGAAATACCACGGAAGTCACGGATATTAGGAGCTGTCACGTTGATAAAACGATCTAAGAACTCCCACATGCGCGCTCCGCGTAGTGTCACGCGAGCACCTACTGCCTCTCCTTCACGAACCTTAAAGTTCGCAACAGACTTACGGGCGTAGGAAACAGAGGGCTTTTGACCTGTAATCTTGGCGATTTCAGCGACGCTGTCCTCGACAGCTTGCTTACGATCTGCGGCACGACCACAATGTGTGGTCACAACAATTTTCTCCAAGGCCGGAACCTCGTGGGGATTCGACACTCCGAGCTCTTTCTGAAGAGCTGAGAATACTTTATCCTTATAGTATGTTTGTAGTGTTGGTGTCATTGTTTTGCGGGTCAGCGATTGATTTTGCTTAAGCGCGATATCCTGTGCCACAGAGCTTTTTGAAGACAAAGTGGCACTGGCGGAGGGCGGCAGTACCCCATTCTTGTCTGATCGGCAAGAGGAATCGTTGCTTTCTTAGAAGAAAGATGTCGCTTTTTACGACTCTTTACTTTCGACACTCTTGGCTCAGGCCGATAGTTCTAGTTTATTTTGATTCTCTAAGCTTCTTTCACGCTAGCTTCCTCTGCTCTCTGGAGCCTCTTGCTTTGGTTGATTTTCGATCCATTTCTTATAATCTGGATCATTTTCATTTTCTTGGCGTAATTCTTCGAGGTAGCGCTCTAGTTGCTCAGTACTCATCTCTTCTTTCCTGCCTCTATCTGCACTCTCTTCTAGTATTTCCTGATAGGTAAACTCATCTCCCCTCACTTCTCCTTTGTCCCCGGCAATTCGCACCCAGTGAAAATAATAACCACCTGCAAACACCATGACGAGTAAGGAGAGAAAGCACATAAAGCCACCATGGTGAGATGACAAGGGCCTCTTCCATACAATCAATGGGTAGAATAAAATCCCAAGACCAGCTAGTGAGAGTATATAGCACACGCCCACTCCCAGTGGATGGAGAATTTTCTTATGAACAATCGACTGCGGCACCAAGGGCTCCAATGAGTGCTGTCTCACGACTTCACGAAGCTCTTGTGGCGATTTTTTCTGCTGTGGAATGTCTGCCATATCTCAGGGTGTGTTCCGTATTGTTTTTAGTTATCTCTTGGTATGCCAGTATCCAATCAGAGCTACCCTTTAGGGGGTATTTCTAAAATTATGCTTTTTCTGCTACAGCACAATCTGAGTTATCTGATTCAGCCCACTAGGTGACCCACCAACGACCCTCTATGATTAAAAAAAACCTGTGATCTCTACGGATCACAGGTCTCATTGATACTAGCTCTTGGCTTTGGTAATGATCAAGAGTGACTTATTTACAAGACCCTAGCTCTGAGGAGTAATGTACGTTTACCTAGAGCCTTTTTCACTCATTTCTGCGGCATTCATAGGTTTTTGTGCTCTATTTTAAGCCTCTTCTGTGGGGGCTTTCTTGGCTGCTTTTTTCGCCGTTGTTTTTTTCGCTACCTTTTTGGCTGCTTTCTTCGCTACTTTTTTGACGGCTTTTTTCGCCACTTTTTTCGCGGCGGGGGCTTTTCCTGTAGCTGACCCATCCTCATTCTTCTCTGACTTCGTAGTACTCTTGAGTTTTACTGGCAGTTTGCTTTTTTGGCGACGTAAATAACTTTTTCTGCGTCGACGCTTATTTATTTTAGCATATTGTTTTCCCATACTATTGAAACATTTAGAACTTTCGCTATGCGAAATCAAGAGGAAAAGAAAAACCGTTTTCACCCCATAGGAGGGCACCTCCAGTCACCAGCTTTCGGTAAAGAAATGCCTTCAGATTGCTTTAGCCCAGGGCAAACACAATATCTTCTGTATGAATGTATAAGCATTATGGGCAACGCAGAGATGGTGAAATCTGATGATGTGTTTAGCAATAAAATTACCGAAACTCACCTTAAGAGCTATCTTGAATGGCAGTTTCAATCCAGATGATGTATTATCTGGGTTCAAGAGCTGCTCTAAGGATCCGCTTACTAGTTGACCTGCTCAATGATTCCAGCTAGTCCAAGCTAGATCACAATTTTTCACTATGTCAGGATTGATAGTTAAACCACGCTCACGCATTTTCCACGGTCACGAATGGGTCTTCTCATCTGAAGTGAAGACTTTTTTTGGAGACCCTCAGCCCGGAGATACAATTACTCTAAAAGATTACCGAGACAGGCCCTTGGGCACAGCTATCTTCCAGCCTCATTCCCAAGTTGTTGCGCGCCGATTTTCTAGAAGAAAACAAAGTATTGATCATGAATTCCTACAACGAAGAATCTCCCAAGCCATTGAACTCAGGGAGAACTACCCGACACTAGAGTCGTCTCCATGTCGCCTGGTCTGGAGCGACTCTGATGGCCTACCAGGAGTCATCGTTGACCAATACGGTGAGCACATTCTCCTGCAAGTGAGCACTCTCGCTATGTACCAGAAACTTGAGCTCATAGTCGAGGTTCTCACCAAGTTACTCTCTCCTACAAGTATCACTCTCTGTAACCATGCCCATGAATTAGTCTCTGAGGGCATCCCTCAAGAAACCCGTACTCTCTATGGGGAGGACCAAAAAACATTCCTCACTCAAGTCGGAAGCACTCACTTTGAGGTCGATGTTTACCAACCAGAGAGCCTGCTACCACTCCAGCAACTTGACCTATATAATAGCCTGCATTCGCACGCCGCACTCCAGCAATACATCAAAGGTAAGAATGTCCTTATTTTATACGCTGGAAATGGAGCTCTCGCTACCAGCTGCGCAAAGGCGGGTGCTACTAAGGTAACTGCTGTAGATCGATGTGAGCACACCCAGACTCTGCTGAAACGTAATGCAGAACTCAATTCAGCTTCTATCGATTCTATCCAATTTGACGTTCTTGCCTTTCTTAAGCGTTGTGACTCTCATTATGACGCTGTCATTATTGATCTTTCTCGTAGCACTGTCCCTACAAAGAAGCTCAAAGATCTTCTTAAAAACCTCAAGGAACTCCACACCCGTAGCCTTGAACTCCTGACCAAAGACGGCACTCTCACCACCCTCTCCGCACACCCACAAGTCCACCAGAGAGAATTACTTGAACTTATTGTGGACTCTGCAGTCTCTGCGAAAAAAACGCTCAGACTACTCACCACGCACCAACAAAGAGCGGATCACCCTATTTTACCAGCTATGAGCGAGACATGCTCTTTTAAGGGCTATACCCTTCAGCTCGCCCCTAATCGCTAACTTGTGGTCAATACACCCCCTGCAAGATCAAAGTGATTGAAGAGCTAAATGGTAACACTAAGGATCAACACCTAAGTTGATCCTTAGATGTTCATTACGCTTTGTTCTGATCCGGGATTGCTGTGGGGTACCTCTTTGCTGCGGACTGGCTCCTTGTTCCTCCTCTTTGAGGATGAGCTTTTCATCGAGATTTTCTAGGTCTTCTCTATCCAGTACGCTGGCTAGTGCCACACTAATACTCACCAGGCCAATCCCGCTGAGATTCCCAAATACGCTAATACGCTTTGCGAGTAGGGCAATTCCGTGAAGTAGCAGCGTCAAGGCCATGGCCCATGGTAGATAAATGGACACTTCCTTACTGCTGGCCAACTCCAGATCCTGCCAAGAGGTGATCGTCACCCAGAGAGCGACTAGAGCGCAGAGATAGGTCATGATGATTCCGATTTTATGACTCAGCGCGTACAAAAGCACCGGGGCGACTAGCACTGCTAGCCAAGCCACGCTCGTCATAGCTGGCGTCATCGCTATGGTTATGTTCTGTTCTAATAACATAATTTGAAAGTTTCCTCCTTAAAGAGCAGTTTATATAGTGTAACTACCAGACTCGTTTTGACTAGAATTTAACGAAAAAATACTCGTTTATTGAAATAATTTATATTTTCCGAATTTTCAGTAAAAAAAGAAAAATAATCTTTGAATAAATCAGAACTTAAGTCATCTTACCCATGTCGAGAAAAACTAGAATTACACAAACATCTGTGTGCTCTAGAAACGCTAAACCATAGAATAACATTCCATAGAAAGCTTTTAACTTAGAAATCCACAACCCTCTACCATTTGTTAAAAGACCTCCCAAAAAGCCAAACCAAGTGTATAGAAACAAAAGACCAATGAGCACAAAAGACAGCGACAGTAATCTCCGCATCTATATGCGCGAAATTTCCAAAACAGAGTTACTCACACCAGCAGAGGAAGTGGAACTCGCAGAACGTATCAAGCTCGGTGATAAAAAAGCACGAGAGCACATGATTCGCGCTAATCTCCGCCTCGTCGTCAAGATAGCTCAAGACTACTCAGCCTACGGTCTACCACTCTCTGACCTAATTTCTGAGGGCAATATCGGCCTCATGAAGGCCGTGGAGCGCTTTGACCCAGAAAAGGGCGGTAAACTCTCCACATACGCTGCATGGTGGATCAAGCAGTCTATCAAGCGTGCTCTCGCTAATCAGAGCAAGACGATTCGGCTGCCAGTTCACATGGTGGATAAAATCGCTCGCATGCGCCGTATCTCCTCACTACTCACAGAAGACCTCGGGCGAGAGCCCACTGATGATGAACTCTCCGAAGAACTCGGAGTGCCGCGTCGCAAGCTCGCCATGCTCAAGCAGGCTGCCCAGCGACCAGCCTCACTCGATGCACCAGTGCACGAGGATGAGACTAGCGACTACGGTGATATCATTGGTGATGAAGCAGCCCTGAATCCTTTTGACGCACTAGAGAGTAAAAACATGCACGACCAACTCGATAATCTCCTAGAGACTCTCGATGAACGTGAACATCGTATCATTGATGCAAGATTCGGCCTTAATGGTAAGAATCCAATGACTCTCGAAGAAGTTGGCCTAGAGTTCGGTGTTACAAGAGAACGTATTCGCCAGCTACAGAATGTCGCACTCGATAAGATGCGCAAGACTCTACGCCGTAAGGACAAGCCTATGCCATCTAGTCATCCGCCCTTTGGCAGCAGTTCCGCTGTCACCCCAGCTTAGGGCGGAGTCATTACAGCTCTAGCGACCAATCACTCTAAAAAAGCAGCAGTATTTCTGCTGCTTTTTTTATCCCTGATCCTTGAGATGAGACTTAGTTCACTAACTATCTTACTCACTACCCGGTCACTTCACTCTCTGAATCTTAAGTGGCCAAAACTCTCTCTCCCTTGAACTTCCAATCACCTTGACCCCTTGCCTCATGGCGTAGCACACTACGTCCATGAAATTCATCTCTTGGAACGTCAATGGCCTGCGCGCTGTTCTAAAAAAAGACTTTGCCCAGTGGGTCGATCAAGAATCTCCTGACATTCTCTGTCTCCAAGAAACCAAAGCCCGCCAAGAGCAAGTGGATCTTCCTGCTGAGTTTGATAGTTATCATCAGTACTGGAACTCAGCAGAAAAACCTGGCTACTCAGGCACATTAATTCTAACAAAAGAGAAGCCACTCAGTGTCTCTAACGGTATCGGTATGGAAGAACACGACACAGAGGGCCGAGTCATCACAGCAGAATATCCAGACTTCTACCTCGTCACCGTCTACACGCCTAATGCTCAGAGCGAATTAAAGCGTCTCGAGTACCGCTGCCGCTGGGATAAGGACTTCCTCCACTACATCCAGTCCCTAGAGATCAAGAAGCCCGTCATCTTCTGCGGAGACCTCAATGTCGCCCACCAAGAAATCGACCTTGCGAGACCGAAGTCCAATCGTAAGAACCCAGGTTTCTCAGATGAAGAGAGAGCGAACTTCACCCAGATTCTAGAAGCTGGCTATCTCGACACATTTCGGGAGTTTCACCCCGATCTCGAAGGCGCCTACTCATGGTGGAGCTACCGGGCAGCAGCTCGCAGTAAGAACATCGGCTGGAGAATTGACTATTTCTGTGCCAGCCCCTCTCTGAGAGACCGTATCACCTCCTCCACAATTTTAGCGGATGTCTTGGGCTCTGACCACTGTCCTGTGAAAATCACGTTCCAATAAACCATGGATAGCGCGACAGAACTCTCTCTCCAAGCTCTGAGCTTCTACTTCTCTGAAGTCGAGGTCTCATCCACCAATGTACTCCTCATTCACTGCCCACCAGGAAACTACCTCGAACACCTCAAGGGATCTAACATTACTGTGGTCACTCACAATGCGACTCACGCCGATGCCTGGAAAGCACACCGTGAAACAGACTACACTCTCAATCCCGAGCAGCACTCCAACTACGACTTAGTGCTCCACTTCGGCACCAAGTTCCAGTTCGAGACCCGCGCCACACTGGGCGTTTACTCAAAGCACCTCAGTGACAACGGCACCTGGTTCACCATCGCCCAAAACCGCCAAGGCGCACAATTCGCCAAAAAACAACTCTCCGCTCTCTTTGGCCAAGTCGAATCTATCTCGAAGTCGAAGTGCAAGATACTACGCTCTGAGAAAACAGAAGCTTACCAAGGCTCTCTGGCTACAGACTGGGCGCTGTTAGATAGCTACACAGTGATCAAGGGAACCTCTTACCATACCACACCGGGGATATTTTCCGCAGATAAGATCGACCTCGGCTCTAAGCTACTTGCTGAGTATCTCACTGACCAATCTTGGTATGGTACAGGGGCTGACTTTGGCGCTGGTTATGGATTCTTAAGCCAGCAAGTCTTATCCAAACGCCATAAAATACGAGAACTCCACCTCTATGAGCTCGACCAGAGAGCCCTACGGGCTGCAGAGCTAAACCTCCCCGCTCCAGACATCACACATTTTCACTGGTGTGACATCACAAAAGGTATCTCAGCACCTCGCCCATTTCACTGGATTCTCATGAACCCACCCTTTCACACAGGTGGAGACACCGACTTTGAACTTGGCCTTCAGTTTCTTGAGCAAGCGCACAAGCACTTAAAGCCAGGTGGAAAGCTCTACCTTGTTGCTAATTTACACCTACCCTACGAGTCCACACTGCACTCTCTCTTCCGCATGGTGAAACCTATTGGTGAGCGAGATGGCTTTAAGTGCTTTGAGGCGACAAAATAACCACTCTTTCTAACATTCCTAGGACATCACCATGGCTAAGCAGAAAAAACAAACCCCGATGATGGATCAGTACCTCACCATGAGGCGCTCTCTGCCAGATGATATGATTCTGTTTTTCCGCTTGGGTGATTTCTATGAAATGTTTTTTGAAGATGCCAAAGAAGCTGCTTCTATTCTTAATGTCGCCCTAACAAAACGGCACGAAACTCCAATGTGTGGAGTCCCCCACCACGCAGCACAAGGCTATATCGCTAAGCTGATCCAAGCTGGCAAGCGAGTCGCTATTGGCGAGCAAACATCCACACCAGTCGCTGGTAAGTTAGTAGAGCGCGAGGTCTCCCAGATTATCACAGCCTCCACAGTCCATGATGTTAATCTCCTTGATGACAGTAAACATAACTACTTAGCCGCAGTCTATCAGAGTCAATCAACCTATGGACTCGCCTGCGCAGATCACACTACTGGTGAGTTCAGCGTAACAGAATTCCAAGACATCACGCAGCTCAAAGACGAGCTCACTCGCCTAAAAGCCTCTGAAACCATTCTTGCTGACAATCAAGTCGAAACCCTAGGCCAGCACATTCAGGCGATGCCCTATGATGGCTACACATTCGAGCTGGATCAAGCAGAGCACGCTCTTAAAGAACACTTTAAAGTCCAGTCTCTGGATGGATTTGGCTGCGCAAACATGCCTGCTGCCAATGCCGCTGCAGGTGCGATTCTCCACTACCTCAGCCACCAACTCAGACGCTCCTGCACCCACCTGCGCTCGATCTCGGTGCGTCACCTCGACTCGCATGTTCTCATTGATACTGCCTCACAGGCTAATCTCGATCTCGTTGACTCTCGCTCTGGTAAAAAACACAGCCTGTTAGGCACACTCGATAACACAGCCACCCCCATGGGAGCCCGAAAGCTCAGAGACTGGATACTCCACCCTCTCAAAGACCTCGAGAGCATCCACAATCGCCAACAATTGATCTCCTGCTTTCTCGACCAGCCCTTTGTGCTCTCACAGTGCCGTGATACGCTCAAAGGCATTCGCGATATAGAGCGCACCACTAGTCGTCTCTCACAGGGTGCAGGCAGTCCACGTGACCTTCAGTCACTGGGAACTTCTCTGAGTCACCTGCCTGCTCTGCGCAATGATCTCGAGACGATGACTGAGCACAGTGTTTTAGCCAAAAATTTACTCACCAAGATCCATACCTTTGAGGAAGTTGTTGAGCTTCTCGAGCGCGCACTCACAGATGAGCCACCCGCCCAGCTCAAAGACGGAGGAGTCATCCGAGATGGCTACTCCACAGAACTCGATGAATGCCGCGCTGCCGCCACAGAAGGTAAATCCTGGATGGCTAGCTTACAGGAAAGTGAGCGCCAGAAAACAGGGATCGACTCTTTAAAGATCAAATACAATAATGTCTTTGGCTACTTTATTGAAGTGACCAAAGCCAATAGCTCTAAAGTCCCCGAGAGCTACCACAGGAAGCAAACCATGGCCAATGCAGAGCGCTTTATTACTCCAGAGCTCAAAGAGATGGAGAATAAAGTCCTCGGCGCCCAAGAACGTGGCAAACAGCTCGAACAAGAAGAGTTCACAAAACTCCGCCTGCAAGTCTGTGAACACATAGACCCACTCCAGCAGACGGCTGACGCACTAGCCACTCTCGATATTCTCTTAGGATTTGCTGAAATTGCACAGCTCCAAGGACACGTCAAACCGCTCATCGATAATAGCGAAAACCTCCAAATCATAGAGGGTAAGCACCCTGTGTTAGAACAAACCATGGTGGCCGAGAAATTCGTCGCCAATGACACAGACATTGATGCAGAAGCCTCTCGCTTAGTGATTCTCACAGGGCCTAACATGGCTGGTAAATCCACCTATATTCGCCAAGTCGCCCTGATTACTCTCATGGCTCAGATTGGCGCTTATGTCCCCGCGAAGAGTGCCCACATCGGACTAGTGGATCGGATTTTCTGTCGAGTTGGTGCCAGTGATGACCTCACTAAGGGGCAATCTACCTTTATGGTCGAGATGAATGAAACCTCCCTCATTGTGAATAATGCGACTGCGAAGAGCCTCGTCATTCTCGATGAAATCGGCCGTGGCACCGCCACCTTTGATGGTCTCTCCATCGCCTGGTCAGTCGCCGAATATCTCCACGATATTCTCCGCTCAAGAACCCTATTTGCTACCCACTATCACGAACTTACTGAACTGGCGAAGAGCAAGACCGCAGTACAGAACTGCCATGTTGCTGTGAGAGAATGGAATGATGACATTATCTTTCTGCGCAAGATCCTCCAAGGCACCGCAGACAAGTCCTACGGCATCCAAGTGGCTAAACTAGCAGGCCTTCCAGATTCGATCGTTGCACGAGCGAAGGAGATTCTTGAGCACTTAGAGCAGAATTCTTCCAAACCTTCCTCTAAGCGCGCTAAACAACCAAAATCTAACAAAGATAGCTCTAACTCACCTATACCTAACACTCTCCCTGAGTCCCCAAGTCCACAGCTTGATCTCTTCTAAGTGATTCTCATACTCATTTTGGCACTTAGAGCTCACTGATGAGAACATTACGAAAGTGCACGTCAGCACCGTGATCCTGCAATAAAATAGGACTAGAATGAGTGCCAAAGTCTTTGATCGCCTTGTTCTTGCTCCTCAGAAAACGTGTATTCCACGTCTCAGAGCCTATCTCTGCCTCAAGGACCTTCTTCCCATTGAGCCAATGCTCAACGTGATTTCCCTTCGCAACTATACGTCCAGAGTTCCAGCTTCCCGCTGGGTGGTAGACCTTACCCTCCACGGGAGCATAGAGGTCATAGATGGCTGCAGTAGACCACTTCGCTTCCTTTCCGCGAACATGGCGCGCATCATCAAGAAGCTGGTACTCTAGGCCACGTCCCTTGGCACGATAGATAATCCCGCTATTACCTTCCTCTGAGATTTTAAACTCAAATTGCAGATCGAAGTCCTTGTACTTCTTCTTGGTGCTTAGACTCCCAGCCTTTTCGTGGCCTCGAGAAAGCACCCCATCAGAGAGGCTCCACTGCCCCGTCTGCTCATTTGATTTTTTCTTATTAGAACGCCATAGAGAGAGCTGCGGATCACCTAACAGATCTACTGCATCGCTGGTTTGCTGAGAGGCTTTTTTCTCACCTTCCCCACCTAGGGCTTTGACAACATTGTAGCGCAAGATCTTATCCATCAGTGCTTGACCTTGCTTTGTCTCACCGTTTTCTATCTCAATGGTGTACAAATAGCCTTCTTTGATCTCAGGTAGCGTTAGCTCTACAGAGCGGCGATCACCTGCTACTTGTGTCTTGAGGACTTCTAGAGTCGCTTCATCGATCTTTGGTGACCCGTATTTTGGTCCGTACTCGTAGGTATGACGTTTCACACTAAAGACTGGATCTGCTTCTCCTAACTCTTGGTTAAAGTTCACGCTAAACCCCTTTTCTTGTAATTTCACACCATCGACTAGGAATGGCTGCGTCCCATTCCATGTGACTTTACGCATTCCTTCTTGACCAGCCCACTTCAAGTGAGTCTTCCCAATCCAGAGTGCGCCATCATCCGTGTAGGCGAGTCGGTGACTGCCCATGCCTAACTCCAGACTAAATAAAAACGGAATCATTGTGCCCTGCATCACTCCACCTACTTCGTCTTTTAGAAAGCGAACAAGAAGTGGCTGGTTCATCTCTCCAATAAGTAGCTCACCCTTCGGCAATCCAAAGAGCTTAGGATCAATAGTGGGAATTGGCTGAGTCGGTGAATTCGCCAGCTCGCCATGTGGGAAGAGACCAGCGGCCTTTGTCCGCATCTGCTCTAACTCTTTCACTGATACTGTGAGTGGGTCGCGCGTCCAGCCTTCTTTCCAGATCAATGAAGCAGGGTGCCCATAGAAGCCCCCTTCCTCAACATGATAGAGTGGACTTGTACCTCTCCAGTCTCCTTGGTTATCTGTCACCCACAAGCGATCTTGTTCATCCACTCCAAGGCCATCAGGAGAGCGCAGCCCGTAGGCAAAGCGCTTTGTCTCACCAGCAGGAGTGATTTGGAGAATACAGCCACGGTATGGGACTCGCGAGTACATCCGCCCAGCTTCTCCTTTGCGTTTCTTCCACTCCTCGGAATTGCGCTTGCCGTTTTCCATCACACTGCGATCAAGCCCGATTTCAGAAAAAGGCCCTCTAACATCTTTAAAAATACCCAGCTGATTCGAGGCGACATTCAGTGACACGTAGAGATTTCCTTTCGAGTCCCTAACAGGGCCATAGGCAAATTCATGGTAATTGCCGCTCAGACCAAAGTCATCGGTAACTGTCTCATAGTGATCTGCTATTCCATCGCCATCTGTGTCCTTCAGTCTGGTGAGCTCAGCCCACTGCATAACCAGTAAGGAGCCATCTTCATCCTCTAACACCCCCAGCGGGCAGTGTAAGCCCTGAGCAAAGGCAGTCCAGTTCTCGGCCTTCGAGTCATAGATCATCACCTCCCCGCTATAGAAACAGGCGGCAATACGGCCGTCACTAAGAGTCGTCACCCCACCTAGCTGGGGGTTGACATTTTTGGGCGTGGGTACTGTTTCTACCTTGTAGTAATCTAGCCAATCTTCAGCGACAAGAGGACTAGTGAGGCAGAGGAGAGCAATAGAGAGTCTCGTGATCATTTTGCGTTTAAAGTAAGAGTGAATTGAGAAGCCTCAGATGGCGTGAGAGTAAGCCAGTTATCCTGTACTCTTCCGGAGTCTGATGTCATGACTAGCTTGCCTTCTACAGATAGGTTAATCTTAATTTCCTCAGTGATTCCAGATGCTGTGAAGTGTCTCTGAATCTCTCCATTTTCTGCCTGCTTCACGAGTTCACGGACTTCCACTCCACCATCTAACTTGTAGTGAAATTCGGGGCTACGATCAACTAGTCGGTAGCCTAAGAATTCAGGGCTCTCTTCTGAGAGTGTGAGAAAGAGAGGCTCACGCAGTTCCTTATGATAAGGTTCAACCTGAAGCTTATTCGGCCCAAAGTAATTGTTCAAATTCGTGCGAGAATTCGACCAAATATAGCGAATGCGACAAATCTCTGTATCCCAGCAAACACTGACTTTATTCTTCATCACAATAGCAACTGAAGCCGGGCTCGCATCGGGGAAAAAACCTCTCACCACATAAGGTAAAGGCCGCTTTGGCTCGACAAAATCAGGGAAGCGCTTACTCCCTCCTTTTTCAGTTTTCCCTCGAGTACTGTTGAGAACGAAGCTGTGAATGTCTTTTAAATCAGCATCACTCACATGCCCCATAGCTGGCATCTGGATCATTCTTGGATCTTTCTTACCGGGATTCTTCACCCATTTCTTAAACTCATCCAGCGAGCTCTCAGGGTATGTTTGCGCTATATAGACCAGAGAGGGGCCAACAGCGCGAACATCGACCAAGTGGCACGCCATACAATGCGTCTGATACGCCCTCTCACCGATTTCTTCTCCAAAAGCCGTCGACAAGGCAAGCCCTGAGGCACCACCTAACAAAATGATTCTTACTAAGGCCCTTAGCCTTCCATATGTGTGTTTCATTCTCAATTGTGTCTTTTCCATACACGATACTACGCTCTCTCTTCTTTGGATCAGCCCCTTCCCAGAACTCATATTCCGTTAAGCTCTTAATCTAGTGACTAACTACCCACTCACAGAGATAATAATTACGCCAGCCTCGTTTACATAAAGCGTCCAAGAAAACTATTCCACCCCAATTCGCCTTCGGTCTCCACGATGCCCCCGACTTGAGAGAGAATTTCAAAAGGCAAATTCTTCTATTGCCCTTTTGAGCCTGCTGCCTAATCTCGCACTTGTGAGCTATCAGGTATTCGCCAGAAAATATCGTCCAAAAACATTCGCCGATGTCCTCGGCCAAGACCACGTTGTCCAAACACTTCGTAACGCAATCGAGCAGGAACGACTCGCTCACGCTTATCTGTTTGTCGGCCCCAGAGGCACTGGAAAAACTTCGACAGCGCGCATACTCGCAAAGGCTCTCAACTGCCCAGAAGGCCCCTCCATAGACTTCGACCCAGAGGCTCCCATCTGCCAAGAAATCGCAGAAGGACGCGCACTCGATGTCCTAGAGATAGATGGAGCCTCCAATAATGGAGTCGAACAAGTCCGCGAACTCCGTGAAAACGTCCACTTCGCACCGAGTTCAGGCCGCTTTAAGATCTACTACATTGATGAGGTACACATGCTCACCAATGCCGCCTTTAACGCCCTTCTAAAAACACTCGAAGAACCTCCAGCTCACGTCAAATTCATCTTTGCCACCACAGAGCCAAACAAGATTCTTCCCACCATCATCTCGCGATGTCAGAGATTTGACCTGCGCCCGATTTCTACAGAAATCATCGCCAAGCACCTCACCTACATTGCCGAAGAAGAAAATGTCACACTCGACACCTCTGCCGCATGGGCAGTGGCTAAGGGAGCAGAAGGCGGCATGCGAGACGCCCAGTCCATGCTCGACCAGCTCGTCGCCTTCTGTGGAAACCATATATCTGAGCATAATGTTCTCAATGTCTTTGGCTTCACATCGCGCGAGACAGTCGCCAGCCTAACCCAGAACATTCTCACCAAACAAACCTCCACCGCCCTTTCTCTGCTCCACCAACAAGCAGACTCAGGAAAGGAACTCGGCCAGCTACTCGATGACACCATCGGATGCTTACGCTCCCTACTGATCGCCAAAGTCGACCCAGCAGCCAGCCATGATGGCATCCCCGAAGAACTCTGGACGCCTCTCTACACATCCGCTTCTGCCCTTCCCACAGAGCGCTTACTTCATCTCGTAGACATATTCGCCGCCACAGAATCTCGAATGAAATGGGCGACGAATAAACGCCTCCATTTTGAAATTGGCATTATCAAGGCCATTCAATCACTCGGAGATGTCCGCATCAGTGATGTCATCAAAGCCCTAGCAGGGGCTGGCCCCGTCCAAGTTGAACCAACCGAGCCGACCAAGCCGACCAAGCCACTCACAACAGCACAGTCTTCACAATCCCAACAATCAGCTACTCCTACCGCTCCAGTTACTGAAGAATTACCAGAAGCTATCCCAGCTCAAGAAACTCCAGCAGCGACTCCTCAAAAACTCCCCGTATCAGAGCTGATCTCTGAAACTCCACAGCAAACTACAGCTCCAGACATAGCTCCAGAAGCAAATGCAGATTCAGTTCTAGCTCCCATCGCAGAACCTCCTACGGAGCCAATTCAAAATCAAACGGCAAACGTTCCCCAACAAACAGACAGCCAAACTGGATCTCAAGACCTCGGCAGAGCAAAGAACATCAACGAGCTCAATAATCGACTCGAGGGCCTCATCGCCTCAGCCCCAGAAGAGTCCAACCAACCAGCCGAGCCCTCGCCCAGTGAACTCTCTACGAATCAACCCACTAGTGCAAACACGCCTCAAGCCCAAAGCACTCAAAAATCACCTACTCAAGAAGGCAACCAAGATCAAGGAAACGCCAACCAAGCCAACGACGAAAGATTCCACAACGACCCTCTCATTAAAAAGGCACTTGAAATATTCAAAGGCACACTTACCTCTTAGATCAAGACAGCTTCTTACCCTCACTCCATTTCTTAAAGATCACTACAACGATGAATATTAACAAACTCATGAAGCAGGCTCAGCAAATGCAAGCTGGGATGCAGAAAGCTCAAGAAGACCTCGCCAACCAGACTGTCGAAACAGCCGTAGGTGGAGGTAAAGTCACCGTCGTCGCCACAGGAGCGGGCGAAGTCCAGAGCATTAAGATAGATCCATCCATCATCGACCCAGAAGACGCCGAATTCTTAGAGACTCTCGTCCTCCAAGGAGTCCAAGAAGCTATTACCAAAGGTAAGCAACTCGCCGAAAGTGAAATGGGTAAACTCACTGGTGGGATGAATATCCCAGGTCTCAATATGTAGGGCTCGGCTATTCATCTCAGTAGCTATTCGTCTCAGCATGAAGGCAGAAACTGACAAACTTCATTGACGAATAACTCCCCATAAATATAACTCTTTTTAATACTAATGAGGAAAACTAACTGGTAAAATCGCGCAGAGATTTGGTGTGAGATCAAGGCGGAACCCATCGGTGATGCGAGCATCTCCGATGAATGACAACGATGGCATCTCCTCAAAGATCTAGCGAATTCTACCAGATAGTTTTTTGAGTTGGTATAACACCCACGGAGGGTGATGTGTGCCTGGTGGTCGCCGCGGTCTTCAAAACCGTTGTGGGGCTGTAATGGTCCCGGGTTGGTTCGATTCCTTCCCCCTCCGCCAAATGGCTGAATCCTTTATAAAATAAGGATTCAGCCTCCTTTTTTACCGCATAATTTATTTCTAAACGAAATTTTACCATTATTCACATTTCGTCCCATTTACGGCCATTTCTTACAAAAAAGTGGTTACATTATGGTTACACATTAAACAGACCTTCATGGTATTCTAAACAAGATTCAGTTTAGGTTCCAATATAGTCAAAAATTACCTCATTGATCTACAGAAGGTATTTTTTCTAAAGTACGAAACATGTTCAACCCTCAGACCTACAAGAAAAGAAACGGTACTAAGCGAAAGAAGAATTAGCTTCAAAATAACCATCGATGACACAAGGCGATTTCCAGACGAATCTTCGAGAGGCAATCAGAAGCACCCTTGAGACAACAAGGCGATTCGTTTCTGACGAACTACCTGACAAAGCCAGATTACTCATCGTTCCAAATTGCTCCTATGACGGTAATTCTCTAAAGGACGATGAGGAGATTTTCCCGGGTGAAGAGGTCCCACAATGGACAACTCTTCCCGCCAAAAATGAGGCTGAAGCGGCGGCCTTTCTCTATCGTAAAGGCAAAGTGCCAGAATGGATCAACGTCAAAGTTGATTTCGTCGATTCACAGTATTCGTACCTGATACTGGAATGCTGCGGTCGTTTTACAGGAATGGAGAAGCACCTTTACCATAGAGGCGGCGGTATTCCTCCCTTTAGTCCACAAGTTGCTACGCCGAAACTTGACTATGACATTGAAACCGATGGTCAGTTCCCACTGCATCAGCGATATAATAGCTAAGCAGACAAGTTTCTTTTGAATGAATTCATCAGAATTGAGGGCAGCACAGAGATGGAGAAACTGGAGATATTTTCAGAAATGAGGTTATCGGAGGTGACCTATAGTAGGTGTTTTCTATGGCTTTTCTATCGGTCTGCGCTCTCTGAGCTTCTTGATAGACGCTCAATGGGACGCAGTTTGAGAGAGCTTGGTGCTGTAACTCCAAAGTCTCAGTTTCTCATATTTGATGCTTTATCATCCATGCCGATTTTTATCCCTTTTCTTGCTGTGAAACTTAAAGGCAGAACTGACTTTTCAGTGAACTAATCATTTGACGTATTTCTCTAAAAGAGAGACATTCTGCTATCGGAAAACGACTTTCATCTCTGGTGGCGCTTCTGGCCATGCTATCCGTGACACTCACTCAGGTGTCGGCGGTAGGATTTTGCGAAGGCACGACGGAGATTTTTGTTGGACAGCATGAGGTTGAAGGTCATTCGGAGTGTTCACACTCCCATGAAGAAGAGGCTCCTTCAGATTGCTCCGATGGACAGGAGCCGTGCGAAGACCAGCATTTGGAGATCGACTTAGAGGTTGATGACTTTGTCCGTGCCACACCGGAAAGCGATCATTCGTCATCGGACGAAGGTATCTTCGGATCGTTTGCCGCTTTCTCTCCAGAGAATCTTTTTCGCCCCCGGAATCCGATTGTTCCTTCCGATTTTGCCAGACCGCCGCCAGATCTTCCGGTGTATCTTCGTTTTGGCGTAGTGAGGCTTTGAACTCGTAGCTGCGCGGCACCACTTGTGTGTCGACATGAATCAATGAACTCGCCCCACCGATGTGATTGGTGTGAGGCGGTTGCACTCACATTCAACAGCTACTGGCATGAAAGCCTTATTTTATTTTCTACCTATCTTACTACTAGGAGCACCATGCTGCTCCTCCCAAACAAACCAGTTTCCAATTGTTCCCGTTAAACCTTCAGCGAAGAAGATCGCTGTCGAAAGCATCGGCTACATTGACAATGGAAACGTAGCTCTCACTTTGTCGAATCTCCGAAGCTTCGTGCAGCGGAATAACCCTAACCTTACTGCCGCTCGAAAGCTAATCGATGCCGCTCAAGGGCGTTTGCAGAAGGCTGGCTTGAGAGCAAACCCCACCGTTGAAGTGGAGTTTGAAACCACTGCGAATCTGCGCGAGCCCTTCCTGACGGCAGGTATCTCTCGAAGCTTTCCCAGAACAAACCGACTACTTCTTGAGAAACGAGTCTCCTCAATACTCGTAGAAGCCGCTCGTGCCGAAGTCGCCGATACCGAGCGACTCCTTGTCGACGAAGCTCGCGAACAGTTGATTGAAATCCTTGCTCTCAGAGAAGAGCAAGCCCTACTACAAAAGCAGTCGGAAAACGCGCAAGAACTCGCCAACTTTATCAACGAGGCGGCGGAACGTGGTGAAGCGTCCTTGTTAGAGGCTCCGACGGCTGAAATCGAGGTGACTCGAATCCAGACGAAGACTGAGCAAATCCAGATTCAAATCGACCTTGCAGCGGCCAAACTGAAACCCGTTCTAGGGCTCAATCAGGAAACCGAACTCTCTGTCGCGGGCACTCTACCTCCGACAAGCCTGCCACCCATGCTTGTCACCATTCCAAAAGATCGACCTGATCTCGCCGCCGCTCGCCTTCGAGCCAAGTCTGCTGGAGAAACTATCTCACTGACTCAGGCCGAGGGAATTCCTGACTACGATCTCGGTGTCTTCGCTGGTCTCGGCCGCGAGGAGGACGAGCCCGAGGGTGGAGAACTGGAGGTCATCGTAGGTATTCGGTTTAGCATGCCTCTCGGCACCGATCCCAAGACTCCTGGCAATATCCGCGAGGCTGCGGCTGAGCGTGAACGTTTGGATCTCACCACGCTTGCCCTGCAAAAAAACATCACAGCAGAAGTCCGTGCGGCCTATGCGGAAATGACTCAATGGCAGAAGCTCGCACAGCGGATTGATAAGAATCTCATTCCCAAAGCACGGGAGAACCTTGCCCAAGTCAGCACTGCTTACCAAAGCGGCCAAGTGCCGCTGCAAGATGTCCTTCGTGCTCGTGAGCAGGAGCTTTCGCTCAAACTCACCATTCTCGAAGCCCGCCAGAATTTCCACAAAGCCCGCTCGCGCTATCTCACTGCGACCAATGGCTAAATCTCACTCACACACTTTAAAAAAATCCGATGAAATCATCATCATTTTTCCTCCTCTCACTTCTCTGCCTCACTCCGCTTCACGCTGAGGAAGCCATTGATCCCGAGCGTATCGCGAACACCATCATTCTCAATGAGACAGGTGTGAAAAACCTTCGCCTCGAAACCATCGAGGTCGAAGAGCGGGTCTTCAATGAATCCGTCTTTGCAATTGGCCGTGTCGAAGATGTTCCCGGACATGGCTATGCTATTTCTTCACGAATCCCGGGGCGAGCTCTAAAGGTAAACACACGTATTGGAGATCGAGTCGAGCGAGGGGAAACCTTGATCGAAGTCGAAAGCCGTCAGCCCGGAAATCCTCCTCCAGTCATTCCCCTCAAAGCACTGCGCGACGGCGTCGTCACTGAGGCAAAAGTCATCGAAGGCAAACCGGTCAGCCCGGATAATACCTTGCTCACCATCGCAGATCGCACCGTGATGTGGGTCACCGCTGAAATCCCGGAACAACGCGCGGCCAAGATCAAAGAAGGCACCAAGGCCGAAGTGAGTTTCCCCGCTCTCGAAGGCGAGCCTGTCATCGCCACACTTCTCCGTTTCGGCGTGGAGGCCGATGCGACCGCTGGCTCTATCCACGGCATTTTCGAGCTGCCAAATCCCTCCGGACGCCTCAGTCCCGGGATGCGAACCGAGTTAAACATCATCATCTCCACCCGCGAGGACGTGATGGCCGTGCCGGAAAGCTCCATCCAAGGCGACCCGTCATCACGCGTCGTCTACGTAAAAGACTTCGAGCTGGAAAACGCCTTCGTCAAAGCACCCGTCGTTCTTGGTTCGAGTAGTGGCGGATGGGTTGAAGTGTTAGAGGGACTCTTTCCCGGTGACGAGGTGGTCACTCGCGGCTCATACGCTCTCGGGTTTGCCGGAAGTGGCAGCGGTATCTCGCTCAAAGAAGCGCTCGATGCAGCCCACGGCCATGAGCACAACGAGGATGGCTCAGAAATGACTCCTGAGCAAAAAGCAGCGAAAGAAAAGCCTCACGATGACGATCACGGCCATGAAGGTGGTAGTGCTCCCAAGTGGCTCATCTACTACGCGAGTGGTATCACGCTTGCGTTTCTGATCACTCTCCAGCAACTCTGGGATAAGCGCAGAAAGGAGACCTCGTCCCATGCTTAACGCCCTCATACGTTTTTCGCTGGTCCAGCGCGGGCTCGTCCTCATCGGTGCCGTCCTGATCCTAATCCTCGGCATTCGGAAGGCCACGCAGACGCCTGTCGATGTTCTGCCGGATCTCACAAAACCGACCGTTACACTTCTCACAGAAGCCAGCGGCTATTCACCGGAAGAAGTCGAAACGCTTGTCTCTATCCCTTTGGAAAATTCCCTCGGTGGCGTCACTGGCGTTGACCGTATTCGCACCGTCAATGACATCGGCCTTTCCCTTGTTTTCATCGAATTTGACTGGGGCACCGACATCTATCAAGCACGCCAATTCGTCCAAGAACGCCTCATCGGAGTTGCTGGAGAGTTGCCCGAAGGCATCACACCTTACATGACTCCCGTGTCCTCACTCATGGGTGACATTATGCTCGTCGGCCTGCGTGACCATTCGGGAAAAACCTCGCCACCTGACCTTCGCATCCTCGCTGATTGGACAGTCGCCCGCCGTCTCCAGTCCATTCCCGGCATTGCCGAAGTCCTCTCTATGGGTGGCGGGGTGAAGCAGGTGCAAGTTCAGCCCGACCCGGAAAAGATGCGCCTCTATAATATCACCTTTGAGCAACTGCGCGATGCTGCCGCCGAATCGGTAAAGAACACAACCGGCGGCTTTCTCACCGAGCGTGCCCAGGAAATTATGGTTCGAAATCTCGCCATGTCTTCATCTACGGAAACCATCGGAGCAACCGTCGTTGACTATCGAAATGACCGCCCGATCCAGATCCGCGACGTCGCAACCGTCACTTGGGATATCGAGCCCATGCGCGGAGACGCTGGCTTCGGCATCGCCGGTGGAGAGAAAAACGACAACGGCGAACTCGGCAGTCGCGGCGTCATCACCTCCATCCGCAAGGCTCCCGGATTCGATACTATCGCTCTCACAAAAGAAGTCGATCAAGCGCTCAAAGAACTCCGCTCCTCCCTCCCGGAAGGCGTCGAACTCATTCCACTCTATCGACAGGAAGAATTCATCGAGCTGTCCATCGATAACCTCGTCGAGGCCCTGCGTGATGGCGCGATCATGGTTGCCATTGTTCTTTTCCTTTTCCTCCTGAATGTCCGCATCACCGCCATCACCCTAACAGCCATCCCGCTGTCCTTGGCGATGACCATGCTGGTCTTCGATCTCTTCGGCCTCACCGTGAACTCCATGACCCTTGGCGGTCTAGCCGTCGCCGTCGGCATGGTC
>CALFVF010000007.1 GCA_937928735.1 uncultured Verrucomicrobiales bacterium | reverse complement strand
GTGTTGTTCAGTGAATCCGTGACTCAGTCTGAACTGCCTCGCTAGGTTGCTTAGTGCCCTTCTTGGGCGGGGCGGCAATCTACATTCATACGCCTTCAGGTCAATACTTTTCTACACCTTTTTGTGAACTTTTTTCATGGGGTGTATTCGTGATGACCACAACTCACTCGTTGTGAAGAATTGACAACAATAAGTATTTGATGGACTTTTCTACCCCTCCACACTCTCAGGGTCTGTATTTCTTTTTATTTCTTAAGAATTTAGCACCCCTAGACTCTCCCACCGGCGCTCTTTGATTGCTGATAAGGCGGCAGCGGCTTCTGCTTCTTTTTTATTTTTGCCGACACCTTGCGCTAACGCTCTACCATCCCAGATGACGTTGACTCGGAATTCTTTAGCATGATCTGGGCCAGACTCTGCAATTAACTCATACACTGGGCTAACAGGTTTAATAGCTTGGAGCAGCTCTTGGAGTTGTCCTTTCGGGTTCTTTTCTTCGGGGGCTTCTACTATGCGTTTTATCTCTGCTTCTGCGGCACTGAGGACTACTTTCTTCACTGCTTCAAAACCACCGTCTAGATACACGGCTCCGAGCACCGCTTCAAATGCATCTGCCAGCGTGGAGGGCCTTGTGCGCCCTCCACTTGATTCCTCTCCTTTTCCCAACAATATAAACTCACCTAGCTTCCATGTGTTAGAAAACGCGGCGAGCGCGTCCCTGGAAACTAGTCTCGCTCTCATTTTTGTGAGATCTCCTTCTGCAAATCCTGGAAATAGAGTATAGAGTCGCTCTGTGAGCACAAGTTGCAACACGGCATCTCCTAAGAACTCTAGGCGTTGATTATCAAAATGCGGCCGCTGCGTCTCGTATGCTAAACTCGGATGAGTAAGCGCCTCAGCCAGTAACAATGAGTTTCGGAATTTATAGCCTAATAAGCCCTCAATGGAGTTCATAGATTCTTCTTTTAACGTAGATTCAGCTGACAAATAAGAAATCTCACACAAACAAGCAACCTTTGATTCCAGACATCGGGTTGAACAATCAAACAGCTTTTTATTAAGACTCGCAGATCTCACTATGAATCCAGTAAACAAGCGCAAAAATAAGTACTCCCCGGGCGTGTCACATGATTTTCAGAAGTCCTAGTTATTAACTAGAAAAGAAACAACAACGCACTTTATCGTCCAACCTTTAGTGGAGATTCCGAAATCCCAACAAACAATGCTACAGTTCAATGGGGCGACCGACGGGACTCGAACCCGCGACAACCTGAATCACAATCAGGGGCTCTACCAACTGAGCTACGGCCACCATATGTTTGAAGGTTTGAACCTGCTAGTGCAGGCGCGGTCGGAGACTTAGTACAAGTACAAAGGATTGCAAGATAAAAATAGTTATTTTCCTACAAGTTCCTCACCGATCTTCTCTCTTTTTTGTGCATGATTGAGGATTGTTTCATCCTTTTCACTTCTAACCACTGCTCTTATTGATTGTAACAAAGTGCCTTCCATGCTGGTTATTTCAAATAGTGTTATCTCTCTCGCTCTCTGAGCTATTTGACTTTTCATCGCTAGTTCCCTCGTTAAGGTTACGGCATGCATGAGGATCATGAGCTTACGACCAAGGCACTCATCGATAGTGTCCGCTCCCAAAACGTAGAGGCATTTCATGCAGCCGCTGCTGACTTACACTATGCAGACCTCGCAGATTTGTTTGAGGATCTCAATGATGTGGAAAGAGACTTTTTTGCGGACTCTCTGGGTGCTCAGAGGTTTGCTGAGGTGATTCCTAATCTCCCCGGTTCTCTCATCGAAGACTCTATGGAGCGCTTCAGCACTGAGGAGCAGCGAGAATTACTCGATCAGATCACAGATGATGATTTGGTCGATATTCTTCAGCACGTTCCTGGTGAGAAAAGAGAGGAGCTTCTTAATCTGGTGGAACCTGAGGAAATTGAGACGACTCGCTCTCTATTGAAGTACAGCGAGGACACTGCTGGTGGTAGAATGACGACCCATCCTGGCACGATTACCTCTGATATGAGTGTCAAACAAGCCCTCGAGTACATCCAAAAAGACCATGGTGAGGCTGAGTCTCTGGCACGTATCTATGTGGTGGACGGAAAAGACCGTTTACTAGGGCGCGTCCGATTCCGCGACCTAGCCTTTAGTAACTGGAATACTCCTGTGAAAGACCTCTACCGCGATTGTGGTCACACGATACTCGCCTCTGCGGATCAGGAAGAGGCGGCGATGATGTTCTCTAAGTACGATCTCATTATCCTACCTGTTGTGGATGAGCAAAATCGACTACTGGGTGTTATTACTCACGATGATGCGATCGAAATCCTAGAGCAGGAGTCTACTGAGGATATTGAGAAAATGGCGGGGGTTGTCGGTGAACAAAGCCAAGAGACCTATCTGAACACGACAACATCAACACATTTTAAACGACGCTTCCCTTGGCTACTCGGTCTGGCATTTCTGGCGATTGCCTCCGGTGTTGTGATGATTCAGTATGAAACGGTTCTCACAGATTTATACATTCTCTCTCTCTTCCTGCCTATGGTGGTGGCGGCTGGCGGTAATACTGGTGGACAAGCTGCCACAATGGTGATTCGCGCTATGGCTCTGGGAGAACTGGGCTCGGACACATTCTGGAGGGTCGCGTGGAAGGAGCTCAAGCTGGGTTTGCTATTAGGAAGCCTGTTAGGCACCTGCATCGCGCTATCTTGTTTCGCCATGGTGCCAGCCTTTGGCTCTCTTCTTCCAGAGTCTGTTAGTTTATTTAAATTCGCGCTGAGCATCGCAATTGCTCTGGCCACTCAGATCACAACTTCAACACTTGTCGGTTCTTTACTACCTATTGGAGCTAGGGCTCTCCGTATTGATCCGGCTATCATTGCTGCACCTGCGATCACCACAATTGTGGATGTCTCAGGCATGGTGATTTACTTCACTGTCGCTAGCCTCATTCTTGGACTCTAAAAAGAAGCATTCCACTACTATTCCCCTACTATTCCCCTACTATTCTCCACAAAATACCATGCCTGAATTACCAGAGGTCGAAACAACAAGGCGCGGCATAGAGCCCTACTTACTCGGCCAGACCATTCTCCACACGACTGTGTACAATCACAAGCTTCGCTGGCCCGTGGACGAAGCTATCCATTCTCTCAGCCAGGCAAAGGTGAGTGCGGTGAAGCGCCGCGGAAAGTATCTACTGATCGAAACGAACCAGTCCGACCTACTCCTACACTTAGGCATGTCTGGTAGCCTGCGGATCTGTGATACTGGCTCAGAACTTCGCAAGCACGATCATGTGGTCTTTCACCTCGGTGACTCACTAGAACTTAGATTTCACGATCCGCGCCGTTTTGGCTGTATTCTAGAAAACAAAGACGGCCTTCATCACTCTCTGCTCAGAAAACTGGGGCCCGAGCCCTTCAGCGACGATTTTACTCTCCCCTATTTTCTTGAGAGCTGTCGTGCCTCGAGCTCAGCGATCAAACCTCACTTGATGAAAAACACGACCGTGGTGGGAGTCGGAAACATCTACGCCTGCGAATCCCTCTTTAGCGCGGGTATTCACCCTGCACGCCCTGCCAATGCGATCAGCGCAAAACGCCTAGAAACACTCTACCATGTCATTCTAAGGACGCTGCGAGCAGCTATTGAGCAGGGAGGCACGACACTCAGGGACTTCGTCAATCAAGATGGCTCTCCTGGCTACTTCCAGCAACAACTCTTCGTCTATGGACGCGAGAGTGAGCGCTGTAAACAATGCCACTCCTCAATCAAAAAAATCACCCAAGCTCAGCGATCGACATTTTATTGTGGCCGATGCCAGCGATGAGATTCGTATTTTTAGAGCATTTTTGCTAATACAGGTGCGGATAAATCAAAAACTGGCTTGACTAGTCTCTGCTTCCCCTCTAATTCCTCGCACCCCGCTAACTGCAACAAACAATTTTCTATGGCTACAAAAGAAGTAATTCTCCGCGAAAAAATCGAGGGACTCGGCGCTGAAGCAGACGTCGTTAAAGTGAAGTCTGGTTTCGCCAACAATTTCCTTGTCCCACAAGGCAAGGCTTATGAAGCCACTCAGGAAAATCTCAAGAACTTGGAAGACCTCCAAGCTGCACGTGCAGAGCGTGAGGCGAAAGAGCTCGAAGAAGCTCAGAAGCTTGCTAATAAGATCAACAAGTTTAAGCCTGTCTTTAAACTAGAGCTTGGCCAAGGCGGCAAGGCATTTGGTTCTGTGACTTCTATTGATATTCAGAAAAAGCTCGAAGAAGCTGGTCACACTGTTGACCGTACAGCGATCCAGCTCGACAAGCCAATCAAGTCTTCCGGTGAAACTAAGGTCGAAGTGAAACTTCACGCTGAGGTGACCGCTAAGCTATTTGTGAAAGTAGAAGCACTCAGCGACGCTGAGTAATCCGGTTTATTCGGCTGAGTAATTTGATTCACAATTTTTTCCCATTTTCCACCCTGATCTCTTCATTGCGATCAGGGTTTTTCTTTGCCAACTCTGCCCAGACACACCCAACTCTCTCAGCTCTCTCTACGAAACAAAGGCACTATGTCTTCTGATGCAGTCGAGCTATGAGCTTCCCTGTCTTTGCTCCTGTCCAATAACTCGACACCACCCAGATAAGGCAGAACACAGCATGCATAGACCCTTTTAAGGTAGTCTCAGAAAAGAACTCCCACGCCACCCAGAACACAGCGCAGACCGCCATCACGATAGCGCTTAGAAGAGAAAAGACGACCTCAGGCAATAACCCCTTACCTCCTTTCTGGCGATAGCGAGTCTCGCTCTTGCTCGTTTGTTTATCGATCAGGAACTGACGGCTGTACTCATGCTTTGCCACTGCCATACAGAGTATCACCCCAGCAGCAAGGAGACATATCGTGGCAATAATCGCCATCGTTTAGGGAGACTGTGCAAAAACTAGCTTAAGCGCCTCTGGATAGGCTATGTGCTCTTGCTCCTGGATTCTCTCATGCAGAGTCTCTGCTGTATCACCTTGAAGCACGGGAACTTGACGCTGCACAATAACAGGCCCTGTATCCATACCTGCATCGACATAGTGCACAGTACACCCACTTTCCGCCACCCCTGCATCAATCGCTTGTCGCCAAGCTTCTAGTCCTGGAAAATGAGGCAATAGAGAAGGATGAATATTGAGTATCTTTCCGCCATAAACATCTAGTAGAGGCTGCTTCACTAAGCGCATAAATCCTGCAAGACAGACAAACTCAGCCCCAGCTTCCTGAAGTCGCTTGCCCACTCTCTCTTGGCAGTGATCTGGAAACTTACTCTGATATCCTGCACAGTCTATCACCTCAGCGGGAATGCCTGCCTGACGAGCACGCTCCAAGATATAGCCATCTGGATTATCAGACATAACCAGCACGATCTCAGCGGCTAATTCTCCTACCTCAATAGCATCGAGTAGTGCTTGCATATTCGAGCCTGAGCCTGAGCCCAGCACTCCGATTTTTCTCTTCTTCTCCATAATCTAACAAATATCTTTAATCCACATTATGGCTCACTTAGACAAATTCTAAGGAAATATCCAGAGCCACAGCAGAATGCGTGAGTGCCCCTACTGAGATAAAGTCGACACCAGTCCGGGCGATCTCGGCAATTGTCTCTTTAGATACACCACCACTGGCTTCTAACTTCGGCAGCTTCCCATCTCCTCTCTCATTTCTGAGCGCCACAGCCTCGCGGAGTTGCTGAAGACTCATGTTATCGAGTAAAATATAAT
Source organism: uncultured Verrucomicrobiales bacterium (assembly GCA_937928735.1). Classification (GTDB taxonomy): domain Bacteria; phylum Verrucomicrobiota; class Verrucomicrobiia; order Verrucomicrobiales; family Akkermansiaceae; genus Rubritalea. The sequence goes on along the minus strand of CALFVF010000007.1, from coordinate 90,864 downwards.
CGACTCCCTCTAGCTCAAGAAACTCACGAACTTGACCGAGTGTGTCAGCTTCTAGTTCCACTTCTAACTTCGGGTGGTCGTTTTTAAATTCTAAAATACCATTCTGTAGAGCTTCAAGGCGATTCTCAGCCACCAAGTGATTATCCTTCACCATCACTCGATCATACAAGCCCATCCGGTGATTCACTCCTCCTCCTGCGACAACTGCCGCTTTCTCAAGATGTCTCCACCCTGGTGTGGTCTTTCGCGTGTCTAACACACCCACTGAATTATTATCTGCAAGGCCCACGAACTCTGCTGTGAGACTTGCCACTCCAGAGAGTCTCTGTGCAAAATTCAGCGCCACCCGCTCTGCTGTGAGAACAGATCTCGCAGAACCTCGAATCTCCATCACACGAGTCATGGCAGGTACTTTCGTCCCTGATTCGACAAGCAACTCCGTCTCCACTGCACTATCGAGTTTCTCAAAGACGTACCGCGCGATTTCTAACCCAGCCACGACACCTTCTGCCTTCACCAGCATGCAGGCGCGAACCATTTTCTCCTCAGGCACGAAGTACTGTGAGGTGACATCTCCCGCACCGATGTCCTCGCTCAGAGCCATCTCAATGAGTTGTTCTACATGAGAATTCATAGCGATAGGCTAGTTCTCAGAGTGCAAAAGAACAAACCAATATCCACAAAAGAGAGACTTTCGTGTAAATCGTCGTTTTCTTGCTTTTGTTCCCCCACTTCCCCAGTCAGTCTCTGCTCCGACTTCAATAAGTCGCAGAATTTTTACGCTAATATATCATGTCTTGTAATACTATTGGATTAGGACTCGTTGGGTTTGGGACTGTGGGCTCTGGTGTCTGGGAGACACTGCAGCGCAATGGAGCTCTGATCTCAAATCGCGCCAAAGGAACGATTCAGCCAGAAGTGAAAAAAATCGCTGTCAGAGATCTTAAGAAACAGCGCGACACAAAGGCACCTGCTGAGCTCTTCACTACAGATTGGCAGGCAGTCGTCAGCGACCCTAGCGTAGACATTGTCGTCGAACTCATTGGCGGTACGACAACGGCTTACGATATCGTCGCAGCTGCTCTCAAAGCGAAGAAACCTGTCGTCACTGGTAACAAGGCACTTCTTGCTGAGCGCGGTGAGAGCCTTTTTGCCCTCTCTAAAGAAATGGACACACCGATTCACTTCGAGGCCTCTATTGCTGGCGCTATCCCAATTGTAAAAGCCATTCAGGATAGTTATGTGGGGAATGAGATCAACAGCATGGTGGGTATCATCAACGGGACTTCCAACTACATTCTCGAGCGTATGTTTGATGCAGGTCTCGGCTACGATGAGGCTCTCCAAGAAGCCAAAGATCTCGGCTACGCCGAGGCTGACCCGACACTCGATGTCAACGGCTGGGATGCCGCGCACAAGGCGATATTGCTGGCCACTCTAGCCTATGGCTTCACGATTGATCCAAAGAAAGTCTATGTTCGTGGTATCGAGCGTGTGCGCCGTACAGACATCGACTTTGCCACAAAACTGGGTTACATCATGAAGCTTCTCTGTATTGTTCGCTCGAATGCCGATGGCAGTATCGAGCTTCGCACCCAGCCTTCCTTTATACCCAAGCAGCATATTCTCTCCAATGTGAACGGCGTCTTTAATGCTGTAGCACTGCATGCCGATGCCGCAGGTGATGCGCTCTTCTACGGTCGTGGTGCGGGTCAAGGCCCTACGGCGAGTGCTGTGGTCGCTGATATTATTGAGACTTGCTACGCCACACAGGAGTCTGCTGGCAACCGTGGCTTCCTCCCCTACAAGGACTCGGGAGAAGTAGTCGATATCAATGAGACTGAGACCCCTTATTATGTGCGCTTCCAGGTGACAGACCGCCCAGGCGTGATTGCAGAAATCGCACAAATTCTCGCAGACGCGGGCATTGGCATCTCAGGGACAAATTCCCCGATTGACCCGAATAATCCCGATGCAGAGTTTGTCCAGCTCGTCTTCCTTCTTCACACCTGCCCATTTGGCCAACTCCGCGAGACTCTTGCGAAGATCGAAGCTCTCGAGTGCGTCACAGAGCGCCCGACAGTCTTCCGCATAGAGAATATTTAAGGATTTCACTGCCAACACAACCATGCAGCTCATTGCCTCGATTCAAGATCAGACTCTCTCTGTCCTGGATGACGCGAATAGAGTGGTAAAATGCTACCCTATCTCCACAGCTTTAGCAGGTACAGGGTCAGAAGAAGGCAGCTACTGCACACCCATAGGCCGCTTTGAGATTTCTGAAAAACACGGTGACGGATCACCAGTTGGTACGATTTTTCGCTCCAGAAAACCAGCCGGCCTCTGGTCACTTGAGGAGCCACCAGCCAACGAAGATCTCGTTCTCACAAGAATCCTCTGGCTTCAAGGCCTAGAGCCACACAATGCGAACACCAAGGAAAGATACATTTACATTCATGGCACCAACCATGAAGACTCAATCGGGACTGCCTGTTCTGCTGGTTGTCTAAGAATGAAAAATCAAGACGTCATCGAGCTCTACGATCTCGTCCAGGAAGGCACGACACTCATCATCCAAGAATCACCACACTCCATTATCTCATGAAACTCATCGTCTTTGACTGCGACTCCACTCTTTCTTCTATCGAAGGTATTGATGAACTCGCCCGTGCAAAAGGAGAAGAAACCTTTCAAGAAGTCGAGGCCCTCACCAATGGTGCGATGAATGGCGACATTCCTCTCGATGAGGTCTTTGCACGCCGACTGGCTATCATCCAACCCAATGTGAGTACTTGCAAAGAAGTCGCCCAACTCTACATCGACACCATCGAGCCCACAGCGGAGCAGACTCTCGCTGAACTCAGAGCACGTGGCTGGAGCGTTGTCATTCTCTCTGGTGGTTTTAAGCGACTCATCGAACCACTAGCGGAATTGCTCAAGATCGAGCGTATCGAGGCAGTACCTCTCTCTCTTGATGATGAGGGCAACTACCTCAGCTTTGATGACACCTACCCGACGACCTACAATGGTGGCAAACCTGAAATCATTCGCCAGCTAAAGGCCGAATTCTCTCCCTCTCAAGTCATCATGGTGGGGGATGGTGCCTCTGATTTAGAGACGAAGGGAGACGTCGATCTCTTTGTCGGCTATGGCCGCTACACAGAGCGAGCTAAGGTCAAAGCAGGTGCTGACTCTTATATCTACTCACTGGATGCACTTCTAGAGATCGCTCACTAGTAGACTCTCAAGAGACTCCCTCCACTCTCCGAGTTCCCGTGAGTATCCCGCAGGGTGAGAACAGACCGTCGTCATTGTACCTTCTGCAACAATACGATCTTTTTCCACAGAACGGATCGAAAACTTCCAGCGTACTGAACTTTTTCCTAAACGCTCAATGGCGAGACTCACCTCTGCCTGCTCACCAGTCTGAATAGGGGCTGGATAACTCACACTGAGCTGCACTCGTGGCCAGGCTATTTCCTCAGTGAAAAGAGGAATACCCAGTGATGCTAGAGCAGCATGCTCCGCCTCCTCTACCAAGCAGAGTAATCGACTAAAATGCACCACACCCGCCGCATCAGTCTCATGAAAGGCGATGGAGCGAGTGTAGCTATAAGTAGCCATAGAGATTCTTTGTGTAGAGTCGTTGCGAAGAGTCACTCCAACTAGGACATATTACGCACAAGTAAGCTGGCATTGTGCCCGCCAAAGCCGAAGGAGTTACTCAGCGCGGCCTTCACCTCCACTTCACGCGCCACATTCGCCACGTAGTCGAGATCACATTCTGGATCTTGATCTTCCAAGTTAATGGTCGGTGGAACTATGCTATCCCGCATCGCCATCAAGCATGCGGCAATTTCGACTCCACCTGCGGCTCCGAGGAGGTGCCCGGTCATCGACTTGGTAGAACTCACCAGTAGCCCGTCTGTCGCGTGTTGGCCAAAACTGCGCTTAATACCCTTTGTTTCACAAATATCGCCAAGAGGTGTCGAGGTACCATGAGCATTCACATAAGTGACTTCATCAGGATTCATCTGCGCGTGGCGCAGTGCCATATCCATACAGCGCGCCGCCCCCACACCCTCGGGGTGAGGAGATGTCATATGATACGCATCACCACTGATACCATAACCCACGAGCTCTGCGTAAATTTCTGCTCCACGCTTCTTCGCGTGTTCGTATTCTTCCACGACAAGAACACCAGCGCCCTCACCCATCACAAAACCATCTCGACCTGTGTCAAATGGGCGAGACGCAGCCTCAGGGTCATCATTGCGAGAAGAACTCAGTGCCTTCATATTACCAAAGCCTGAGAGCCCCATAGGCAGGATAGACGCCTCAGCGCCTCCTGCGATAAAGGCATCTGCATCTCCAAATTTAATCATTCTCCAGGCCTCACCAATATTATGATTCGCTGTCGCACAGGCTGTCACGATCACCATATTTGGCCCACCAAAACCGTACTCCATAGAGATTAGGCCAGAGGCGATATTGGAAATCATCATGGGAATCACAAAGGGAGATACTCTCTTGGGCCCTTTACCAATGAGCTTCGTGTGCTGCTGCTCAATAGTACCAAGACCTCCGATACCAGAACCCACCATCACACCGATTCTATCTTTATCGACAGCATCCGGATCGAGACCAGAATCTTCCACAGCCATCTTGGAGGCTGCGAAGGCAAAATGCCCGTACCGATCCACTCGGCGTAAGTCCTTAGGATCATTGAAATACGGTGACGCATCGAAGTCTTTCACCTCACCGGCGATCTTCACACTATACCCTTCTGTATCCATCTGGGTAATTTGGCTAATGCCACTTTTACCAGCTTTGAGATTCTCCCACGTGGTTGCTAAATCATGACCCAGTGGACTCACTGTGCCGATACCGGTAATAACTACTCTACGATCATTCATGATAAGGTGATACAGTTGCCTGAAACTTGTGGGCGAATTATCGGCAGCTTGCCTAAATGTGCAAGGGTTGATTTACATTGCTTTTGGAAGCGATTCGTTCTCTTACTAAGAAGGAAGTCCTAACTACCTTCCATTGAGAAAGAGATGACACGGAGAGAAATCCACATCAAAGTCTCAGGGGTGGCAGAGAAAAAACAAAAACCACGGAGATTCTGATTGACACTCCATGGTCTCACTCCTAGTTTGCCCGCCCTTCCTCGCTCTGAGAGACACTACTCTGTCTACTTGTCGAGGTCACACATTCTAGGAATATCAATCAGGGAAGATTCAATGAAAACATTCTCCGCAAAAGCTCAGGACGTTGAGCGCAAATGGTACATCATCGACGCCGAAAACAAGGTTCTCGGACAGGTAGCTGTAGAGGCTGCAAACCTACTTAGAGGTAAGAATAAGCCTATTTTTACGCCTCACGTCGACACAGGTGACAACGTCGTTGTCATCAATGCAGATAAAGTACGTCTTACAGGCAATAAAGAAAACGCGAAAATCTACACTCGCTACACAGGTTATGTGGGCAACCAGAAAGTAGAGACTCCTAAGAAAGTCAGAGCACGCCGCCCTGAGCTTCTTGTTGAGCGCGCAGTACGAGGCATGATTCCTCACAACAAGCTCGGTAACGCAATTGCCAAGAAACTTCACGTTTACGCAGGCACCGAGCACAAGCACGAGGCACAGAACCCAGAGGTTTACGAAATCGCCTAATCCTGCTTGAACCATACGTTCACTTCATTTTAACTACAATTCAATATGAGCACAGCTACAGAATATAGCGCCACAGGCCGCCGCAAGAATGCGATCGCCCATGCCTGGATCTCAGAAGGCACTGGTCAAATCGTCATCAACGGTCGCCCGTTTGAAGACTATCTGCCTACTCTTAATCACCAGAATGCTGTCTTGGCACCATTCCAGATCACCAATTTACTCAATAAATTTGATGTCAAGGTGACTGCAAAAGGTGGTGGCATCAACGGTCAAGTCGGCGCCATTCGTCTCGCTATCTCACGCGCACTCATCATTCATGATGCTGAGCTCCGTCCTACTCTCAAAGCGGCTCTTTTCCTTCGTCGTGACCCACGCATGAAGGAGCGCAAGAAGTACGGCCAGCCAGGTGCTCGTAAGCGTTTCCAGTTCTCAAAACGATAATTGGACACATCAAGAACTGCGACGACGACACGTTTCGGTTCTTAGATTTCCTAGATTTAGATTTCCTGATTTTACAAAACCGCACTCCAAAGGGGTGCGGTTTTTTCATGGATTCATCTGATTAACTCAACCCTCTCGACAAGTCACACTAGACACAAACGTCTTGCCAAACACGAACTCATACCAGAACTTCCTTCGCTGATGATCCATCCATCTGCCATTATTGCCCCTAGTGCCCAAATTCATGACAATGTCACCATCGGCCCCTATTGTGTCATTGGTGACCACACTGTCATCGGCGATGGCTGTGAGCTTAAGTCACATGTCGTGATTGATGGTCACACAGAGATCGGCAGAAATAACACCTTCTACCCCTTTGCCGCTATTGGTCAGACCACTCAAGACCTCAAGTACCAAGGAGAACCCACTTTTCTAAAAATAGGTGACAATAACACCTTCCGCGAGAACACCACAATTCACCGCTCAACCAGCCAAGAAACACCAACGCTCATTGGCAATGACAATCTCTTCTTGGCCTACTCCCACATCGCTCACGATTGCCAAGTGGGAAATCACTGTATCTTTTCTAATAACGGCACAATTGCCGGCCATGTGGTCGTGGAAGATTACGCCATTCTCTCTGGTCTCTCAGCCGTTCATCAATTTTGCCGAATTGGCACCCACTCAATTATTGGTGGCTGTGCTAAGATCGTCCAAGATGTCCCACCTTATACCATCACGGATGGAAACCCAGCTCAAGTCCGTGGCATTAACTTTGTCGGCATAGAGCGCCGTGGCTTCACCAAAGAAGACGCTAAGGCACTGCGCAGCGCATATCGAAAACTCTTCTTAAAAAAAGAAGACAACATGAGCCTCCAACTCAGCTCCCTGAAAGAACACCCAGCTGCCCAAAACCAACACGTCTCCCACCTGATTGGCTTCATCGAAAGCAGCGAGCGTGGTGTCATTCGGTAATACATCGCTAATCTATCTTCATTCTATCACTAACTTATCGCTCACTCATCCCTTAGAGGCAAACATCCAGAGCTAACTCTTGCCACTTGCCTCTTTTTTGAATCATAGTTAGACTATTTCCCAATGGAAGGCCTAGCTCATATGCTGAAACTCCTCGACGATCAGGAACCTAGTACTCAATCTGCTCTACAAGCTGCCTTTGAGTCTACCTCTGGAGATTTGAGTGATGATATTGCCGCCCTAGGCATTGATCTTTCCCCTGATGATCAAGCTGTTCTAACGAACTACTTACGCCCCGCGAGACGCAGCAGACTCATCAAAGCCTGGAGCACACCCTCTCATGGCGTGAGCGCTCTAGAGGAAGACTGGGAACAATTCGAGCATCTGCTGAGTCTCATTGCTGATTTCTTGCATAATGGTGTGACTCTTCGCCCTTCTCTCTCTGACCTACTTGATATTTGGGCTCAAGATTTCCTTTCCCAACAAAAAACACCCACTGCGGATAAACTACGCATCTGGCTCTTTGAAAGTGACCGTTTACAGGGTGACAACGAGAACTATTACCACCCTAAGAACTCTGACTTGGCCCATGTCCTCGAAACAGGTAAGGGAAACCCTATTAGTCTGGCCACTCTCTTCCAGCTCATCGCACAGCGCTGTGAGCTCTCCGTCACCACATCGAATTACCCTGGTCACTTCCTAGCTCGCATCACTGTGGAAAATCAGCCTAACCTCGTGGATTGCTTTAACTCTGGGCGCCTTATCCCGATCGATAAGCTCCTGCGTGAGAATAAAGAAATCTCACGCGAGGCTAAATTTGCCGTATTGACAGACTGTCCACTGGGGATCAGCCTGTTGCGAATAGTTCGTAATTTAGAGGTCAGCTTTCTCAAGCAAAACCACCCAGAAGACGCCAAGGTCTTCCAAGCTATTGCCAAAGCCTTGATGCCTTAGCACCTAATACTTCAAAACCTGAGCGTAAACTTCGACTCGCTACATAGCCACTTTACCTAGCCCACCACGCTGCCACTTTGCCCAATGCCCAGCCAGAGCGATACCATTCCAATCGAAGGATACACTCTCCACAGAACAACGATCACACCTCCCAAAGGAGTCTCTATCACTGCTGCTGCCTTTTTCTTCCATGGACAAGGAGATTTCTGCGAGCGCTACCCCCATATACTCAAGCCTTTCACCGACAGGGGCATTCTCTGCATCGGCACTGACTTATTAGGCCATGGCCGTAGCCCTGGTCGCCGGGGTCACGCAGGAAATCTTGAACTTGTCGATGCCATGATGCGGGAAAATATCAGCCAAATCGGCAATCTCCCCTACGGAATCATCGGTCATTCTATGGGAGGACTGCTCGCTCTCAGGCACTATCTTGTGGCGAGTCGAGGTGAATTCCCTCTTCCGCAGTTCACTTGGGCGAGCTCTCCTCTACTGAGACCCAGCTACAGCAGGCCAAGATGGTTCGTCAGACTCGTTCTACTCCTCGCCAGCCTACTGCCAAAAGTCACAATTGCAACCGGGGTCACACCTGAGATGTGTCATAGCTCAGAGCCTTCGCTAGATCACTCCGCACAGACAGACCTCAAGTACCAACTAGGGCATAAGAGAGTCTCACTAGGCTGGGCAAAGGAACTCATCCATGCCGCACAACTTGTGGCTAGCAGCCTCCCGAAGTCACACGCACCCATTCTCTACACCCAAGGAGCAGAGGACAATGTCTGCCCACCACAATTCGCCCGTGACTTCTGTGATGCTCACCCAAATATCGAATACGCGGAGTTCCAGCAAGCTCGCCACGAGCCCTTTAGTGACGCAGAGAACGACGATTTTTATAAACGTATCCACCAGTGGCTTGATGACCTCAGCGATTCATCAGAAGCTTCAGCAGAGTGTAGCCAGCGCAACTAGTGAACAGAAGTACCAAAAACCACCCGAAATAACTCAGATACCCAGAGGTCTTAGCTCGCGATAATTCTCCCCCTCTCGGGAAGACAACAAAAGCGTATACCCCTCCCGCTAGTAACCCTCCTGCGTGAGCGGCATTATCCATAAAGCTAAAGCCAAACACCCCTAACAGCACGATACTCACTAAGCCTGCTGCTAACCTCTTTCTGCTGCCCTTAGGTACTTGGTCTTTGTGCTTCCATTCAAAAACGAGTAAAAAACCTAACAGCCCTAAGATCGCTCCAGAAGCCCCCACAGTCGATCGCTGAGGATCCCAGTACACAGAACTCAGAGAACCCGCGATCATAGATAGGCCATATGCAGCGAACAAGTGCGGCCAATTCGCCAAAACCTCAACGCGACGCGCCAGAAATAACAGGGCTGACGCATTCATGAGCCAGTGCAAGACATTCCCATGCAGAAAGGTTGTTGTGGCGTAGCGCCACCAATCTAGCTCTGGTTTTAGTACTGCAGCCTTTACCCCACTACCAGCTGCACCATACACAATCCAGAGCTGCCCAAGTCCCACAATAATGAGCAACCCAATAAGAAATCGAGTTGCAGCGACTGGCTGCTTCTCCATCCAAATATCAAACTTCACCTCAGCAATCGCATTCTCTCTCCGAGTAGCCTTCAGCTTCCCCGCTCGGAGTACTTTCTGGCCTTCATACCAAGGCAAAGCTCCAAAGATAAATAAAAGAATCAGTGATATGCCTAGCGAAGGATAAGACACGATAGCCTCCAAATCACCTTCATAGCGCTGCCAACTCCACAACAAGCTCCACAGCACTACAGCGCCAAAGAGAAGCCCAAGCTTCCGTGCATCCGCACAGTCCCTTCGCGCGTACCGCTGTGCTCTCTGCCAAAGCACATCATCGAGCTCTCTGATTTCCTCAGGTATTTTGTAGGTCTCAGCCTCTGGCGTCCAAACATAGGCAACCTCTTCTCGAGAATGAAGAATGAGTTCACACAGCTGCTCTATAGAATCCGCTGGATGATCATGACCTTTCTGGTCACGATAACCAAATACCCCAACACTGGGCTTAGTCTCTAAATATTCGGCAAGATCCCACTGTGGTGTTGCTTCTGACATAGAATACAAACACTACAGTTCCACTATCTCATTTCGACTCTATATGGATCAGGCTAGCGAGATTCTTACTAAAATCTTATGACTAAAGTCTCCGCTAAAGTCCCCCGCTTAGTCTCTACTGCCCACCAGTAGTTGGTGCCGCTGCCTTTTGTTGCTCGTCATCAAGAGCTGGTTCAGTGGATTCTTCGGCACTCTGTGTCTCTTGTTGCTCTGAAGAAGTCGTTTCGTCTTCAGGCGTGACAACATCTTCCGTGGCGCTTTCTTCTGTAGAATCACTGATCTCACTAGGAGCTTCGGAGTCAGAACTATCAGAATCATTGGCCGTATTCATAGGCAAAGCTTTCTCTTCTTTCTCCTCATCGACCATCTCCTCTTTCTCTTTGGCACCTTCTGGGACAAAAGCTTTCGTGGGATTCTCAATATTCCAGAGAATACCAAGTGCAATCGCAACGGCAAAAAAGAGCACCGCTAGAAATCCAGTGGCTTTCTCAAGCATATCTGAGGCCTTAGCTCCTGCTAAATCAGCCATTGTGTCACCACCAAATGCTGCTCCTAGGCCTTCTTGCTTCGGGCGCTGCATCATTGTAACTAGGCCGAGTAGGAGACATACTAGAATAAGAACAACTAGTAAGAGATTAATCGCGAGTGGAATCATAAAAAAGAATGAAAAAATTGTGGGGCGGGAATATGGTGAACGAAACTCAACTTGTAAAGCCGAGTTTTCTCCAGAAGCTAAGTTTCCCGATGCGCCTCAGAGAAGTTCTCCAGAAAACAATCCGAATAGATCACTATAAAAATGTCATTATGAACTCTCGCCTTCACTGAGTCATCGAGTAGAAATCTAGTTCCGTCTAGTTCCCTCGTCGTATGATCTCGTTCTTCTCATTGAGAACGATTTTCTGCGCCTGAATCGGCTCCTCTGAGAGACCAAATGACATGATTGTAATGCGCTCTCCTGCCTTAATGACATGTGCAGCTCCTCCATTCATAATGATATTTCCAGTCCCAGGCTCACCGGCTTGAGCGTAGGTCTCAAGGCGGCCTCCCGCTGTGGCAGAAGTCACAAGTACTCTCTCTCCCGGTATGATCCCCGCAGCCTCCATGAGGTCTGATGGAATCTCTATACTTCCCTCGTAATCGACATCCGCACGAGTGCACATAGCACGATGAATCTTTGACTTTAAAAGTACATGAAGCATGCGCTGGTCATTGCTTTAAATTCCAGAACAGTCAAGTCTACGTTTTTAGACAGTCATCACTCTGATACCTCAAAATAAACTCCGCGAGCACCTAGGATCAGATTCTTCTCACTTGGCACTTGAAACTTCAACACATCCTCTTAGCCTGCGCGACATGCTCCAAGCAGGAATCGTAGGACTACCAAACGTCGGAAAATCAACCCTCTTTAACGCCGTCACCCGCACCCGCAAGGCAGAAGCGGCGAATTACCCATTCTGCACGATCGACCCGAATGTCGGTGTTGTCACCGTACCCGATGAGCGCCTCGCCGCCCTCTCTAAGCTCTCTGGTTCACAGAAAACGATCCCTACTGCCATTGAGTTCGTCGATATTGCAGGTTTAGTCGAAGGTGCTTCTGAGGGAGCTGGCCTCGGTAATAAATTCCTCGCCAATATCCGTGAGGTGGATGCCATAGTACAAGTCGTTCGCTGCTTTGAGAATGATGACATTATTCATGAGCTCGGCTCTGTGGATCCGCTTCGTGACATTGACATTATTCACTCTGAGCTCGTTCTCGCTGATATCGCCGCTATGGAAAAACGCCTCTCTAGCCGTGCAAAAAAGGCCAAAAGTGGTGACAAAGACTCACAAAAAGAAGTCGCCCTTCTTGAAAAACTCCTCCCTCACCTCCACGATGGCCAACCTGCTATTACTCTAGAGCTAAACGACGATGAGCGAACGACTTTAAAAGACTTTTTCCTACTGACAAACAAACGCAGCATTTTCGCCTGCAATGTCTCTGAGGACGAACTCGCAGACACCCTCGAAAACCCAGATGCAAACCCTATGGTCGCCAAAGTGCGTCAATACGCGGCTGAATCTCAGGGTGCTCAAGCAATTGTCATTTCGGCCAAAATTGAAGAAGAACTCATGGAACTCTCTCCAGAAGATTCTAAAGAATTTCTCGCTGAAATGGGCGTGACTGACTCAGGGGTCTCCACTCTCATTCAGGGCGTCTACAATTTATTGGGACTAAGAACTTACTTAACCACGGGAGAAAAGGAAACCAGAGCGTGGACCATTATTGCCGGAGACAAGGCCCCCGCAGCAGCTGGTGTCATCCACACCGACTTCGAAGCCAAATTTATCCGCGCCGAAGTCGTCCACTATGATGACTACGTGGCCGCAGGCTCACTGAGTGCTGCGAGAGATTCTGGTAAACTCCGCGCAGAAGGGAAGGACTACGAGGTCAAAGATGGAGACGTCATCAACTTCCTTACAGGCGCATAGTCTCTCAAGGAGAACACGTACTACTAGCAATCCCCTAGAAACACATTGATACATTTAGCACCGAACGAAGAACTGCTTCCGATTCTCCTGAAAAACATGTGACTATCTGAGCCTACTCATTGTCTATAGTTAGCGTTAAGACATCAAAAGTAGTTGCTATCTGCAATAAGACTATATTAGCATCTCCTCATCTCTCCCAAGACCTCCTACACCCCCTATTATTTCAACAACACCACATAAACCCAATATGATAGCGATTCCAGAAAACTTTGAAATCGGCTACAAGACCACGATCGCAAAAACCACTCAAGCTATCGACCTAGGCAAAGGAAATCATTTTCTTTTGGCGCGCAATGGCCGAGGCAAAACCACTCTTTTGCGAACACTAGCAGATGATCTCAAACCGAGATCAGGCACCTTCACATACTCAGGTAAGCGCCAGTATATCGCTGAGGATATTTTCTTCGAGCCCCACCTCAATGCAAAAGACGTCTTTCGTGCCATGCTCACTAAGCAGCGCTGCAAGGAGGCGCTCGCCTTTGCAGAGCGCATCGAGCTCAACATCAAACTCCCCTATGGTAAGCTCTCTACAGGTAACAAACGTAAAGTGAGCCTCATTTTAGCCGAATTCTCAGCCATTCCAGAACAAGATAATCTTCTACTTCTCGATGAGCCCTTCACAGGCCTCGACGCCTTCACAAGAGATTGCTTCCTCGAACTCTGGTCAGACACTCAGGATAGTTTTTGCCGCCTGATTAGCTGCCACCCAGACTTTGACAATATGGAAATGCACAGTGCCCTGCTGATCTCTCCGGGAGAAATCAGCCACCACGTTGACCAGTCCTCGCAAACTTGGGGTGAACTCAAAAGCTTACTGAACTAACCATGCCACTCTTTCGCCTCGCAGTCATCACGACGATTCGCCAGAACATGTGGATTCTGGCACTCCTCATGATGCTCCTTCTCCCCACGATTCTCCCCTATTTCACGCCACACGCGACAGCAAGTAGCCTACTCGCACCCGCGCGTGCGCAGGCAGCTTGGGAGACATCTTGGGTATTACTTCTCGTTTGGCTACTCTATCAGAGCTGCCACCTTAGCCATGTGAACTCTAAGTCCACCCTCAGCCTCTACTTCCAGAGCCGAGGCACCTCATCGATCAAGCAGCTCTACGAAATCTGGCTCTCCTGCTGTGTCTTCCTATTCCCTCTATGTCTTGTACCTGCCATCTATTGTATCGCCTTCACGACACCTGGAGATCCAGTCGAGGCGAAATTATGGATCGCTCTCAACATCCAGTACTCACTCCTGTTTTTCATCACAGGTTCTAGCCTATCGATACTCGCCATTGCCCTTTCGAGCCGCTTTGGCACAACCATTGGCTACCTTATCACCCTCGGACTCGCACTCTATGGCCTCCACGCAGTCAACCTCCTCGATAATATGGTGATACTCAGAGATGTCGCTATTGTTGACTGGATTTACAATATCTCTCCACAGCTCCATCTCGCTAATTTAACGGAAAGAATCATCCTCAAGCATGGCCCTCTCACCACAGGTACATTCGCCCTAGTCGCTAGTTATCTTATTGGCTTTAAGCTCTTTGCAACAGCCACGGCCTTTCTCACCTTCACTACCAAGCAAAATGGATAAGAAGGTACTACTAAGAACCATATTCAGCCTCACCATCCTTGGTGGAATCTGCCTTTCTCAGTTTGCATGGAGCAAGCTAGGCATAAAACAGGGGGATATTGAAGTGAATCCACTCAGTCTCAAGGGAAGCCCCTACGGGAAGACGATCGCCTTGGCTATGCAAGGCGATATCGACTACTTTTGGCACGCTAGTTATGTTGGCCAAGACGAGCACCACCATGATCACGACTGCGAAGACGATTGCGACCATGATCACGGCCACGACCACAGTAACAATCTCGAGCTCATTGGCTACAAAAAGAAAGAACACGCGAATCACATCTTTGTAAAACGCCAGATTCGCAGCCTCCGTAAGCAAACAGTCTCGAGGAATTCTAAGTTTCTACTCACAAATGCACACAAAACCTTTGTTCGAGAAAAAATCCTCTCTCAGATTAAACTATCCTATGAAATGGATAAAAAAAGTTTCGATACCTACAGTGGGTATCACTTTTTTCTAGTGGATTATGGATTCAAGCCAGAAGATCGCAAACTAGATTTGGCTATGCAACTTGCTGATGATACAATCAAACTCTGCGGACATGAAAAAGAAGACATTTCTGTTATGCTAACAGCCATGGTAGGATACGAGCATAAAATGATTCTTATGCTTGAAGATGAAGAAAGTTATAACATTTCGCACTATCAATCAGTTCTTGATATGGCGAACCAGACAGCAAACAATTTTCAAACACGCATAGCAGAACTTAACCGGACAGGAGAAATACAGCAACTCACCCAAGAGCGCCTTGACGACATACTCGGTAAATTTCGCTCTATCAGCACGCGTATTGAGGCGCAGCAAAAAGTTATTCAGCGAACCTATCCTCCACTTTATTTAAGCAGTTAATATGGAAACACCACATTTAGTCCCACCGCCTTTACCGACACAAGGCGGCCTCAGAGTCTTTACACCAGAGATGACAGGCCTGCAGATCCTCCAGTCCATCTTCATTATTTGTGACGAAAAGGGAGTGTCTGACATCCAGATGCGCTCTAACCGTCCTGTCTACATCGAGACAAATATCGGCATGGAGTCGCTGCTTCAACTCGGAGAACTCTCAGCACAAAACATGCTCAAGGTCTATAAAGAGCTACTCAACAACCAAGCCGACCAGAGCCATGGTTTCGAAGATGAAAATTCAGCAAAAGCCGCCGACCCCATTGCCTACAGTATTGAGAATTTCAAGAAAACTCAAGTAGATGACTTCTCATGTAATGGCATCCCTTTTGGCGCCAATGGTGAGGTTTCAGGCAGACTACGTATTCAAGCCCACCTCAGTGACTCAGGTCTTGGAGTTACTTGCCGTATTCTCAATGATAACATTCCCGATCTCAGTATCTTAGGTATTGGTGAAGACACAGTCACCACCATCAAAGAATGCCTCCTCAAACGCGCTGGCCTTTGCCTGATCACAGGCCCTACAGGCTCCGGCAAGTCTACCTCCCTTGCTGCCATGATGGACTGGGTGCGCAAGACCCACGCCAAACACATTGTTACAGTTGAGGATCCAGTGGAGTACCAGTACCCACACGACATGGAAGACCCCGATGTGCCAGGCATGCGCACCGTCGCTCCCAGCATTGTCACCCAGCAGGAAGTCGGCAGAGACCTTGAATCCTACCGCCAAGGCCTCAAAGACGTTCTACGTAAAGCCCCTCACATCATTCTTCTCGGGGAGATTCGTGACAGGGAAGCTATGGAAACTTGCATGGAAGCTGCGCAAACAGGCCACCTCGTTCTCTCTACCCTCCACACCACAGGTGCTGTGAAGACAATGGGTAGAATCTTGGAAATGTTCCCACGCGACAAACATGAATCGACTTTGCGACGCCTCAGTGAGATTTTACTTTTCATTCATAGTCAAGGTTTGCTAAAAGGTTATGAACGAAGAGTACTGAACTACGAATTCCTCCACAACAATGACGATGCCGTAAGTGCCTCTATCGCAAGTTATGACCAAAACCCTAGCTCCCTAGAAGACTCCATCCGCCGTGCAGGTAATGTCCAATGGGATGCGCATCTACTCAGACTTTATCAACAAGGAATCATTTCCCCAGAAGCTTTTGAAAACACGAAACTCAACAAATCCGATAATGATGGATTCTAGAACCACCTGTTTTCAGAAAACCAAGAACATGTTAACCAAACTATAACACCCAATAAAAACAATAATCATGAAAACACAAAACACAAAACTCACCCGCAAGGGCGTCACCCTCATTGAGTTGACAGTAGTCATTGCTGTGATCCTTACCCTGATTGGCATTCTTTTCTTTGGCGCTCAGACGTACCAGAGACACGCTAACAAATCTGCTTGCGTTGTTCTGCAAAACGGCATCAATAAAGCAGTCAGATCATTCGTCAATCTCACAACAGCTCCACCTGCAATGTGGAACTTCGCAAACCTAACTGGCGGCAACTTTTTGCCAAATATCCCAGTATGCCCACAAAGCCAAGTTCCGTTTGCTCCAGTCAACATGAACCCTCAGGCTGTTACGGGTACTGTATTTGCCCCCTGCCCTACTTTTAGAGGCATGTTCACTGGCGTTCCAATGCCAGGCGGCGCAGGCATGCCCAATACGTATGCGGGTAATCCGAATGGCGTTTCTGTAGCTGCAGCCGCTACAGCTACCGCAGCTGCAGTTCCAGCTGGTGTACCACTTCACATACCTAATCCTGCAAATATAGGCGGCTGGTAATATACACTCATATTTTATTAACTTAGCCGATGGTTCAGATTTAACAATTGACCATCGGCTAATCTATTCCTAATACATATTTCACACACTGAATGAACCCTGTCGACTGCTCCGAACTATCTCCATACAAACGTTTCAAGCAAGCACAGCAGATACTTCATTCCACGTCCCGTGCAAAAAATCCTAATTGGTATTCGGATGCACTTGCTACTGAGACGCAACTCCATATTTTTATAGGTAGTGATACAGGAGCCATCTCCTACATTCACAATCAGAAAGAAGGTTCTTGGACAAAGGGCCCCAATCTAACACCTCAGCTCATGCGTAGCTATGAGCAACTCGAAGAAGTTCTCGATGCTCTCATTGAGGCCGAGGTTAAATCAAAACACCCAGCCCTCGGCATCACTCTCTACATTGCCGATGAATTCGCCACAGCCGAACTCGGTGAAGAACATCAAAATCCAGCGGAACTCGAAGAACTCCGCCAGCTCATTATTGATGATCCCACAGCTGTTCTCAACGACAGCACACTTTCTAACGAAACTCACTCTTGGCGCTTATTCCCCTACCCAGGAGCCGATGGCGGCAAGGCCTTTGCCACAGCTATTTCGTTTTCCAGAGTGCATGAGGAATTCATGCAAAATGCCAGAAATTATGGCATTGCTAAAGACACTCCAGTACTGACACGAGCTGTCAGTGCACCACTATGTACTATTACGGCTCTCCCGTGGCTTCTTGAAAACATTCCTCCAAACGGCTTTGTCACAGCTCTCCATTACCCCCGCTTTACGGTTCTCGCTTTCTTTAACCCAAAAGGCGATCTCATCTTTATTCGCACACTCCAGCATCACGGCAATTCCCCCTATCCTGCAAATATAGGGAATGCCATCATGATCACAGCGAACTCGCTCGAACTAGAAAAACCTCATATTTTTATCCTACCTATGGCAGGCCGCCCGCCTGAGGGCATGTCTAGCATTCTCTCTAATGCCGCACCAGGTAGTGCCATCATCACGCTGAGCCCGACTAGCTCGCCACTCCACATCCCTACGGCTCCTAACTCAGCGCCAAAGTCCGATCTCCCTGGTGTCACAAGAGCTTGGAAATGGAGTGATCTCCACGCTACTCCAGCAGAAGAGGCCGCACCAGAACTTGCTGAGGACACACCAGCCTCAGCGATCCCTGGTGTCACACGTCCATGGAAAATCCAAGATATGGAGGCCGTCTCCATGTTACAGCAAGTACGCCTAGAAGTCGTTGCCGTCACGAATCCCCCTGCAGCTTCCCAATCCACTCTCGCATCCACTCACACATTCTCCACTCTCATCAGTGAGATGTGGCCCATTCAGGATTTCCTACCAAATAGCAAAGAGCAGATCGCCCTCTATCCAGATGCTACAGGCATGAGAATCTTGGCCTTCAGTAAGTATTTTAAACTTCTAGGCACTGTCGCAACCCTATGCTTTATCGCCTACACAGTATGGCAGTTATGGAAATTCCGCCAAAATGATGCCTGGAACTTCCAACCGGAGCTGGCTGCGCAGGAATTAAACATACTCCAACAGCGACAAGCCCAATTTGAAAGCATCCAAAACATCATGCAGCCTCGTGCTACAGCATCAAATCATATGGAAATGCTGTTCTATCTATTTCCCGAAAGTTCTCGCTTCAAAGTAAAAAACTTTAAATACGAAATCACACCAAGCGGTATCATCGACCCCAATTCGCTTGGTTTCATAAAAAAAATGACTATCAAAGGCCTCGCCGATGAACAAGCTATTGCTAAACTCAATCAGCTTAACTCTGGTAGTGAAAAAACAAAGCTCTTCCAAGCCGTTTCTGATGCCATTCAAGATCCATCACTAGAACTCGAACCTGCAAGCAGAGTACCTGAGGTCGAAATTAACATACAAAAAAACCCTACTTACTCACAGCACAGCGAAACTCATTTAGATGCAAGCTATTCTTCTAGTTTTAGCTTAGAAATTCTTCAATCCTATAGCCCTGGAGATCCACTCTCTTTCCATCTTTCTGCACATCAATAACGTGAACAGCTATTTCAAGCCTATTTTACTTTTTGGGGTAGTACTTCCTGCTATTCTTTTTGGTTTTATCTTCTACTTTGGCTCAAAAAAAGTACGCCAAAACAAAGCCGAACTAGACAACAAAATTACCCAACAAAATCAAAACAATCTTACACGTAATCAAGCCAATGCTCTAGCTCAGCAAATCAAACAAAATCAACCTCGGTTCGAAAGTTGGAACGCTCTCTTAGAATCGGAAGCTTCCACAACAATCATGGGATCACTGAAAGAGTCCACCCAAGAATTCTCAGGCATACTCTCCCAGTCTTCTTTTTCTCGTTCACGCAATACAGCCTCGTTCGCCTCTAGAGTTCCAAAACCAAGTACTACTTGGGATTTTAATTTACGCGGCACCTTCCAGACTATCCAAAAAGCCTATTATAAACTGGAAACTCAGAACCCGCAGCTGTTCTTAGAGCGCTTCGAACTGAAACCCGATGAAGTTAACCAAAGCTTAAGCACAACTGCGACATACTCAGCATGGACTCTAAACAATTAATCAATAGGAAATTTGTGTGTTTCATATTTCTCACAACGACTGCACCTATACTTCAAGCCCAAGAAGCAGTCTCGCAGCTTAGCGCTGAAACATCTAAAGTAGACACAGATACACCAGCTCCTGTGTTCCAAATTGATTCGAAAAAAATTGACCCTTTCGGTCTTTATCAAAACCCTGATGACATTCCGAAACAAGCTGTACTAGCTGCAGCACCAAACGTTCAAAAAGCACCTGAAGCACCACCACTCAAAGAAGTCATTACAGAATTGAAAATCCATGGTGTTAGCCCCGCAAGAGGAGAATTCATCATAGGACTGAATCGTTTTAAACTAGGCCAAACAATTCAGCTAACAAAGACAATTAAAGTGAAAGTGCTAGACATTAGAAACAATTCAGTATCTTTTGAAGACATAAATAATGGAGATAAAGCAACGTTGACTTTACGTGACATCAATTTATTTCAAAAACACAAAAAAGCTGACGACAATCTGTTACAATTTGGTCAAGAAAACGCACCACTCTTAAACGAATAACAAAACCTATGAAACTAACGCGCCCACTACAGACTTCATTAGCAATTATTGCGCTCTCTGTATCATCCGCTCTGTCACAAGACAATGTGCCTCCTATCTCAGAACCTGAAGTACCACTCGATACTATAGACCTAGCAGATTTAGAGAACGAGCTCCAGCAAAATCAAGATCCACCCAACCCAACAGAAATCAACAACGAGCCTCTTCCTGGCGACATAGAGGCACCACTCATTGAAGAAGAGCAAGCAGTTGTCGAATCTGAGGACGGATTTCTCATTCAGGATGCAGCTCTCAATGACATTTTCCAACTCTTAGCTCAGCGAGCAGGAAAACAATATTTCCACAATATTAATCTCAGTGGTGATGAATTCCGTGTTACAGGTAACCTACTTGATCGTAATCCTGAGGAATCTATGGATTCCCTCGCTTTCCAATTTGGTCTTCAGTTGTATCGCAAAGGAGAAACTATCTACGCGCTGACTCAGGATCAACTTAACCAACTGCCTGCTAATGAATGGCATTATCAACTCAATTATTTAAGACCTTCTGACATTGAACAAATTCAAAATCTTATTCAACCCATCCTCACACCTGGCACAGGTATAGTTAATTTTGAGCCTAAGACAAACACCATTATAGTCATTGATTCCCCTACCAAAATTGATCAAGCCAGAAATATTTTAGAAAAAGTCGACCAACCAAAAGATCAGATTATCGTTGAAGTGAAAATACTTAGTGTTAATCAGACAGTGGCTCGGGAAGTTGGTGTCAACTGGTCTCAAGCTCTCAGTGCGGTGAACGGTTCAGGCATCAATGTCAATGTCAGCGGTATTGACAATTTACTAGGTTTAGGTGACGGAGGCATTGTAGGCTCTGATATTGTACTAGCCCCAGGAGGCCTCAGTGCCGTATTAACAGCTCTTAATGATTCAAACATTACGGAAGTAAAAAACAATCCCGTTCTGATTACTGAAGACAATGAGCAAGCTATTATTTCCATCATTGAGCGTATCCCCATTATTACAACTACTACCACTAGTGCTGGAGGCAGTGCTGATAACCCTACCGTCACTGAAGAAGTGCGCTATACCATTGACGAATCGGATTCGACAGATCCTGAAACAACTCGAGAGATTGGCACGACAATAGCCGTAACACCTACTCTATTGCCAGACAATACCATTCGTCTCACCATGAGACCTCGTAACGCAGTTGTCACTGGAGTAGTAGCAGGATCTGACCTTGCTGGAGGCAACGAATTTCCAGAAGTCCTTGAGTCTACAATTCAAACTATAGCTAGAATACCAAATGGGCACTCTCTAGTCATTGGTGGCTTTTATCAGCAAGACGAAGAAGAAACCAAAAATGAAGTCCCCCTTCTCGGAGACATTCCCATCATCAACTTTTTCTTTAAAAATAAAGAAAGTTCCAAAATCACTTCAAGCCTCATATTTGTCGTTACTCCAACAAGTTATGACCCTACAAAAACAAATAATTCGCAATCCAACAGAGTAAGGTCTAAGCATTCTCTGCCTCATGATGCTGCTTGGCTAGACTCTGAACACCCAGGCAATATCACCGATACTGACTTAGAAGCCGCATTACACCGTTCTAAACACGAACTGGGTCTAGATAAAGAAACAAAGCGCAAGTGGTATAACGTATTCAGACGCTCTAAGAAAAAGTAACATCACTCCCCTCCCTACCTACCTATCCAAAATGGATACACAAACTCAAATGGATGTCACAAGACAATGGCAAGAACACAGCCTTGCTCACACTTGTGACATCATTTTGCAATTAGGTTTATCTAGCGAAGAAGAACTAGATATCGACTGCGCTACTATTCGCGATCTTTGGGATAACGGTAAAGGAGCTGAAATTATCGAGCATCACGCTCTGCGTGTAGCCGATGAGCCTTCACAAGTAGATGCACTTGTCGAGCACATGAGCCTTTCCATCAGCTCTTCTAGCTCACCACCTCTTATTCCAGCACCTTTCGCTTCGAGATTAATTACACCCAATTCGTTCTACGATAAGCATCCTGATCTTTATGAACTCGCAACAGCACTGCAATGTCCTATCCTCTATAATGAAGATGCGGATGTGATTGGTATTGGCTCTATCAATGCGATAGCGACCAGCACTTTTTCTCAAGCTATCCAACTCTACATCCAGAGTATTCAAAACATCAAACCTCTCATTAGCTCAGTTCGTCTTAATTACGAAACCTGGTCTGTGGTCTGCCAAAGGCACTTTAAACGATGATTGACATAGAAGGAGTCCAGTACAATGAACTCATTAGTTCACAAATCATGGAGGCCCTTGCTGACCATGATCAGTCATTTGCGAACTTAGATCATGGTGAAGTACCCAATAGAGTCACCAAAACGACCCTAATGGCAGTTCTTGCCAAGATTAATAGCTTTCCCTTTTTCCCGAAGGTTGCTGAATTTGCCGATAATGATCTCTTGGCCAAGTGTGATCCATCCGCACTCACCAGGGGTGGCTTTGCCCCTCTCTGTACATACAACCAATCTATACTTGTCGCCGTTTCTGATCCATGGAACCCAGCGTCAGACGAATACCTCGCACTCAGATTTCCTGAGTTTCAATTAGCGAAACTTGTCACTTTAGCTTCAGAAATTAGCCGTGTCCTAGAGGGTGCCACGAGCACCACAGGCCCTAGTCGTGATGAACTCGAGGCCATTGAAGTCGAAGAACTCGATGACAACACCAAAGACTTTGATGTTACTTCTACTGAGTACGAAGAGCCTATGGCGCAGCTCACAGCTACAATTATGGCGGATGCTGTCAAACAGAGAGCTTCGGATATCCACTTCAAAGTGGAGAAAGAAGTCTTTTACTATTCCTTCCGTGTTGATGGTGATCTAGGCCCAAAAAGAGAACTACCCTACAAATTACGAGATCGTATTGATGCGTTTCTTCTCAACCAGATGAAATTGCCCACAGAAATTCGTAATACAGCCTGCGGTATCTCTGGGCGTTTCACAATTTCCTACCTAAGTAGGCCTATTGACATTCGTTACGAAAGGCACCGCACATACCGTGGTTATCATATCACAATGCGTCTTCTCGATAAAGGTCATCTTAACGTTACTCTTGGCAAAGGTACCCTTGCCTTTGATGACGAAACCCTCTTTGAGATTCGACGCGTCATGAAGGTACCCGCCGGGATTATTGTGATGAGTGGCCCCACTGGTTCGGGTAAATCCACTACTCTCAATGCCATGCTGCGTGAACTCAACCGCCCAGAGGTCAACATTCTGACGCTTGAAAACCCTGTGGAGGATGAGGTACCTGGCATCACGCACTGTGACTTGAAAAACCCCGCCGAATTCAAGCCGATGATTGCAAGCTTTATGCGATCAGACCCTGATATTATTCTTATGGGTGAGGTTCGTGACAAAGAGTCTGCAGAACTGGCCATTGAGGCCGCTGTCACAGGACACAAAGTTCTCACAACCATCCACACCCCCAGAGCTTCTCAGATCATTGAGCGCTTTGAACAGCTCGAAATTGAACGTTGGAAAATTGCTCAAACCTTAAAAGCTGCTTGTGCACAAAGGCTAGTTAAAGTACTCTGTCCTCATTGCAAAATAGAAAAGGAAGGACTTACAGACAATGAGCTTCGTACCTATAGCTTAGGTAAAGAATGGGCTACAACGACAGTCTACTCAGCCTCTAAAGAAGGTTGCCAAGAATGCCGTGATAGTGGCTATGCTGGTCGAACAGCTATAGTCGAGATTATTCCCATCACACCCAAACACGGTGATATGCTCTCTAAAGGGGAAATTTCTCCCTATGACCTAGAATTACTTGTACAGGAAGAAGGTAGACTCCCTAATTTGCGCAAGAGTGGCCTCCGTCTACTCAAACAAGGTAAAACTGACATCGATGCTGTCAGTAAAGTAATCGATATGACCTACACCGATGATTGAACCACCCAAAACCACTCCCCAGTCACCTGCTGCGGCATTGATTTCTCCTAAAAAGGAGAAATCAACTTCACACGCTAATAAAGAAGTCCAACTTTTTAAGAGCAAAAAACCAAATAAGGCTAAACTTTTTCCACAGAAAGAACTTATTAAATTTTATCGAGGTATTGCCTCTATGCTGCGAGCTCAAATTAATACAGCAGATGCTCTCAAATATTATGCTGAAGGCCTCCCCAATAAGCAAATGGCTGGTGCTCTCTTAGAGATAAGAACCCAAATCAACGGAGGTATTTCTATCCATCAGGCCTTTAAATCTGTAAAACGTTTTGATGAAATGACATTGGGCTTGGTAAAAGCTGGAGTTGAATCTGGAAAGCTTTATGAGGCTTTCGGAGATCTTGCTGACAGAGCAGCAACACAACTTATGTTTAAGAAAAAGATCCGTAAAGCTACGCTTATACCGGCTATTGTGATGCCAGTACTTATCGGTCTTTTCATTTACTCACAGGTGAAAATAATCCCCCAGATTAAAGAAATGGTTAGAGGTGGTGGCGATATAGAGTTAGGAGGTCTCGTGAAATTTTTCTTCGACATGAGCGACGCAGTTATCAAGTATTGGCCTCCATTTGTTGTTACTTTGATCATCATTGTTTCCATAATTGCGTTTTCGAAAAAATTGAAAGCGGCGATCACGGCTATCGCTATGTCTCGTTGGACATTGCTACGGAAACTCATCATGGGCCTACGGCAGATGACATTTTTAGGAGTCATCCGCCTTCTCAATGACAATGGAATCAATCTTTCAAAATCTATTCGAACAGGGGCTACATCTGTTAACGGCACACCTTTCCATGATGAATTAAATGAAGCTGCTGATAAATATGAGAAATCAGGTGTTCCTCTCTCTACTGCATTTGCTAAATATACATCCGTTGATGATCAGGTCGTACACATGTTCTCCATTGGAGAAAAATCAGCCTCAATGGGAGTTCAATTGAAGATGCTCACACGCATGTACGAAGAAGACTGCGATCAACTCATGGATGATTTCACTAATTTAGTCTCTTTCGCTGCACTACTCATCGCCGTCACTCTGGTTGCACTTGTATTCATTAGCACATTTATGCCTGTTTTCCTCATGGGGCCTGAAATGATGAAACAAGCGCTCTAATCATATCTTAGACTTCCTGTGAAAACAAAATTTGACCGCTGGCTAATACGAAAGTTTATCTACAAAACACATGTCTATACTTTACGTCTACCTGATAAACTACCCAGAGTATGTCATAAACAGGAATTAGAAAAAGTGCCTGGAAGACGATTCAATTACAAGCTGACAATGCCATCAGCAAAAGGCACAGACAAACTAATAAACCTTATGCACCACCAGGGGTTAACTTTCAAAACAGATGTTATTGAGAAAAATTCTTGGTATAGTAAGATCATAAATCCACACAAAAAGAGTTTTACTTGGCGAGTATTTTGGCTTTTAATCATTTTCGCAAGCGTTATAATTACGCTCACTAAATTAGTTCCCTATTTAAATTCGCCTGAATTTCAAAATTTCAAATCTCGTTATGTAGGTTCAATTACATAAACCTATTATGGATACAATTATAAAATCAAATAAACGATCCGCTGTTACACTCATTGAGCTAACAGTTGTAATAGGAGTCATACTTATTTTAGTTGGAATAGCGATACCCGTTACGAACGCATATAGAGACTGGCAAACTGGTATTAGTGCTGGCGAACGACTTCAAGCCGTTTACACAGCACAAAGACTTTATTTGTCAGACTTCCCTACTACAGATGTAACTACTTTGATTCCAGCTAACATTATTCCCTATTTGCCAGATAACGCGCCTGCTCTTCCCGTAGTTCAGGATTTGAACGGTAATCCGCTAGCCTTCAATATAGCTATATCACCTCCTATTTATTTAGACGCTGCAGGTGTTCTATATGACCCGACCCCAGCTGGTGATGGACAATGGGACGTAGGCAGATAGTTGGGATAATAGCAGCGGTTCTATCGCTCTTTTTTAGTTCTTTCTCTGCTCAGGCTGAGGAGGTTCCTCTTGGCTTTAATCTCATTGGAACATACCAAGCCGAGGAGTATGCGAAGGTACGTTCTGGTGAATATCTGATCCGTCCTTCTGCGGCATTGATTTACCGTGTTTACAGTAATGGTGCTGAGCTAAAAGTGTTTACGGACAATGTTGTGGAACACCAAACATTTGAAGTCTACCGCTCAGATGGTATAGCTACTGACACGACGACTGGTGACACTCAGATCGTGCCTGGAATTCAGGCTCGCTCTACATCAGGATCTAGTTTAAAACAGCTCACC
Organism: uncultured Verrucomicrobiales bacterium; assembly: GCA_937928735.1. Classification (GTDB taxonomy): domain Bacteria; phylum Verrucomicrobiota; class Verrucomicrobiia; order Verrucomicrobiales; family Akkermansiaceae; genus Rubritalea. The sequence goes on along the minus strand of CALFVF010000007.1, from coordinate 64,432 downwards.
TTGACTAAAAACAAACTCACCGTGACATCATTTCCGCCCCTTAGTAGCGAAATTCTTATCATGAGAGCTCAAGTGATGATTCCCCGAGCCGAACCTATCATAGAATAACTTATGTCTGCTGAAACCACCACTCAACGGGTACCACTCATCTACCCATTTATGCTAATCATCTGCGCCATTGTGGCCACGCTGTTTTGCTACCTCTACCTCACTACTTCTCCCAATGATTCTTCGGCAAATGACTTATCGGCAGCTGGTTTATCGGCAAATCATTCTTCACATAAAGCAGAGATCCACTCTCAACCTCAGTTACAAATGGGTGACTCTGCTTCTACTCAAAACACGCCAGTAGTTACCAGCCCTACCAAGGAGGATACGCTCATCCCTCAGCCTCCTACTGAAAGCACCGCTACCGAGCAAAACAGACCTTTCCAGCTACCCTCTGACTCGAGCCTTCCCGGCGAGATTAAAGTAAAGACCTCACCCCTAGCCACTATGCCGCTGGCAAAATCACCAGCCCTAGGTGACTCCGTGAGTTATGAGCAGACCAATTACAGTATACAGCACGTGCTCGACGCTCAATATGGTGACACTTCTCAAGAGCGTATTACCATTCAGGTTCCTGTGCTTTACCAAACAAGGGGTATGCGCTGGGGGCCTAGTGAAATTCAAGAAGCCAGCCGAATTCTACGTGCTATGGAAATTTACAAAGGTAGAGTCACTCAACTAAAGAACGATGGCCACAATATCCAAAAAGCTTGGGAGAATCTATTAGCTCGAAGCCAGCCTCTCTCAGCACTCAGAGCTGACAGCCCGTCTCTGCCCTCTAACACAAAGTTAAATGAGACATTAAGTAATACGTCAGAATCAATCAGTCCGCGCCATGAATAAACCTATCTCTTTTTTACTGACCTTCGCTTTCCTACCCTATGGAGCTCTATTTGCGCAGGACGACGCCACAGAAGCTGTCGCTCGTGCTGTAAAAGCGATCGAGGCAACTATCAATCAATCTGGTGAAGCGGCCTCAAATAGCTCTTCTCAAGCGGACTCCATCCAAGATGAAGAGTCTCAAGTCGCCCTCGTTGACCGTGAGGCGATCGCCCTTCCTGAGCAGCCAGAGACAGAAGATTCTCTGGAGCCGCTGATCAAAGAAATTGAAGTCGCCAGTGAGCCAGTACGTGTCGATGAAATCATTACCTCAGACCATAGTGAAGTCACCCTTCACACTCCCTGGAAACCAAAGCCCATGCAAGACGCTCCGAGAGGCTGGAGATATATTATGGGTCATAAAGAACAGGCTTATCCAGCGACGATTCTTTTATCCAATAAGAAGAAAATCAAAGTGGATATTATCCCCTATGTTCTTGCTCCTGAGGAATCAGACCAGACTGCCTTAGTTGTCGAGCCAGGTTACCTTCCAGAATTAGGCTACGCGCAGACGAAAAGTGTCAGTGCTACCATTTCATCTTCTAATAAAGAATTAGAATTTGCAGAACAGCAGTTAGAAACTTCGATCCAGAAGCTCAAACAGCTTATGGTTTCACTTCCTCAGTAGTATGACTCAGGCGATTCTCTCTATCACTTCTCTGATTATTGGTATTCTCATAGGGGTTAGTGTCTCCCATTCAAAGAGCTCAGATCAGACTCTAGCTCCTCAACAATACTCCCCAGCGCATGAGCCTGCAACTCAGCTTGTTTCTCATGAAGTGACTGATAATGACCAAGGCTCACTCGATCAAACCAGCCCGACTCGCCTCCCTGAGTCCACACCTCTAGAGCCCATCGTAAACAGTCATTCAAACCGTTTGTTAGTCAAAAAACTAGAGCAACAGACTGCCCAAATTGCTGAACTCACCAGTTACTATCAGACCCTCGAATCCCAGCTTACAGAAACGACGAGAGAACTCAATGCTCTCACATTTAGAGTGGAGACTCACAGTGAATCCTTTCGCCCTATGCGCCAACGTCAGGATAACTCTGTCTTCCCCTCAGGTATAACACCCCTACTTCCTCCCAAGCAGTAAAGAGAGGTAAAAGCCATACTCACCTCTTCTAGAGTTCTTGCTCAATAGCTCTTAGCTCGAGAAACAAATCACCCCAGCGCTGCTGTCTGGGTATCAAATGCTTTTTGGCGGAGGCTATGTGGCGCTTTAGATTTTCTAACATTGGTAAATACCCTTTATAGAACTCATGGATACCATCTTGGTATTCGGTGATCACTGATTCTGCAAAAGTAGCTCTCAGATCGATTAATCCTCCACCGTAGGTTTCTACAATCGTTTTTTGTGATTTAAGAATCGTTGTACAATAAAAAGCAAATAGAACACCAGCCGCGGCCAATAAACTCAATGCGGGCCATGGGTGACTACCTAGCTCAAATGTTCCTGTCACTCCAGCTAGCGTGATAAATGAAAAGTAAAGGGCCAATAACGACTTTTCTCGCCCTCGTTTCTCCATCAACAACTCATCGAGTACACGCCTAATGCGGAGCCTTACTACTGTGTGCCTAGCTCGTTTTGCTAGTCTCTCAGAGAGGTGATTGACTTGGTCTAAAAAAGCACTCTCTTCTAACTCTCCGATATCGAGAGCTAGTCTCTGCTCGAGGTGCGGCTTTAAGTCTAACCAATTTTTTTTACACGAGTTCAATAATTCCTTCCCATCCAGCAGACCTTGTTCCCCTGCTTTTTCTTCCACTAGGTCTAAAAACTCCCCTTCGATTTGAATCGCATCATTCCCTTTTCCAAATAGAGAAAGACTCACAGCAAGAACTCCGGTCTTGCGCCGAACCACTTTTAAGGTCGGCAATAACACAGTTTCATAGAGTTCACCCCATTTTGTAAAATCACTCGTATATTGTTCCACCTTAAGACCCTTGTCGCGCTCGATTTCGGCCTCTATGGATTCGAGGTATCCCTTATCACTCTCAATTGTGCTTGCGCGCTCGTCCATGTATGTCTCGAGCTCCATCATGAGGGTATACGCCATCTGATAGACTTCTCTTAGCTCTGTGCGGCGCCGCCTTGAGCGATTCAGCTCACTATTTAACATCACCTGGCATGAGTCTACCCCAGCCTGCTGGGCATCGAGACAAGATAGAAACCTCAGGTCTAGAAGTCGCTGAGTTCTCTGTCGGCACAGATCTCTAACATGACCTTCAAGTAGACTTAACTCCGCATCAGTTCTCAAGTCACATTGCAGTAGCACAAGTGAGGATAGTGCCAAGGTCTCTTCGCTCTGCTTGGCAATCAGATCCCAAGTGGACGCCGCCCATGGATTGAGCACAGGTAAGCACCACAGCACATAGTCGGCACACTGAATTTCGCGCTGTAGTGCATTTCGCGCGTCCTCTGTCAGCTGGGAGGTGGCAGGAGATTCTATTACCACCATGGTCGCGCTCTCATAGAGATGTAGTCCATCTTGAGAGCGACTGGTCTCAGAGTCCTTGAGAGAAAATAATGCTCTTATCAACGACGTCTTCCCTGCCTGTTTATCACCACATACGACAATACGGAATGGTGAATGAAGACGCTCATCTTCTCCACTCAGAGCCACGTCTTTCTTACCAAGTTCTTTCGCTAGACTCGTGATACCATCGATGACTTCAACTAGCTTCTCTCGGCTCTCTCGGTGCTGATGACCATAGCTCCTCATACGAGCAGTTCTCTAGTTCGTGAATCTATTGGCCTTTTTGAGCTAATAGCTGTGACACTGTGACAAACTGGTGCCCTTTACGCAGTAGGCCATCAAGAGCAGCTGGCATAGCATCCACAGTTGGGCCATGTAAATCATGTGCCAGAACAATGGAGCCAGGCTTTGTGCCATTAACAATACGGGAGGAAACCACACTTGGCCCTGGACGCTTCCAGTCTTGAGGGTCGACATCCCATAGAATAGAAGGCATCCCTAGGCGGTTATACACCATCTGGCGCTGGGCACCGTAGAGAGCGCCGTAGGGCGGGCGCATCGTGCGAGGCCTTACCCCGGTGACCTTTGCAATCGCATTAGTGGATCTCTGCAGGTCGGCGATGATTTGAGCATTAGAGAGTTTTGTTAGATTGTCATGTTTCCAAGTATGATTCCCGATTTCATGACCTTCAGCAACAATGCGGCGAATGATGTGCGGATAGCGTTCTACCTTGTGACCTATCACATAGAAAGTCGCTCGGATATTTCGCCTTTTTAGCATATCCAATAGTCGCGGTGTGTGTACTGGGTGTGGCCCATCGTCAAATGTCATTGCAATATAGGGTTTTGAGCGATTACCAAAGGAATGAGAAGCCTCACCTCCCTGAAATGCTCCCGAAAGAGCGACATTGGGATTTCTCAGAGGTGCTGCATTAAGGCTCCGTGGGGTATACGAAGACGTTTTCGGGGCTGTGACTGGTACTGAGACAGGAGCTGGTGGCACCTTCTCTTTTTTCAAGAAACCACAGCTTGTCACACTTAGGAATAGAACGAAGGTCGTGAATGCTGACGTAAAAAATCTCATCACAATCATTGATACCCAGTGCAAGGGGCTTGTCACGCCAGTTCTTAGCTTTTCCCTCCAGAATGTACCATTCATGGTACTCTAGAAATTCTTGAGTTTACAAATTCTGCGCGCAGCGATACCTCTTTGACCTAGAGCGCATCAATCTAGACGATGATTCTCAACCATCACTCAGCACGATTCACCTATGCCAAATTACGATTACCAATGTGAACACTGTGGACACATCTTTGAAGTGTTTCAGAAAATGAGCGACGATAAGCTCACAGAGTGCTCTAAAGAAGATTGCTCCGGTAGAGTGAAACGTCTTCTTGGCGGGGGTGCTGGCATTCTCTTCAAGGGCTCTGGCTTTTATCAGACAGATTACCGCAGTGAATCCTACAAAAAAGGCGCCTCAGAGGCGAAAACAAAGGCCTCACCTCCTGCGAAGAGCTCCTCAGATTCCCAATAAATTTATGTCACAAGTAAACTACAAACAAGGTAATGAAAAACTCATTAAGGTTCTTGAGGGAGCCTCTCGCCACCTCCTGAGTTTACTCGAGAAGCAAGGCAGACCACAGGGTGCTCTCAGAATCGCCGTGATCGGTGGTGGCTGCTCAGGCCTACAGTACAAAATGGACTTAGTGGATGGCCCTAGAGATAGGGACATTTTAGTCATCAGCCAATCTGTCAACGTGGTGATTGACCCTAAAAGTGCGCTCTTTGTGAGTGGTAGCGAACTCGATTACTCGGACGATCTCCAGCAAGGCGGTTTTAAAGTCACCAATCCCAATGCCAGTGTGACCTGCTCCTGTGGAGAAAGCTTCGCAGCATAGACTCCTCTTCTTTTTGCCTTTTTGCCTAGCATTCCTGATACACTACTCCTTGTAGCGCAAGGAAGTGCCACAGAAGATACAGCGCGCCCAGCGAAATAAGACGATGTGGAGCGCGGCGGGAAGCATCAGCCCTAGGCCTGCAATTTTGTGCGCATTTTTATGCTTCACGCAGGCTTTGGGGAAAAATTGTTTTTGCCGACAGACCGGGCACGATGTCTTCAGCGCAAAGCCAAAGTAGAGTATTAGGCTCAGTAGCCATATGGCAGGCGTGTAGAGCGCCCAGCCAAAATGCTTCGTGTCGAGTAGATACAAGCCCAGACCGATAAGAGGTAGCCAACAAGTAAGCCAAAACACAATGAAACCTGCAGCGCCAAAGTAGGCTTTTGCTTTCTGATTGTGTAACACACCTCGAATATAGCGCCTAGAGCTGCGGCTGATGCCCTTATTCGTCTCTGCTCGTGTCATCTTCGAGAGACTCGCCTCAGCGTGCGCGGTCTTTGGCATCTGATTGGTCTCTTCTTGGAATTGCTCCATAGTGCGCACGCGAGAAGCATCCACACCTAATGTCGGTGTAGCAGACCTCGATGCAGCTCCATTGTACTTATTCGACTCACTGAGTTCTCTATTTTCGTTGGGAGGGTTCATATATTCTTCACTGTCCGTATCGGTAGTACTCTCAGCATGAGGATGGTTTTCCTCCATCTGCTTTAGCTTCGCTTCTTCTGCGGTAGAAACTGGGGTTGGCTCTACCATCTCTCCGCTCTCTACTGGCAATTGGGCTTCTCTATCCGTTTCTAAATCTACTTCTTCCTCTGTGAGTGCGTCTTCCGGTAGTATCGCAAAGGCTCCTTCTGGCCAGTGCTTCTGGCTCTCAGATTGACTGAGATTCTCATCCTGCTGACTCCTCTGAGCTGGCGCAACTTCGGCCTGTTTCGACACCTTCACCTCATCGTGCTCATCACACTGACTTAACATCTTAGCCATTGCCACTTCACTGAGCGCAATGCCTGCTTTTTTAAAGGCCTCTGGAGGCAGAGGAATCGCGCACTCCACCTGCTGCACATAGTCTTCTAGATGTTCACTGTGCTGAGACTCCAGTACTTCATCACTTAGGGATTGAGAATCCTCAGATTTCGAGGACTGAGAATGCTCAGATTTATCCTCAATTTTATCCTTAGATTTTCCCTCTGTCTTCTTCAACTCCGTGCCTGCACACTGTGCAATCCAGATCTCTACCTCTGCTTGCTCGGGAGTTTCTGAGCTCAGTTTGAGAAACTCATTGGCACGTTTGAGCTCAGTGTACACATCTGCAGGATCCGCTTTCCCTAAGGCTTCTTTACTCTGAAAGCCCGCCGCTTCCAAAAGCTCAAGCTGCTGAGATGAAATTTCAGAGATGTCGGCAAGATTCTGCATTATCTATGTAGGGCTAATCTGGCTAATCTCACCTACTCTGCAAGACAAAACATACATTTAAAAGTAGCTCTAAAATAACTCATATCGATCCACTAACAATCAGCCATCGAGAGCGCTCAACATATCACGTATTTGTGCATACTTACTCTGCCAGTTCTCTAGTGTCTCTTTCTCTGCTTTGACCACCGCCTCAGGCGCTCTATCCACAAAGTTCGCATTGCCAAGTTTCCCCTGAGACTTTGCGATTTCTTTCTCGATTTTGGCGATTTCTTTCCCGAGGCGCTCTTTCTCAGTATCAATATCCACAAGCCCCTCTAGAGGCATATAGATTTCTCCGATTTCTGCCACAGCAGCTGGTGTCCCTTTTTGCGCGGCGTAGTCAGATTCGATACGAATGGACTTGGCACCCACCAGCACACTGAGAGCGTCTAGCTGATCAGAGACCCAAGCTTCGGCGGGCTTCAGAATGAATTCAACATCCTTTGATGCTGCTAGATGATACTCCGCCTTGAGGTTACGCAGGCGACTCGCAGAACGATACACCGCCTCAGCAATCCCCCCTGCCTGTTCTATCTGTTCCTCAGACAGCCCATTGAGAACGGCTTCTGACTGATCTCTCTGCTCCATCAAGAATGCCCCATTAGCCAGATAGCCTAATTGTGAGGAGAGCTCCTCAGTGATATGAGGCATCAGTGGGTGAAGGTAGCCTAGGTAGCGAGACATGACAGTATCCATCACAGCGAGTGTGCGCTGGATCTTCTCTTCATCCCCACTACGGAAATCAAGTTTCACAGCTTCGATGAACTTATCGCAATACTCACTCCAGAAGAACTCATAGAGTAGTGATGTCAGATCATTAAAGCGATAGCTCGCGTAGGCCTTATCGAGATTCAGAGAGAGAGCATCGAGCTTATGGAGAATATCAAGGTGATACACTGGCAAGGTCTCAAGATTTCCTATTTCCTGGAGAGCTCCCCCCCCCTGCATCTGTCGAAAACGGCAGGCATTGTAGAGCTTATTGGCGAAATTTCGCCCTTCCTCCACCTGAGGGTAGACCTTCTTATTTGGATCTTTTTTGTCCTTCTCCTCCAAGAATCGAATATCGCTATCCACTGGGGCAATTCGCATCAAAGCGAAGCGCAAACCATCTGCCCCATAGGTATTCATGATCTCTATGGGGTCTGGAGAATTCCCCAGTGACTTAGACATCTTGCGCCCTTTACCATCACGAATCAGTGAGGTGAAATACACATTCTTGAAGGGCAACTCCTGCTTAAAGCTATAGCCCGCCATAATCATGCGAGCGACCCAGAAGAAAATGATATCTGGCCCAGTCACTAAGTCCGCTGTCGGATAGAACTTTTCCTGTTCACGCTCAGACATTGTTGCGAATGGCCACAGCCATGAGCTAAACCACGTATCCATGACATCCTCATCACGAATCCAGTTCTCCGCGTCCTCTGGAGGTTCTGTCCCTACATAAATATCCTTAGAGGCTAGGTCTTTGACATCCAGAGACTCAGCTTCCTTAAGCTCAAAGGCCTTTTCCTTACGATACCACACAGGGATCTGATGCCCCCACCAGAGCTGGCGACTAATACACCAGTCCTGAATATTCTCCATCCAGTGAGCATAGGTCTTTGCCCAGCGCTCAGGGCGTATCTGAATATCTCCAGAAGCCACAGCTGCTGTCGCCTCATCCACAGCTGGGTAGCGCAAGAACCACTGCATGGAAATACGCGGCTCAATGGGCACGTCAGCACGCTCGGAGTAGCCCACATTATTCTCATGCTCTTCCACCTTAATGAGCAGCCCCATTTCCTCAAGCTTCGCTGCCGCAAGGCGACGCGCCTGAAAGCGATCCAAGCCATCGAGCTCAGGCACCTCAGGGCAGTTCACCGTGCCATCTGCGTGAAGCACATCAATCACCTCAAGATTGTGCCTCTGCCCAATTTCAAAGTCCGCCTTATCGTGGGCAGGCGTGATCTTGAGCGCCCCTGTACCAAACTCCATATCCACGTGCTCATCGGCAATGATCTCGATCGCACGCTCAGGGAATGGGCGGCGCACCTTTTTGCCGATCAGATCCTTAAAACGCTCATCATCAGGGTGCACAGCCACCGCGATATCTCCCATCAGAGTCTCGGGTCTTGTCGTGGAAATCTCAAGATAGCGCCCAGGCTCACCCACGAGCTCATACTTCATAAAGTAGAGCTTCGAGCGGCTGGCCTTGGGAATCACTTCTTCGTCAGAGAGAGCTGTCAGAGACTTCGGGCACCAGTTCACCATGCGCTTACCGCGGTAGATAAATCCTTTCTCAAAGAGCTCTGTGAACACCTTCGCCACCCACTCTGAGTAGTCGCCATCCATGGTGAAGCGCTCACGATCCCAGTCACAGCTACAGCCTAGGCGCTTGAGCTGGTTGATAATGATATTGCCGTGCTTATCCTTCCAGTCCCAGACACGCTTCAGAAACTCCTCACGCCCTAGTTCACGGCGGCTCTTCCCCTCTTCTTCACGAACCTTTTTCTCCACCTTGGTTTGGGTCGCGATACCAGCGTGATCCGTACCTGGAAGCCAGAGAACTTCCTTACCTTGGCGGCGTGCCCTGCGCGCTAAAGTATCCTGGATGGTATTATTAAGAACATGGCCAAGGTGCAGAATACCCGTGACATTGGGAGGTGGGATAACAATAGAGTAACCCTCTTTGCTGGAGTTTTCATCTGCATGGAAGCACTTCTGATCAAGCCAAGCTTGATACCACTTCTCTTCCACGCTCTGGGGCTCATAAGCAGTCGGTAATTCTGACATAGCAGAAGGGGAATGCCAGAGCAGCCTTCATTTGTAAAGCCGTGAGGACTGGTTTTTAGAGCTTCTCAAAACTGCGTTTCTATTAAAAATACCCTTTCTTTCATTTCTTTTGTCACCTTTATCAGCGAAACAAGCTCTTATTCTACATGTTAAGTTTCCTAAAAAAGAGCCCACGTACCCTCCAGACCTGTAGTGACACGATTCTTGTTCAAAAAAGCATCGCTGGCAACAACCTCGCCTTTGAGGCACTCGTCATCCGCTACCAAAAGCTTATTTATACTATCGCTCTCAGTGGCTGTGGGAATTTCGCTCTCAGCGAAGACATCACCCAAGATACATTTATCCAAGCTTGGAAAAAAATAGACACTCTCAAAGACCCTGAGCTTTTTAAATCATGGCTCTGTACGATCACACGGCGGATTACTTCTCGCCTCCAGTCTAAGCAAACTGTTGTGGATGATACCGCGACACCTGAGCTCATCGACGGCGCCAAAACCCCTGCACAGAATAGCACTAGCTCTGATGATATAGCTCTGGTGCAACAAACGATCGCTAAATTACCAGACCTCTACCGTGAGCCACTCGTTCTCCACTATAGTCAGCACCTCTCTGTAAAAGAAATTGCCGCTATACTCGAAGTCAGCGAAGACGCTGTCAAACAGAGGCTAGCACGAGGCAGAAAGCATCTTAAAGCGAACATTGAAAACACCATCGAAAATGTCCTTCTTGTTTCACAGCCTTCCAGTGCTGTGGCCACAACTGTAAGCGCTGCTATCTTATCCACTCAATCCCAATCAGCAGCCGCCACAATAGCCACTTCAACAAGTCTGCTAAAAACGGTATCAGGAGTAGGACTCTTTGGTTTTATTGCCTCACTGGTCTTAAAAATTGGCCTAGATAGCACAAGAAGCCCCGCTGAGCGGAAACTCTACTTGAGACATATAAAAATAAATGTTCTCATCATGATTACCTTCCTCACTCTTACACTGGGGCCAGCTATTTATCATTTATACTTCCACGTAAACTACCATGTTTCACCATACATTCTAAGCTTTGCATTCCTGGCACCAGTTATCATCATGATACGTCATCACCGATTCCATAAGATGGTACAAAACTTGCGAGACCATGAGCAGACAAATTACCCTCCCTTCGGGCTGATCTCCCCATTGGCCAATGCCCCCCTAAAGCGCGCTTGTGTCTTTGGTCTCATTGTAACAGTCCTTCTTACCCCTACCGCTCTCATGAGTATAATAGGAGAGCATTGGACGGTTCTCTGCTCTATTCTCCTCGCTACACTATTAGCCTCCATTGTGGGCTACACACTCGGAAAGCGCCCTGATCCAAAAAAAGAAACCTTCATTACCCAGTGGCTCATCTCCACAGCAGGTATTTGTGGAATAGTCTGTAGTCACTATTACCCTCCTATGGAAGCCACGCTAACAACCTTCTTCTCGAATGGGATTTTTATGGTCGGAAGTCCTCCTGCTGCTACAATTTTACTAGCAATGCTTAGCCTAGCATTCATCAATCTACGCACAGAAGTAGCCGCAAAACAACAAGCCTATCATAGAACTGGGAAAGATAATGAGTAGACGCCAGCCCACTTCGATCCTATGATAGTATCATGTCATCAACCACGAATGATCCTACAGTTGCTGTTGCCTGTGATTTGACTCCGATTTCCTCACCAGAGGAGCTCCGCGAGCTCCACAAAGCCTCAGTCATCCGCCACGCCAATATTCTCGCTGACAGTGAAACCTCTGCGAAGGATAAAATCATCGCTTACTTCGAGGACTTGCTTTCTTTCTTAGCCGCCCACCAGTTTAGCGGCTGCCCATTTGGCAATGCTCTTGTCGCTAGTCACAGAACAAATCCCGAAGTCTTCCAAGAAGTCTCTGATCACAAGGAATTCACCCGTGAGTTTCTCGTGAGTCTCGCTTCTGAGCTAACGACACCTTGCCGCAGTGTGCATGTCGGCGAGCACCTCTTTTTACTCTACACCGGTGCCACGACAGAATCACAAAATCTCCACACCATCTGGCCCGCTGAGCGCGCTGTGGAAGTCGTCACCCAACTCGTCCATGATGAACTAGAGATGAAGGAACTCAGAAAGGCCGCGCTTAATAAGAGCGAGTCATAGCAACCAGTCGCTTCTTTTTGAAGTCGATGATTGTCTGAGTTCCAGATGTAAGCTAGAAAACCACAACCCTATGAAATTACTTGTTCTCTTCTTTAGCCTACTCTCCACTCTTGTCCTGAGTGCTCACTCGAATCACTCGCACGGCTCCTCCCAGTTCAGCGAGCAGCTGCGCAAGAGCACTACTACTCTTCTCGAGAGTCTAACAGGCGCACAACAGAAGAGCATGCTAGGCTCACTCGATGACACAGAGAATCGCTGGCAAATGCAGTACACGGGAGGAGTTCGCCACGGTTTACAGATCAAAGAGCTCAATAAAGATCAGAGAAAGCACCTCGATCACACGCTTTCGCTCTTACTCTCAAAAAAAGGTCTCAAAATGGCGCACAAGGTCGCTGATCAAGATGATGGCCTTGGCAACTACTACGTCGCAGTCTTTGGTGATCCGCGTACAGACAAGAATTTTGCATTTCGCCTGGCAGAGCACCATCTCACTGTCGTGCAGGTAGTCATTGCAGATCATGAGCTTAAGGAATTTGGCCCAGTACTCCTAGGAGCGAATCCACCTAACCTGTGGAAAATCGAAGAAGAGCAGCTTCTAAGACTCTGGAAATCTATCCATAACCCATCCTATCTCCAGCTAGGTCAAAAAGCCATTGCCAGTCAACCTTCTAAAATCCCAGCCGCCCAGAGCTATAGTGCCCTACCAGAATCTGCCAAAGCCGCCCTGCGTGACACTTGGCAGGAGCGTGTCAGCATTTTCACACCTGCGGTGCGCCACCATCTCCAAGCAATCATTAATGACCAAGGAGGCTGGGAGAAGGCCACACTGAGCTTCTACAATGAAGAGCCTCTCAAACGCTGTATTGATGGAGGTGCCTGGGACTTCAAGTGCAATATTGGTGATTTCTTCTGGGACTTTGAGGGAAGCCGCTCTCACATTCATATGAGTATTGTATTGAAGTAGGCTGACTTCTCCATTTCACTCCGTGCAGTTTGCAAATCACCTTAGCCATAGAATCCAGCTGTGATGAAACAGCGGTCGCCATTCTTCGTGGAGACAAAACAGAGACACAGATACTCAGCTCAGAAATCAGCTCCCAAATTGATCTGCACAGAGAGTACGGAGGAGTGGTTCCAGAACTTGCTTCACGCACACACTCACTGACTCTTCGCCCACTCATCGAGCAAGCGCTGCAAAATGCAGGTGTGGCACTAGAGGATATTGATTGTTATGGTGCCACAGCAGGGCCAGGTCTCGCCTCATCTCTCATGATCGGCCACACAGCCGCGAAGGCGATGGCACTTGCCGCGGGGAAGCCCTTTGTCTCAGTGAACCACATGGAGGGGCATCTCCTATCTCCTTTCTTAGAAACAAAGACCGGCATACTCCCTAATCTTGCCCTCATCGTCTCTGGCGGTCACACCATGCTGCTCCACACCAGAGCCTTTGATGACTACGCTCTGGTGGGAAAAACTCGTGATGATGCCGCAGGAGAAGCATTTGACAAAGTCGCAAAGATGCTCGGCCTCCCCTACCCAGGTGGCCCAGAAATCGAAAAAGCCGCCAAACTAGGTGACCCCACTGCCTACGCATTCCCCAGATCCCGCATCAAAGACGCCCCCTATGACTTCTCATTCTCAGGGCTAAAAACAGCCGTTCTCTACACCCTCAGTGATCTAAGTCCAAAAGACGGCCAGATTTCTCAAGAGCAAATTCCTGATATCTGCGCCTCCTTCCAGCAGAGTGTGATCGATGTTCTAGTGAAACGCACCCTCCTTGCTGCCGAATCACTCTCTTGCCCCCTCATCACACTCTCTGGCGGTGTTTCCTGTAACCAATCACTGCGCGATACCCTCCAGTCAGCCTGTGAGGCAGCCAACAAAACTCTCCTTGTCTGCTCCCCCACACTCAGCACGGACAATGCCGCCATGATTGCCTACATAACACTTCACAAGCACCTGCGGAAACAATACAGCACACTAGACTGCGACATTGACCCAAATCTGCGTCTCAACACACTTGTCCTTCGTAAATAATGAAATACAACACAGTACTCTTTGATTTCGATGGCACAATTGCGGACTCATTCTCCAGCGGTCTAGAAGTCTACAATAAGCTGGCGAAAGAACATGACTTACGAGTGGTGCAGCAAGAAGAAGTCTCCACCCTCCGAGACCTCCCCCTCTCAGAGCTACTCAGCGAGCTCAAGGTCCCAAAGCTCAAGCTCCCCTACCTCGTCGCCAAGGGCACCCGGCTACTGCGTAAGAATATCGCCTCCATTGATCCATTCGAGGGTATTTCAGAAATCATCCGCCAGATTCGGCCTCAGGTCGAGAACCTTGCCATTTTGACCTCTAACCGTACCGAAAACGTCAAAGACTTCCTCCTCAGGCATCAGCTCGACACCGAGTTCGATTTTATCGAAAGCTGTAATAAGCTCACTGGAAAAGCGAAATTCATCCGCTCTATCTGTGAGAATGTCGGCTGCCTACCCGAGGAACTCGTCTACATCGGAGATGAAGAGCGCGACATCAAAGCCGCCCACCAAGCAGGCTGCGAGATCATCGCTGTACTCTGGGGTTTTAATAGCTACAAGGCACTCCACGCAGAGAACCCCACCCATCTCGCCTCAGAACCTGATGAGATATTGCGCTTACTGGGTCTCTAATACCAGTTAGTTTTTTGAGTTGGTATAAATGCCCAATCTCCTGAGATAGCCCTGAGCTCGCACTCTCCCCGAGTCCAGACTTGCGGTGCGCTAAAAAACTCGCTACCAAACTAGCCTTCACATTCACTACACTATGCCAGAGAACGATAATCAACCCACCAACACGAGCTCACAAGACACTGGGCAGGTTCCCCCCGCCCTACCGTCTAATCTCCCAAGTGCTCCACCTCAGCAGGTTTCTCCAGCTCTCGCCCAAAGTGCCCCACAGAGCCGCTCAGGTATACTTGAGCTTCTCATCTTAGTCGCCTTTCTACTTATCGCCTTTCTTGTCCTACTCGCCTTTAAATCATCCAATAAAGGCGACCTTAGCAGTGACATCGACATCATTCGCCAGCAAAACGCAGCTCTCCAGACCGAGCTCAGTGCCGAGCGCCAGGCCAGAGGCATGCCCGCTCTCGACACAGAGAATGCCAGCCATATTGCCGAAAGAATTCAAAAAGACACAAGCCTACTTGTCCAGACACTCACAGGCCTAGAAGCAGCTTTAGCCAAAAAAGAAGGAGCCGTCTCCAATACCACTCAAGCGCTCAACGCTAGCCAGCAACTGAACTCAACCCTCAGCATTCAAGTCAAAAACTTAGAGACCCAAATGGCACAACTGCGCCTCAGCGCACAAGACGCGCCCCAGCTTAAGACACAACTCACACAAACCCTCTCTCAACTTGAAATTGAGCGCGGAAAGCTCCTCGAATTTAGCCGCCGCCCTTCTCTGGAAGAACTCACAGATGTCAAAAAAGCCCTCGAAGAAGAGCTTAATCGCAGCCTAACACTCAGTACAGAAAATACAGAACTACGCCAGCAGCTAGAAGCAAACCAATCCCAACTCGCCACTCAAAACCCCGCCACCCTCGAACTTCTACGTGCAGAACTCGACGAGCTCCGCCCAGAGAATAATGACCTCAAGCGCGAACTCCAGCGCCTACGCGCAGAGATCGACAAAGCGACCTTATTTGTCGACTCCTCCGATAACCTCTCACCAAAAGCCGCAGCACTCTACGCAGGACTGCAGCAGCTAGAAGGCCTCACACCCGATAAGCTCGAAGGAGCCTACACGCGAATCGGGGACACACTGAATGCGCAGATCATCCACCAGGTCAAATTCTCCCAAGGTGAATCTCACGTCACACTCACAGATGTAGAAACGATCAAATCTCGCCTCGCCTCCACAGAGCCCGACTCCTTCTTCCTCGTTGTTGGCTACGCCTCAACCACTGGAGACGCCAGCTCGAACCAAACACTCTCTGCCAAGCGCGCGACAAGAAGTGCCTCTGTCGTCAATGGACTCAAGGCAGAAAGCCAAAATGTGCGCGCTGTCTACCTAGGCCAAACCACAAGATTCTCCACAGACAACACCGCAGAGAATCAGCTCTGCGAAATCTGGAAGATCAACTAAGGCCTGTAGTCTTCAAGAGTTCAGCTCTATCAATGATGACGAAACACATAGTCATGGTTTTAGCGATTTCTGTGTCGTCAGTGAAAGCCTTTGATCCTGTTGCTCCACACACTCCATTATCTATAGAAGCGACGACTCAGCGATTAGTCGATCTAATTATTCCCTTTGTAGATTATCCAGATGGATCAGTTCAAGACGTTATCGGTTTTATAGAACAAAAAGGAGATATACCAAAGGAGCACAGAATACATGTTAGCCTAAAAGGGTTTCAATCTCTGCACAGAACAAAGGTAAAACTAGTTGAGAAAAATATCACAAAACTAGATGCATTAGCAAACATTGCAGAACAAATCAAAGCTGACCTCCTTATTCAGCCTGGCAAAGTGATTTTACTCAAGAGACAAACGACTAACAAACAAGTCACGACTCCCAGCCCATAGCCAAAACTAGACTGTTAGATATGGAAAAACGCATCATCTTGATCCCGTCTACCCTGTCATCCCCCTCCTCAAGAGAGAGCTTTCTCTCCTCGATTCCAGAGCAGACAATAAGAGACTATAGCATAACTAAGCACCACAGCGAGAAAGACGAGAGGCGTCATCTTAAGCACGGACTCAAAGGCATGATCAGGCGCTTGATCCACATCGATGACTTGGAAGCGCTCCACGTTCCACGACATCACTTGGGCAAAGCCCACGGAGAACACTGCATAGCCCAAGTTAAAAAAGAGCCCTTTCACACTCAAGATAGTCGCCCTGTTTCTTGAGGGAGCCTGCTGATTGAGAAATTTACTCACAACAAAGGTGCTATAACTAATAGACATCATCACAACGACAGCCCCAAGTACCCCCAGCGGGCCACGCAAGAGTGCGAGTAGACTTAACCCTGCAGCTGCTAATAGAAAAACCAGCACGAGATTACCACGCACCCCATATTTCCTAACAGAACGCTTCGCGAAGTAAGGCACTAGAAAGAGAGAGAGAGCCACAAGGCAGCCACAGAGCCCAAAACCATACTCAGGAATACCTAAAAACCGATAAAACTGGCTCGATAACGTCGCAAAATTTCTCACAAACATATCCACAATCAAAGCACCACAGATAAGCAGCAATACAGACCTCTGAGTCACTATCCAAAGAACAGAACTCCATGTTTGTCTCATGATTAACGTCCATTGGGACACTTCAGTTGTCTTATCTTCTCTTAGTTCTTCGATATCATCAAAGCGCAGTGATAGCCAAAAACAACACGCTGCCTGCAGGAAGCAGAGCCATATCGGTAACTTAATCACTAGTCCCTGGGATAGGTTCTCCAGTGAAAGCTCTAGACCTAAAAACGCTCCTACATTCACAATCAGCTCTCTATCGTAAACAGCAGCTCCCAGGATCATCGCCACAGCCATCCCCAGCGAGCGCCTACGCCCGAGTCTCGCAAGCACCTCATCCCAGACACTATCTCTCTTCTCCTCTGCCAGTGAGTCATAGGCGAGGGCCTCATCGGCACCACTCGATGCTGCCTCTGCCATTCCTGCTAGAATACGGTTAAGAATACACACAGCAAATAACCAGCCACCTCCACCGATAGGCGCGAATAAGAGGAGCGCCATTTCTGCCATCATGAGAGCGGCTGCACTCACTAGCATACGCTTCCTGCCTATGAGATCTGCCAGAGCACCCGACGGCACTTCTAATAAAACAATGGTGAGTGCCCAGACCCCATTGAGAATCACGTACTGAGAAATCGTCAATCCCAGATCAAGGAACAACACTGCCAAGACCGGGTAATAGAACCGGCAGTGAAACAGAACGCGAAACCAAATAAAGAGTTTCGCATTCTTAGAGAGGTGATCCATAGGCAAAACCTAGAACCACCTCCCAGTGAGTACAGTATTAAATCATCACAGCAGCGAATCATCTTCGCCGCAGTCATTCATCATACTAAGCTCTCGCTTTATATTCTATTCTCCTCGATGTCGTAGACATCAAACCAGTGATAGACGACCTTATTTGCTGGTAGAAACTCGGCAATGTAGCCCTCTAAGAACACCTGCAGCTCAATGGGCATTTCGCTAATTCTCTTATAGCGAAGGTCATTATTCCACTGCACGATTTCCTCCTGACTTCTCTCTTTGGCGTTCTCTGTGATCCATTGGCCTACAGCGGCGTCATCAGCCCCTGTTGCCACGAAGTCCTTAAACGCATCACTGCTAATTCCACTAAATTCAAAAAACAAATTATCCAGTGGGCAGGCATAATGATACTCCCCTGCACTTCCTGCGACTACGGATCGGCACTTATCGAGTGCTCTTGCTGCAACCACATACCCACCAAGGCTAACACGCGGACTACGCGGAACATCTTTTGTTAAATCTAAAGCTTTCATTCTATTTTTTTGTATGATCTCAGGAAAATATGTCACTTTAGGGTGAACTCAAATTCTTTTTTAACCCGATGTCTTCTTATACCTACTCAGTTGAGTATCGAGCAGAACTTGACAGAAACTCCCAGCGAGATGAGGCTTCTCGTCTTCCATGGCGACTACATCATCATTCCCATGTCTAGAGTCTGCACTCGCTGAGAAAGACTTCTGCCAGCACTTTCTCCGTGCTACGACACAGCGAGATTCAGACACCCTACTGGGGCCAGTCACTGAGTCAGCTCTTTCCTTTTATGCAGCGATCCTTAGCACCCTTCACAAGGAATCATCCAATCGAATCTGGCTCACCCACCCCCAATCCAGAACAAGGGAAAGGCTCGCTACCGAATTACCACTCTGGGGCATCGAGCCTATTTTCTTACCCGAGTACAGTGACCAGGGGAATAACAATCAAGTTACTGATCCAGAGGCGCGGGCAGAGCGCCTGATTGCTCTCAAAGCAATCGCCCAAGCAGCCACTCTGGACTCATCACAGATCGTCATCCTGAGTCCAGATGCACTCTCAGAACCTGCCCCGCCATTAAGTACCTCACAGAAAACCCACCTTTCTCTGAAAGTCGGACTCGACCACGACCCTGAGAATCTCATTCTTACACTAGAGGAACATAACTTCGAGCGAGTGTCCCAGATCCACACCCGTGGTCAGTATGCTCAGCGAGGTGGTATTCTCGATATCTTTAGTTGGCAGAATCCACACCCGATACGTCTTGAGTTCTTTGACACCGAGATCGAGTCTATCAGAGAGTTCGACCTCGATACTCAGACCTCACGGCGCAAGCTCACCCACGCCCACATCGCCATCAGCGAACTCGAGGAGACAAGTACTGTCGCAGACTATGTCCATGCCAAGGACTTACTCGTGGCCAGTGGCGACACCCCGATCACTGGATCGCATATCACTCTGAGCTCTAGTGCCCCTGAGGATGATGCGAATGTCTCTCTATTCCACGCGGCGGCCTTCCCTAGTCCTATCGGCTCCTTTGAGGCGGGAGACTTTGTTCTCCAAGAATCCAAGCGCGCCCAGTTTAGCCAGCAGCTTAAAGAATGGATGCGAGATCAATGGAAGGTCTTTCTCTATGTAGAAAATGACTCGGAGCGTGAGAGGTTTAAAGAACTCATCGATGAAGAGATCTTTCAGAATATTACATTCCAGCAAGGTTCCCTTTCTCAAGGCTTCATCCTTCCGAGCATCCATCTCGCCGTTCTCTCCTCGGCCGAGCTCTTTGGCCGCTATCAGACACCCCAGACTCGTAGACGCACCAACAATCTCGAGAAGCAGCGCCAGCAGCGAGCGCAAACCGCCATCGAAGACATCCACAAAGGTGATCTTGTGGTACACAGTGAATACGGCATTGGCAGATACCAAGGTATCGAAATTGATGAAGACGGCTATGAGGAAATCCATATTCGCTATCGGGATAAGGCGATTCTCTCCGTCCCCATTGATCAGTCCCACCTCCTCGCGCGCTATGTTGGCATGGGAGGGAAAACACCAGAGCTCTCCAAACTTGGAGACATGCGCTGGAGTAAAACCCGCAAGGCCGCCGAAAAATCCATCCTCGACTACGCCGCCCAGCTCCTACGAATACAGGCAGAGCGCCACACCCAAGAAAGCCGCCCCCACCCAGCAGACACTCAGTGGATGTGGGAGTTCGAGAATTCTTTCCGCTACACACCCACTCCTGGGCAGATCGAGGCGATCGAAGACACCAAGCTCGACATGGAGTCTCAGAAACCCATGGATCGCCTCATCTGTGGGGATGTCGGATTCGGAAAAACAGAAGTAGCCATTCGCGCAGCATTCAAGGCCGTCACCGGGGGAACTCAAGTCGCCCTCATGGTCCCGACAACAGTGCTCGCTGAGCAGCACTGGCGTACATTTCGTGAACGCATGAGTGAATACCCAGTGCGTATTGAGCTACTCAATCGTTTTCGTAAACCAGTAGAGATTCGCGAGACGCTCAAAGGCCTTGCAGAAGGAACCGTGGACATCGTCATAGGCACTCACCGTCTAGTCTCCCAGGACGTCGTCTTTAAAAATCTCGGTTTAGGCATTATTGATGAAGAACAGCGCTTTGGCGTGAAGCATAAAGAACGATTTAAAGAGCGCTGTGCTCAAGTCGACATGCTCACGCTCTCAGCCACACCTATTCCCAGAACCCTCTACCTCTCCCTCATGGGTGCGCGCGACATGTCAACGATTGACACAGCCCCTCCCAATAAAGTGGCTGTTCAAACCTCCATCTGCGCCTACGACGAGCGAACCATTCGTGATGTCATCCAGAAAGAGCTCCAGCGTGGTGGCCAGGTTTTCTTTCTGCATAATCGAGTGAAAACCATCGAGATGATGCGCGACAAGATCCAAGACCTCATCCCTGAGGCCACGATCTCTGTCGGCCACGGTCAGATGGAAAAAGACCAGCTAGAGAGCGTCATGAAGACATTTATCGCCGGAGAATCTGACATACTCCTTGCCACCACCATTATTGAAAGCGGAATTGATATCCCCAATGCGAACACCATTATTATCGATCGTGCCGATCGCTTCGGCCTCGCGGATCTCTATCAGCTTCGTGGTCGTGTCGGCCGAGGTGGTGAGAAAGCCTACGCCATTCTCATGCTGCCACGAGACCTAGTTCACGGTGATGCTCGCAAGAGAATCAATGCGATTCAAGAATACACCGCCCTTGGCTCTGGCTTTAAGATCGCCATGAGAGATCTCGAAATCCGTGGAGCAGGGAATCTGCTAGGGACGAAACAATCCGGTCACATTGCCGCAGTGGGCTTCGATCTCTACTGTCAGCTCCTCAAACAATCCATTGATCGACTCAGGGGCAATATAGTAACTGCCAGAATCGACATCACACTACGTGCTGATTTCCTAAGCTTTAATGAAGGAGATTTCTTACAATGTGCAGACACCGATCACCTTCCCTGCTATATCCCTGCCACATATATGACAGAGCCAAGTATGCGTATTCGCGCCTACAAGGAACTAGCAGAACTTAATAGCCCCGCCCAGCTCAATGAAGTTGCCCATGCTTGGCGAGACCGCTTCGGTCAATCACCTGAGGCCGTACAAAACCTCCTACAAACAACAACACTCAAGATTGCCGCAGCCAGAGCCGGCCTTAGTGCGATAGAAATACAAGCACAGCGACTCATTCTCACCAGAAATGGCGCCCCCATCACCGTAGATTCTGGGAGATTCCCCAGATTGCGCAGCACAAAGCCAAAGGCCAAACTCAAGGAAGCTCTCGAGATGGTTCTCTCTTTATAAATACCACTCTAACAGCACTTTACCCCACCAATAACACCTTAGTTCTTGTTTCTCCCAACTTCATAGGATAGTGTTTTTTTGTGACAATACCTCTCCGTTGATTGTCTAAATGAGCGAAATCAACAACCCAGATCACGTCATACTGTGTCTCCGTGATGATTTCGACAAACATAATTCATTACTCCAACAAATACTATGAAACTTAAATTCGTATGCTTAGCACTCACACCGGCAGCCATGCTTTTCACATCATGTGACAAGGCCGGTGAAATCGCCGAAGACACTAAAAACTCCGTCGAAACTGCCGCTGATGCGACAGGAAAAGCCATGAAAGACACAGCTGACAAAACAGCAAGCACTGGCAAAGAAATGATGGATAAGACCAAGGACGCTGGCAAAGAAGTCATGGACAAGACCACAGGTGCTGGAAAAGAAATGATGGATAAGACCAAAGAAGCAGGCAAAGAAGTCATGGATAAGACCACAGGTGCTGCCAAAGAGATGATGGATAAGACCAAAGAAGCTGGCAAAGAAGTCATGGATAAAACCACAGGCGCTGCCAAAGAGGTTATGGACAAGACCAAGGATGCCGGCAAAGAAGTCATGGATAAGACCACAGGTGCTGGTAAAGAGATGATGGATAAGACCAAGGACGCTGGCAAAGAAGTCATGGATAAGACCACAGGCGCTGGTAAAGAAGTCATGGATAAGACCAAGGACGCTGGCAAAGAAGTCATGGATAAGACCAAGGACAAAATCAAAGACGCCAAAAACCTACTGAATAAATAGGCTAGAAGTCCCCAATACCCTCTACCACAAGAAGACGAATGTTGTTCTATAATACATCATTCGTCTTTTTTTATTCCAAAATCACATCCAAACCTAGGATTGTTTCCTCATACCAATGAGGAAAATAATCGGACACATAGAGCGAAGCGACAACGCGGCGAAATGAGACTAATACCAGTTAGTTTTTTGAGTTGGTATAAAGACCAAGGCAGAACTGATCGGATAGTGCCAGTATTTGCAGATGACAAGCAGCGACACCATCTCGTCAAACACACAGTCAATATTGTTATTTAGTGAATACTAATAGACAGAATAGCGAGTCAAGACAAGAGCTCTCGGTGCTATTGTTTTGAGAGAAAGCCAGTTTCTGAGAGTGGTGAATCACTCTTTCACGAAAAAAAATACGTCTGCACCAAAATTCATCATTGCCAGTAAGCGGCAATTTGAAGAGAGTAAAAACCCTGAACCATCAATATGAGCGCAGAAAGATACGAAATTAGGGGAAAAATCGGCCAAGGTGGCGTAGGAGCTGTATTCCGTGCCTATGATACTCAACTAAGGCGAGAAGTCGCCATTAAGAGAGTCTTAACTGAAGGTGAAGGCCTAGAATCAGAAGAAGCAGCCACCAAGAGTCTCCTCAAGGAAGCTACGGCTCTTTCTTCCGTCCAGCACCCCCACATTTGCACAGTCTACGATGCAGGTATAGATACAGAAGGTCCCTACGTTGTCATGGAGCTCATCAATGGCAAGACACTGGATGAGATGGTGGAACGAGGCACTCTCACATTTGATGACTTCCGTGAAGTCGCTATCCAGTCTCAAGAAGCGATGATCGCAGCGCAAGATCTCGATCTCATTCACCGAGACCTTAAGCCCAGTAACGTCATGGTTTGCTGGCTTCCCTCGGGAAGATTCCAAGTCAAACTCGTTGACTTCGGCCTTGCTAAATTCTCTGCCAAACCTTCTCTCCAAACTATCGACCACGGTGATGCCGTATTTGGATCCATTTTCTTCATGGCCCCTGAGCAGTTTGAGCGCACACCACTCGATCGCCGCACAGACATGTACTCACTGGGAGCAATGTATTATTACTCCCTAGCAGGAACCTACCCTTTTAATGGTGAAACAGCTCCTCAGGTCATGGCCAGTCACCTCCAAGGCAGTGTCCAACCACTCGCAGAAGTCCGCCCCGATCTCCCAACATGGGTCTGTGACTGGGTCATGTGGCACATCGCTCGTAATGTGGATGATCGCCCGAATTCAGCGAGAGAAGCCCTAGAGCGCTTCTTAGCTCTCGAGAGCTCTCCTTCACAAGGTTTCGCAGCAACACTCCCTGCCCAAACAGCCCCTCAACTTGTCATACCTCAGACTGGTGTTCAAGGTGTTTCACCCGCCACTACTGCCCAAGGCAGCTCAGTTAATGACCAGACAGCACCTCAACCCATAATACCTCCGGGCGGGCCTAACTCACTCACGAGCACCCAGCGCCTTGTCGCAGCCCCTAGTGCTGCTGCAGCCGCTCAGGTCACTCAGGCTGTGCAGGCAGCCACTCAAGCCGGACTTCCAGTCAAAGGCTCTGAGACCAATCCTGCATCAACGGTTCAAGGTGTGCAGCCCGCCACTGGACAAATCGGCACACAGCCTCAATCCGCCACTACGGCAGATCCTAGTGCTAAGCCAGCCATGGATCCCAAAAAGAAACTGATTCTCCTAGCCGCTGCAGGCCTCGCTGTCATTATTCTCAGTATCATTGTCCTATCACAAAAAGGTAAAGCCGATGACAAACAAGCCTATCTGGATCTTCTCGATAAAGGAGGGCAAAGTGAAATCACAGCCATCAAACTCACTAAATACGAGCTAGATATACTACTCGAAAAAGCAGTCTCTGTTGGTAAAAAACCCGTCAACGAACAAGCGGCTCTCAATATGACCCTCAGCAAGGCTCAACCCAGTAGTGATGCTAACTACGATGCCGATGAAGTCATTGCCAAAGCCGTCATAGCTGCTCCAAGCCATGTTCAAGAAAACCTGTTCCAATACATCCTTCGCAACCGCCCTAGTCAGACAACGGCAAATATTGTGCTCGAATTCATTAAAAACGCTGATGAGAGCACACCCAATGTCATTACAGCTCTGAATGTTCTCAGCTTCTCTGCGACCAACAGCCAATTTGAAGATGTTCTTAATCTCGCTAAATTCAGCCAAGATAATTCCTACAGAGCGGGTGTATCGAAAGTCCTTAGTAAGATTATTCAAAACTCTCCAAGAACCGTTGAAATTAACTCGTCTCTGGCCTCTGAGTTCGAGGCTTCAAGTGATGCCATCTTTAAATCAATGTGTCTAAGCCTACTGGGTGAGTCTTCTGACAAAAAATACATTAGCTTACTCCTCAAGCAGCTCAACAACTCTGATACAGCGATCCGCCGTGGCGCTATTGATGGTCTAGAAAAATGGCAAAATGACGACCCCCTAGACGCGCTGATCGAAGCTGCCGCACAAGAAGAAGATAAAACCATTCACGAGAGAATCTTCTTTGCAGCGCACAATATTGCACGAGGAAAGCACAAACACGACAACCCTGAACTCCACTGGACAGCCCTCGCCAATGCCGCAAAAACATTCGGCGCGAAAAAGAAAGTGATTGATTCCATCGTCGTCAACACCTTTCCCTTTGGTGATAAGATTCTCCAGAACTTCATTGATACAGACACGGATGATACGATCATCAATCATGCTCGCAAGGCGTCTTCTGCTCTCAAAAAGAAGTTGAAGTCGAAATAACTCATTTTTTTGCGAGAATACGCACTTTTACTATTGCCAGATTCACCCCTTTTCACTCAGACTACACTTAATATGAAAACATTCTTTACGATTGCTACTGTCATCACAACTACTGTGGTATCAGCTTATGGTGACATCCAGGCTCCTCCAGGAGCAGCTTACACTTCAAGCCGCAAGTTAGGCAGAGCTCTTAGTAACATTCTTTATAGTGTTTCAGAAATACCAGAGACCATTGATCGCCGCACACAGACACATGGCGGTAAAGCTGGATGGTCTTATGGCGCAGTTGATGGCACTAGCCGCATGTTTCGCCGTATGAAGTATGGCTTCTACGAGTTATTCACATTCCGTTGCCCAACTCACCACGGCACCTTTAAGCCACCTTATGAAAAGTGTGGCCAAGATAACAGAATTGAGATTAATCCCACAGATGGTTTCCACGAGTTTCCACCTGAGTTAGGAGCAGAGTCTTACTTCCGCCACTCGCGCACGACTTCATACTAGGTGAACTTATTTTTCATAGAAACACCCTGTTGCTTTTGGGCGACAGGGTGTTTTTCTTTCCGTGCGCAGCTCACCTAATTTTGTTAGGTATTTTACTAGAGCGCTATCCTTGTACCAGTTAGTTTTTTGAGTTGGTATTAGAATCTACTTCCTCTATCACTTACTTCTGTGGCTCATCCGATACGTAACATAAGACAAATTGCCGCTATGGCACTGGAAACATGGGAGCAAGGCCAATTGTATGCTGAGACCCTCATCGACCAAGCAGCCAGAGATAATCGCCTCTCTCCACCAGATCGCAATCTACTCAATGCTCTTGTAATGGGAGCGATTCGCCACCAGCGCGCACTCGACTCCATTATCGATAGTATGCGTGAAGGCCGCCTAGACCCTCTCGCACGCCAAGTGCTACGAATCGGTATTTTCCAGCTCCTATGGATGGAACTCCCTGTGCACGCTGCGGTCAATGAGACTGTCAATAGTGCCAGAAAAGGAGTGCGTGGTCTCATCAATGCGATTCTGAGAAGAACGGACAGAGAACGGGAATCGATCCAGCAGCAGCTCTCACAGACTCACCCCGCCGTCTACCACTCTCACCCGGACTGGCTCTATCAGCGCTGGGTCAGCCAATTCGGTGAAGAGCAGACAATCCAGCTAATGGAGTGGAACCAACAACCAGCTCCTACCCTATTTCGCCTCAATCGCCTACTGGCTACCGACTCTCAGTTTATCCAACAAGATGATCTGGCCACTCCTCTCGATCTCGAACATTTCTATCTCTATAAAGGAATGCCTCCCAGAGAATGGCTACAATCTGGAAAAATCTATATCCAAGATCCAGCCACTCGCCACTGCGTCCAACTACTCGACCCCCGCCCAGGAGAAACCATTCTTGATGCCTGTGCTGCCCCAGGTGGTAAATCCTTCCAGATCGCTGAGCTCCTTAACAATCAAGGGAACCTTGTCGCGACAGACTCGAATGAAAAAAGACTCCCCCGCCTAGAGAAAAATCTAGAGAAACTCGGGGTCACCTGCGCTAAAGTCGAGAAACATGACTGGTCTCAGCCTGCACCGAGCCACTGGCACGAGACATTTGACGCGATTCTTCTGGATGTGCCTTGTTCTAATACAGGTGTACTGCGCCGCCGTGTCGATGCTCGCTGGAGAATGACTGAGGAGTCCCTCACTGAACTCTCCGTGATCCAGTCCAACATTCTTCAGACAGCCATCGAGTGCCTAAAGCCTGGCGGAAGAATCGTTTACTCGACCTGCTCCATTGATAGTGCCGAAAACACGAAACTCATCGAGGCGTTCTTAGAAAGTAACACTCGTCTGAAGCTCGTCAAAGAAATGCACATTCTCCCACAAACTCACCAAACAGATGGCGCCTACTGCGCTCTACTAGAACTCTCTAGCTAGTCCTCGACGCTCTCTGTTTGCTCTCAGCTCACCTATCACCTCAAGTGTCTCTCAATGAAATCTTGTCTTCTTATTTTCCTCGCCTTTATTATTCTCATAAGTTTTCTCATTTCCACTGGTGTGATTTTTCTTGGTAGTGAGTCCACGAGTTTTGAGCGCAACACCCCTGCTTCTGGCCAATGAGTGTCACATTCTCCGTGTGGATTCTCTAGAAAATGATAGCATAACTTGCAATTTAGCTTGAGCCAACCCTCTGGCTAAGAAACGGTGCCCCCAGATATGTCTCAAGCTCAAATCGGAATTCTCATCGGCGGTCTCATCCCTGCTCTACTCTTTGGCACAGCTGGTATTTTTCAAAAGGTCAGCTCCCAGCACAATATCGCGGCAGGCGTCTTTCTCGCCTGTGTGGGTATCGGGGCATTCTTCACAGGCTTAAGTGTGATGATCCAGCAAGGAACCTATGATTTCACCTGGAAACAGTGCTGGCCAGCTCTCTGCATGGGACTGACCTGGGGTCTTGGTACTGTGATGGTAGTGGTCGCAATTTCCCACTACCGTATGCCGATTTCTAAGCTCGCTCCTCTCTATAATATGAATACTCTAGTGACTGTGGTGGCAGCTCTCATTCTCTTTAATGAGTGGAAGGATGTCAACACCACGAGACTTATTCTGGGGTCTCTGCTAATCATTGGTGGCGGTGTTCTGGTGTCTTCCTAAGCTTTCCTAGGGGGCTTTCTTAGCTAAAACTCATAGACTGGGTCTATATTTCGTTTTGACCCATCTTATTGTATAGGACATAGTTTCTCTATGGGTACCAACTCGCCATTTTATGCCTTAGCTCGCATTGATCTCGCCTCTGCCAGTACCCATGGCTGGCAAGTTCGTCTCCAGCGACGCGGACAAAAATACGCCAAATTCTTCTCAGACAGCGCTGCTGGATCTCCCGAAAAAGCTCTCAATCTTGCGAAACAATGGCGAGATCAGCTCGTAGAAACGCTCAAAGCCGATGACTCCGCACGTATCTGCCACCGCTCACAGCGCAATAGCTCAGGGGTGATTGGTGTCTCTCGAGTTAAAGTCACGACCAATGGCACGGTCTATGAATTCTGGCAGGCCACTTGGTCACCGAGACCTGGGGAGCGGCGTTGTTTAAAATTCTCCATCAAACGCTATGGAGACGAGCGAGCTTTCACTCTCGCGGTAGAAGCGCGGAGAAAAGGCATTAGTTCATAAAAACGTTACTTAGATAGCGAGCTCTCACACATACTACCACTTACTGAAGAGAAGAGGCAAACTCGCCCTTTTGTAGTACAGGTACCTTCTTCCCATTCTCTAAATAAGCATCCACCTCCATATCCTCTGCACCGATCATGA
The DNA here is from genome assembly GCA_937928735.1 of uncultured Verrucomicrobiales bacterium. GTDB lineage: Bacteria > Verrucomicrobiota > Verrucomicrobiia > Verrucomicrobiales > Akkermansiaceae > Rubritalea. The sequence continues at coordinate 36,056 of CALFVF010000007.1, read as the reverse complement.
AGTCGATATGCACGCGCGAGACATTCGCCCCTGCATCCAGTAATTGTGACTTCGAGGTGTCCACCCCTCCCTCAATCGCGATAGGATAGCTATTCCCGAGGGCTATATGACTCGCCGCATTCTCATCATAGAGAATCGAGTGAAAGACCACAGCTGACTGCGCTATCGGAGAGTCATGACCTACCAGTGCGACTTCTCCGAGATAGCGTGCCTGTGGACAAAGTGCGAAGAATCTCTCCAGAGCCTCCACGCCTGACTCTGCCCCATAGCGCACGACCTCCCCGCGCTCGAACTCGAACCATGCTTTTTGCACACTTATGCCTAACACCTCCACGGGTTTCACGACTTGTGCTCTACCCTCCGTTTTCCTATAATCTGGTGTCGTAAAGACCTCCTCCGTGGGTAGATTTGGCATAAATTTCACGCCTGAGGGTGTCTCCACCCCCCCTCCTATCCAGCGCGACTTGGGTAAACATTCCACTTTTAAGTCTGTGCCTTCTCCACGGAAGTGAAGAGTTTTCACTCGCCATGTATTGAGTGTTTCACAACGTTGTTTTAAAATCTCAGCTTGTGATTTCCAGAAGGCCACGGGATCACTCAAGTCGAGCCGAAGCACCCTAACAAATACTTCCCACAGAGACTCTTCTGCTTGTTCGATTTCTTTATCAGGAAAGATTCGATGAGCCCACGCTGGTGTCGGTAGTGCTGCGCGGCACCACGGGATCTGTGCGGCAGCGCAGGCATCTCGATTAATCTTCTGGCTCTGCTGGAGTGCCTTTTGGTGTCTCTCCATTCTTGCTGGCTGAATCTCTTTATACACATCCATGTCCTCAGGCGTGTAGAGGGAGAGCTGCGCCCAGCTTTCATCCACCATTCCTCTCTGGCGCTGAGTCACCCACGGTGGCGTGTAATCTAGAGAGCACTCCTCGGCAAACTGAAGTCGGAGTTTCTCCACCTCAGCATCTTGCAGCTCGGCATGCACATACCCTGCCCCCATCTCGTAGGCTCTGCGGCAGAGTCGCTGGAGGAACTCACGCCCAATGGGCTCTGCGGAGAGTAGGATATTCTGCCCTTGCTGGAGATTCACTCCCACCTCTAGTAGTAGTCGCGCGTATCGGTCTTCTCTCTCTCTCGGTGTCATTACTTGTTTCACCCTACACAGTTGGGGTTCTTTGAGGAACGTCTTTTTCTCGTTGGTTTAACATCTTCTCCCACCTTGTCTCCATTCTATCCCCTAGGTGAAAACACCACTTGTCAGCGACTCTTAGAAGCGCTACATCACGCCCTATGACAGCACCTGAGGTTCGTACACGTTTCGCCCCTTCTCCGACTGGTTACCTCCACGTAGGGGGTGCCCGCACCGCGATGTTTAACTGGCTATTTGCGAGAAAACACGGGGGGAAATTTATTCTACGAATCGAAGATACGGACAAAGAGAGAAACACCACAGCCGCCAGAGACGCCATCTTCCAAGGTCTCGACTGGTTAGGTATGGACTGGGATGAAGGCCCAAAGGCCTGCGGCGAGAGCACTGGCTCCTATGGCCCTTATTATCAGAGTGAGCGCGCAGATATCTATCAGCAGTGGTTTGAGAAACTCGTCGCTAGTGAACGAGTTTATGAGGATGATGGCGCTTGGCGCTTCCGCTTTGAGCGCAAGCTCATGACAGTGCAAGATCTCGTCTGCGGAGAAGTAAGCGTTGACTACACCAATGAGGAGATTAACCCTGATATGGTGGTGAAGCGCTCCGATGGTAGCTTCACCTTCCACTTCGTGAATGTTGTCGATGATATAGAGATGAAGCTCACCCATATCATTCGCGGGGAAGATCATCTCATGAACACGCCGAAGCATCTACAGCTCTTTGAGGCCTTCGGAGTCACACCTCCGCACTACGCCCACATCCCACTCATTCTTAACATGGATGGGTCCAAGATGTCGAAGCGTGATCAAGGTGCCGCCATTGCCGAGTACGCCTCCTCTGGCTACTTGCAAAAGGCGACGTTTAACTTCCTCACACTCCTTGGCTGGTCGCCCAAAGATGACCAAGAAATCTTTGAACTCTCAGAGCTCATTGATATCTTTAGTCTTGAGAATATCAACCGCGCACCCGCCAAGTTTGATGCCGATAAGTGCCGCTGGGTGAATCAGCAACACATCGCAAAACTCAGCCCCACTGCATTCTCTCAAGCTGTATTACCCTATCTGAAGTCAACTCCCACAATTCCTACAGAAGAGTCTGCACTCGGTGAAAAATTTGAGCAAATAGCCTCTTCTATCCAAGAAAAAGTCTCCTTACTCACAGAGGCACCTCAGCTTCTCTCCTTTTACTACGATGCAGACTACCCGATCGAGGAAGCTGCCGCCCAAAAGGTGCGTAAGAACGAGCAAGCGATCCCGCTGCTCAAAGAACTCGCCGCATCTTGGCAAGACCTCACAGACTGGAGTAGTGCCAAAGACACGATCGGGGCGACCGCTAAGGCGAACCAAGCCAAACCCGGGCAACTCATGTTCCCAGTGAGAGTCGCACTCAGTGGTATGGCCGGCGGGCCAGATCTCGGAGAAATGATTCAAATCCTCGGGCAGGCAGAATGCGTGAGGCGGCTGGAGCGCGCCATTACATTACTCGCCGCATCCTAGTGAGCGGCGAAAGACAAGCAGCATTGTAAACAATGTTCTATCGATGAGATAGATACGTCAGACTTGAAGTGACGAATTTTAGTTCACTTCCAGTCTGACTATGACTAAGTAGTTCTCTATGCTACAAACTTGTCTACTCGCTCTCCTCGCAGGCTTCCTTGTCGGCTTGCTCTTCGCCGCACTCAAGCTCCCAGCTCCAGCTCCTCCCGCTATCGCTGGTATTCTTGGTATTCTCGGCATCTACTTCGGCGGCCACTCATGGAGCTACCTAGTCACTAAGTTTTTTTCTTAGTTTCTCCCATCAAGCAGAAGAATCTAGCGGCGCTTCCAGTGACTGACCTTGGAGAAAACAAGCTGGTACTTCCGCCCATGCTCACGAATCAAAAATGGCTCATCCGCGCTCCGCACGAACTCGAAATGCTCTTCTAAATGCCCTGTGAGCCACTCAAAAGAATCTCCCTCAGGCCACTGGGACTTCGGGGTGTATTCTTCTAGCCAGCTAAATGGTGTCGCCAGTACGAGCTCACCACCAGACTCGACGAGCTCAGGCACACGCTCTAGGAATCGCATAGGCTCAGGCAGGCGGCAAATGAGATTACTCGCATGCACTCGCTGAAAGGCTCCTAGATCCTCACGCAGTGACATCGCATCCCCTTGCTCAAAGCTCATGACATCTGCATTCCCCGCAGGTGCTATGAGTTCTAGAGAAGAGTGTTGAGAGCCTTCACTCTGCCAGGCGATAGTTCTCTTCTTTTGGTCGCGCATGTCATTGGCTGCATCGATAAAGGCGTGGGAGAAATCAATCCCTATCACCTCCTCAGACACGAGGCTGAGCTCCCAACTAGAGCGCCCGACAGCGCAGCCTAAGTCAAGACTGCGACCACCCTTCGGAGACTCGAAATAACGAGTTGTCCTCACAGGAAAGTCCGCGAGCTCTTGGAGTGCCTTTGACCAAGGCATGACTTGTGCCGCAGAGGCAAAGTGAAAGCCAAGGTAATCTGAGAGCATCTGGTCGGTTTCGTATCCTTCGTTTTTCATTGCTGCTAACTAGTAACACTCCGCCCCCATCTCGCAAGAGCAGATTTGAGAAGGGTGAGCATCCCAAACAATAGCATTCTAACAAAACTAAGAAACTACCCAGAAAAGCTAAAAAACACAGCATTCAATACATCTCCTAAATAGAGAATGTTCCTAAAACCAATGGAGAACTTAGGTTAAAAAAAATAAGCGAGTCGACTAAAATTCTTCTGGAAAAACCCAAAACCAAAAAGAACTTCGATCGACTCGCCTTATTTGTCGTACGACGTCGGCAACCTAACCAAAATTAGACTTCGGTCAATATCTTTTCGTAAGATTTTTCACGTTTTTCACATTCAAACATTTGATTCAATCTCCAATGACTACACGAGCTCTCCATGATTTCCACATGTATTTCCATACAGCTATGGCATTTCGCACTAGCCGAGTGAGAATTTGGCTGTTATAGCGCGCTCATGCAAACTTCTGAGTCCAAAGACATTCGAGTATTCGCACCTGCGACTGTGGCCAATGTCGCCTGCGGTTATGATGTCCTGGGCTTTGCTATTGACGCCCCTGGTGATGAGGTCGTAGTGCGCTTTAGCGATAAACCTGGCCTGCGAATCACAAAGATCACAGGAGATGGTGGAAAACTCCCCAAAGACGCGAAGTCCAACACAGCTGGCGTCGCCGCTCTCGACTACCTCGCCCACCTAGGCAAGCTCGATGTCGGCATCGAGATGGAGATTCACAAGAAAATGCCCTTTGGCAGTGGTCTCGGCTCAAGTGCCGCGTCTTCTGTCGCAGGTGTCTATGCGGTCAATGAGTTACTGGGGCGCCCCTTAACCAAGAAGCAGCTCTTACCATTCGCCATGGCAGGTGAAGTCAGTGCAGATGGCGCCTATCATGCGGATAATGTCGGCCCTTCTCTACTAGGTGGCATCGTCTTTATCCGTGATAATCACGAGCTCGACACAGCTCAGCTCCCTGTCCCCAAAGAACTCTACGCGGCCGTGGTGCATCCCGATATTGAAATCCTCACGAAGGTCGCGCGCGACATTCTCCCCACCCAAATTGAGGTCACGAAGGCGACTCAACAGTGCGGTAATCTCGGAGGCCTGATTTGTGGCCTAATTCAGGAAGACTTCGGCCTCATTTCTCGCTCCATCCACGATGTGATTGCCGAGCCTTACCGCCAAAAACTCATCCCAGAATTCTATAACGCTAAGCGCGCAGCAATCGCTCAAGGGGCACTCGGATTCTCTATTTCGGGAGCAGGCCCTTCTGTCTTCGCACTCTGCGAGGGAGAAGAATCCGCCAAGCGTGTTGGGGCTGCTGTTGCTGATGTTTTCAGCCAAACCGGCCTCACCAATCAACTCTACGTCTCCGCCATTAATACCACCGGAGCTCACGTCATCGCCTAACTTTCACCACTCTGCGAACCATGCAATTTTACTCGACCAATAACCCAGACCTAAGAGTTGACCTTAAGGAAGCCGTCATTCGCTCCCTACCAGCAGACAATGGTCTCTACATGCCCGAAACCATCACCCCTCTACCTCAGTCATTCTGGGAGAATTGGAAAACGATGTCACTGGCAGAAATGGGCTTCCATATCGCACATCAAATTCTTGGCGACAGTATTCCTGCCGATGATCTGAAAACGATCGTCAACGACGCGATCACCTTTGACGCTCCCGTGGTGAATATTGAGAAACAAGTCAGTATTCTTGAGCTCTTCCATGGCCCGACTCTGGCGTTTAAAGACTTCGGCGCGCGCTTCATGGCACGCACCATGGCCTATCTCACCCAAGATGATGATAAGGAACTCACCGTACTCGTCGCCACATCTGGTGACACCGGTGGTGCTGTGGCCAGTGCCTTCCATAAAGTCGCAGGAACACGCGTGATCATTCTCTATCCTAAGGGTGGTGTCAGTGATCTCCAGGAAAAACAACTCACCACACTGGGCGAAAACATCAGTGCCCTCGAAGTGGAGGGCACCTTTGATGACTGCCAGGCGATGGTGAAGGCCTGCTTCCTTAATCGTGAGTTTTCACTCAAACACAATCTCACCTCAGCCAATAGTATCAATATCTCGCGCCTGATCCCTCAGGCCTTCTACTACTTCCATGCAGCGCGCCAACTAGAGGCGGGAGTCGAACCCACCTTTGTCATTCCTAGTGGAAACTTTGGCAACCTCACCGCTGGCCTACTTGCCCAGCGTCTAGGTCTGCCAATCGCCCACTTCGTGGCAGCGACCAATATCAATGACGTCATCCCTCAGTACCTCGCTGAGGGAGAGTACAAGCCACGTCCCTCAGAGGCTACGATTTCTAATGCTATGGACGTGGGAGCGCCAAGTAACTTCGCCCGTATGAAAGACCTCTTCGGCGATAACTGGGAAGCCATGCGAGAGCATATCAGTGGCGTGGCTGTGGATGATGATGAGACTCGCACAACGATTCGTGAGGTCAAAGAAACCACTGGCTACACCATCGACCCACACGGAGCTGTCGGCTATGTGGCGGCCAAACTCTGGCTACAGGCCTCGCCAGAGAGTCATACCGTGATACTAGAAACAGCCCACCCTTCTAAATTCCTCAATGTCATGGAAAAAGAGCTCGGCACTGGTCAAATTGATGTGCCCGAGCGCCTCGCCTGCCTCGCTAATGCGACCAAACAAGCCAAGCTCATCACCCCAGACACAGCAGAACTTGAGGCCTATATTGAGCAAACCACAGGTCTCTAAGAGCAGAAATCCCAACTCTTCTCCACCCCTCCCACCTGCCTGCTTTCTTCTCCTCTACTCGCTTACCAGGAGAGGCGAAACACCTAATACCAACTCAAAAAACGAACTGGTCGAATTCCTCATTGGTATTAGAAAAGAGTGCAATAAGGCTAAATCGCGCCTTTCCATTCGCAGAGAAGAGAGTATTCTTGCAGCGGCTCTTCATGCGGTGCTCATACATGCGATGCTCTCTTACCATTCTGACTTGTTTCATCAGCTTACTCTCCCTGAGTCAGCTACTTTGTGCGCAACAAGATCTCACAGCACAGCAGAGCCAAACCACAGCACCTCAAACTGACCCAGAGAGCGCAGGAAACTCAGAGACCTCAGAGGGTGCCACAAATGTGGCCGATTTATCAGCTACCCCTCTGGCAACCACGCCACCACTCACCCCCAGTGCTGACACGGAGCAACTGATTGAGAAAGACGGCGTGAGAGTCTCAGTCCTCGGGTATCATGAATTCTCTTCTACTAAAGAAGCCACCGAAATGTGCATTCCTACAGACACATTTCGCACCCAGATGCAGGCGATCAAAGATCTCGGCCTACCTGTCATCTCACTCGCCGATTTCTTAGCATGGCGCAGAGGGGAAAAACCCATTGCGGATCGCTCCATTCTCATCACCATTGATGATGGTTGGAAATCCGTTTACACAGAAGCCTTCCCTATTCTCAAAGAATTCGGCTACCCCTTCACTGTCTATCTTTATAAAAACTACGTCGATGGCGGCGGCAGAGCTCTCACCTCAGAGATGATCCACGACATGATCAAGCATGGCTGCACGATTGGCTCACACTCCGTTTCCCACCCATTCCCCTCCACCATTAAGAAGCAGCAGAGTCAAGGGAGTGAGATCTACACCTCCTTCCTGCGCGAAGAACTTGGAACCTCTAAGGACTTTCTTGAAAAACGCTTCCAGCAACCAGTCAGCACCTACGCCTATCCGGGAGGATTCCACACTGAGGAAATGTATCCTCTCGCGCAAGAACTCGGCTATGACCACCTCTTCACTGTCACCCCTGGAAAAGTGCTGCTCACCACTCCCATGGAAGCACTACCTCGCTACATTATCCTTGGTACTCACAGCAGCATCTTCGAGTACGCCACGACTTTCTCTTCTAACAAACTTGGCCAGCAAGTCCACATCACAGCCCACAAGACAGCTCACCCAGTCAGCCCCGAGCCCGGTGAGAGTATCGACACCAGACTCCCCCTCATTTCCGCTGATCTCAGTGATATCGTAGACATTGATCCCAGTAGTCTTGTCATGCGAATTGCCGGGCTTGGCAAGGTGCCTCACCAGTACAGTGCAGAGAGCAAACAGGCACAATTCCAAATTAACCGCAAAATTCGTACAGCCACATGCAGTGTCTCACTACAGTGGCGACTCAAAGGACAAAAAAACTATGAAGCACCTATGCGCTGGACATTTGCCATTAATCGAAATGCCGCCTACCTTCCCATAACAGAGCCGACTCTACCCAAAGCCCCTAATCCCATTTCTAACACTCCATAAATTCTATGTTCAATTCACTTTCTGACAATCTAGAGAACACATTCCGCAAGCTCCGCGGCCAAGGTAAGATCAGTGAGAAAAACATCTCTGACGCCATGCGTGAGATTCGCCTGGCACTACTCGAAGCCGATGTCGAATTCTCCGTCGCCAAGAAACTCATCGCCGACATCAAAGAAAAAGCCATGGGAGCGGAAGTTCTCAAGTCGGTGAAACCAGGGGAGCAAATTGTCAAAATCTTCCAAGACGAGCTCACAGAACTCCTCGGCGGCGACCAAGCTCCCCTTGATCTGAATCCACCAGCACGCGTACTGATGGTCGGACTCAATGGTGCCGGCAAAACCACCACATCAGCAAAGCTCGCGCTACGACTCAAGAAAGAAGGCAGACGCCCACTGCTCATCGCCTGTGACCTCTATCGACCAGCGGCAATCGAGCAGCTCGCCACACTCGCCAAGCAGATTGATGTCCCCGTCTACACTCCAGACGCCTCTGAGAAAGACCTCATTAAAGTCGCCAAAGACGCCCTCAGCTGGGCAGAAGGCCAGAATGGGACAGCACTCATCTTTGACACCGCAGGTCGCCAAGAAATTGATGATAAGCTCGTAGAAGAACTCAAGGAACTCGCACGTTTCATAGAACCTAGAGAAACACTTCTCGTTGCCGATGCTGCCACTGGTCAGCAAGCTGTTTCTGTGGCCAAGCACTTTGATGAAGCAGTCGGCCTCACAGGTATCGTCCTCACAAAGCTCGATGGCGATGCACGTGGAGGGGCCGCCCTCTCCATGCGCTCTGTCACCGGCAAGCCTATCAAGTACATCGGCGAGGGTGAGAAACTAGAGAACTTCACTGAGTTCTTCCCAGATAGAATGGCCAGTCGGATTCTCGACATGGGCGATGTCGTCTCCATGGTTGAGCAAGTCGCTGACAAGATCAACGAGGAGGATGCGATGAAAACCGCCAAGCGCATGCAAGAGGGCAAGTTCGACTTCACCGATTTCCTCGATCAGATGAAAATGATCCGCAATCTAGGCCCACTCGATGGCCTCATGGGTATGCTACCGGGCATGAAGAAACTCAAAAAGCAACTTCCTGACAACCTCTTTGATGAAAAGCGCATGCGTCATATGGAAGCCATTGTCCTCTCCATGACACCCTATGAGCGCTCGCGCCCAGAGATCATCAAAGGCTCAAGACGCAAGCGAATCGCCGCAGGCTCAGGAAGAAGTATTATTGAAGTCAACCGCCTCATCAAGCAGTTCTCTGAAATGCGCAAGATGATGAAATCCAAGGGCAAAATGAATCAAATGCTTAAACAAATGGGCGGAGGCAGTGGCGGCTTCGGCGACATCATGAAGGGTCTCGGTGGCGGTGGTGGTGGCATGCCAAAGCTTCCTTTTTGAATAAACCTAACTGAATTTGATTCTTCACGAGCAAGAAGGCTAACAAAAGCACACTTAATTGCCCAGTTTTTCATTCACATTTTGCTGTCTCGTAAAGTCTAGACTACAAAAAAAATATACAATCACTACCACTCGCATTCTACCAGTTAGTTTTTTGAATCGGTATTAGATCATGGTGCGGGTGGCGCAAATTTTTTGGATTTTTACTTTCCTCTATCAGTAGCATTGGATTCAAGCAGAGTATTGCCATGAAAAAAAACGCCAATAACACGAGTTTGCTTACCTTCTAGGGTCGGAAATTCACCTCCAGGGTTACCGTCTATATCCATCATATTACAAGTCATAACAAATCCTTTGAGCTCTGGGATGTATCCAATGTCAGGATCTTGTATCCTGTAGTTATCCCAGTCGTCCACGCCATCGGATCGGGGGGTAATTGCCTTTCCTAAAAAGGTAAATGGTTGGTACAAGTCTGGCGAGCACCATGCCACGACTTTATATGGGTTTCCCACAGACTCGAGATCGCAATAAATATAATAGTGTTCTCCAATTTTCGCAATTGTAGGATCCCCTATACCGTATTGAGCTCCACCGTCTGGATTTGGGTCTACTGCTCTAGTATTGACTAGCGTCCAATTACCCAGCCCAGTTGGCGACGTGTAGTGAGCAAGGCTACTTCCATCGTAGCCATGGGGATAATCGCCGTGCTCGCCAAAAATATGAAAAACCCCATCATCATAAAAGACCCCAATATCGTCACATTCTTTTTGGGGAAAAGTCCCTGATATCTTCCACTTACCACTCGATGCCTCCAAAGGACCAGTATAGGTAAATACCAGACCCTCTTCATAAATATAGTAGGTATCACCAACTTTCACTCCATCATCATATTCATAGAAATCACCAATATTGTATTTCTCTTCTACCAACTCCCAGTCATTACTATCCCAGGAAAATATTTTGGTTCGCCAAAGTTGTGCACTATTCCGTGTATGACTTACGATTAGGAAATAGGGATATTCTTGCTCGGGCTCGACAAATAATATCGAGTCATGATTGTTACCAAAAGCTGAGGTAAAGACTGGATTATCGACTGGTCGTTTCCAATTGAGAGGATCAAAATTGGGTACACTTTTTTCAGATTCACCATACAAAAATCCCACGTGTACGACAAAATTCAGAAAAAGAAATGCTACTGCATTAATTTGTCTCATTTTTAATTAAACTACTGTTTCTATATCAAAGGCAAGCTCAAACTGTCTCATTTATAACATTTTTCTAACAATAATTTTATTTTTCCTCGTATACTATTCGAATAAATATTTACTTGCCTATGAGAATTTCTGAAAGCGCCGGATCTAGAACCTCTGAAATCTCCTGATCACTAGCATTTGGATTTTGTTCCAAGAACGTTTTGAGATGAGTCTTCTCTACATCATTGAGTGCTAATCGGGAAGCAAGCTCTTCAGAACGATAAAATACCGTCTCATTCACTATCCGTTGCTGACCTTCGCGGAGGTATATTTGCAATTCATCCTGTTGGGAAGACTGCAAAAAACCATTAATTTTTTCAATGACTACTGGATCACTTTGCCACTCTGTTGGAATCTCGCCTATACCACCAAGAGACTCAAAGTACTCTTTTTCGAAGGTTCTCAGTTGAAACTCTAACTCTTCAAAATAAATCTCTTGGTCTTTGTCTAATCCTGATGAGTCTCTGAGAAACTCAAGAGCCATGAAATCCGTCATTCTCTTTTCGGTCATCTCAGTTATAATCTTTTCTATCGAGGGATTCAGTGAAACTTCATGAGAATTGTGAAGGTTGCGACGTTCTTCAAATAAAGCTCTCAACTTTTCTTTCTGACCATTATTAAGCGATGCATGAACAGGTACCCATATCTCAGCCCCTTCTCGCCAGTGAAGTAGTTATACCAATGAGGAAAACGAACCAGTAAAAAGCGCGAAGAGATTTGGAAGAAGATCAAGGCTGAACCCATCGGTGATGCGTGCACCTCCGATGAGTGACAACGATGGCATCTCCTCAAAGATCTGGCGAATTCTACCAGTTAGTTTTTTGAATTGGTATTAGCAGAAAAAGCAAACTACGGGTTAGTATTCACATCGGAACGCCTTAACGCCCTTCCATTCACTGTATTTGTGCCACGGAGGCGAATCGTAGAGGGCTGCCTAAAGCCATTGATAATAAAACTCGGAGAATTAGAAACTCGGACATCATTATTTCTATATGTCCAGTTCTCTAAAGTTCCAGACATAACGCTATGCACCGAACCCCGTATCGTGTTATCGGCAACGACTACATCACGCCCAGTTCCTTGCACGTGAACTCTTAGAGTAAGAACATCATTATTATCATTTCGTCTTCTTTGAAACATTCTATTGTTAACAATTCGGCAAGTCGTAAAATCCTCCATGTGAACACACTGAACAAAACCATCTTGATTGCCAGCACCTCCTCCATTAATGACATTGTCGCGTATTGTGATGTTACTGACTCGATTAATATCAATCGGAAAATGTGAAATCGTATCGAAGTTACAATTTTCAATCAGAGAACCTTGCATATCAATAACTGGTCGAGCACCTACATTATTTCCAAAGTCAATCGTGATACCACGACCTCCATGGCCAGGGCGATAAATAAAGTCTGCATTATCAATGATCATATTTCTCGTTAGGGAATTACTAATGGGAAATGTAGTGGTGTCGCGACTATTCACCATAGCTCTTCCTGTGACAAATCGAGTATTTCTCACTCTTAGTCCATTTGGCACTTCACCAGCTTGATACTCGACACCTACACTAATTCTTCGAATCACGGAGCCTATGACTTGGATATTCTGGGCTCCATCATTCACTTGGATTGCCGCCTCAACTCCCGTGGTCGTGCGCGCACCTTCTTCCACATCTAGAGAAGAGCTATATGTTGGGAAATTCGCTCCTTGCAGCGTCATTTCTTGTACTCTCGTGCCATTACGACTCGTGCGTAGCATCGCTACAGAGCGTCTACCGCTTGGGGGGTTTTGTTCCAGAAATGTTCGGCCTGCTCCCGCACCTGCTAGTGTGATATTATTACGTATAAAATCTAATGTTCTTGGTATACTATATGTTAAAGATTCAAACCGAATGGTTCCTCCATTCCCTGCACTACGCTGAGCCTGCTCGAACTCAGCTTGTGTAATAGTATTATCTGAACTAAAGTCTGCTATTGAGACAGTCCTTCCTTGAAGTGTCGCTACCCCTGAAAGCAGAGCTACAGCACCCAAAAGAATAGGCGTTTTTTTTATTTTCATATTTAATGGTTTGGTTTTTGTATTCATCAATGAAGGGTTTTTGTTCCTCGAAAAAGAACACTACGTGAAAAAGAACACTACGTTATGGATCCGTTTCATGAACCTCTCTGCTGACTGAGACATCCACTTCATAGCCTTTGACATTAAGAATTTCATCAATCGAGGATCGTAGCTGTGGATCATCGACAGTTGCAAACCACTGATTAAATGTTCTTGGGTCTTTGAGGGCTAGTTCTCTGGCTGAATAAGAAGCACTCTCATAACGGCGCTCAGGAGATTGAATCGTGAGTGCCCACTCCAGAGAACTAATAGGATCCTCTCTCTTATTATAGTGAGCGAGCACCTCATAGCCTCGATCTAGTTTTGCATGAGTAGGCCGTCCATCCAAGTATGCACTCAGCTCTTTGATATCTTCAATAGCCCACCGACCGAGAGCTCCAGTGGCAAGGGACTCACTCATTTCCTCATCCTCTACATCAAAGATGAGGTCAATGATTTCACTTTTGTTTTCCTTACTCAAAACCAGCTGTCCCCCTACTTCTGAGCGAGATCTTAGCCCAATATCTTCATTTCTCTCTTCGGTGATAAAATCAATGATTTTTGCTGGATCTTCCCCAGAAGAATGTTGTCCCAGTAACTCTGAAACCGTAACTAGAAAAAGAAAATCAGCCTTCCCTCCCCTCAGAAGCTCAAGCGCATCAATCGACTCAAACAAATTTTCTTTTCCAGAAAAGTACTCAACAAGAGTGGGTACGATAAGTGAAGGTTCCCAGTCAAAGGGGTCTATCTGCGAGAGCAACTCTAAGGCACCTTTCTCATCTTTCTTCAAAAATTCTTTCAACCACTTAGCATACTCTTGAGTTTTCTCTTCTAGTGATAAACTCCCTTCCTTTCCCTCTCTCTCTCGATTCTTGGCACGAGTGAATTTATGGAAATCATGATTTGCAGAACTAATCTCTGGCAACTCACGAGCTAAGTCCGAATTCTCAGAGCGATCAATGCCTTGCATCAAGGTCCAACAGAGCAAAGTGATGCTGATACATACAAGTCCAATGATGGTTTGATTCAATTTTAGCATAGTCATTTGTAGGTGTAATGATAGACGGTAATTTGCAGTGACCCTTTGATGAATCCAGCGAGAACAACAAAGAAACGATCAATGCAACCTTGTTACTTATTTGTTAATTTTTAAGCGAATTTTAGAATAAATAACCAGTTAGTATTATCTTATGTCATTAGAATAATGAATGTAATTCATCTACACTAAAATGACACCAACCAACCTATGTCAATCAAAAAACATTCTATTTGTTCCACTTATAACATATACAGCACATACATGTAGAAACACGCCACACATCAAACTCTTTACACAGAACTGCACCCATGCCGTTTACTTATACAATTGAAATAAATGAACAAAAAAACACATGACATGCTATAGAGCACTGTCATGTGTAAATGAGAATCTGAGTCAAGAAACTCGCTCTAGAGAGCCTCTCCAGCAACCTAGGGTTAGCGTTTTCTTAAGCCTTTAAATAAACCTCCTCGAAACAAAGATCTGCGCTTCTTCACAGGCTCTGGTTCTGCGACTGGAATCGCGGCTCCAGGAACTCTCTGGGGTGCTGATGGGGTAGGTGCGTTCTGAGCGCGCGTGTTGACTCCTTCTGTCGCCAGACTGTCCTTACTAGGAAGCACATTGCCATTGGCAAGCTCATAGGTATCTTCTGCGACATCAAGCCTGCTTGTAAAGTCACTGCTGAGATCACTTATTGTATTCTCGTCGTTGAGAATTCTTGGCTGGATGAAGATAAGAAGTTCTTCTCTGTCTGATGACTTCTCTTTACTTGTGAAGAGTCTCTTCACTCCAGGAATGCTACTTAAGATTGGTACTCCACTCTTACCCTCTGAGAAACTCTCATTAATTAAGCCTCCAAGTACCACTGTCTCATTATTCCCCACTGTCACTGTGGTGACGAGTTCACGTGTACCAATGGTTGGAATGTTGTTTCCATTAATATTCTCTTCTCCAACAATATCGTCATTGAGCAAGTAGATTTGCAGTGTGACTTCATCATCTGAGTTGATGAGAGGAATCACTTCTAGGCGGAGCACAACATCGCGGAATTCGATGTTACTGGTCTGGGTAGAGTTCGCTCCCGCGCCATTTGTGAATGTTTGAGAAGGAATGGCCACTCGCTGTCCTGAGGATATGACAGCTAAGGTATTATTTGTCGTATAGACAGTCGGGCGTGAGAGTACAGTGAAGTTCTCATGTTCTTCTGCTAGGCGTAAGAAACCACTTAAGAAAGATCCGATCTGGCCAAATACGGCAAGCCCTCCTCCATCCTGAGCAGCACCTGCTATTGAGGCAACATCAGTTAATGTGGGAATATTCACTTGTGTCGTTCTTCCACCATTGGCGGTTCCTGCGGCAAAGCCTCTGGATTCGTCCCCGGGGAATGCTCTCACAAAGTCAATGCCTGCTTCGTATTCATCATCCAGTGTCAACTGGCCAAATACTGTGGAAATCATCACCTGCTTCGGGCGACCATCGAGCTCATTGATGAGTTCTTCAACAATACGAACACTCTGTGGTGGGCCTTTGACAAGAATGCTATTCTCGGCATTGTTCGCCACAAGGAGTGTCTTACCCACTCTCATAGACTCAGGGGCACTATTCACACTAGGGTCAGAGAGTCCACCAGTACCGCCACCAGCACCTCCGCCGCCAGCTCCACCAGCACCTCCACCACGGTTACTTGTCGTGGCTGAGCGGTTACCTCCCCCATTACGGTTGGCAGCGCCTCCACCAGCACCTTGCGAATCCTGAGAAATCGTGTCATTGATTGCATCAGCGGCCACTGGCATAAATTCTGCCACGGGTGTGAACTTAAGGCGGCGTTTAAAAAAGCTCCGCTCCTCTGGTGCTGCGTCAAATTCCTTAATCAGCCCTTCAGCTTCTAATACATCTGTGGGACTTCCACGTAGAAAAATTCTGTTATTACGCAGCTCAGGTATCACCTGCAGGGCAACTGCCTCGCCCCCTCCTAAGTTCTGGGAGGATGATCTACTCTGATTATTGTTCCCCGTAGAAGCCGGCACTCCCGGTACCGGTGGGGCTGCGGCTCCTCGGTTATTGTTATTTACGTTCACATTACGCGAACGTGCCGTTGATGATGTGTTGCTTGTTGTATTGAGGGCATTACTGACACTTTCTGCGACCTGTTCGGCATCGGCGTATTCTAGTTTGACCCACTTGGAGCCAATGAGGCTCGAGGGCACGTCGATCTTGGTCTTGATCTCTGCGAGATACTTGATGAGTGAGGTTTTCTCTGTGATGGCTATGGCTGAGGCATTGGCTATGGGGGCAATTTTCCCACCTGAGCTCAATGGTCCAACCATCGCATTAAATGTTCTCTGCGCTTCTTCTGGGCGAAGGTTATCGAGTTTCATCACATAGGTGACAAATTCATCACTATCTGGTAGGTCATCAAGGTGGTGGACGAACTTAACTCCATTCTCTGGAGCACTGGCACCTCGCCCCTGAGCCTTTGGTAGTAATTTTACTAGTTCATCATCAAATGGCACAAATGTGTATCCTTCTGTCTCCATTTGGACAATAAGGCGCTTGAGGGTCTGTCTGTATGTCAGTGGGCCTCGGAAGCGTAGCGTGAACTCAAGTTCTTCCATGCTTTTTGGAATGATGACATCCTTACCCGTCAGATTATAGTAAAGTGTTCCGACATCTTCCGCCAAGGTGTTCTGTGGGCTATTGCGAGCTTCTTCTGCCGTATAGAAGACCGTATTCATGTCCTTGGCTGGCGGGGCGGCTGGATTCGCTTCTGGGTTTAGAGCTTCGAGGCCAGGGATGTTCGCCAACTTGACTTGTTGCTCTCCGTTGATGGCTAACGCTGGGTCTGGAGCCTGCACGGGTGCTTGGGGAATTGGCGGCCTTACTGGTTCTTGACTGTTTAGCTGAAGCAGTAGTGCAACAAGAGCAATACAGGTGATGAAAGTGATGCTAAGGGTCTTCATAGAAAATTTACTGTCTTGGGGATTTTGCTGGGGGAACATAGCGCACCCTAGGGCGCTTGGTAGTGGGCTCTGAGGAGGATGTAGAATTATTATTGAGTCCCGGTATCACAGGAGTGGGTGGCGTCGCACTAGGCTGGGTGGCTGAGTTACTTGCAGGTGTGACGCGTGGCTTAGTCTGATTCTTTGGGGCTCTGGCTCTTTGTCCCTGGGGGGTCGTCCGGGTTTTCGCTACGGCGACATCATAGCGTAGTGTTGAGGTTCTTCCTCCGTGAGAGATGACGACTTCATCTTCCTTGTATGACTTTCCACGTTTGATGCTAACCACACTGTGACCTGAGGGCCCTTTCCCATGAATTCCTCCAAAGCGCATTCGCTCTGAGCGTTCGCTCTTTTTGGCAAGGATCACTTCATCTCCGTGGACGGTCTTTGCAATGGAGGCAATAAACCAGTCTTTCTCAAGCCCAGGCTGTGGGGCCTTTGATTCACGGGTCACTATGGGTTTTTCTGTGAATGGGGAATCTCTCTTGAGGGATTCGTACTTTGAGGGGCTAGGTGCTCTGGGTACAGCTAGTGCGACACAGGCCATGCTTAGGGCGAAAAGTAAGGTGTATCTCAATTTCATTGAATATCTTCTACGGATTGAGGTTGGAACCACTCTTGGAACACGACAGTACAGTCTATTCTTGTGTCGTCATCACGCTGTGGGCTGACGATAAGCTGGGAAATTCCTCTTGATTTCTGTGGCTGCTGAAAGCGAATTAGCCAATTATAAAAACCTTTTTCTGCGGTGTTGACCTTAAATTCTACCTTAGCCACTGCATAGTCTCCGATTTCTTCTTCTTTCGGATCTATCTGCACTGGTGCTCCTTTGACTGTGACTCCTAGTTGTGTGGCAAATCTCTGCACATCTTCCATGAGACGGTCTTGCACTTCTCGGTGCTGGCCTGGTTTTGGCCCGAATTGTTCTAGCCACTCTATTTCCTTAGACATTTGGGGCTGGTTATCCAGCATGCTGAGGCTGGCCTTTGCTACTTCTACTTCTGATTTAGCGCTCTCTAGGCTATTTTCTATGGCTTTGCGCTTTGAAACGTACCAATCATGCAAGAAGACATTCGCTAAGCCAAAGCTAACGACTCCTAGAAGTATAAGTAATTTTTTTTCGCGTTCCATCTCAGTGTTGTGATCTCCCTCTTGTGACTACAGGTGACTACAGCTTACGTGTTCCTTCTAGTCTAAAGCCCCACCCCTCTCCTTTTGTCTGTTTATTTTTACTAGGATCATTCCACAGGTAGTCATTTCTTAAAACCTCGCTTTTCAGCAAATTACTCCGAAATGCTGTAAGATGCTTAGGTTCTTTACTTTCTGCCTCAATAGTAATGTCTCCTTCGGGCCCCACTGCGAATTCTTTAAATTTCACTGTCCGTCCGGGGGGCAGGCTCTTGGCGACACTGTGTAAGACATCCACTGGGTAGAATTTTTCATTCACCATGGGCTCTAGGTCTCCATCCCAGACTCGAATAAAGTTCGTCACCGATCCTGATTTCTCACGCAATTCATCTGCCTCTCGCTGGACGAAATCTCGCTGTGACTTCAAGTCTACATAGTCCCAGACAAAATAGCCGACCACTCCAAGATACAGGAGTGCAACTAGGGCGGCTATGGTCATACTTCTGTGCTTGGCGGCCTTACTCCTGCGCTCTGCTGATATGTCTGCTGGCAAGAGCTCACTGTACTGCTCCGGTAAAATAGGCTGTGGCTTATTCTCGACACTCAGTGGCACTGTCAGCATGGAGCCAAATACATCCACTTCACTATCAAAAGGAGCCCCTCCTTCCTCACTGCGCCACACAAGACAAGACTCTGTAACGTGAATTCCCTGAATACTTAGCTGAGTTCTGGCTAGCTGGATATCACGCACTAGTTCACTGCCTAGTTCGGTCTCTGTTGTGGCCTGGGCATAAAGAACTTTCCCATGCCCTGAAAATGCAAACACCCAGACTCCCATTTCCATCCAGAGCGTCACACCACCTCTCGGGAGTGGAAACATTCTCGGTGAGACATCAAAGTGATTTGGAGCTCTCGTCGGTATAGTGCCTTCTTCCGGACTACTGAGCACAACGGGGAGTAATACGGCACTCTCCTCATTCTGTTCGACATTGAATAAATCCGTCAACTGGCCACCAAAGGGATCTACCTTAATGCCTAAGCGCTCCATGTGCATGGTGGCGGCATCTTTTTGTAGTTCGATTTCTCCAGAGGGGAACATGAATGGCGCAAACGTGACATTTCTCACTGGAAAAACCATCGTGAGCTCACTTCCTGAGAGCCCTTTGAGATCTGATGCTAGGACTTCTTCTCCACGGTGATCTAGGCGAAAGCCCTCTGCCTTTGTGCCTCGCCATATATCCCAACCACGTGCTCCGGGCACGATTAGTGTTAATTCTCCTTTGCTTGCCATGGTATTACCTCCTCGGTTCGTTCTAAAACAATGGGTTGCCCATTCTGATCTTGGACCACCAGCGTTAGCCGATGACCAAATCCACTCGACCAGCCCGTACTCTCTATGCGCTGCACTGAGCTCTCACCAGCAGAAAATCGAGCCACTATCTCTGGGAAGTCAATCCGCGCGGTGTTCACTCCAAGTTCCTGGAGTGCTTGCTCGACATCTTCAAAAATAACATCATCCTCGGTGTTTAACGCCCCGTCCTCACCCACGACTTGTTGGCGAATCACCTCATCCACTGTGGTTTCTTCGGCGTCTGTCGCTGCTGCGATTAAAAAGGGTTCGGCATAATTGATATTGAGGCCATTGGGGGAGAGAACCGTAAACCAGTTTCTCCAATTCGGCACTTCAGCCACAACTTCATTCCAGTCTCGCACTAGAGTCATCTCATCGAGTGAGTAGAACACTCTGTTGTAGGGCTGATTCACCCGCCCCAGTGCTGAGTAATACTCACTCTCAGCGCCATTGAGATTAATCTCATCATTCTGATCAATCCAGTCTCTGAGGGCTCCAATGGCCGAGTCTGCGAGCTGCGAATTCACCCCCCATTCTTCCACTAAAATCTCTCTGAGAAAGAGGTCTGTGCCCGTCTCCATATTGGAAATGAGGCGGTTAATATTAAAGCGAATATCCTCTGGCTGAATGCTAAACTCATAGCCCTCATCGGGATCAACACCACCTCTCTGTGAGACCCCAACCACGACAATATCACCATTCTCCACCTCTGGGTGAACAGCCAAATTGGCCCCTGATTCTGCCAGTTGTTTTGCCCTAAAGCCATGCACCTGATGGACGATGACATCTGAGTCATACTTCACGATTCTCGATGTCGCCGTCAACACAATCGCCAAAATAGTCAGCACCCAAAACACGGCGACCAGAGCGCTGCCACGGCGAGCTCTAGATACGCTGTCACAATGAGCTCCAGAGTTCCTGTCAGATGTCTTTTGAGCTCGTCGTCTCACTGCGCAGGCCCCCCTTGTGGTATTTGAGGGTTCACACCCGTCGGCGCTCCGCCTTGCTGGTCACCACCGCCATTGTTTGAATCTGTCGACCTTCGGTTGTCATTTCTCTGGGAGGAGAATTGCTGAATAATATTACCAATATCGACCTTATTTCTCAGCCAATATTTCTTCTCGATAACGTCTGAGGTTTTTTCATATTGGATACGAAATGTCACCATGGCGGGTAATTCCTCACGATTAAACCATTCAAAAGGATTGACCTCTTGGGCAGGTTCTCGGCCATTAAACTTATCATTCAAGTTATTCTGACTCAGAACTTCACAACCACAATACCATAGACCCTCCAGTAGGGGTAAGACTGCAATTGGTTCGTCAGAATTCCCTGAACTCCCTCCAGACTGAGTGGATTCATCAATGACTGAGTCGACCAAAATTCGATTTTCATAAAACATCAAATCAAGATTCATATCTCCAAGCTCTCCAGAAGCAATCAATGTCATCGACTCCGCTGCCACCGGCACACGCCCTATCTGGAAGGAAAATGGCGCTTCTTCAAAGGTCATCTCAAAGCCCTGATCTCCACGCAGGCTGAGCTCTGTAATGGCATTGCCAGGGAGATTATCAAAGTGGCGCTTCATCATCGCAAAGAATGCCTGCTGACGAACCGACTCATTCTGCTCATCCACTACTGCCTGACTCACCTTATTGGCAGAATGCGCGGTGAACATAATGCTCGTCACAAGAATACTGATTAAAAATACTGCAAGAATGATTTCTAGTAGCGTGAATCCACGCCGCCCTCTAGCTAAGCTGCTGGAGGAAAATGCTGTGTTGAAGGAAGCATTTCCAAATACACTCGACCTCTGCAAGGAGGGTCTATGTCTCTTAGATACAATCACGGTTGATAGAGTGGTAAATAGCGATACACTTCTGCGGTTTCTTCCAATTCCTCGCCATCTCGCGTGTAGAAAAGACGCACCGAGACAGAAAAGAAGTCTGTGAGATTAATTTCCTCTTTCTGCTCAGACTCTAATACTCTCGCTTCACTGGGAGTAATTACCAGCTCTGCTCCTGCGCGCTCAAGCTCTGTCACACTGAGTTCCTCAAAGTCTCGCTCCGTAAAGCGCACGCCCTCATCACCGATTTCATCTAGAGGCAGGCTCATCGCCCACTCAAGCTTAGAGCTAAGGATACGCTGAACCTGTAGATTCTC
The DNA here is from genome assembly GCA_937928735.1 of uncultured Verrucomicrobiales bacterium. Taxonomy (GTDB): domain Bacteria; phylum Verrucomicrobiota; class Verrucomicrobiia; order Verrucomicrobiales; family Akkermansiaceae; genus Rubritalea. The sequence continues at coordinate 14,661 of CALFVF010000007.1, read as the reverse complement.
ACGCTGCCCCCGAGACAGCTCCACTAGCGAGCCAAGCACATTCGCGTATGCTACAGCGGCTATGGTGAAAATACTCGCAGCTATCAGCACCTCCAGAAGTAGAAAGCCTCTACGAGCTCTCACCCGGCGCTTGCCATTCTTTCGGATATGTCCGTTACCCTTCAATAGACCTCCCTCTCTTCTTGGACCACCTCACCCGTAAGGCTATGATAGGTCTGCTCAATCCAGCTGCGCTCAAACTCTACTCTCACAGAAATTGGCTCAACCACTCCTGTGGGCTCAAAGACCCACTCTGCGATATCTTCTCTTTCTTCGATCACCTGCCAGTCTTGCTGCCAGTTTTTTACAGAAAATGTAATTTCTTCATCCAGGGTGAGGGACTCCGTGACATCCGCACTAGAAGAGGCCCCATTGACTCCTATATTCGTGTCTCTCTCTGTGTCAGAATCACTGAATCCTAGGGGGGCTAGGTTAAGAGTGTCTCGCTGGAATGTCACAATATAGGAGCGCTGCTGAAGTACCGCAAGGCCTCTCGCTTGGCGCCCTAGCTGCTCGACCTTTCCGATCTGGCGCTCTAAGCGCTTCTGATCACTCGGTGCGACAAGTAGGGCTACAGCGGAGCCCAAAACAACGCTGACGAGAAATAAAACAATCAGCATCTCGAGCAAAGTAAAGCCACCGAAGCGGCAGAATCTCTGACTCTGCCGCTTCGTGCTATAAGAACTCTGCTGAAATCTATTCATTAGACATCATCATCACTGCGGAGGTCATCAGACTCATCCGCTTCCTCAATGCCTTGGCTAATAATCACAGGTCTGCCGCCACCTGAGTACTCATAGAGGTAGGGGCGTCCCCATGGGTCAGTGGGAATTTCCTTAAAGAGCTGATTCCAGCGTTTTGGAACAGGTGAACTTGTTGGCTTTTCGTAAAGAGCTTTCAGCCCTTGGTCATTGGCATTGGAGGGATAATGGCCATTCGAGTTCCGATACTGCTCGAGCAAATTCCCAAGCATTCTGAAGTCAGCATCGGCTTGATTCACCTTCGCCGCATCCCTAAATCCAATGATCTTATAGGCCACTCCACCCATGATAATACCAATAATGGCCACAACGATCATCATTTCTAGTAATGTCAGGCCTCGGCGCAGCCGACCTTTAGACTGAGATTGATGCCTTGATTTAGAAGTTTGACCAAAAACTCGCTGATAACTCGGCGTGCTTCTTTCTTGATTTAAGTATTGTCTCATCATGATTGTACTCTGCTAAGTGTGTCGTCTATATGGTGATAATGCACTTGAGGGAGACAATTGTCCCCAAAATTAATGAATTTTCACCTCAATATCTCTTCCTCGATTTCTCACGCCATCCTTGGCATATTGTAAGGATAAACTAGGCAGAACCCTCCTCCTACTCACGAATCCTCAAGAAGCTTCTTCTAATCTAGTCTATGCTCTCACTAGCCATGCGCAGAGCCCCATGGAATAAGTAAGATTCTAGTATGTGAAAAAAATACTTGCGCACCTACAGAACTTAAGCAATCTTACCTCCGACCAACCGGTCGGTTTATCTATCCGATCAGAAGTTCATCCAAAAATAAATTATATTTCGCACACAAACAATTCACCTATTATGAAATTAAAAACAATCACTACCTCTGTAGCAGCTGGCCTACTGACTCATTCTCCAGCTCTCGCTCAAAAGCCATCAGAAGTACCACCCGTAAAGCACCGCGTCGAAACTATCGATGGACTAGACATTTTCTACAGAGAAGCCGGTGACCCCTCAAAACCAGCTCTTGTGCTATTTCACGGATTCCCAACTTCATCACAGATGTACAAGAAAGTACTCCATGGACTTAAAGACCAATTCTACCTAGTAGCTCCAGATTATCCAGGCTTTGGAGAAAGTAGCGCGCCATCAGCAGATGAATTTACCTATACCTTTGATAATCTAGCCAGTGTCATGGATAAGTTTTTAGAGAAAAAAGGCCTCAAATCTTATACTCTAATGATCCAGGACTACGGCGCACCTGTAGGATTCCGAATCGCACTAGCACACCCAGAGCGCGTGACAGGTCTCGTCGTCATGAATGGCAATGCTTATGAAGAAGGCATCGCCGAAGAAGCCTGGGCACCTATCGCCGCCTATTGGAAAGACAAGTCCAAGGCCAATGAAGAAATCATTAAGAAAAACGTCTTCACTCACGAAGGAATGCGCTGGCAGTACACCCATGGCACAAGAAACCCAGAGAATATTAATCCCGATAACTGGAATCTAGATTTCTTCAAAATTTCACGCCCGGGGCAGGCACGTATTCAGCTCGATCTCTTCTATGATTATCAAAATAATATCAAACGCTACCCACAGTGGCAGCAGTACTTACGTGACCACCAACCGCCAACACTCCTCGTCTGGGGGAAAGGAGACGCTTTCTTCCCAGAACCAGGAGCAGAAGGCTATAAGCGCGATCTAAAGAATATCGACTACAACATCCTAGATACAGGCCACTTTGTCCTCGAAGAAGAAGGCGATTTTGTCGTCAGCAAGATGCGCAGCTTTATGCAAGGTATCAGCCAATAAACCTAAAAAAACCTAGCGAGAGGTCGCTATTTCCACTCACTCCCAATGACTGACCCATACTCAGTCCCACTCTAAGTGAAATAGCGACCTCCTCACTCCTTCACTCCCTCTTTCACAACTTCCTCAAACACAAACAAACAACCCTACTACACCATGGACGCAAAACACCCACTCCCACCATTCACAGAAGAAACTGCCCTGCAAAAAGTCCAAATGGCTGAAGACGCCTGGAACTCAAAAGACCCTGAGCGAGTCTCAAAAGCCTATTCTCTAGATACAGAGTGGAGAAATCGCGATGTCTTTCTTCACGGTAGAGAGGAAGTGGTTCGCTTTCTTACTCAGAAATGGCAACGCGAAGAGCAGTACCGGCTACAAAAGACGCTCTGGGCTTTTCAAGGAAACCGTATCGCTGTGCGCTTCCTCTACGAATGGCATGACGAGAAAGGCCAGTGGTGGCGTAGCCATGGCAATGAGAACTGGGAGTTCGATGAGCTCGGCTATATGACAAAGCGCTATGCGAGTATCAATGACCAGAGCATTGAGGAGTCCGAGCGCACATTACTCTAGGTACTCACTACGGATTCGCTAAATCTTCACTTGAGCACCTTCCCCTCCAGACCTAACTTAGACTCTATGAGCAGCACCCCTAAATCCTCCCAAAAGAAAGACAACCTTGTGGAAATCGCAGGCGATCTATTCTATTATCAGGGTTTCGCTGCCACAGGGATCAAACAAATCATTGAAAAGGCAGGTATCGCGAAAGGCACCTTCTACTCTCACTTCGAGTCCAAAGAAGAACTAGGCATCGCATGGTTACAGAAGTACTATGACCTCTGGCAAACGATCCTAGATGACCTAAATACCAGTGACAAGTCACCTCGCCAGAAGATCCTCTCTCTCTTTGACACTCTAACAGAGTGGATGAACACACACGATTACAGAGGCTGTGTCTTCTTAAACACTCTTGCGGAATTACCAAAACCCACTGGAGAAATGCGCAAAATTATCCGCACCCACAAAGAAAACCTGCGCAACTACATCTACGAGCTCACCCAAGCTCATTTCCCTGATAAGCCAAAAGACTTCTCCAAGCACAAGGCAGACGTCATCTACCTCTTTTTTGAAAGCGCACTAGTTGAAAGCCAGAACTTCCGCGAACCCTGGCCAATTGAAGTCGCCCGAAAGGAAACAGAGCACACGCTTAGTTAGGCCATTTTTCATAAAAAACAGCCCAGCATACGGAACGCTCTCAGAAAGCGTTAGAAGTAAGCTTAATTTTCAAATTTAAGATAGTCGTGACTCTAACTACTCCCCCTTCGACTCACTTTCAACTTCTGGGGCGGCCTTCTTAGCCTCTGACTTAGCTTCGGTCTTAGCTTCGGTCTTAGCTTCGACTTTTGGCTTCTTCTTGGAAGGTTCTGCCTCGCCTTTCGTCTGCTTTTTCTTATCCGCGCTGTAGAGCTGGCCTTCACTCATCAAGAGCACATACCCTTGGTTAATGAGCCAGTGAAGATCATGGTACCATTCCTTTTTCGCTTCTTCTGAGAGCGCTACTGGTAGTACCGCAGCCCAGAGTTTGTCGATGCCTTCGCCCGAGTGCTCCTTCACCCAGTCTAGGATACTCTGAGGTCTCTCAGCCATTGTGAGATCTTCGGGTATCGAGTGCGGGCGTGATGGCCCGGCGTGGAGCTTACCCTGCCACTTAAAGACAGCGAGCTGGCGCCCACTAATCTGGCGGCAGAGGAAAGAAGAGAGCTTTCCTGGGTAGCGGCGCTGGTCTGCAATAATTTCCTTTAACCCTGTGAGAAGCCCTGGTGAGAGTGACTTCGCTGGCACGTTCGCGAGGACATCAGCTCGGTGTGTCTCATGATACACATCCGCGAACTTCGTCTCTAAAAAATGATTCTGTAGCTCTCTGAGTGAACTGAATTCTTTTTCACCCTCTACTTCTTTGAAGCAAGTCACTTTCTTCATGGATTCTTTCCATGCATTGACCCCTTCCTCCCCTTGCTCGACCTTGATGCGGGACTTGTAGCGCTCCAGTGGCATATTGGCGAAGCGCTCTGCGTGTAGAGCTGCGATCTTGGTCTGGTAGCCGTGGTAATTTGGCGGCCCTAGGAGCTCTCCACTGTATCCACATTTCCCTACTGCGGTGTAATTTCCAGCTGGAGGCTCCGCTTCTTTCTCTTCTTCTGTGTAAAATTCACTCCGCCACTCTGCACTCGAGAAGTGAGCTAGGCACTCTTCCTTGGTTAGAAAAACTGCAGATTCCTTGCGGCATTGGTAGAGCTTAGGCCCGCCCTCTTCTTGCCGGTAGACGATGTTGAAGCGCTCACGGCCTCCGAGCACTACGCGCGCTAGGTCAAAGACTGAGTACGTGCGACCTGTGTCAGAAATTTGTTTCGCGAGATTATCCACTCCTTCCTCCACTGGCATAATGTCAAGTGCGAGGCCCTCGGGCATGGCCACTTCCTCACGGCGTGGGCGCTGCTCTCTCTGATCTCTTCTGCGATGATTGGAAAACTCTCCACCTCGGCGCTCTCCTCCCTGAGGGCGGTGATTTGAGCGCTCTCGGCCTCTCTCCGCTCCCTTACCTCCAGTTCTCCCCTTCGATCCGGGCTTGCCACCACGCTGACCTCCTTGATGAGAACCTCCACGGTGGCGCTCACCACGGCCTTCGTATTTCTCGTACTTTTTCTTGGTGTCATCTTCTGTGCGCGCCCAAGAAGGCCCAAAATTGAGGGAACTGAGATCTAGTGCTTTATCGTCCTTATTGCTGCTCATAGCTCTGGCCTTTCTGTGAAGGCTAATGGCGCTATACAAGCGACTACTAGAAATGAGTGCAAGCCTCGTTTAAGCTTAGTCAGTAATTCTCTCCTATCTCTACCGCACACTTGCTACCAGAAAGCTCATTTCGTAAGCCTTTGGAGACGATTGAACACCTCCCGATTTCTCCATCGAAAGCAGGTTACTGGAGGCTCTCTAATGGAATTTACTTTTTCCTTCTCTCAGTTTCCTTAAGCTCCAATCCGTGAGCGAGCATGACTACATTCTAAAAGGCAAACGCGTTATCGATATCGAGATCGAGGCCGCTCAGGCTCTCAGAGCGACACTGGGTGAGAGCTTTATTCAGGCGATTGAGTCTCTTAAGTCCACTCTCGAGCAACGCGGGAAAATTGTCGTCATTGGTGTCGGCAAATCTGGCAACATTGGCCATAAAATCGCCGCCACTCTCAACTCGACAGGTGCCACGACTGTTGTTCTCAACTCCCAAAATGCCCTCCATGGCGACTTGGGCATTCTCTCTGATGGCGATATCGTCATCGCATTATCTAGCTCGGGAGAAACGGCTGAGCTTCTCGATTTATTACCATTTATTAAGCGATTTCAGGTTCAAATCATAGCCATTAGTGGCAAGGTCGAGTCCACCCTCGCCGAGCAAGCTGACATCATTCTCCACACACCTATCGAGCGCGAGGCCTGCCCGCTAAATCTCGCGCCCACTTCTTCCTCCACAGCCGCTCTCATCATGGGAGATGCCCTCGCGATGGTTCTCCTCGATGCCCGTGGATTCACGGATAAAGACTTCGCGCGCTTTCACCCTGGGGGCTCTCTGGGCAAGGCCTTACTCACTAGGGTCTCTGATATCATGCGCTCGCAGCAGCAGCTCGCCACTGTCAGTGACATGTGCACTGTTCATGATGCCCTACTCGCGATGAATTCAGCTCGCACCGGTGCCTGTGTGATTCTGAATAGCTCAGGGGCGATCGTTGGTATCTTTACCCACGGAGACTTCGTCCGCGCGTATGCTAAAAACACCTCTGTAGGTCATCAGTGTATCGCTGAATATATGACGACAAAGCCGGTTACGGTCTGTCTAGACGCTCTCGCCACAGAAGCGCTCAAAACGATTCGCCAACACAGGGTCGATGACATTGTAGTACTCGATCAAGAAGGTCATCTCGCCGGCCTGATTGACACGCAAGACTTCGCGAGATTGAAGCTGATCTAGTGGCTCCACTGCCCACTCATAGACTCCCCCGACCTCTCTGCGACGTCCCTTCGAGCTCTCTGCTTTTTCTTGGACTTTTCGCTCTTTATTTCTAGGGTCTTTGTATGGATCTCAATATCGATTTACTTTCTGAAATCTGTAAAGTCCCAGGGGCACCAGGTTTTGAAGGCCCCATTCGCCAACTAGTACTCAAGGAGCTCAAAGGACTCGTGGATGAATGCCGAGTCGATAGCATGGGTAATGTCATTGCGCTGAAATACGGGAAAGATCGCAGCAAGAGCATCCTTGCCTCCGCCCACATGGATGAGATCGGCTTTATCGTGACCCATATTGACGATCAAGGCTTTGTCTACTTCCACACCCTAGGAGGCTTTGACCCTAAGACCCTCACCGCTCAGCGAGTGATTATCCATGGCAAGAAAGACGTCCTTGGAGTCATGGGCTCAAAACCCATTCATATCATGACGCCGGAGGAGCGCACCAAACAGGCCAATATCAGCGATTACTTTATCGATACCGGCCTGAGCAAAAGCGAACTCGAAGATCTCATTGAAGTCGGCAGCCCCATCACGCGCGAGCGCGAGCTCATCACCATGGGGCATCTCATCAATGCCAAGTCACTGGATAATCGCGCCTCTGTCTTTATTCTTCTAGAAAGCCTTCGCAGCCTCAAGAAAAGCCGCCGAAAGCCAAGCCATGACTTCTATGCTGTCTTCTCTGTGCAAGAAGAAGTTGGCCTGCGTGGCGCCAGGGCCGCAACTCAGGCGATTCAGCCAGACTTCGGTATCGGGCTAGACACCACTATCGCCTCTGACACCCCAGGGACAAAGCCCCAGGAGCGCGTCACCCAACTCGGGAAAGGTGCCGCCATCAAGATCATGGATAGTTCCTGCATTTGTGACGCGCGGATGGTGGATTTTCTCAAAACAACTGCACGCTCTGAGGACATACAGTGGCAGCCAGAGATTCTACGCGCCGGGGGCACCGACACAGCGGCTCTGCAGCTCTACACGGCTGGTGGCTCGATCGCGGGTGCTATCTCGCTTCCCACTCGCTACATCCACCAAGTGATTGAAACCTGCCACCAAGACGATCTCAAAGACTGCATCCAGCTCCTCAGCTACGCCGTCTGCCAAATACACACAAAAGACTGGCAGCACGATTAGGGGGACAACACAATTAGAGGCAGGATGAAAGATAGAGAACACAGGAAACCCGCTCAAATAAGTCTTTCACACGAGTCCTCCTATGATTCCCAGCAAGCTGTTAAGATGTCCTTAATAATGCTCCAACCTTCCTTTTCATGAAAAGCCGCTCTAAATGACGGTTTTTTATAAAAATGACTTGAAGCAAATCCAAAAGTCTATAAATACCGCCTCCTCTATGGCTAAGAAATGCTGGATCGCGCGTAACGAGCGCAAGAAGAAAACCGTTGAAAAGTACGCAAAACTTCGCGAAAAGCTCAAGCAGGAGAAAGACTATGTAGGTCTTTCTATGCTACCGCGTGACGCAAGTCCAACTCGTGTAGTGAATCGCTGCGCTTACACTGGCCGTCGCCGTGGTTACCTCAGACGCTTTAAGCTTTCACGCATTGCCTTCCGTGAACTTGCTTCACACGGCCTGATTCCTGGCGTGACAAAGTCTAGCTGGTAAGCTGGCGCGCACTATGATACTTTACTACACAAGGTAGATAACTGCCTTGTGTATTTTTGTGCTTACGCCACATCTCCATATGCCCATATACGAATATATTTCAAAATCAGCGCAAAACCCTGACGCCAGCTGCCGAGTCTGCTCCAAGGGCTTTGAGCTGCGCCGCCCTGTCGACCGTGAGGCTCTAGAGGTATGCCCGCTGTGCAAACATCCAGTAAAAAAGAAAATCAGCAGTGTGAATACTCCAAAAATCACCAAACCCTTCTCCACCTCTGATGCAAAAAAAGCAGGATTCACCGTCCTTGAGCGCAGAGACACTGATGTTTTTGAAAAGCTCTAATTTTACTCTTCCATCAACCTCGCATACTCGTTCACACCCCTGATTTCTCTTTACTCGTTCTTCTGTACAGAGTCCCAATTGACTCCAAACTGACTACTATAGAAACGCGTTTAGAATCACTCTTACTATGACTGCACTTGATCTAGAACCTTCCAGTATGTGGCTGACGCTTATGGCGTCAGCGTCTAAAGTTCACACAGAATGGCCTAGCCTCCTGCACACAATTCTCTTTGCTGTTGGCTGTATTTTCTTCCTGCTTCTCAATGCTTTTTTTGTCGCCTCTGAGTTCGCGATCATGAAAATTCGATCTAGCCAGATCGAAACCATTAAAGACAAGTACCCTCGCCGCTCAGCCATTGCGCGCAAGATGAAGGAAGACCTCGATGGCTATCTCTCTGCCAATCAGCTCGGCATCACGATTGCCTCTCTCGCCCTTGGTCTCCTCGCAGAGCCCTACATTGACCGTCTTCTAAAGACTCTGATGCTTGTGAAATTCGACCAGTGGTGGAACTGGGATCTCACTTCTTTCACAAATATCTGGGGCTTTGATCTCATTAGCTTTCTCTCCTACACCCTAGCACTTGCTTTCTTCACGATTCTCCACGTCGTCATTGGGGAACTCGTGCCCAAGAGCTACGCCATTCGCAAGCCCGTAGAGACAACCATGGCCATTGCCTCTCCACTCACCACCTTTTATGCTGTTTTCCGAGGTCTTATTGACATCCTCAACCGTATGGCCGGAGTGATTCTAAAGACTTTCTTCAAGCTCGATATCATTACAGAAACTGAGCATGACGTCCACTCTTCCGAAGAACTCGCCCTTCTTGTTGAGGAGAGTGAAAAGGGTGACGAAGTCACGCAAACGGAACGCAAAATTCTTATCAATGCCCTCGAACTCAATGATATCCACGTCAAAGATGTGATGACCCCCCGTAGTGATGTGATCAGCCTAGATGTTGACCTCCCCTTTGAGCAAAACCTTATCCTCGCGACTAAGTCAAAGCACACTCGATTCCCTCTAGTGCAAGGCCACTTTGATAATACGCTTGGCCTCATTCACATCAAAGACCTCTTACTACTCGTCAAAGAGGACAGCCCTAATCTCTCCGCAATCAAGCGCCCGATTAAAATTGTCTCAGAGACCATGCCTCTGGATGGCCTCTTACAGTTTTTCTTAACAGAGAAAGTCCACCTTGCCATGGTGGTGGATGAATTCGGAGATGCCTCTGGCCTCGTCTTCCTAGACAATGTTATGGAAGAGCTCGTGGGGGATATTCAGGACGAGTTTGATAACGAAGTGTCAGCCTTTAACCGCGTGAATCAAAATGAATTCTTTGTTGAAGGCAGTCTCCCCCTCAATGAACTCTCTGACTATGTTCCTGAGCTCGTACTAGAACGCTCAGATATCTCTACTGTCGGAGGCTATATCACTCAGCAGATCGGTAAAATCCCCAAACCCGGCGAAACCACACTCATTGAAAACTATGAGGCCACTGTCACCAATACAGATGGCCGCCGTGTCTGCCAGGCTCACTTCCGTAAAGTGCAAAGAGAGGTAAAACCTGCCATTGAAGAAGTCGCTTAAAATGACAACTCCCCAAAGGGTAGCATCTTCACAATTAACCCACCACACACTGTATGATTAAGTTCATTATCGCTGCCTTCTTTCTTCTAGCATCAGGACTCTATTTACTCGTGATGGGTATGACACCTGATCCGATTCCCTTCATTGATGAAGGTATTGCCAGCTTCCTCTTTTTTCAATCTGCGAAATACCTCGGAAGCTCTATCAAAGCACGCCTTGGGTCAAAGCGAGATTCTTGATCGAGGTTTCTGTAACCGAGATTCTTGAGTCAAGGTTTTCAGGGTTTCGTGTTCTGGCACCTCATTTCTCAACGAGAACTGTTCGCTCATCAGAGAGCTCCACTAAGCCTTTTTTATACAGAGCACCTAAGGCTTTCTTAAAGGTTTTCTTACTCACTTGGAATTCACTACGCACAGCCTCTGCGGGAGATTTATCCCCGAGTTCTAGTCTTCCACCGCGTTTGTTTAGTGTTTCTAGAATCCTATCTTCGAGAGTCCCTACTTTCTCCGCACCAGGTTTCTGCAGAGCGATATCGATCTTCCCGTCTTCACGAACAAGCAAAACATAGGCGTTCAACTTCTCACCAAGTCGAATGTCTCGAAAGACTTCATTGTGATAGATCATCCCCCAGTGCGCCCCTTCGACCAGTACCCGGTAGCCTAGCTTCAAGTTCTGCACGACCATCACCTCGACTTGCTGGTTCTCCAAGTAACGCGGTGGTGCCTTATCGAGAAATCGCCCGAGCTTCTCTGTCGCTATAATTCGCTTGGTCTCTTCATCCACCACGACTCGCACCACAACTCTGTCTCCAGGAAGAAGTCTGCTTTTGCGCTCACCGTGGGGCAGTAGGAGATCTTTTTGTAATCCCCATCGCAGGAAAGTCCCCACTGGATTCACATCAATCACCTCTAGTGCCTTGCACTCGCCAACTAGTGCTATTGGTTTGCGTAAGGTCGCAATCATACGATCCTCAGAATCACAATAAATAAAGACCTCCAGCCAGCTACCCTCTTCCACTCCCTCAGGGACTTCGGCATTGGGCAAGAGCACATCATCACTTGAGGTCTCTAGATACACGCCTTGGGGCAGCATCCGACTCACACAGAGTGTTTGGATCGTTCCTAATTCTTCCATAAATAAACATAAAAATAGGGTAGCTTGTCTCCTCGCTACCCTATTGTGTTAAAACGAATAAAAACAAATGGCAGGTTACCTATTGGTCATGCAGCAACCCATACTATCTATTCTTCATCGAGCATTAAGCCTTACTTGATACTCACAAGCTCTACATCAAAGCAGAGCATCCCACCGGGGCGTCCACCACCAGGATTCTCACCATAGGCAAGATCTGCTGGGATCCAGAAGCGGCGCTGCTCTCCCTCCACCATGAGTTGGAGACCTTCTGTCCAGCCAGCAATCACCTGATTGAGCGGGAATGTCGCTGTCTGACCTCGCTCCACTGAGCTATCAAACATCTTCCCGTCTGTCGTCCAGCCTGTGTAGTGCACTTCAACAGTTGACTCTGCACCTGGCTTCTTGCTGCCACTACCCTTTTTGATCACCTTAGAGGATAGACCAGATTGTGTTGTTTCTGCATCTGCAGGAGCTGCTGCCACATCAGCAGGCGCCTTTGGCGGTGGTGGTGGTGTTTCAAAAGAGAGTAACTCAACATCAAAGCAGAGTGTACCCTTGGGTGCTCCTGGAGGGCCATCCTCCCCATAGGCGAGATCAGCTGGGATCCAGAAACGGCGTTGCTCGCCAATTTCCATGAGCTGCACACCTTCTGTCCAACCAGCAATCACGCGATTGAGCGGGAATGTTGCAGGAGCGTCACGCACCACTGAGCTATCAAATAAATTCCCATCTGTCGTCCATCCACTGTAGTGAACAGTGACCACAGAGTGTTCTTGAGGCTTCTCACCACCCTTACCTTTAGTGAGTACCTTAGAGGCAAGACCAGAGTCTGTCTTTTGGGCATCCGCTGGAGCTGCTGCCACATCAGCAGGCGCCTTTGGAGAACCAACAAAGGAGAGCAACTCCACATCAAAGCAAAGTGTACCCCCTGGACGTCCACTACCTGGATTCTCACCATAGGCGAGATCAGCGGGAATCCAGAAACGGCGCTTTTCGCCCTCCACCATTAATTGAAGACCTTCTGTCCAGCCCTTAATCACTTGGTTGAGTCCGAATGTCGCAGGAGTACCGCGCTCCACAGAACTATCAAACATCTTTCCATCTGTCGTCCAACCTGTGTAGTGTACAGTGACTTTATCACTAGCACTTGGCTTCTCGCCGCCGGTGCCTTCTTTTAGAATGATCGAGGCGAGCCCCGATTGCGTTTTTTGCGCAGCTGCAGGGGCAGCGGCGACATTCTCTGGTGCTTTTGTATCTTGAGCTTCAGCCATAGTCATTAGTGATCCACTCAGTACCACGGCACTTAGGCAAGCAGCAAGAATGCATTTATTTTGAGTTTTCATAAAATCTATCTCGAAACCTCTGACACGGGAGCATGACTGTCAAGGAAACGCGCGAACAATGCCAATTCATAAGAATTGTGGGCAACTCAGAGATGGGGAAATCTGACGGTATTTTCAGAAATGAGGTTATCGGAGGCACCTTTAGGAAATAATTACGAGAATAAATGCAGACCAAGTGCCTCTCATTATTATGAAATTCCTATCCATCGCCTCTCTTCTCACCGTGGGAACTGTCTTATTTCTCTTCACCACAGCGAATAGCCAAAGTATTAAAAACACCACTATGGACACCCAAAGCAAAGCTCCAGTACAGCCCCAAGGCACTGTCACAAAGACCGAGCAAGAATGGAAAGAGCAGCTCACACCAGCCCAGTTTCGCATTGCTCGCAAGCATGGCACCGAAGCTCCTAATGATAATGTTTATAAAGAATTTAAACAACAAGGTGACGGCTCATACTACTGTGTCTGCTGTGGTTCTCACCTTTTTGATTCGGAGACTAAGTTTGACTCAGGCAGTGGCTGGCCTTCTTTCTACAAGCCTGCCAATGAGAAAAACATTAAAACCACAGATGATTTCAGCGCTGGGCTGAAGCGCTCCGAAGTTCTCTGCAATACCTGTGATGCACACCTTGGCCACGTTTTTGGAGGAGAGGGCTACAACACCCCGACAGACCTTAGATACTGTATCAACGGAACAGTTCTCACTTTCGTTGGTGAGACGAAGTGACACCAGATATTTGATTCTGAATGATCTGGAACCAGAAACTCGTAAGATCCCGACTCATACTTGTTTCTCAGGCTAATCTCTCTCAGTCTAATCTCAAAAACGATTTAGTGAACATCGCTAGATCGTTTTTTTGGGATTATTAAAGCACTACTTGTTAAACAAACGTTATTTTTTAGTTAAGTTTCTATTTTCGCTTGCACTACTTCTAAGAATTGAGGTTAAATATGGGGTACAAGCAATGCGACTCTTAACATTAGTTTAATACCCCTCGTTACCTACGAACTCAGAATTTCTAGTAGAGTCACTTTACTCCCCTTTATCTCATTCCCCACTAAGCCCCCCGAACCCAAACCTCATAGATACATGGTATCTGCCCAAATCCATCCTCAATCCGCATCGCACCCCCAATCTGCTGCTAAACCCACTCCAGAAACCATCTCAGAATCTTTTGAATACTCCATCAGGTCTCGGCAGTCCCTCTTCGTGGGGTGCTTAGAAATGGAGCGCATACTTCAGAAGATCATCCTGCCTGAGCTCAAGACAGTTGGCAAAACTTTGATAAAATCAGGGAAAACCGCGGAGATCGTTCTCCTCGACACTCAATCACCTCTCGATGGAGAGTGCATTGTCTTTAGTGTCGGCTTAAAGATTGGCTCCTCAGAGAGCGCGATTGTCTTCACTGCAGATCCTGAACTACTGAGTTTTTCACTCCAAATTCAGCTTCCTGATGGCACGATTGAGGAAAAAGAATTTCGCTACCACGAGCTCATTCCCCAGACTATCCGCCGTATTATGGGTCATTTTCTAGAAACTCACTACCCGCGCGCGAAGTACTCGCAACCCGAGGACACATGTCGACTAGTCACTCAGAGCTTTACTCCACCTTTCCGCCTCCAGATCAAAACACCTGATAATATCGAGCACGTTCTCGCTGTCGCCGAGACATTTGATGACGCTATGTATATGGCCTCTACACTCTGCCAGACCGTCAATGTCGAAGATTCGCTCATGCTTCTCGACGCCAAAAACGAAGAAGTGGCTTAAACTCTGGCTCTATAGATTAGATCCACTCCGAACTAACTGGTCTACAAGCACTTAGAGAAGCACCTGAGTCACCCAAAGCTAAGGCAAAGAAAGGCAAAGAAAGCTAGGAAGTGTCGTCACAAGATTTTCAACCAACGCCACATACAAGCTATTTGAACCACAGCTAAGAAGGAACTCTCTCGTTTGGCATAGCGAGTTGCTACACCTCTCCAGCGCTTCAACTCATTGAACGCGTTCTCTACGA